>DASZKW010000096.1:0-75280 GCA_035552775.1 Acidimicrobiales bacterium | reverse complement strand
CGGCGCCGTGTCGGTCACCGGGGGCAGTGTCGTCGTGGTGGTCGAGCTCGGGGCGCTCGTCGACGACGTCGCCGGCACCGTCGCGGAGGGCATGGTCGTCGACGGGGTGGACGGGTTGCCGTAGCCCGGCATGGGCGCGGTGGCGCCCGGAGCTGCCTTCCATCCCGGCGGAGGCGTGGGCTGGGAGGGCACGGGGGCGCCGATCACCGCGGGCGGAGCGGGCGTGGCCGGCGTGGGCGGGGAATGGTCGGGTACGGGTACCCCGATGGTGTGCACCCGCCCGAACCCGTTGAGGTCGCTCCACCAGATGGAGCTGACGCTCACCACCGCGCCGGTATGGGGTGCGTTGATCATGAGGCCGTTGCCGATGTAGATGCCGACGTGGTGGATGTCGGTGGTGCCGTAGAAGACGAGGTCGCCGGGCAGGAGCTGGGACAGCGGGACAGGGATGCTCCAGGTGTCCTGGTCGGCGGCCACCCGGGGTATGTCGACGCCTGCCTTGTGCCACACGTACTGGGTGAGACCTGAGCAGTCGAAGGTGTTCGGGCCGGTGGCGCCCCACACGTAGGGCTTGCCCAGCTCGGCGAACGCCCACTGCAAAGCCACGCCGACCGTCGCCACCTGGGGGGGGACGGGGCTCGACGGGGTGAACTGCAGAGAGGTCGAGCTGGTGGCGTTGGCGCCGAGCTGGGTGGAGAGGTTGGTCCTCTCCGCGGCGAGGGCGGCGCCCTGGCCTCCGAGGGCTATGAGCTGCTGGCGCAGCGCCTGCTGCGCTGCGGTCGTCACGGCCAGCGCGGCGGCGGCCTGAGCTTGGTTGACCTGGGCCCGGAGCTGGTCCCGGTGGGCGGCGGCTGCCGCGATGTGGGCGCGGGTGGCGTCAGCCTTGCGCTCGCCCAGCAGGCCGCTCGGGTCCACGGTGTGCTCGGCGTAGATCCGGCTCCACGCCAACTCGTCGATGTCGTGGGTGGCCTTCACCAGCTGGAGGCCGTCCGAGCCGGTCTCGTACATCGTCACAGCCATGGCTTCCAGAGCGCCGTTCATGCCGGCGTAGGCACGCTGGGCGTCAGCGGCCCGGGCGGCTTCCGCCTGGGCCTGGAGTGTGGCTGCCTGGGCCGCGGCCCCAGCCTGATGGGCGGTCACGGTTGCCTCGTCGAGCTGGGCCACCACCTGGCTCAGAGCCTGGGACAGGGACGAGGACGGGGAAGGGGACGGGGAAGGGGACGTGGACGGGTTGGAGGGCTGAGGCGCGGTCAAGCCCAGCGCCTGGGCCATCAGGACGGTCGCCGTCTGCCCGTCGGTGACGGAGAGTGGTACCGGCGGTATGGGCGGTGGCGCAATCGGGGACCCTACGCCTGCAGCGCCGGCGGCCGAGGTGGTGCTGGCGGGTGCTGCGGTGGTCGTCGTCGCCGGCGCCGCCGCTGCCGACACCGGGGACGCGGCCAGCGCCGGGGAGGCGGTTACCAGGGCGACGGCCAACAACGGGGCGGCAACTGCGGTCGCGACAGCGACAACGCGCCTCGATCGTCCATGCCCGGTCCGCCGAGCTACAAGAGCTGAGAGCCCCCTCACGGCCCCCAATATGACACGTGGCGGGGTGGTGCGGCGTTCACCGCCCCCGACGGCCGTTCACTTGTTGTTGCCTACCAGCTTGATTATGTCGAACATGGGCAGGTACAGCGCCACCACCATGCCGCCCACGGCGCTGCCGAGCACCACGATGAGCAGCGGCTCGAGCAGGGCGGTGAGGGCGCTGACCATGGACTCCACCTCCTGCTCGAAGAACATGGCCACCTTGCGCAACAGGTCGTCGAGGGCGCCCGTCTCCTCGCCCACAGCCATCATCTGGGTGATCATGGGCGGGAACACGGGGTGGTCCTCCAAGGGCTTGGTGAACGGCTCGCCCCGCTTGGCACCCTCGGCGATGGCCCTCACGCCCTTGGCCACCACGCTGTTGCCGACCGTCTCCGCGGTGATCTCCAGCGACTCGAGCACGGGTACGCCCGAGCTCAACAGGGTGGAGAGGCTCGACGCGAAGCGGGCGAGGGATATCTTCCGCGCCAGAGTGCCCATGACCGGGATGCGCAGCTTGAACGCGTCCCACCGGGCGCGCCCCTTTTCCGTCGCCACCCATTTCTTGAAGACGACGACGCCAATTATGCCGAGCACGATGACCACGGGGAGGCCCTTGACCGCCACGTTGGAGATGGCGATCAGTCCCCGGGTCATGGCCGGCAGCGTGCCCCCGAGCTCGGTGTACATCTTCTTGAAGATCGGGATGATGAATATGAGCATGGCGGCGAGGATGCAGGCCACCAGGCACAACACCGCGATGGGGTAGGCCAGGGCGGAGCGGATCTTTCCCCGCAGCTCCACCTGCTTCTCGATGGTCGACGACAGCTCGTCGAGGGTCCGGTCGAGGGCGCCGCCGCTCTCACCCGCCCTGACCATGGCCACGTATAGGCGGTTGAACTGCTTGGGATGGCGGGTCAGGGCCTGCGACAGTGACGAGCCGCTCTCCACGTCCACCCGGACGGAGTCGATAACCCCGGAGAAGTAGTGGTTGTCGGTCTGGGCGGCGAGGATCGACAGGCTGCGCAGGAGGGTCAGCCCGGCGTTGATCATGGTGGAGAACTGCCGGCTGAACACGGCGATCTCCTTGAGCTTCACCCTGCTCCCGAGACCGGGCATGTGGAACTCGGCGCCGAAGCTCATGGCCTGCCTGCGGGCGATGGTGATGGGTACGTAGCCCATCTCCCGCAGCTTGTTAGCCACCAGGGTGGGGTTCTCAGCCTCGAGGGAACCCGAGACTATTTGGCCGGCGCGGTCGCGGACGCGGTAGGCGAAGGTCTGCGCCATCACCGAACCCCGCTGACCAGACGGCGCAGGTCGGCCTCGTGGCCGCAGCGCTCGAGCGCCGCTTCCATCGACACCTTGCCCTGACGCACCAGTTCGGCCAGGGACTGGTCCATGGTCTGCATTCCCTGCTTACCTCCCGATTGCATGGAGCTGTAGATCTGGTGGGTCTTGCCCTCCCGGATGAGGTTGCGGACGGCGGCGGTGGCCACCAGGACCTCGCAGGCCGCCACCCTGCCCTTCACGCGGTGGCGGGGCAGCAGCTGCTGGGTGACGACCGCCTGGAGGGCGGAGGCGAGCTGGACCCGGATCTGCTGCTGCTGGTGGGAGGGGAAGACGTCGATGATGCGGTCGACCGACTGGGGGGCGTCCTGGGTGTGCAGGGTGCCGAACACCAGGTGGCCGGTCTCGGCCGCCGTCAGCGCCGCCGAGATGGTCTCCAGGTCGCGCATCTCGCCGACCAGGATGACGTCGGGGTCCTGGCGCAGGACGTGCTTGAGGGCGGACGCGAACGACGTGGTGTCGTCGCCCACCTCGCGCTGGTTGACGATGGAGCGCTTGTGGCTGTGCAAGAACTCGATGGGGTCCTCGACGGTCATGATGTGCAGGGCCCGGGTCGAGTTGATGACGTCGACCATCGATGCCAGGGTCGTGGACTTGCCCGAGCCGGTGGGGCCGGTGACCAGCACCAGGCCGCGGGGCAGCTTGGCCAGCTCCCCCACCACGGCGGGTACGCCCAGGGCCTCGAGGGGGACGATCTTGTAGGGGATGGTACGCAGGACGGCGCCGACGTTGTCGCGCTGGAGGAAGACGTTGACTCGGAAGCGGCCCACGTTCGGCACCGCGTGGGAGGTGTCGAGCTCGAGCTCGGCCTCGAATCGCTCCCGCTGGCGCTGGGTCAAGATTCCGTAGATCAAACGTCGCACCTCGGAGCCGTTGAGCGGCTCCAAACCCTCCATGGGCGCCACCCCGCCGTCGACGCGCACCGTCGGGGGGATGCCCACCGACAGGTGAAGGTCGGAGGCACCGAGCTCCACCACCCGGGTCAGCAGGGTGTTCAGGTGAAGCTCGCCCTCCTCCACGAGCCCGGCGTCGGCGTCGCTCCCCTCGACGCCTTCGTCGGCGCCGGGGTAGGTGGCCGCCAGGGCGGCACGCAGGTCGGCCGACGCGGCCAGCGCCGGGCGCACCTGCCAGCCGGTCTCCTTCTCGATGGCGGTGATCCCGGCCGCGTCGCCGGGGTCCTCCATGGCCACCACCAAGGTGTCACCGTCGGTGGCGACGGCGACCGCCCGGTGGCGCAGAGCCAGCAGGGGGGGGATCAGGCCGTCGACCATCGGGGCGATCGGGGCCAGCTGGGGGTCCCAAAAGTCGAGCTGGAGCTGGCTGGCGACCGCTGCGACCAGGTCGCGCTCGCCGACCATGCCCCGCGAGGAGAGGATCTTGGCGAGGGGGACGCCGGTGGACGCCTCCTCCTCGACGGCTTCCTCCGCCGCGTCGCGGGAGAGGACCTTGCGGTCGACCAGGAACTCGGCGACCAGGCGTGACGGCGAGTGCATACTGACAGTTGTCGGCGGGGAGACCGGCGCACCTGAGCCCCGATGCGACGACGTCAGGCGATGACGCGCAGGACCTCTTCGATCGAGGTGGAACCCGCAGCCACCTCGATGAGGCCGGCCTGGCGCAAGGTGATCATCCCGTGCCCTATCGCCGCCTTGCGTATGTCCTCGGAGTGGCCCCGTTCCACGATCAGACGCTCGATCTCCTCGGTGACGTTCATCACCTCGTGGACGGCGAAGCGTCCGTGATAGCCGGTACGCCCGCACGCCCCGCAACCCGCGGCCCGGAACATGGTGGGCAGGGCGTCCCAGCCGCCCATCCGCTCGAAGTCCCAGCCCATCCGCTCGAGCTCGTCCCGGTCGGGCTCATAGCCCTGCTTGCACTTGTCGCAGAGGCGGCGGGCCAGGCGCTGGGCGACCACGCAGTCGATGGCGCTGCCCACCAGGAACGGCTCGACGCCCATCTCCACCAGCCGGCTGGGGGTGCTGGCGGCGTCGTTGGTGTGCAGGGTGCTGAGCACCAGGTGGCCGGTGAGGGCGGCCTCCACCGCGATGGTCGCCGTCTCGCGGTCGCGGATCTCGCCGACGAGGACGATGTCGGGGTCCGAGCGCAGGATGGAGCGCAGGGCGGCGGCGAAGGTCATACCAGCCTTCACGTTCACCTGTACCTGGTTGATACCCGTCAGCTGGTATTCGACAGGGTCTTCGACGGTGATGACATTCTTGCTGTCCTCGTTCAAGATGTTGAGGGTGGCGTACAGGGTCGTGGACTTGCCCGACCCGGTGGGACCGGTGACCAGGATGGTCCCGTACGCCTTTCGGAACGAGTGCTCGTAGCGTTCCATGTTCTGGGGGAGGAACCCGAGGTCGGTGAGGCGGAGCAGGGCGTTGGACTTGTCGAGGATCCGCATGACGACCTTCTCACCGTGCACGGTCGGCAGGGTCGCCACCCGCAGATCCACTTCCCGTCCCTCGATGACGGTGCGTACACGGCCGTCCTGGGGGACGCGGCGCTCGGCGATGTTCATCTCCGCCATGACCTTCAGGCGGCTGATGATCCCGGCCTGGATGTTCTTCGGGGATCGCATCACCTCGTGGAGCACACCGTCGACCCGGTAGCGGACCCGGAGGTCGTGCTGGCCCGGCTCGATGTGGATGTCCGAGGCCCGGTCCGCGATCGCCTGGGTGATCAGCAGGTTGACCAGCTTGACGATCGGCGCGTCCTCCAGGACCTCGCGGACGTTGGTGAGATCCTCGTCGCCGGCGAAGCTGCTGGCCGCCTCGGCGGTGATGTTCTCCGCGTCGCTGTCGACGCGGTGGTACTTGTTGATCGCCTCGGAGATCGACGCCCGGGTGGCGACGACGGGGCGCACGTCGGCGCCGGTCACCGTGCGGATGTCGTCGATGGCGAAGACGTTCGACGGGTCGGCCATGGCCACGATCAGGCGCCCGTTCGACCATCCCACGGGCATGGCCAGGTGACGCCGGGCCAGGGCGTCGCTCGTCAAGGCGACTGCGGCAGGGTCGACCGGGTAGTCGGCCAGGTCGACGAACTCCAGGTCCAGCAGGTCGGCCAAGGTGGCGACCAGGTCCGTTTCGGTGACCAGGTCGTCATCTATCAGGACCCGTGTGAGGCTGATCCCGCGTGTGTCGCGCGCCTCGATGGCGCGCTGGAGGCTGTCATCGTCGATCAGGCCTCCAGCGACGAGGAGGGCGCCGAGCTGCTCGTCCTCCGACATCGCTGGTAGTTCCCTGCGGGCTCGGAGGGGGCGCCCGGCGCCTACCGGGAGCCTTGCCATCGCCGGCCTAGGAACGAACCGAGGAAAGGAACTTCAACAGCAGTCCCCGGTTGAGCGGCTCGTCGCCCTCGGCGTCGGGCTCCGGGGGGGACGGCTCGTCAGCCGAGGCGTGAGCGTCGTCGCTTGTCGCTCGACCGACCGCTAGCGGCACGGAAGGCACCGGCACCGAAGGCGACTGCTCCGTCGGCTCAGCGGTAGCAGCCGACCGCTTGTCCGGCCGCTTGAGGTGGGCCGGCGCGCCCGTGCCCCCGCCAGCCGGCTCCCGCCTAGCCAGGGTCACTCCGCTCCTGGCGCCGTTCGTCTCCGTCGCCACCACCGATTCGGCTGCGGCCGCCACCGCAGCGTCGGCCAGCGCCGGCCGGGTGTGTGCAGCTCCGGGTACGTCGTCGTCGACGGCGCCCGTCGCGCCCACCCTGGCCAGGCTGGCGGGGCCCTCGCCCGCAGGCCGCCGGGACGGCCGGTTGGCCACCAACGGCCTCGAAGGGGCGACGGGCTTGGCGACAACCCGGGCCAAGCCCGCGTCGATCAGG
This sequence comes from Acidimicrobiales bacterium, assembly GCA_035552775.1. Lineage (GTDB taxonomy): Bacteria > Actinomycetota > Acidimicrobiia > Acidimicrobiales > Palsa-688 > DASZKW01. Next base: position 68,542 of record DASZKW010000096.1, on the reverse strand, counting down.
CCCTTTACCGCCTTGCAGCCGTCGAACTCGCCCAGCTTGCGCCGCTCGAGCACCACGCCGACGGGATGACCGTCGCCGATGGACACGACCAGCTTCCACTGCTCCGCGGTCAGCACGACATCGCCGGCCGGCTCGGCCACCAGCTCGAGCATCATCTCCAGGGACGGGACCACCGCCTCTATCTCGCGCCACTCCGACAGGCGTGCGGTCGCTTCGGCGAGAATCGGGGCGACCGCCACGGGCTTGCCCGGGTCGCGGGCCGACCGGCTCTCGTCGAAGGAGAAAGTGCCGCTCGTGACGCGCAGGAGCTCGAACACCGCGTCGACCGCCGCCGGCGCCCGGCCCACATCGAACCCTGACAGCTTGCCGCCGACGAACCACAGACGCCCGCCGCGTCGCACGCTGCTCACATCCAACTCGCCACTCTTGGCGGTGTTGGCGAGCAGCTGGAGCACGTCGGGTATCCCTACCGTCTCGAGCGAGCCTTGCAAGGACATAGCGACCTCCGGGGGGCAGTGGTTCTCCATGATCATCGGCATCCCGTGGCCTATCCCTTAGCGGGTGCTCAGGCGTCGGGGGAGACGACGTCGTGGGCTATCGCTGCCAGCGCGGCTGCCGACATGGCGTCCAGGGGCGCTTCCATCCCCGTCCAGGCGCGCAGCTGCAGCCCGGCCTGGTGGATGAGCATGCCGAGCCCGTTGACCGCCGCCGCCCCTCGCTCCTTGGCCACGCCGAGCAGCGGGGTGACGGGAGGGCGGTAGACGAGGTCGACCACCATCTGCCCGGGGCCCAACCGGGTGGCGTCGAGGTCGAACGGCAAGCCGTCGCCCACCCGCTCCCGCTCCCCTGCCCGCTCCCCCGCCCGCAGCACGGTGATGCCCATCCCGACGGGTGTGGCGTTGACCACCAGGTCGACGCGGTCAACCTCGTCGATCGCCGCGGGCCGTCCCGCCCGGCCGCACAGGTCCACCACGGTGGCGACGGCATCCGGGTGGCGCCCGACCACGGCCACCTCGACAGCGCCGGCGCCGGCGAGGGCCAACGCGACAGCCCGGGCGGCGCCGCCCGTCCCCAGGATCATGCAGCGCCGGCCGTCGGGGTGCCATCCCTCGTCGTGGCGTAGAGCGTCAACCAGGCCGGCGCCGTCGGTGCTGTCGCCGAGGAGGTCGTCGCCGTCACGGATCACGGTGTTGACCCCCGCCAGGCGGCGGGCGACGGGGGTGAGCCGGTCGACGGCCCCGGCCACCGCCGCCTTGTGCGGCATGGTCACCGACAGGCCGGCGACGCCGAGGGCCCGCATGGCGGCAACGGCGTCTCCGGCCCGCCCGGCCGCGACCGGGAAGGCCACATAGACCCAATCCAGCCCCAAGGCGGCAAAAGCGGCGTTGTGCAGCGCCGGCGACAGCGAATGCGACACCGGGTCACCGATCACCCCCGCCACACGGGTGGCCGCCGAGATCAGCTGCAGTATCCCTGGGCCCTGCACTTGGCCTCGATCTCGGTGAACGCCGAAGAGGAGGAGGCGAAGCTGGTCTGGCCTCCCGGACCGGTGACCGCGTAGTACAGGTAGGTCGTCGCCGGGGGGTTGATGGCGGCGGCCAGTGAGGCGAGGCCCGGGTTGGCGATCGGGGTGGGGGGCAGACCGGTGTGCAGGCGGGTGTTGTACGGGCTCGGCGTCTGGGGGTCCACGGCGGCGTTGTTGGTGTGCAGGCCGTAGAGCAGCGTGGCGTCGATGCCGAGGGGCATGCCCCCCTTGAGCCGGTTGTAGATGACGCTGGCGATGGGGCCGCGGTCCTGGGGCCGCTTGGCTTCCCTCTCCACCATGGACGCCACCGTGACCAACTGGTAGGGGGTCATGGCGAGGCGGGCGGCGCCCGCAGCCAGGCCGGCCTGGTTGGCGTTGGTGTCGAAGGCGTCGACCATCTGCTGGACCAGGGCGGACGCGCTCGTCCCCGAGGTGACCTCGTATGTCGCCGGGAACAGGAGCCCCTCCAGGTCGTGGGCGCCGGCAGGCTCGTAGGGCGACCGCACCTGGCCGGAGGCGGCGGCCTCGAACTGCGCCGCGCTGACGCGGACGTCGGGGAGCTTGGCCACGGCGGCGGCGATCTGGCCCAGCGTGAAGCCCTCGGGGACGACAAGGCGGTCCCGCACGATCGGGGGTCCGGTCTCGATGGCGGTCAGAGCGGAGGCGTAGCTCTCGTTCTTGGCCAGGCGGTAGGTGCCCGGGTACATCGTGCTCGCCCCCTTCACCTTGGCGTAGTAGGGGAAAAGAAAACCTGAGTGGATCACCCCGTCCGCCGACAGGATCGACCCGATCTGATGCGACGAGGCGCCCCTCGGGATCACGACGGTAACCAGGGGCCCGGGCTTGCCACCCGGCCTTATCTGGTTCTTGGCCCACCACACCAAGCCGCCGACCACCACGACGGCCACCACCACGAAGATGGCCAGCCCGATCAGCACGGGGTGGTGCCGGGGCTCGCTCGCCCGGCGGTGCCGCCCACCGCCCCGGCCCGCAGAGCTCGGGCCGGCGGCTGCGAAATCCGACTCGTCGTAGCCGTCCGCTGCCGGCGGCGGCCGGTAGCCGGCGGCGGTCGGGTCGTCGTCGGTACCTACCGACTCTCCGTACTCGTGGTCCCGGTACCCGCGGTCTCCGTACTGGTCGCTCATCTCTCACCAGCCCCCTTCTGGGTCTCGAGCCATGACTGAAGCATCACCGCGGCCGCCACCTGGTCCACCACCGCCCGCTGCTTCTTGGCCCGCCGGCCACCAGCCCTCAGGGCGGTGGTGGCGGTCACGGTGGTAAAGCGCTCGTCGTGGGTGACAACCTCCACCCCGAGCGCCGCGCCCAGCTCGCCTGCCTCGTCGAGGGCGGCGCGCGCCGCGGGGCCCACCTCGCCCGACAGGGACAGCGGCAGGCCGACCACCACGCCGGACGCCTCGTACTCGGCCACCAGGTCTTTGACGGCGCGGTGGTCGGCGCCCCGGTCGCCGCTTCGGGGCAACGTCGCCGCGCCGGTCGCCAGCCGGCGCTTGGCGTCGCTCACCGCCACCCCTATTCGCGCCTGTCCGAGGTCGAGGCCGATGACCCGGCCCTGCGAGGCTCGCGTACCGCCCGGTGCTCGCTGAGGCTCGCCCGGTGCTCCTTGAGGCTCGCTCAGTGCTGGTTGGTTCGCTCGCCGGGGCTCGCTCGGTGCTGGTTGGTTCGCTCGCCGAGGCTCGCTCACGGAGCCGACAGCCCCAGCAGCCCCCGGACCTGGTCCAGCGCCTCGTCGAGCCGGGAGGGGTCACGGCCGCCGGCCATCGCCAGCTCCGGGTTCCTGCCCCCTCCGCCACCTCCCACGATCCTGGCCGCGTCGCCTATCAGGGCGGGCGCGGCGAGCGCCTCGCCCTTGGCCACGGCCGCCACCAGGGCGACCTTGCCCGTCTCGGGAGCCCCGCCGAGCACGACGGTGCGCACACCGTCGTGGGCCTTGACCTGGAGGGCAAGGTCGCGCAGGGCGTCAGGGGTCACGCCGTCGTGGCGTCCCACCACCACGCCACCGTCGGCACTGGCGAGTTCGGCGAGCGCCCGCGCCGCGGTGGCGAGGCCGGCACGGCGCGCCGCCTTGAGGCCCTCCTCGGCGGCGCGCAGGTCGGCGAGGCGCCGCTCGATGGCGGTGGTCAGCTCCTCGGGGGAGGCCTTGAGCATCCCGGCCGCCTCGGCGATGGTCTCGGTCGCCTGGCGGAGCCGGGCCAGGGTGGCCGTCCCCGTGGTCGCTTCCACCCGGCGGATGTTGGAACCGATGGAGCTCTCCGAGGTGATCTCGAGGGGCCCGATCATGCCGAGGCGCTCGACGTGGGTACCTCCGCACAGCTCGATCGAGGCGCTCCCGGCCCGGATCACCCGTACCGTTTCTCCGTACTTCTCGTCGAAGAAGGCGATGGCCCCGGACCGGTCGGCCTCGGCGCGGGGGACCTCGGAGACCACGACCGGCTCGTCGCCGAGGACGGCGTCGTTGACGAGGTCCTCCACCTGGGCCCGTTCCCTGCCGCTGAGGGCGCCGTAATGGGTGAAATCGAAGCGCAGCCGGTCGGGGGCGACGAGCGAGCCCTGCTGCTTCACGTGGTCGCCGAGCACCTGGCGCAGCGCCCAGTGCAGGAGGTGGGTACCCGTGTGGTTGCGCCGGATGGAGGCGCGGCGGCCGGCGTCGATGGCCGCCAGCGCGGTCTGGCCGGGGGTGACGGTGCCGGTCTGGATCACCGCCAGGTGGCGGCTGACACCCGGCAGCGCCGCCGTGGTGTCGAGGACCCTGGCCGTGCCGGTGGGCGTGGTGATGGTCCCGGTGTCGCCGACCTGGCCCCCGCCCTCGGCGTAGAACGGGGTGGTGTCCAAGAAGATCTCGACCCGGTCGCCGTCGGGGATCACGGCCAGCACCCGGGCCTCGGCCTCGTTGAGGGTGTAACCCACGAAACGCGTCGGCCCGAACTGCTCGAGCAGCTCGCGGTAGGCGTCGACGCGCTCAGGATCCACCCCGGTCTGCCCTTTCCCCGCCTCCCTTGCCCGCCGACGTTGCTGGTCCATGGCCGCCTCGAAGCCGGCCTCGTCCACGCCGCCGCCGCGCTCGGCGGCGATCTCGCGGGTCAGCTCGACCGGGAACCCGTGGGTGTCGTGGAGCCGGAACGCCACGTCCCCTGACACCTCCCCTTCCCGGGCCGCCAACTCCGACTCGAGGATGGCCAGTCCCGAGCGCAGGGTGGCACCGAAGCGCTCCTCTTCCCGCGCCGCCACCCCGGCCACGAACTCGGCGTTGCGGGCCAGGTCCGGGTACCCGTCGCCCATGGTGGAGACCACGGCGCCGACCAGCTCGCGGGTCACGGGGCGTTCCACCCCGAGCTGGAACGCCTGGCGCACCGCCCGGCGGATCAGCCGGCGCAGGACGTAGCCGCGGTCCTCGTTGGACGGGAACACCCCGTCGGATATGAGGAAACTGATCGAGCGGGCGTGGTCGGCCAGGATGCGCAGGGCCACGTCGACCTCGGTGTCGTCGCCGTAGGTGCGCCCGCACAGGCTCTCCGCCCGGGCGATGAGGGGGCGCACCACGTCTGTCTCCCAGATGGAGGGCACGTCTTGGAGGACCGTCAGGAGGCGCTCGAAGCCGGCGCCGGTGTCGATGTTGGGCCGGGGCAGATCCACCAGCGAGCCGTCGGCCCGGCGGTCGAACTGGGTGAAGACGAGGTTCCAGATCTCGACGTAGCGTTCCTCGCCGCCCTTGGCGGGGCCGCCCTCGTCGCCGAATGCGGGGCCGCGGTCGTAGTAGATCTCCGAGCTCGGCCCGCACGGGCCGGTGTCGCCCATCTCCCAGAAATTGTCCTCTCCCATGCGCACGATCCGCTCCGCCGGCACCCCGACCGAGTCGCGCCAGATGCCGGCGGCGACGTCGTCGTCGGTGTACACCGACGCCCACAGGCGGTCCCCGTCCAGGCCGAGGCGCCCGGTGAGCAGTTCCCACGCCCAGGTGATCGCCTCGGGCTTGAAGTAGTCGCCGAAGCTGAAGTTGCCGAGCATCTCGAAAAACGTCAGGTGCCGGGACGTGCGCCCGACGAGCTCTATGTCGTCGTGCTTGCCCCGGATCCGCACGCACTTCTGCACGGTGGTCGCCCGCCGGAAGGTGGGGACCTCCTCGCCCAGGAAGTAGGGGATGAACTGGTTCATCCCCGCATTGGTGAACAGAGGCGCCAGCCGGTGGTGGGGGATCAATCCGGCCGAGGGCACGACCACGTGGCCGTGTTCCACGAAGAAGTCCGTGAAGGCGCGCCTCAGGGCGTTGGCTTGCATGACCGCACCACGTTACTGCCGGGCTTGGGTGGCTCTACTGGTGTTCCTGTGGGTGACCGGGCCGGCGCTCCCGGCGGTGTGGCGACTGGCTTCCCTGCTGGCTTCCCTGCTGGCTTCCGGGCTGGCTTCCGGGCTGGCTTCCGGGCCGGCTTCCGGGCTGGCTTCCGGGCTGGCTTCCGGGCCGGCGGGTTGCGGCGCCGGCCGGGCGGTGCCGGTCGGGAGCCGGGCGCGCAGCTCCGCTTCGCGGGCGGCCATGGCCTGGCGACCCTCGGCCAGCGCGTCGACGAGGTGACGGCCGGTCTCGCGCAGCCGCCCGCTGACTTGGATGGCCAGATGGTCGGGAGCCAACGACGCCACGGCGCGCCGCACCCGCTGCGTCGCCCACAGCGATGCGCCGGCGCCGGCGGTGGCGCCCAGCCCCATCCACACGACGCGTTTGAACATTTCTACCTCGGGACCCCTTTGCGCTCGCCTCGCCGGCGCCGGCGGCGGATCCGCTCCGACGCCCGCGCCGTACCCGCCCCCAAGGCCATGACCTTGATCACCGGGTTCGCCACCGCAGTGTAGGCCAGCCGGGACGCCGATCCCACGGTGGCGCTGAGGCGTTCGGCGCTGCCGATCAGGTCGTCGACCCGATCGAGATCGGCGCCTGCCCGGGTGACGGCACCGTCGAGGTCCGCGAGCAGGGCCCTGCTCTCACGGCGCAGTTCCTCGGCGTCGCGGCGCAGCGCCCGCGATGCCCGCACCAGGGCGGCCACGGCCGCCAGCATGGCCACCACGACCAGGGTGGCCACCACTGTCACCCCGATGGCGACCGGCCCGTAGGAACCGGTGGCGCCGAGCACACCGGCGGCTTTCATAAGGTCGTTGATCATACCGGCCGGCGCCGGTAGACCTCAGCCCGCTCCGCTCGGCCCCGCCGTCAGCAGTCTGCCCCCGGTCCGGCGTGACGTGAACCGTTGTGCGCGCTGCGGTCGGCGAAATGCACGGTTAGCGTCGCTATAGCGCAACCGGTGTGCACAACACGAGAGCCCGCGAGCGCTTCGGTGCACAACGCCAGAACGCGCGCGCTCCGGTTCACGACCGGCGCATGAAAGTCGAACTAGTGATCCTCGACGCCCGGTCGGGGGAACCGCCGTGCGATCTCACGTTCGTTGCCGTGGTCGGACGGCTCGTAGTACCGCTTGCCGGCGAGCTCGTCGGGTAGATGGTCCTGCTCGACCCACCCACGGGGGTCGTCGTGGGGATAGCGGTAGCCGACACCGTGGCCGATGCGCTCCGCAGCCTTGTAGTGGCTGTCGCGAAGGTGGGGGGGCACCGGGCCGGCGGGGCGTGATCGCACGTCTTCCAGCGCCTGCCAGATCCCGAGGGCGGTGCGGTTGGACTTTGGGGCGGTAGCCAGGTGCACGACCGCCTGGGCCAGGTTGAGCTGCGCTTCGGGCAGACCCACGTACTCGACGGCATGGGCGGCGGCGCTGGCGACGAGCAGGGCCGTCGGGTCGGCCATCCCGACGTCCTCGCTGGCCAGGACCACCAGGCGCCGGGCGATGAAGCGGGGGTCCTCCCCGGCGACGATCATGCGTGCCAGCCAGTGCAGGCCGGCGTCGGCGTCGCCGCCGCGGATGCTCTTGATGAACGCGCTGATGACGTCGTAGTGGTCGTCGCTGCTCCATGTCAGCGCGCGGGTGGTCCTCGCCCGCTCGACGTCGTCGACGCTCACGTGCTGACCGTCGCCGGCGATGGCCAGCGCCACCTCGAGGGTGGTGAGCAGGGCGCGTCCGTCGCCGTCGACGGAATCGACGATCGCATCGGCGGCGGGGGCGTCGATGGTGCCTCCCTCGGCCTCGAGGCCCCGGTCGAGCAGCGTGCGCAGGGCCCGGTGGTCGAGGGGCTCGAGGCGGAACAGGGTGGAGCGGCTGAGCAACGGGCCGTTCACCTCGAAAAACGGGTTCTCGGTGGTGGCGCCCACCAGGGTCAAGGTGCCGTCCTCGACGCTGGGGAGCAGCGCGTCCTGCTGCGACTTGGAGAAACGGTGAACCTCGTCACATTCACTGCTCGCTTCGGCATCGGCGAACTCATTCTCCCAGGCAGAGGACGCGGTCGGTGTGGTGCACATGGTTGTCACGATAACCCCCTTTTCTTCACCGCAGGCTCTCGTAGTCGAAGCCGGGAACGTATGAGCGGCTTACGCCCTTGAGCAGGGGTGTGTCGCCGAGAAGCCCTTCCGTAGCTTCAGAGGCACCTTGCCGCCCCGGCCCGTCCCGCTTTCACTCGTACCTTTTCGCCCCACCGGCAGGGTTAGACGGCACCGGTCGACGCGGCACCACTGAACCTCCGGGGTCGGGGCCGCCGTAGTCGGGGGGCAGCGTTCGCCGGACTCGCTCGATGTCCGTCGCCCTAAGGCCTACAAGCCTCCCTTGACGCTTCATCTCGATACCTAAGTCGGTGATCAATTGGTGTAGCTGCCGCAAACTTATTCCGAGTTGCTTGCAGACATCTGCTGTGGCGACTACCTCTTCCATCGCCGATGCGGCTAGAGGTTGAAACCGGGAGCTGCTACCAGTAAGTCCAAAGCAGCTGTCAGCAAGCGTAGATGCTCGCCGGCCCTCCCGTGGGGCCTGGGTAGAGTTCGATGTACTGCCCGTCGTACTCGACGCCAGTCGTACCGTGCGATCTGTAGTACCACAACTCGCCAGGAAGGTAGCAGTTATGCACGAACAGGCTGGTGCCGTTATTTGTCGGGCCATCGAGTTGCGACCCGCATGAGTCAGCATCGTCGTACCAAGGTCCGTAAGGCCCATTGGAATGCTGGATGCACCCCTCGAACTCCATCAGAAGTGGCTCTGGCGTACAGTTCGCATCTATTCCGCCATAGACAAAGCCAGCAGTGGTCGCTGAGCGCCCGGCCTGGTCCACGTATGTCGGACTCCACCCGCACGTCTCGTTGATCGTCGGCGCTGCCGGGCGCCCCGGGCCCGAAATCGCCGGCAGCTTGAAGGTGACATAGTGCCACGTGGGTGTCGGGGCCGGGGTCGGCTTCAAGTTGGATGGAGACGCGCTTGCTGGCGACGCCGCGAAGAGGCTTGCGGCAACCATCACAACAAGGACGATTGAGCTTCGCGACCTACGACTCCGAAGTGACGGCTTGAGCAACAATATCCTCACCCCTCCCGCTGCGACGTCAACTCAGAGACGCCGCCTGCGAGCGTCGCGCCGCGACCGGCAGTTGTCAAGGGCCTCATTCACACCTCTGGACTAGCCAAGGAGCCCGAGCGCCCCCCACTATGCGGCTCATCAGGTGAAGTCTTCGAGCACCGCTCGTATGGCTTGGGCTGGGGTGACTCAAGTGTCAGGGTTCGTTCGTAGCCGTGCTCGGAGGGCTGGTAGTAGCGGGTGCTAGCGAGCTCGTCGGGGAGATAGTCCTGCTCGACCCAGCCTCGGGGGTCATCGTGGGGGTAGCGGTAGCCGGCACCGTGGCCGATGCGCCAGGCGCCGTCGTAGTGGGCGTCACGCAAGTGTGGGGGCACCGCTCTGGCCGGCCGGGACCGCACGTCCTCCAGGGCCTTCCAGATGCCGAGGGCAGTGCGGTTGGACTTGGGGGCGGTGGCCAGGTGCACCACCGCCTGGGCCAAGTTGAGCTGGGCCTCAGGCAACCCCACGTACTCGACGGCCTGCGCCGCGGCGGTGGCGACGAGCAGGCTGGTCGGGTCGGCCATGCCCACGTCCTCGCTGGCCAAGATGACCAGGCGCCGGGAGATGTAGCGGGGGTCCTCGCCGGCCACGATCATCCGGGCCAGCCAGTGCAGGCCGGCGTCGGGGTCCGAGCCGCGGATGGACTTGATGAAGGCGCTGGTCACGTCGTAGTGCTCGTCGCGGCCCCAGGTGAGTGCCCGGGTGGTCCTGGCCCGCTCCACGTCGCCGACGCTCACATGCCGGTCCTTGCCGGAGACAGCGAGAGCCACCTCCAAGGTGGTGAGCAGGGCGCGGCCGTCGCCGTCTACGGAGTCGATGATCGCCTCGGCGGCGTCTTCGTCGATGGTCCCGCCCTCGGCGGCCAGACCCCGCTCGAGGAGGGCCCGTAGCGCCCGGCGGTCGAGGGGCTCGAGGCGGAACAGGGTGGAGCGGCTGAGCAGCGGGCCGTTCACCTCGAAGAACGGGTTCTCGGTAGTGGCGCCCACCAGGGTGAGGATCCCGTCCTCGACGCTCGGCAGAAGCGCGTCCTGCTGGGACTTGGAGAACCGGTGGACCTCGTCGAGCAGCAGGACGGTCGGCACGCCGTTCTGGGCCAGTCGAGTCCTGGCCTGTTCGGCCGCCGCCCGCACGTCCTTCACCCCCGCGCTGACCGCGCTCAGGGACTCGAACTCGGCGCCGACGGCCTCGGCCAGCAGCCGGGCGATCGTCGTCTTGCCCGTGCCCGCCGGCCCCCACAGGATGATCGAGGTCAGCCGCCGAGCCTCGACCAAGGCTCGCAGCGCTCCCTTGGGACCAAGGAGATGGTCCTGTCCCAGGACGTCGTCCAGGCGCTTCGGACGCAACCGGCTGGCCAGCGGCCCCCGCGACCGGAGCTGCCCTTCAAGTCCGTGCTCGAACAAGTTCACCGGTCGAGCCGACGACCACGGCACGGTCGGTGATCGCGGCGGGCCTCTCGGCGTCGGCGGTTCATGGCCTTGGCTTGCCCGGGCCATCGGGGAACAGCTCGGTGACCTTGCGCTCGCTGAGCCGGGACACGTTCGCCCGCGCACCGTCGAGCCTGCGCTGAAGCTCGTTGCGTTCACGCAGGAGTTGGTTCCGCTCCGAGCACAGCAGCTCGTTCTCGTTGCGGAGACGCTCCCGGTCCTGCTCGATCCAGGTGCCGTCGGGCTCCCGCAGCTGGCCCATCAGGTCGCTCACGAGGCGGCGTTGGGTCGTCAGCTCCTGGCGGAGCCTGCGCACCTCCTCCTCGGCGTTGAGAGCCCGTTCGCGCCAGGAGGCTTCCTGCTGAGCGGTCAGCGTCTCAGGCCTGGCCTCTGCCCGGGCCTGAGTCCGAGCCTGGGCGGCGGCGATAATCGACCGGGCCTGGGCGTTCTCGTAGGTGAACGACCGGGAGACCCCGGCCAGCTGTCCCACGGCCGCCCGGGTGATCGGCGCGCCCGTTCGGCCGAGCAGCTTGACGGCCTTCTCGACCGAGGCGACCTTGGCCGTGGCCTCCCGGCGCCGGGCGTCGATGGCCAGCTCCGGCCTCGGCCGCGTCGCCGCCTGCTGGGTGGTGGCGACGATCATGACGCGGCCCTCGTCTCGTCGTCGTCGGCCGCCTCCGACGAGCCCCGAGACCCGTCAGTGGTCCTGCCACCACCGATCTCCACCAGGTCGCCGGCCCGCCATCCCTGGGCCCAGATGGGGCTGAAGAAGTCCTGATGGGGGCTGCGAAGGTCGAGGGTTTTGGCGTCGTCGAGAAGACCCAGGCAGAGCAGCGCCTTCTCCAGACCGGCCAGGGCCTGGGAGCTGCGCTCGAAGGCCCCGTAGATGTACTCGCGGGCGCTCTCGTCGGGAGCGCCTTCGGCCATGGCCGCCCATCGCTGCTCCTGGCGCTTCCAGTAGCCGTAGTCGGCCCCGGTGATGACGAAATGCTCACAGGACTCGCAGCGGCGCTCGAAGGGGCAGTCGAAGCCACCGACGACGGGCTTGTAGGTGCACAGGCCGTGCTCGGTGGGGATGGCGGCCAGGTCGACCATCAGCTTCTCGGCCGTGCTCCGCTCTGCATCGGTGGGAGTGAGGACGACCTCTCCCGGCCTGGCGTTGCCGGGGCCCGTGACCCACACCTGCTGCAGGTAGGGCTCGACCTGGGAACCAGCGATGAGGACGTAGGAATCGCCCATCCGCTCCGAGACGTGGCCGAGGACCCGCTTGACATGCGTCATGCTGGCGCCGGCGTTCACCAGCCGGGTGGCCAGGGTGTGGCGGGCCTGGTGGGTGGTGTGGCCGGGCAGGCTGATGCGGTCCGAGTCGATCCACGCCTTGAACGTGACGCCGAACTTCGACGACGAGATCGAGCGCACGAAGGTCGGGTTCGTGACCGGGCTCGGGAACAGGGCGATCACCCGTCGCTGGGCGGCCGTGGGCTCGACCCCGTGGCGGAGCCGGAAGCGCTCGATGGTCTTGACCTGGCGAGCGCGGACCAGGTCATAGACGTCGCGGGGGACCTGCACGGCGTAGTCGAGCTTGCCGACCTTGGTCATGTCGACCCACAGCCACGTCCGGCCGAGGTGCTCACCCACGCAGTCGAGGCGAAGTTTGACGACCTCACCAATGCGGCGGCCACAGCGGACCTGGATGGACCAGATGTCGGCCAAACCGGTGTCGCGGCCGTCCATCTCAGCCAACACGGCGATGTTCGCCGGGTCGCTCAGCTCCCGCAGGACCGGATCGGTAAACGGCCGGGGGTTCTTGAAGGACGGGGCACCACCGAAGGGGATGGCGACGATGAACTCTCGTGGGAGCCCAAGTGTCGCCGCCGTGCCCGAGTCCATCGCCCAGCGCATCACCCGGCGCAGGGCGTTCATCGTCAGCGAGTAGGTCGTCTCAGTCGCGATCGACGGGCTGCCGTTGACGTTGAACACCCCACGCACCGGGTCGCCGTTGGAGACGCAGCGCCTGAGGTCGGCGACGAACTCCCGCGCCGTCGACTCAGAGAGCGCACTGGGCTCGGCCCCCCGCTGCGGATTGCAGTCGGTCAGGTAGGTGCTGAAGCACACCATCGACCGGCGGACCTGCTCGACCGGGCCCTGGGTGCGAGGACGCTGGGCGCCGTCGAGCAGGCTGGCCAGGAAGTCCCACGTCAGGTCGCGGAGCCAGCAGTGGGAGATAGCGGTGAGGTCGAACGCGGAGCGACGATCAGGGAAGCGGAAGCCCCAGTAGTTCGTGTCGACGTACCCGAGCGCTCGGGTGTCGGCCCGGCTGTGATGCACAGGACGAACGTCCTTGAGCATGTCGCGCAGGATCCGGTTCACCGCGGCCGGCTGCGGTGTCCAGTCCGAGTCGTTGGGATCGAGCTCGAGCAGGGAGCTGACGCCGCGCTCACGGCAGGACTTGGCCAGGCGCCGCAACCACATCGGGTGCCACCGTGCCGGCGCCGCGCTCTTCGTGTGCGTCCACAATGCATAGCGGATCTCGGCGGCGACCAGCGGCTGGAGCCCGCCGAGTTGCACCAACCCGGCAACGGGGTAGCCGCTTCGCTTCAGCAGCCACCGCTCCATGTCGAGACCGTCGGGCTGGCCGGCCATGACCCACGCCTTGCGGTGGTTGGGGCACAGGGACGGCTTGTTTTCAGCGCGCCTGGGGCAGTCCTGCACTCGGCAGTCGCCCGCACCAGGGAAGGCCACCTGGGCCGCGATCCACGCCGCCTCCTCGAAGTCCGTCCGTCGTCGAGCGTGGAACAGGCGCATCTCATGCTGGCGGCACAGGTCTCGGACGGTGGCGTCGCGGTCCGGGCAGAACCGGCACGCCGGTCGTCGGCCGTCGCTCGGGCGCCTCTTGGGCGGGAAGGGAACCGCGCCGGCCAGCCACTCGGCCTCACCAATCCCTTGGCGTTGGGCGTCGCGCCGGGCGTGGGAGTGCCGCGTGCACCACCACTCGGCCTGGGTGCTGTGCATGGCGCATGCCGGGACGCCACAGGTGGTGCCGTAGATCGGATGGGCCCGCTCGAAGGCGATCGGCTCGGCGCGGAGGTAGTCGTCGAAGTTCGGGCCGGCGATCAGCGCCTCGAAACGGCCAAGAGGTCCGAGACGGAACAGGTCGTCGACGGAGGTGAGCCGAGACGGCACGCTGGTCACGTGCTCTGGCCCCAGATCTTCTCCAGCGCCGCTTCCAGCGTCGGGTCGCCGGCCAGGTGGGCGTAGGTCTCCTCGACGGTCCGGGAGCTCGACCAGCCGCCCTCGTCGGCCACGGCCTTGGTGTTGCCGCCGGTGGCCTCGGAGCGCGGTGGCCCAGGTGTGGCGGAAGGCGTGAGGCTTCACCAGGCCCAGTCCGGCCCACCGGCCGGCACGCTCGATCATCTGGCGGGCGCCGTGGGTGCCGAGGGGCTGGCCCGCGGTCGGGCCGGCGAGGTGGACGAGGACGAGGTCGGTCTGGGCCAAGGACCGCACCCGGTGGTAGTTCTCGGCCAGGTACTCGTGGTACGTGTCGACCATTGCCGGGCTGGCCCGCCGGACCGCGCCGCCGGTGATGACGCCGTCGATGATCCTCGCCGCTGACCCGGTCTTGGCACTGGCACCATTCGAGTTGCGCCGCTTCACGATGTGGACGTGAGGGCCGTTGCGCTCGCCGCAGGGATGGTCCCGGCGGAGGTGGATGTCGCAGAACGACAGCCCGCACAGCTCCCCGATCCGCATGCCCGAGTCGCTGAGCCAAGTCACGATCATCCGGTCGCGGGCGGTGCGGACGCCGTCGAGCATGGCGTCGCGCGTCCCGTCCGGGAGCATGCGCGGGTGCCTCTTCGGCGAGGCGCCCCGTGATAGCGGGTTCGAAGCCACGGAAGTCGTGAGATGCCCCAGGGCGGATCGGTTCCGGTCGCGGCTGTTGGCCAGCCGGCGCTCGGAGAGGGCGGAGCGGAGCGGGCCGTTGACGTCCTCCCTCGTCGTGAGGTCGAGGTAGTAGTTCTTGAGGCAGGTCGCCCGCACCCCGAGCGCCGCCTCTCCCAAAGGTCGCTCTCGCCACGGCACTCCCAGCGGCCCGGGATGCTCGGCTCCGCAAAGCGCCATGTATCGCCTCAGCTCGTCGATGGTGATCGTGTCCTCGACATGTCCGATGGTCGCGAGCCAGCGCAGGTGATCGATGAGATGGTAGGCGTAGGTCCGCTGGGTTCCTTCGCTGAAGGGAGCCAGGAACCGCTCAGCTCGGGCGTGGACAGAACCCGTGGCCATGTCGAGCACCACGTAGGAGCGCCGCCCGTCGCGATGATTCACGAGCTGCACCCGAAGGTCGTCCGCCGGCGTCAACGTCGCGATGCTCACGCCACCAGTGTGGCGTACACCGGCGCCCAGGTGGTGTATCCCACAGTGCCAGCTGTGCCCGGGATCGCACGAGCCGTACGCCGATGGGGCGAGAGGTAAAGTCGAGCAACAGGACGGTCGAGACACCGTTCTCCGCCAACCGGCGCCTCGCCCGCTCGGCCGCCTCCCGGACGTCCTTCACCCCGGCGCTGACGGCACTCGAGGACTCGAAGGCGGCCCCGACGGCCTCGGCCAACAGCCGGGCGATGGTGGTCTTGCCGGTGCCGGCCGGCCCCCACAGGATGATCGAGGTGAGCCTGCGGGCCTCGACCAGGGCTCGCAGCGCCCCTCTCGGCCCGAGTAGGTGGTCCTGACCGACGACGTCGTCCAAGCTGGTGGGCCTCAGCCGGCTCGCCAGCGGACCACGAGACCGGAGCCGCTCCTCCAGCCCGGCCTCGAACAGGTTCACCTGAGGTCCCCCCGGGAACCGACCCGGCTGCGCACCTCGGCGACGACGTCGCCCCGGGCCACCGTCACCTGGTCGGCCCGCCCGGCTTGCGGTCCGCGCAGCCCCCTGAGCGCCACCGTCCCCGCCGCCGCCTCGTCGGGACCGACGACCAGGGCGATAGATGCGCCCGAGCGGTCGGCGGCCTTGAACTGCGCCTTGGGGGAACGCCCGTCGAAGGAACGCTCGACCCGAATACCGGCGGCGCGCAGCTCGGCGGTCAGGTCGCGCGCCGCTTCGCCACCGGCGAAGTCCACCACGAACGCCTCCACGCCTGGCGCGCCGTCGCCGGCGAGGCCCTCGGCGTCGCACGCCAACAAGACGCGCTCGAGGCCGAGGGCAAAGCCGATGCCGGGCGTGTCGGGGCCCCCCATCTCCGCGACCAGCCCGTCGTAGCGGCCGCCGCCGCCCACGCCGTTCTGGGCGCTCTCCAAGGCCAGGCCCGTGTACTCGAAGGTGGTGCGCGTGTAGTAGTCCAATCCCCGGACCAGCGCGGGGTCGATCCGGTATGCGATCCCGAGGGCCTCGAGCCCCGCACCCACCCGGGCAAAGTGGGCTTGGCAATCCTCGCAGAGGTGGTCGGTCTGGCGTGGGGCGCCGGCGGTGACGGCGCGGCACTCGGGTTTCTTGCAGTCGAGGACCCGCAGGGGGTTGTCCGCCAGTCGGGCCTGGTGCTCGTCGCACAGCTCGCTGCGGTGCTGGACCAGGTACGCGAGCAGCATCTGGCGGTAAGCGGGCCGGCAGGTGGCGTCGCCCAGGCTGTTGATGACCAGCTCGACCCGGCGCAACCCGAGCGCGGCGTAGTACTCCCAGCCGAGGGCTATGACTTCCACGTCGAGATCGGCGTCGGCGCTTCCGAACGCCTCGATCCCCACCTGGTGGAACTCGCGGTAGCGCCCCGCCTGCGGCCGCTCGTAGCGGAAGTTGGAACCGGCGTACCAGACCTTCCACGGCGCTGGCGGGCGGTGCTGGATGTAGGCGCGCACGACCGGTGCGGTCATCTCCGGGCGCAACGCGACGCGGCGGCCTCCCCTGTCCTCGAAGTCGTACATCTCCTTGCGCACCACGTCGGTGGACTCTCCCACCCGTTGGAACACGGCCACGTCCTCGAAGGTGGGGGTGATGACGAGCCCGTAGCCGGCGGATGAAGCCACCCGGGCGAACGTGGTCACAAGGGACTCCCACCGCCCCGACTCGGGCGGCAGCACGTCGAAGGTCCCCGGGGGATGACGCAGCTCGGCCACCCCCGCAGGGTACCGGTGGGCCCCGATCGGGGCCGTTACCGGACGGCGACCGTCAGCCCCCTCGCCCGGGGACGATCCGGTAGGCGTCGTACACGCTGTCGATGCGCTTGAGACCCGACAGCAGCGACTCGAGGTGGGCGGGGTCGGCGAGCTCGAACTCGAAGCGCATCCGGCTGACCCGGTCGGCACTGGTGAGCGTCTCGCTGCGCAGCACGTTCAGATGGAGGTCAGATAGCACCTTCCACACGTCGACGCCGAGGCGGGTGCGGTCGAGCGCCTTGAGCTCCACCGCGGCGGTGAAGCTCCCGGTGCGCTCCCGGTCCCATTCGACTTCGATGACCCGCCCCACCTCGCCGGCGGCGAGCGACGCGGCGTTGGCGCAGTCGTTGCGGTGCACGCTGACACCGCGGCCCCTGGTGACGAAGCCGATGATCTCGTCACCCGGCACCGGCGTACAGCAGCGCGACAGGCGGACCATGACGTCGTCCAGGCCCTCCACGTGCACCCCGCTGCCCACCCGTGAGCTGGGACGGCGCGGCTGGCGGGCCGTGGAGGGCAGCTGGATCTCGTGCTCGCCGCCGCGCAACTCGCGTGCCATGCGCTGGGCGATGGACCTGGCGGAGACGTGGTTTTCCCCGATTGCGGCGTGCAGGGCCTCGAGATCTGTGTAGTTCATGGTCTGGGCCACGCCGAGAAGCATCGGCGACCCGGCCAGCTTCTGGACCGGTAGCCCCTCCTTGCGCAGGGCCTTCACCAGCTCCTCGCGCCCGGACTCGATGGCGTCCTCGCGCCGTTCCCGGCTGAACCACTGCCGGATCTTGTTGCGGGCCCTCGGGGTGACGACGATCTTGAGCCAGTCGCGGCTGGGTCCGGCCGAGGGAACCTTGGAGGTGAAGATCTCGACCGTGTCGCCAGAGACGAGCTCGGAGTCGAGAGGCACGAGACGGCCGTTGACCCGGGCGCCGATGCAGCGGTGGCCGACCTCGGTGTGCACGGAGTAGGCGAAGTCGACGGGGGTGGCGTGCACCGGCAGGGCCACGACGTCGCCCTTGGGGGTGAAAACGAACACCTCGTCGGTCTCGAGGTCGAGCTTCAGCGTCTCGAGGAACTCGGCCGGGTCGCTGCTCTCGGCCGACCAGTCGGCGATGCGCTCGAGCCACGCGATGTCCGAGGCGGACGCCCGCTCCTTGTAGCCCCAGTGGGCGGCGATGCCGCGCTCGGCCCGATTGTGCATCTCCCACGTGCGGATCTGGGCCTCGATGGCCTTGCCCTGCGGTCCGACGACCGTGGTGTGCAACGACTGGTACAGGTTGAACTTCGGGGTGTTGATGTAGTCCTTGAACCGCCCCTGGACCGGCGCCCACGCCCCGTGGATGGCGCCGAGGGCGGCCCAGCAGTCCTTGACCGATTCGGTCATGATCCGCACCCCGACGAGGTCGAAGATCTCGTCGAGCTCCTTGCCCTTGAGGATCATCTTCTCGTAGATCGAGTACAGGTGCTTGGGGCGCCCGGTGACCTGGCCCTCTATGCGGGCGGCGGCCAGGCGGTCGCTCACCTGGTCGATGACCTGGGCCAGGTAGATCTCCCGCTCCGGCGCCCGGGTGGCGAGCATCTGCTCGATCTCCGCATACCGGCGCGGGTGCATGGTGGCGAAGGCGAGGTCTTCGAGCTGCCATTTCATGTCCTGGATGCCGAAACGGTGGGCCAGGGGGGCGTAGATGTCGAGCGTCTCCTGTGCGGTGCGCTTCTGCTTCCACTCCGGCATGGCCGCCACGGTCCGCATGTTGTGGAGACGGTCGGCCAGCTTGATGAGCAGGACGCGGGGGTCCTTGGCCATGGCCACGAGCATCTTGCGCATGGTGGCGGCCTGCTGGGCGGCCTTGGAGTCGAAGCTGACCCTGTCGAGCTTGGTGACCCCGTCGACGATGGCGGCCACGACGGGACCAAAGTCGGCTTCCAGGTCGATCACCGTCAGGCCGGTGTCCTCCACCGCGTCGTGCAGGAGGGCGGCGCCGACGGTGATGTCGTCGAGGCCCAGGCCAGCCAGGATGGTGGCCACCGCCAGGGGATGGGAGATGTAGGCCTCGCCGGACCGGCGCAGCTGGCCCTCGTGCGCCCGGTCGGCGGTCTCGTAGGCCCGAACGATGAGAGTGGTGTCGCCCTTGGGGTGACGGCTGCGGTAGGCCGTCAGCAGCGGCGTGAGGGCGTCGGCGGTCTGAACCTGGCGGCGCCACGGCAACACCCGCTCCACTGTCGCCACCGCGCGTCCGCGCCCGGGTGTCTCCAGCCGGCCCACGCGCCGGCCCCCGGGGACGACCCGCTCACTCATCGTCGGACACCCACCTCCTGTTTTGCCGGGGCCCCGTAACTGACAAGGGAAACCGCGTCGATGCCGTCAAGCTTCCCGACGGGGAAAGCCCCGCCGGCCGCCAGCCTCTGGCGGCCCCCGAGGAAGGCCAACTCGATGATGCAGCCAAAGCCGACGGTCACCGCGCCGAGGCGGCCGGCCAAGCGGGCGGTCGCCTCTGCGGTCCCACCGGTGGCGAGCACGTCGTCGACGATGAGGACCCTCTCGCCTACCTCGACCCCGTCGCAGTGCACTTCGAGCACGTCGGTGCCGTATTCGAGGACATACTCCTGCTTTTCGACGCGCCACGGGAGCTTTCCCGCTTTCCGCACGGGGACGAAACCGGCACCCAAACGCTGGGCGACGGGGGCGGCGATGATGAAGCCGCGGGCCTCGATACCCATGACCTTGTCGACCGCCGAGTCAGCGAAACGGTCGGCCAGGGCAGCAACACAGTCGCCGAAGGCGGCGGCGTCGCCAAGTAGAGGCGTGATGTCCTTGAACACCACGCCCGGCCTGGGGAAGTCGGCGACGTCGCGGATGCGGTCCTTCAGCCGGGCGACGTCGATACCCATCCCTCAAAGCTACCGGCTGATCAGGCTTGCCCACCGGCCATCGCCGTGTCACGTTACGACGTCGGATCGAACCTGAACGCGGCGGCCGAGCACGACGGCGTTCCCTTTCACGTGCTGTAACAACGTCGCGTCAAGGTTCTGCGTCGGCGGTCCGTCTCGTCCGCCCTCGCTAGCGGCGGCGCTTCTTGCGCGGTCGGGGCGGCGGCCTGTTGCCGGGGCGGGCCGGGGGCGCCGGCCCCGCCGGCGGCCGCTGGGACCCGCCAGGGCCTCCCGGCGGCCGCTGAGATCCGCCGGGTCCTCCCGGCGGGGTGTGGGCTCCGGCGTTGCCCGCCGGCGGCGTCTGCGGGCGGGCGGGACCAGTGGCCCTCAGGTCTGCGTCGGCACCGGCCGCTTCCGGCGGAGCGGTGGCTGCGCCCCTGCCCGGCGGAGCGGTGGCTGCGCCCCTGCCCGGCGGAGCGGCGGCGGCGCCCCTGCCCGCGGCACCATCGGGGGGGGCGGTAGCGGTGCCTCGGCCGTTGGTCTGCGCCGCTCCCGCCACCGGGTCGGTGGCCAGCGCGGCGCCCGTTGCCGGCGCCGCGCTCGACGCGGCCCGGGCGCGGGGCTTGGCAACCGGGCGCCGGCCGGTGGCGGAAGCCTCGGGAGCACCCTGGAAGGCGCCGGAGGCTGCCGCCGCGGGCGTGAGACGGCGGCCGCTGGCCGGTCGTGCGGCCAGGCGTTGACGGATCTGGGCGTACCTCGGCTCGCGCTCCTTGAGGATGGCGAGTAGGGGCGAGGCGATGAAGATCGACGAGTAGGCCCCCGTCGTCAAGCCGATCAGCAGGGCCAGGCCGAAGTCGTTGAGCGCGGTGGCACCGAGGATCCCCGAACCGATCACCAGGATGGCCAGGATGGGCAGGATGGCCACGAACGACGTGTTGAGCGACCTGGCGAGCACCGTGTTCATGGACAGGTTGACGGTGTCGCTGTAGGTGACCCGCCCCGTCGACGCCAGGCCCCGCGTGTTCTCCTGGACCTTGTCGAACACGACGATCGTGTCGTACAGCGAGTAGCCGAGGATGGTGAGGAAGGCGATCACCGTGTCGGGGCTCACCTGGAACCCCGACAGCGAGTAGATCCCCACCGTCACCAAGATGTCGTGGAGGAGGGCGACGAGCGCTGACAGGGCCATCTTTCCCTCGAAGCGCAGCCAGATGTACAAGGCGCACGCAACCAGGAAGATGATCACCGCCCGCAGCGCCTTGTCGCTGATGTCGGCCCCCCACGACGGGCCGATGGCGTTGAGGGTGACGTCGCTCGTCGGGACCTTGGCCATATTTGCCAGTGCGGCGGTGACACCCGCCACCTCGGCGCTGTTGCTCGTCGCCGTGGCCGCAGCCGACACCTCTATCTCGTGGCGGCCGGTTTGGCGGTCGACCAGCTGCTGGATGGTGGACTGACGCAGGCTGGCGTTGACCGTACCGATGGCGTCGCGCGCCTGGGACACCGACGCGGTTGTGGGCACGATCCACTGCGTGCCCCCCTTGAACTCGATGGAGAAGTTGAGTCCCCTGAACCCCAGTGAGACCAGCCCGACCAGGATGATCAGGCCGGAGATGGCGAACCACCGCCGCCAGCGGCCGGCGAAGTCGAACGACGTCTCCCCCCGGAACAGGCGCTGAAAGACGTTCAGGCGCCCCTCGCCCCCGCCGCGCCCCTCGCCCCCGCCGCGCCTCTCGCTCACGCCGTGCCTCTGGCCGTGCGGGCTCCGAGGCCTCGGGCCACACCGATGAACCTGGCGTCGGTGAAGGCACGCCGGCGCCCGACGAGGATCACCGCGGGCCGGATGAAGAAGTAAGCGGTGAACACGTCGAGCAGGGTGGACAACCCGAGCATGAACGCGAAGCCCTTGACGTCGCCGACGGTCAGGACGTACAGGATCAGGGCGGCCAGAAAGGTCACGAAGTCAGCTGTGAGCACGGTGCGGAAGGCACGGGCGAAGCCGCGCTCCACCGACTGGCGGACCGTGCGGCCGGCTCTGATCTCGTCCTTCAGACGTTCGAAATACACCACGTACGAGTCGACGGTGATGCCGATCGACACGATGATCCCGATGACCCCCGAAAGTGTGAGGGCCAGGCTGGCGCTCTGGCTCAGCTCGGTGATGATGGAGTAGAGCAGGGCGCCCCCCACGCCCAGCCCGACGACCACCACCACTCCGAGCGCACGGTAGTAGGCGATCATGTAGAGGAGGACGATCACCAGGCCGCCGAGCCCGGCGAACAGGCCGGCGCGCAGCGAGTCCTCGCCGACGGTGGCCGACACGTTGGTCACGGACTGGGGCGTGAAGCGCACCGGCAGGCTCCCGTAGCGCAACTCCAGGGCCAGGGAGTTGGCCTGGGTCGCCGTGAAACCCGACGTGCCGCCGCTGATCACCGCCGTGCCGTTGAACGAGGCCGCTTGGATCTGGGGGACGGACTCGACCACCCCGTCGAGCTCGATGGACTCCTCGCTCCGGGGGTCGACGGTCCCGCTCTTGGTGTAGTACGGGAAGCGCTGGGCGGCGATCTTGTCGAACGCCGCCCCCCCGGACTTGGTGAAGCTGACCTGGACCGTGTACGACACGTTGCCGTTGCCGGGGGCGACGACGATGGCATTGCTCACCACGTTGCCCTTCAAGTCGGCAGGCCCGAGGATCCAGCGTCCCGAGTTGTCGTACATGGGCAGGATCACCGCGTTGGCGGCGTTGTCCTGGGCCACCGGTGTGGTGGGAAGGGCGGCGCTGTTGGCGGTGGCGCAGGCGGCTTGGGCCTGCGCAGGTGTCAGGTTGACGGCGCTGGCGACCGGCGGGACCGTGGTCGCCGGCGCCTTGGCGGGGACCGTGGTAGCCGGCGCGGACCTGGCGGGAACCGTGGTCGCCGGCGCCTTGGCGGGAACCGTGGTGGTCGGCCCGGCGCCGGGCGCGGCAGCGTGGTATGCGGCAAGCTGCACGCCGGCGCCGACCAAGCCGGCGTCGCCAGCGACCGGGCCGGCGGGGGGCGGCGACGAGCCAAGGCCCTTCGGGGCCGGGGACTTGGCACCCGGGACGGTGGTGGACGCCGACTTGGGGGCGGCGGGGGCGGCGGGCGCGATGTTGCAGTACACGGGCCGGAAAAACAGCTGCGCCGTCTGACCGAGTTCCTTCAGGGCACGCTGGGGGTCCTTGATGCCAGGCAGGTCGATGGTCACGTCGTTGCCCTGGCGCTGGACGTTGGAGTTGGACACCCCGAGGCCGTTGACCCGGCGCTCGATGATGTTGACCGCCTGCTGCAACTCCCCGGACTTTACGTTGCCCTGGGGCTGGAGGACGACCTGGACACCCCCGCGCAGGTCCAAGCCGAGCAGAGGGGTGTGCCCGGCGGCGATGGTCGCTCCCAGGGCGGCAACGGCGACGACCATGATGCCGACCAGGGACCATACGAGGCCCCGGCGCACCGCTCAGCGCCCCCCTGTGGCGCTTCCGGGACCACCTCCGCGCCCTGGCCGCTTCCCCCGGCGCCGTCGTGACCCCGATCCTCCGCCCGCGGACCGGTTGACGATGGCTCCGCTGCTCGATACCCCGCCTGTCTCGGTGCCAGGACTGGCACCGACCTCGGGCTCGGACTCGTCCCCGCCGTGGCCAGCTTCGCCGACGGCGCCGTCAGCGCCGAGCGCGCCGTCAGCACCGACCACACCGTCGTGACCCTCGTCGCGGGCGCCGGCGTCGGGACCCGCGCCGTGGCCCGTGCTCGCGCCGGGATCAGAGTGGCCCACCTCGGGCTCCGTCGCCTCGGTGTCCGCGATGCCGGAGTGCTCGAACTCGGTGTCCGCGGTGCCGGAGTGGTCTAACTCGGGGTCCTCGAACCCGGACTCCTCGAAGTCGGAGTCGTCGTACTCGGAGTCCTCGAACCCGGAGTCTTGGCTGGGGGAGGGCACCGGTTGAGCCAGGCGCCGCCCGAAAAGCGAAGGCGTGCCCCCGGCGCGGCCCCCCGCGTTGGGAGCGGGCGCCGGGTTGCGGGCGTTGACGGCGCGACGCAAGAAGGTGAGGTTGACGCCGCTGGCCACCTCCACCTCCACCTCGTCGTCGTCGAAGCCGACGACCCGGCCGGTGATGCCTCCGATGGAGACCACGTCGTCGCCCAGCTCGAACTGCTTCTTGACCTGCTGGGCTTGGCGCGCCTTCTGGCTGCGGGGGCGTATGAACAGGAAGTAGACGCCGATGATCAGCACCACGAAGATCAACGGGGTGTAGGAGGAGGAACCTGTGCTCTTGGCGGCGCCTGCCTTGGTGGTCGGCGTGGTCGCGGCGACAATCTGCGCGGCGAGGAGATGGAGGGAGGCGTGCATGGCGGAAGGGCGTCCGCGTGGGACGACCGGGTGACCTTAGCGCAGCCGGTCAACGTTCCCATACCGCCCCCACCCGGCTGCGTAGCTCACCGAGCGCTCCGCCTCGAACGGCGCTTCGCACCTCGGCCACGAAGCCGAGCAGCCAGTACAAGTTGTGCAGGGTCAGCAACCGGGCCGCCGTCGGCTCGCCGACCATGAACAGATGGCGCAGGTAGGCCCGGCTCCACCGGCCGCACACGGTGCATCCGCACCCCGGGTCGAGCGGTCCGCCGTCGCGGGCGTAACGGGCGGCTTTGATCTGGTAGCGGCCCTCGGAGGTCAACGCCGTGCCGTGCCGGGCCAGGCGCGTGGGCAGCACGCAGTCGAACATGTCCACGCCGAGGGCGACGGCGTCGATGATGGACAAGGGGTCCCCGACTCCCATGAGATAGCGGGGACGGTCGGCGGGAAGGCGGGAGGTGACCGCAGCCAGCGCCGGCAGCATGTGCTGTTTCTTTTCCCCGACCGAAAGACCACCGATGGCGTAACCGTCGAAGTCCAAGGCGACCGTGCGATCCGCCGCTTCGGCGCGCAGCTCCACCGAGGTCCCCCCCTGGACGATCCCGAAGAGGCACTGGTCGGCGCGGGTGTGGGCGGCCCGGGCCCGCTTCCCCCAGGCCAGTGTGCGCTCCATCGCCGCCCTCACCACCTCGTCGGGAGCGGGGAGGCCTGGGCAGACGTCGAGGGCCATCTGGATGTCCGCGCCGAGCAGTTCCTGGGCGGCGACCGTGCCCTCGGGGGTGAGGCGTTGGGGGGAACCGTCATAAGTCGAGCGGAACGTCACGCCGCCGTCGTCCACGTGGGGGCGCAGGGAGAAGACCTGGTAGCCGCCCGAGTCGGTGAGCATCTGGCCCGTCCAACCCTCGAAGCGGTGAAGGCCACCCATCCCGGCGACCACGTCCGCTCCGGGGCGCGCCATGAGGTGGTAGGTGTTGGCGAGCACCACCTCGGCCCCCAGGTCCTCCAGGTCCGCCGACGACAGCAGCCGGACCGCCCCCCGTGTGCCCACCGGCATGAAACACGGGGTGGAAAAGCCACCCCTCGGCGTCCGCACCGAGCCGGCACGGGCCAGCCCGTCGCAGGCCTCGGTGGTGAAAAAAGCGACCGTCACCGGGTTTCACGGCGCGGTGGCGCCAAACCGCTCGCGCCGGCGGCCTCGGCCCCCCCGCCGGCGCGCTCAACGAGCATGGCGTCGCCGAAGGACAAGAACCGGTACCCCGATTCCAGCGCCACCTCGTACAGGGCCCTCCAGCGGGGCCCGCAGAACGACTCCAGCAACAACAGCAGCGTCGAGCGGGGTTGGTGGAAGTTGGTGAGCAGCACGTCGACCACCGAGAACGGGAAGTCCCCGTGTATGAACAGCTCCGTGCGGCCCTCGAGGCGACCACTGGCTGCGGCCGATTCGAGGGCCCTGACCGTCGTGGTGCCCACGGCGATGACCCGCCGGGCGCCCCGGCACGCGGCCATCGTCGCCGCGGGTACCGAGTAGCGCTCCCCGTGCATGTTGTGGTCCTCGACCCGGTCCTCGCTCACCGGGCGGAAGGTCCCCAGTCCCACCGCCAGGTCGAGCGCTTCGACGGTGGCGCCCGCTTGGCGGCAGCGATCGAGGACGTCTTCGGTCAGGTGCAGCCCTGCGGTCGGGGCGGCCACCGATCCGGGGCGATCGGCGTACACCGTCTGGTAGCGCTCGGGGTCGGGCAGCGCACGGCGGATGTAGGGAGGCAGGGGAACGGTGCCCACCTCGTCGAGGAGGGCGGCGGGCACGAGCAGGCGGACACGGCGCCGGCCGGCGTCGAGGCGTTCGCCCACCTCGACCAGGGGACGGGTCCCGCCGAGGAGGACCGTTCCCGGCGCCAGGCGCCGGCCGGGGCGCACCAGCGCCGTCCATGTGCTCGTCTCGTCGGGGTCGGGTCCGGCGTCGGGCTCGAGGAGGAGGACCTCGGCCGCGCCTCCTGTGGCCTTGGTTAGGCGCAGGCGGGCGGCGAGCACCCGCGAGGTGTTGACCACCACCACGTCGCCGGGCCCGACCAGGTCGGGGAGGTCGTGCACCCGGCGATGGGCGACTGTGCCACCGAGGGCTACCAGCAGGCGGGCCGCGTCCCGGGGCTCGGCCGGGGCCTGGGCGATGGCCCCGGCGGGCAGCGGGTATTCGGGCACGTCCACGCCGGCGAAGCTACCGGCAGAGCCGGTCAGGCAGAATCAGTCGAACAGGCCGGGGGCGGGCGGCGGCGCCGAGGTGTCCTCGAGGCCCAGGTGCTGCCACGCCGCCGGTGTGGCCACCCGCCCCCGGGGGGTGCGCATGAGCAGGCCCAACTGCAGGAGGAAAGGCTCGTAGACGTCCTCGACGGTGTCGGTCTCCTCCCCGACGCTCACCGCCAAGGTGGACAGACCGACGGGGCCGCCGCCGAAACGGGCGCACACGGCGTCGAGGATCGCCCTGTCCACCTTGTCGAGGCCCAGATCGTCGACGCCGAACAGGGCGAGGCCGTCGCGGGCGACGGTCCTGGTCACCACCCCGTTGCCCCGGACCTCGGCGAAGTCGCGGACGCGTTTCAGGAGACGGTTGGCGATGCGCGGCGTGCCCCGTGACCTGCGGGCTATCTCGCGGGCACCGTCGGGGTCGACGGTGACCTCCAAGATGCGCGCCGAGCGGACCACTATCTCCTCGAGGTCGGCCGGTTCGTAGTAGTCGAGCCGGGCGACGAAGCCGAAGCGGTCCCGCAGGGGTCCGGTGATGAGGCCTGTGCGGGTGGTCGCCCCGATGAGGGTGAAGGGGGGCAGGTCGAGGCGGATGGAGCGAGCCGTGGGTCCCTTGCCGAGGATTATGTCCAGTTGGAAGTCCTCCATCGCCGGATAGAGGATCTCCTCGACGGCCATGCCCAGGCGGTGGATCTCGTCGACGAACAGGACATCGCCCTCGGCCAGGTTGGTGAGGATGGCGGCCAGGTCGCCCGCCCGGACGAGCGCGGGGCCGGACGTGACCCGCAGGCCGGCGCCCATCTCGTGGGCCACTATCCCCGCCATGCTCGTCTTGCCCAGCCCCGGGGGTCCGGCGAG
Organism: Acidimicrobiales bacterium; assembly: GCA_035552775.1. Taxonomy (GTDB): domain Bacteria; phylum Actinomycetota; class Acidimicrobiia; order Acidimicrobiales; family Palsa-688; genus DASZKW01. The sequence goes on along the minus strand of DASZKW010000096.1, from coordinate 41,650 downwards.
CAGCACGTGGTCGGCGGGCTGGCCCCGCCGGCGGGCCGCCTCCAACACGATGTCGAGATGCTCTTTCAACTGGGCCTGACCGACGAAGTCGGCGAGGCGGCGGGGGCGCAGCGTCACCTCCTCGGCCGACTCGATCGGGTCGGCCAATGGGCCCACCGCCCGGGGCAAGCCCTCTTCCCTCATCGGCTGGGGCTCACGGGATCGGGCTCATCGGCTGGCGGCGAGTTCGCGCAGGGCCACTCGCAGCAGGTCTTCCACGGTGCCCTCCGCAGGCAGGCCGGACATGGCCGTGCGCACCTCGTCGGCCCCGTAGCCGAGACTGGCCAACGCGGTGCGTACCTCCCGGCGCGCCGTCGCCTGCCCGTCGTCGCCCTCCGCTCCCGTACCCACGAGTCTGAGGTCGCGCTCGGCGTCGTCGACGTCGAGGCGACTGGCCAGTTCGACAAGCAGGCGGGTCGCCGTCTTCTTGCCGACACCGGGTACGAGGGTGAGGGCGTCGGCGTCGGCGTTGGCCACCGCACGGCGCAGCGCGCTCGGGGAGTGGACCGACAGCAGGGCCAACGCCACTGCGGGACCCACCCCGTGAGCGCCGATGAGAGCCTCGAAGCACGCCCGCTCGTCCCTGGTCGGAAAGCCGTACAGGATGATGGCGTCCTCGCGCACGTGGGTGTGGACGTGGACGAACGCGGGGGCGCCGAGCTCACCGAAGATGGCCAGCGCTCCGGCGGGGACCACCACCCGGTAGCCCACCCCGCCCACCTCGACCAGCACCTGGCCGGCACCGTCGCGACGGGCGCTGCGGTCGAGCACCACACCGCGCAGCGACCCGATCACCGTGGCCCCGTGCGCTGGGTGACCCGGGTGGGCGCCCCGCCGGCCGCCGCCGCCGCGGCCCGCAGGCCGGCGCCCGTCAGGTGGCAGATGGCCAGGGCGAGGGCGTCCGCTCGGTCTGGCTGGCGGGGACGCTCCCCCAGGTGGAGCAGGACCTGGACCATGGCCTGGACCTGGGCCTTGGTGGCGGACCCGTATCCGGTAACCGCCTGCTTGACCTCGTTGGGGCTGTACTCGACCACCGGCAGGCCAAGCCCGGCCGCGGTGGCGAGGGCGACGCCGCTGGCCTGGCCCACCGACATGGCGGTACGGGCGTTGGCCTGGAACAGGACCCGCTCCACGACCACCACGTCGGGGCGCAGGGACTCCATCAGCTCCCTCAAGTCGGCGAGGAGCACACCCAGGCGCTCGCTGGTCGGATCCCCCGGCGGCGTCGTCAAATGGCCCGAAGCCACCGCCCGCAGGCCACCGGCGACCCCCTCGACGGCGCCGTAGCCGCAGCGCGACAGGCCCGGGTCGATCCCGAGTGCGAACACCCGTTCGACGCTAGCAGCGAGGGCTCAGGCGGTGGTGGATGCCACCGCCTCCAGCAGGCGATCGGCGGGCAGGTAGGTCATCGAGGTGAGGGAACGGCGGACGAAGCGAATGGTGCGGCCGGCCCCGACCACGAACACCGACCGGCGATAAAACCCCAGGGGGCCGAGGATCCCGTATGCGGCGCCGACCTGCTTGCCCACGTCGGCGAGCAGCGGCAGGGCGAGTCCATGCTCGGCCGCGAAGCGCTCGTGGCTGGCGACGTCCTGGGGGCTGAGGCACCACACGGTGGCCCCGAGCTGACCGAAGGCGGACAGGTCCTCGTTGTACGAACGCAGCTGCTGGGTGCACACGGGGGTACCGTCCGCCGGGTAAAACACGAGCACGACCGGGCCGCTCGGCTCGTCCTCCAGGCAGTAGGTCTTGCCTCCGGTGCCGGGCAGGCAGAACCCGGGGGCGATGTCGCCCACGCCGGGGGCTGCTCCCGTTGCCCTGCCGATGGCGGCCACGGCGCTCAGGCCTCCACCAGGTCGAGGATGGCGTCGGGTATGTCGAAGTTGGCGTAGACGTTCTGCACGTCGTCCAGCTCCTCTATCTGGTCGACGAGTCGAAGGACGCGCCGTGCGTCGCCCTCGCTGCCGAGCAGAACCGTGTTGCTGGCCAGCATGGTTACCTCGGCCGATTCGATCGGCAACTCGGCGGCTTCCAGCGCCCCCCGCACCTCCCCGAGGTCGCTCGCCGGCGTCGTGACCTCCCAGCTCTCCCCCGTGTCGCGTACGTCCTCCGCGCCCCCTTCCAGTGCGACGAGCATCACGTCGTCCTCGCTCAGATCCCTGCCTGCTGCGGACTTGGGGAGCAGGACCACCCCCTTGCGCGCGAACTGCCAGGCGACTGCGCCAGGCTCGGCCATGGAGCCGCCGCTCTTCGAGAAGGCGGCCCTGATGTCGGACCCCGTCCGGTTGCGGTTGTCGGTCAGGCACTCCACGATCACCGCCACCCCGCAGGGGGCGTAGCCCTCGTAGCTCACCTGCTCGTAACGGACCCCTTCGAGCTCTCCGGTGCCCCGCTTGATGGCGCGCTCGATGGTGTCGAGGGGCACCGATGCCTCCCGGGCCTTCTGGTACATCGCCCTCAGGGTTGGGTTGGCGTCGAGGTCGCCGCCCCCCTCGCGCGCCGCCACCTCGACCTGGCGGATCAGCTTGGCGAAAAGCTTGCCTCGCGCCTTGTCGGCGGCACCCTTTTTGTGCTTGATCGTCGCCCACTTGGAATGGCCTGACATGTATCTGACTCCCTCAGCTCGGGACGACTGTGTCGAGGAACAGCTGGTGCAACCGGGGGTCGCCGGCCAGCTCGGGATGGAAGGCCGTCACGAGCACCCGGCCCTGGCGGCACACGACCGGGCGCGGAGCGTCGCCGGGAACGGTGGGAACGGTGGGAACGGTGGGAACGGTGGGAGCGCCGGGAGCGCCGGGAGCGGCCACGGTGGCCAGGACCTCTACCCCCGGACCGGTGCGCTCGACCACCGGGGCGCGGATGAACACAGCGTGCAGGGGCGTCGCCAGCCCGTCCACGTCGAGGTCGGTCTCGAACGAGTCGACCTGGCGCCCGAACGCGTTGCGGCGCACGGTGATGTCGATGGCGCCCAGATGGTGCTGGTCAGAGCGGCCACCTTTCACATCGGCCGCCAGCAGGATCATCCCGGCGCAGGTGCCGAACACGGCCAGCCCTGCCGCCAGGCGACCCGCGAGCGGCTCGAGCAGACCCGACGAGTCGAGCAGGAGAGAAACGGTGGTCGATTCTCCCCCGGGGATCACCAGGCCGTCCACGCCGCTCAGGTCGGCAGGGGTGCGGACCTCGACGGCGGAGGCGCCCAGGGAGGTGAGGGCGCGCACGTGGGCGGTGACATCACCTTGAAGGGCGAGGACGCCGATGTCCTTCGAGCCGGGCTGCACCTGGCGGGACGCTTTCCATAGGGCCGCCGAGTCTACCCGGAGCTACCAGCCCCGCTCGGAGAGACGGGTTTCCACGCTTCCCGACTCCTGACCCCGCATGGCATCGCCCAGTCCCCGGCTGACCTTGGCCACGAGCTGGGCGTCGCGATTATGGGTGGTCGCCTCCACGATGGCACGGGCGAAGCGGGCCGGGTCGCTGCTCTTGAAGATCCCCGAACCGACGAAGACCGCCTCGGCGCCGAGCTGCATGACCAGGGCGGCGTCGGCGGGTGTGGCGATACCGCCCGCGCAGAACAACGGGACCGGCAGGCGCCCGGTCTCGGCCAGCTCTTGCACCAGGCTCACCGGCGCACTCAGGGCCTTGGCCCACCCGTAGATCTCCGCCGAGTCCGCCTGGGTGACCTTGCGGATGTCACCGATCACGGAACGCAGGTGACGGACCGCCTCCTTGACGTCGCCGGTGCCCGCTTCGCCCTTGGAGCGGATCATCGCCGCACCCTCCGAGACGCGCCGCAGGGCCTCCCCCAGGTTGGTGGCGCCACATACGAACGGGACGGCGAAGCGCCACTTGTCGATGTGGTGGGCCTCGTCGGCGGGAGTCAGCACCTCGCTCTCGTCGATGTAGTCGACCTGCAGCGCCTCGAGGATCTGGGCCTCGGCGAAGTGACCGATGCGCGCCTTGGCCATGACGGGGATGGTGACCGCGTCCTTGATGGCCTCGATCAGGGCGGGGTCGCTCATGCGGGCCACCCCGCCGTCGCGGCGGATGTCCGCCGGCACCCGCTCCAGCGCCATGACCGCCACGGCGCCTGCGTCTTCGGCCACCTTGGCCTGCTCGGCGTCGACCACGTCCATGATCACGCCGCCACGCAGCATCTCGGCCAGCCCGCGCTTTACCAGATCGGTGCCGGTGCGCCTCGGGGTCTCAGTGGTCGACATGTGACCATGATACGGGGCCGCCCCCGGTCCACCGCGTGGTTTGCCGGGAGCGCGTCGCCCGTCACGGGGTGATCTGGGGGATCGTTCCCACCGGGGGCAGCTCCACCCAGGTCCGGCCGGGGGCGAGCTGGATGGCATGGCCGGCGCTGTCGGTGTAGGTGGTCACGTCGCCGATCGCCGGGCGCGACCAGGTGCCCTTGACCAAGCGGCCACCGGTGAGGATGAACACCTGACCGGAGTCGACGAGCTTGCCCTTGGGAATGGGTTCGGGGGCAATGCCCTCGCCGCTGGCCACACCGTCGGTGGTGTAGTTCACGAACTGGATCACGACGTTGGCGGCCTGCAACCGATAGCCGGTCGTGTCGACGTCGGCGGTGCCGTTCTGCCCCCGGAACCAGGTCCCCGTCGGCGCGTTCCAATCCCAGGTGACGCTGGCCTGGGGCCATCCGATCTGGACATGGACGGCCGGGGTGGCACCTGCGGCGGTGACCGGCGCCCCCGCTGCCCGGTAGGCGAAAAGCGGTGGGGGCGCATTGGCGGCGCCGCGTGCCAGGCCGTAGAGCGCCTTGGTCGACGTGTACAGGTTGTGGGGCGCAGCGTGGGGCCCCATGCGGTAGTACTGGGCCGAGGACTCCTTCTCGGCGTCGACGTCGATGATCGGCGCGGCGCGGATCTCGGCCAGGAAGATGCTGTTGGCCCCCGAGAAGCCGAACAGGGGGTGGTTGAGGTCGGACACGATGGCGATGTCGGTGCTGCGACCGGAGCGCACGGGCCCGAGAGGTCCGGCGTCGACCGACTGGAACACCGCTGCCAGGCGGGTGACGCCGCCCTCGACCATCTCCTCGTACACGACGTCGGCGGAGCCCACGCCGGTCTGGGGACGCGCGGCGTCCACGTTGTCGATCTTGACGACGAGCGCGGGGCGATGAAGCGTCGCCGCGGCGCCTGCCGGTTCTCCGGTGAGGGGGAAGACAGCCGGGGCCGTCGTGGTGGTAGGCGCCAGGGTGGTAGGCGCCAGGGTCGTCGGTGCGAGGGTGGTGGTCGGGGCCGCCTTGTGGTGGGACGACCCGCACCCGGCGAGGACGACGCCTCCGGCGACGGCGATTGCTGTCCAGCGGCGAAGGCTCATAGCTCCCTCAGGGCGGCGACGCGCTCGGGCAGGGGACGGCGTTCGCCGGCTGTGCCACGGCCGCCTCCGGCATGGCCAGCGCGGGCAGCGCCGATCGGCTCGGCCAACCACAGCCCGGCGACGGTCAGGGCGGGCCGGGCGAGTGCCGTCCCCACAGACGCCATCTTCTCGAATGCGGACGCCAGGCCCGGGGGGTAGCGCGTGAGGGCCACGGCGGCCATGTCCACGGCTTCCTCCCGCTCGGACCGCTGAGCGATCCGGCGGGCGAGCGGGCCGGCTCCCGCAGCCAGGGTGCCGGGCAGGGTGCTGCGTCGCTTTATGCGGACGAGCTCGTTGGCCAGTACGGCTTCGAGCTCGATGCGGGACAGATCGCGGAGCAGGCCCGTGGTTACCGCGAGGGTCGCACGGCGGGGATCTCGTCCCACGGCAACTGCGTTCAGGGCAGCGTCGTCGACCACCAGGAGCCGGGGCGGCGCTACACCGGCCGCCGCGCAAAGGCCGTCGACGAGGTTGTAGAGCCGGGCGTGGACACGGGGATCGGCCGGCACCCCGCCGATGCCTGCTACCGCACGACGGTCCGCCGTCGCCCACAGGGCAGTACCGCCGGCCCCGGCCACGACGACCAGGATCACGACGGCGACCACGACACCGGCGAGAAGACCGATGGCGCCGAAAAGAAGGGCCACCGGCATGACGGTGGCGGCCACCACGAGCAGGCCACGGCGCCGATTGTTGAGAAGTTCACTATCGGCACTTCGCATCGAGCATGAAATGTAGGCGATGGGGGCTGCGGTGGCGCGCCACCCTGTCGTCGGCGGTGGCAACGGACGTGCTCAGCCCGTCGCCAGGCTCCGGTAAATGGCCGCGTAGCGATCGGCCAGGCGATCCATGGAGAACTCTTCGGCCCGAGCCGCGCCTGCGGTCACCAGGCCGTGTGTCTCCGGTCCACAGGCGAGCGCGGCACCGAGGGCGTCGGCCAAGGCGACGCTGTCGCCGGGGGGGACGAGGTACGCCTCCCGGCCGCCGCGGGCGACGTTGCGGTAGCCCGGCAGGTCGCTGGCCACAACGCAGATGCCCGCCGCCATACCCTCCAGGAGGACCACCCCGAAGCTCTCGCCGTGTAGCGAGGGCGCACAAAGCACGTCAGCGGCCCGGAGGCGCCGGCACTTCTCGCCGTCACCGATGGCGCCCAGCCATTCGACTCGGCTGTCGCCTAGGGTCGCTTCACGCAGCCGCGCCGTCTGGGGGCCCTCGCCGGCGACCCAGAGGTGCACAGCGGGGCCGAGGCGCCTCATGGCCTCGAGGAGCACGGCGAGGCCCTTTCGCGGTTCGTGGCGCCCTACGAACAACACGATCCGTTCCTCTGGGTCACCCGAGCGCGGCCAGGGTGTGGCGGTGGCGAACACGGGGACGTCGATGCCGTTCCACACACGCTCGTAGGTGCCCCCGAGCTCGGCGGCGGCGGTGGCTTCCGCCTCGGCGGACACGGCGCAGCGCACGGCCAGGCGACCCGCCGCCCAGCGAGCCAGGGGACGGATCGTGCGGGAAAGAGCGAACGCACCGGCCCGGTGGAAGGTCCCCACGAGGGGTGTGTCACTCGACACAAGGGCAGTGAGCACGGGGCCGGGAACGAGCGGCTCGTGGAGGTGGACGACGTCGAAGTTCTCGTCGCGCAAGGACCGCAGGGTGCGCAGTGCCGCCGCCGGGTCGGGGGCGATGGCGGCCATGGAACCGTTGGCCGCGGTGGGAATCGACACGCCGAGCGGCGTCACCCACGGCTCGGGGGGCGGACCGTCACAAGGCCCGAGGACCCTCGCCGCGACCGACTGCGACCGCAGGGACCGGGCCAGTCCGAGGACCTGTCCCTGCACCCCGCCGGGAAGCGTGAGGCTGTAGGGGCAGACGAGTCCGACTCGCACCGGCCGGACACTAGTCAGGGGCGTCGCTCGGCCAGTTCGGCTGCAGAAGGTGCCACTGGGTGGGGGCCTGGCGGATGAGCCACTCGAGCTCGGCTGCCACCCGCTGGGTGCCCGTGACCACGTCGTCGCGGAAACGCCCGGCCCGCTCGGTCACAAGGGGCGGGCGCACCAATCCGATGTGGTCGTCGCCGGACGCCCCGAAGTAGACGGCGGCGGGGAGCAGGGCGGCGCCGGCGCGCATGGCGAGGGTGGCCGGACCCGCGGGCAGCTGGGTTCGTTCACCGAAGAACACCACTTCCACGCCCGGGGTTTGGGCCACCACCCGGTCGCAGAGCAGGCACACTACCCGGTTGGCTCGGAGTGCTCGCAGCGCTGCTGATCCCGCCCCGGGTCCGAGCGGGACGACCTCCATGCCCAGGCGGCGCCGGAAGCTGACGAACCACTCGAACAGTTCCGCCGAGCGCAGCTGCTCCACCACCACCGTCACGGGATGGCCGGTCTGGGCCAGCCAGGTGCCCCCCCACTCCCAGCCACCGAGGTGGGGCAGCGCGAGGACGGCTCCCCGCCCGGCTTCGAGGGCAAGGTCGATCTCGTCGATGCCCCGGCCGGAGAAGCCGGCGTCGACCTGGGCGCCAGACAGGCCCGGCAGGCGCAGGCTCTCCGCCCAGTAACGGGCGTAGGAGGCGAAGACCTCGTCGATCATGCGGTTGAGGGGCGCTCCCGTCAGGTCGGGACCGTGGATGCGCCGGAGGTGGCGTGCGACCATCGCTCGCCGGGACGCCATCTGCGGGGCTCGAGCGGCTAGGACCCCTGCCCCCTCGGCCAGGCCGCGAGAGAGCGCCCCAGGAAGGAGCCGGGACACGGCGACACCGGCTCGGTAGGCGCCGGCCGTCGGGCCAGCCAGACCGAACCTGTTCAGGGTCGCCGCGTGCCCGAACGGCTTGCCCGCCTGCGGGGAGCGCCATCCGCCCCCGGCCCCACGTCGCGCTCGAGGCGCTCCACCCGCCGCTCGTGCCAGCGCCCGGCAGCGCCGGCCCTGCGGCTGCCGCGGGCGTAGCCCGTGGTGCGTGGCGGCCACCCGGTCGTCTCCCGCCACGCCCGCCAGCGCGCCGCCATAGCGGCGGGCTCAGGCTTGGGAGGTGCGCTGGCCTGGTGCCAGACCTTGACGAAGCGCTGGCCAGCGGTGACCAGCGTGAGTGCGAGCATCACCCACAGCAGGGGTATGAGGGCGACGCTGAAAGCCAGACCAGCGCATATCACGACCACCCTCTCGGCGCGCTCCATGAGCCCGCCCTTGGCCTCGAAGCCGAGCGACTCCGCCTTGGCCCGCTCGTATGAGACCAGCAGGGACGCGGCGAGCACGGCGAAGGGCAGCAGGGCGGCGTGGCCGTGATCGCGGCCCTGGAGGTACCAGGCGACACCTCCGAGCACGAGGGCGTCGCTGATCCTGTCGGAGACCGAGTCGAAAAAGGCGCCGCGCGCCGTCGCCCTTCCGGTGGCCTTGGCCAGCGCCCCGTCGAGCAGGTCGGGCAGCGCCGAGCAGACCAGCAGGACCAAGCCCAACCCGAGGTGGCCGGCGCCGATTGCCAGCGCGGCGGGGACAGCCAGCACAAGGCCGAGGGCCGTAAGATGATCCGGCGAGAGACCGGTCCGCTTGAGGGCGTTACCGGCCGGGGTGACTACCCGGTCGACCCCTACGCGGAAGCGTCCGTCGAACAAAGGCACCGCTCCTGGTGCTGTGGGAAGAGCCAGTGGCTCTCAGTGGCTCACAGCGTGTGAAGGCTGCCTGACCAAGGTTAGCACCAGGTACGAAGCAGTGGCAGGACCAGTGGTGCGCGACGGCACTACGCTCGCTCCCACTGCAGAGCAGGCCCGGGCCGGGGGGTCCGTGGGGAACTGAAAGGAGGTGGTACTCCTATGAAGGGTTACCCGCCGGCGAAGGTCCGCAACGTCGCCCTCGTGGGCCACGGTGGATCCGGTAAGACGACGCTCACCGAGGCGCTGCTGCACTGCGCCGGCGCCATCGGCCGGCCCGGACGCGTCGAGGACGGCACGACGGTCACCGACTTCGAACCCGAGGAGCACAAGCGCCGCATCTCGGTGTCGGTCGCCCTGGCGCCGATCGAGTGGCACGACCACAAGATCAACGTCCTCGACTGTCCCGGCTACGCCGACTTCGCCGCCGAGGCCGAGGCCGCTCTGGGGGTGGCCGACATGGCGATCTTCGTGGTCAGCGCGGTCGAGGGCGTGGAGGTCCAGACCGAGCTGATGTGGAAGGCCGCCGCCGGTCTCGGGCTGCCCCGCATGATCTTCGTCAACAAGCTGGACCGCGAGCGGGCCAGCTTCACGCGCACCCTCGAGCAGCTCCAGGCCGTCTTCGGCGCCGGCATCGCGCCCCTCGAGCTGCCGATCGGCGACGAGGCCTCCTTCCGGGGGGTGGCCGACCTCCTGTCCGACACCGCCATCACCTACGACGACGGGACGGCTGTGACCGGGCCCATACCCGACGAGATGGAGGCGAGCGAGCGCCAGGTCCACGAGTCACTGGTCGAGGGGATAGTCGTGGCCGACGACGACCTGACGGAGCGCTACCTCGAAGGTGACACGCTGAGCCTCGACGAGTTGGAGAAAACCCTCGCCCACGGCGTTGCGTCCGCGCAGGTCTTCCCCGTGGTGTGCGGCTCGGCCTCGCGCCGCATCGCCGTCGACCGCCTGGCCAACTTCATATGTGAGATCGGCCCCTCCCCACTCGACCGCCCGGCGGTCACCGTGCACGCCGGAGACCCGAATGAGGGGGGCGCAGCGGTCGACGTCGCCCCCGATCCGTCGGGCACGCCCCTGGCGTGGGTGTGGAAGACCATGGCCGACCCCTTCGTGGGCAAGATCTCCCTGTTCAAGGTCCTGTCCGGGACCCTCAAGCCCGACGCCGTGCTCACCAATACCCGCACCCACAACGACGAGCGCCTGCATGCGGCGTTCAGCCTGCGGGGAAAGGAGCAGTTGACCCTCGAAGACGTCGCCGCCGGCGATTTCGGCGCTGTCGCCAAGCTGACGGACGTGGTCACCGGCGACACCTTGGCCGGGCGGGGAAGCCCGGTTACCGTCCCGGCCGTGGCGCTCCCCGAGCCTGTCCTCGCCGTGGCCATCACCCCCCGCTCCAAGGGGGACGAGGACAAGTTGATGACCGCACTGCACCGCCTGACGGAGGAGGATCCGGCTCTGAGGGTCCGCCGTGACGACGAGACCCACCAGACGCTGCTCGCCGGCATGGGCGAGACCCATCTGGCCGTGGCCACCGAGCGCCTGGCCCGCCTCGGCGTCGTGGTGCAGACCGAGGAGGTCGTCGTCCCCTACCGGGAGACGATCACGGGGGCAGCCGAGGCGGAAGGCAAATACAAGAAGCAGACCGGGGGCCACGGACAGTTCGGCGTGGCCAGCCTGCGCCTGGAACCCCTACAGCGCGGCGCCGGCTTCGAGTTCGTCGACAAGATCGTCGGTGGGGTGATCCCCCGCCAGCTCATCCCCGCCGTCGCCAAGGGCGTCGAGGAGGCCATGAGCTCAGGAGGGGCGTTCGGCTGGCCGGTGGTCGACGTGCGGGCGACGTGCTTCGACGGCAAGTACCACCCGGTCGACTCCTCGGAGATGAGCTTCAAAATGGCGGGATCGTTGGCGTTCAGGGAGGCGTTGGCGAAAGCGCAGCCCGTGCTGCTCGAGCCGATCTCACGACTCGAGGTCACCGTGCCCGACCAGTTCCAGGGCGACGTGATGGGCGACCTCAACGGCCGGCGGGGCCGGGTGCAGGGCAGCGAGGCGGTCGACGAGGGTGAGTCGTGCGTCACCGCCCTCGTCCCCACGTCGGAGATCCTGCGCTACTCGGTCGACCTGCGCTCCATGACCGGCGGCCGGGGCCGTTTCTCCGCCCGCCACGAGCGCTACGACCCTGTACCCCCGCAGCTGTCGGAGAAGCTCCGCCGCGAAAACAACTGAGGGGCGGCCGGGGTGGGGGCGACCAGCGCCGGCAGAGCCGCATAGGCCTCTCAGGTTGAAGCGAGTCCGGCCCATGCGCCACGCACACGGGCGGCGCTGGCCGACAGCGCCTCGGGCAGGACGCGGGTGTCGGCAACGGCGGTCATGAAGTTGGTGTCACCGCTCCATCGCGGCAGGACGTGGAGATGAAGGTGACCGGGGACGCCGGCGCCGGCGGCCTCACCCAGGTTCGCTCCGAGGTTCAGGCCGTCAGGCCTGTAGGCGGCCTTCAGGGCCCTCGCCGCGGCGGAGACGCCCTCCATGATCTCGTCCAGCTCCCCCGCCTCGAGGGCCTCCAGGTCGGCGACGTGGCGCACCGGCATCACCATGAGGTGACCGCTCGTGTACGGGTAGGCGTTGAGGAGGGCTATGACTCTCCCCCCCGGGTGACGCCACAGCACGTGTGACTCGGCGTCGGGGAGTCCGCTGTTGAGGATCCGGCAGAACACGCACGCCGTTGCCGGCGCGCTCCCCTGGTCGCGACCCGGCGCGCTCCCCTGGTCGCGACCCCCCGAGCCGGTTGTCCCATCGACGAAAGGGGCGCGCCACCCGGCCCACAGGTGATCGAGGCTCATCGGGCGGTCGACCGCTGACTCGTCGACATCGGGGCGGTCAATCCTCGACTCCCAACACCTCGACGACCTGTCCGGCTGCGCCCCGCCACCCGCGGGCCATCGCCGGCGTGAAGCCGGATCACTTCACACCCAGGAGGGCAGCGGCGACCGACACTCCCCGGCCTGCGGTGACGGCACGGTCGATGGCCGCAATCGCCGCCACTGTGTCCAGGTCGTCGTCGAGGGCGCGGCGCACCTCCTCCACGGCGCCGTCCCCAGGTCCGGCGGCGCGCCAACGGCTCAGGCGTTGGGCGGCCGCGGCCATCGCCGCGTCGGTCCACTCCCAGCTGTCGCGGTAGTGATGGCCGATCACCGCCAGGCGGATCGACTGGGCATCCCACTCCTTCAGCAGATCGTGGACGAAGACGAGGTTGCCGAGGGACTTGGACATCTTGGTGCCACCGAGGCGCACCATCCCGACGTGCATCCAGTGGCGGACGAACGGCACGCCGGTGGCCGCTTCGGACTGGGCTGCCTCGCACTCGTGGTGGGGAAAGATCAGGTCGTCGCCTCCACCGTGCAAGTCGATGGTCTCCCCGAGCTCGCGCATGGCGAGGGCCGAGCACTCGATGTGCCATCCCGGGCGCCCCGGACCCCACAGCGACTCCCAGGCCGGCTCGTCTGGCGCCGACGGTTGCCAGAGGACGAAGTCGAGGGGTTCGCGCTTATGGGGATCGTCGGGGTTGCCGCCGCGCTCGGCGGCCAGCTCGAGCATCGTGGCCCGGTCCAGGTTGCTCACCCGACCAAAGCCGGGGAAAGACGAAACGTCGAAATAGACGCCGCCGCCCGCCTGGTAGGCGTGTCCCGACTCGAGGACCATGCCGATGAAGCCGAGTATGTCCGGGATGGCAGACGTGGCGCGGGGTTCACAAAACGCGGGGAGCAGGTTGAGGGCCCGCATGTCCTCGTCGAAGCGGGCCATCTCCTCGGCGGCCAGGTCCAGGTAGTGCACGCCGAGGGTGCGGGCCTTGCGCAAGATATCGTCGTCGACGTCGGTGACGTTTCGGACACACTGGGTGCGGTGGCCCCGATCGCGCAGACGCCGCTGCAACACGTCATATGTCAGGTACGTCGCCGCGTGCCCGAGATGGGCGGAGTCGTAGGGCGTTATCCCACACGTGTACATGGTCACCGTCGGTCCCGGTGAAAAGGCCACCACCGCCCGGCGGGCGGTGTCGTACAGCCGCATGGGCCCCGCCGTCATGGGCGGCCGTCGAGGCCGGTGAGGCGCAGGGCTGCGTGCGTCTTGTAGCGACGGTTGACCTCCAACAGGGTGGCGGTGATCGCCTCGATGGCCATGGCGCTTCCGAGGCCACCGGCGTCGATGCCCCGGAGCCCGGGCAGTCCGTCCACGAGGTCGACGACCTGGCGGGCGGTGGGTCGCTGATCTGCGCACACGAGGACGTCGGCTTCGAGCGGGTGATCGAGGTCCGCCCAAGGCACGGCGGGCAGGTGGTGAAAGGCACCGGCCACACTGGTACCGGGAACCGCTGCCGCGACGGCCTGGGAGACGGAGCCGCTCGGGGGGACCAGGGGGACCATGTGGCCTCCCCATCTGGTGAGGATGTTGACCATGGAAATCAAGATCTTGCCTTCCAGCGCGCCAGCATGGTCGGTCACGGTGGCCAGCGCACCTTCCCAAGGCGTGGCCAGGACCACGACGTCGGCGCCGGCGGCTGCGGCGTTGTCACCGGCCACCAGGGCCAGCTCCCGCCCGGCCCAGCGCTGTGTGAGCGAAGACACGGTGGCTTCAGCGCGTTCCAGCGAACGCGACCCGACGACGACCTCGGTGCCGATGGCTGCGAACTGCACGGCGACGGCCTGACCCGCCGGGCCCGTAGCGCCGAAAACTCCGATCCTCACCGTGGCAGACTTGCACGCGGCACGACCGCCAGTCGACCCGGCGGCCGGCGGAGCTACCGTCGACCCGTGGGAGCCCTGGTGGTGATCGAGGCCGTTGCCATCGCCTTGCTCGGCGTCTTGGTGTTCGGCCTGCTGCGCACCCAGACCCGGCGAACCGCTGCCGTGCCCGGGCGTGCGCCCGCTTCGAACACCGGGCCGGCGCCCCAACCTCTTCGCTGCGTCGGCGCCCCGGCGCCGGCGGTCGCCGGCGTCGACCCCAGGGGGGCGCCGGTCACCGTAGCGGTGGGGCCAGGAGCGGACCCAGTGCTGCTGGCGTTCCTGACAGAGGGCTGCCGCGAGTGCGCGATGTGGTGGAGCGCGCTCGGGAGCGCCCGGAGGGCGCTCCTTGGTCCCTCGGTGGCGGTGGTCACACCGAGCCCATCCACGGAGCGTCCCGAGGCGGTGCGCCGAGTCGCTCCCGCTGGGCTCCCCGTTGTGATGTCGAGCGACACCTGGGAGGCATACGGCGTGAGCGCGGCATCCACCTTCGTCCTCGTCGAGGGGGGCCAGGTAAGGGCGGGGGGACGGGCCTACACCTGGGACGAGCTGGCCGCCGTCATGGCTGCGGCCGGTGACCCCGGGGGGATCCCGACCGGGCCCTAGACCGACTCCACCCTGCCAACCAGATCGGCGAGCGCTTCGAGCACCGCTGCGCTCACCTGGTCCACGCCTTGCTCGCCGTCGACGGGACGCAGGATTCCCCGAGCCGCGTAGTAGTCGAGGAGGGGGCGCGTCTGGGATTCGTAGACCTCGAAGCGGTGGGCGGTCGTGGAGTCGTCGTCGTCGGAACGCCCCTCGGCGCGGGCTCTCGCCGCCACCCGGCGGTACAGCTCGGCGTCGCTCACCTGCAGGGCGATCACCGCCTGTAGGGCGACGTCCTCGGCGACCGCCTGGGCGTGGGCCTCCTCGGCCTGTGCGACGGTTCGGGGAAAGCCATCCAAGACGTAGCCGCCGGCGTTGGCGGCGGCCAGCACCCGGGGCATCACCATGGCGAGGACCACGTCGTCGGGGACGAGGTCGCCCCGGTCCAGGAACGCCCGTGCCTGGCGGCCGATCTCGGTGTCGGCCGCCACCTCCGCTCGTAGCAGCTCTCCGGTGGCGATGTGCTCGATCCCGAACCGGGCCGAAAGGCGCTTCGCCTGGGTGCCTTTGCCCGCGCCTGGGGGGGCGACCATCAAGACTCGCACTACGCGGTCGCTTCATCCGGTTCGGGCACGGGTTGTGAACCTAGTCGCGCCGATTTGCTAGCGGTCCCGCGCTGCCGGCGCCGGCCGTGCGGTCACGCCGGTATGGTGCCGGCGATGAACCTCCCCGCGTCGATGGTCGTTGCCTCTTGAGCGTCCCGGCTCCCGCTGGTGTCGCGATCCGGCGGGCCACTTCCGCTGACGTCGACGGGATCGTGTCGGTCCTGTGGGACGTCGGCGCCGAGGGCCGCTGGATAGGTACCGAAGTGCCCTTTGACCGGGTGGCGCGCGCCGCGGCCGTGGCGGAGCGCCTGGTTGGCCCCGACGACCTTTGGCTCGTGGCCGACGTCGACGCGAACGTGGTCGGCCACCTCGTGCTCGGCATCGCTCCCTACGGCACCGCCGAGCTGGGCATGGCCCTACTCCCCCCGTGGAGGGGGGTGGGGATCGGCAGCGCCCTCCTCGCCCAGGGAGTCGACTGGGCGAGGGACGCCGGTGCCCTCAAGATCGCTCTGGAGCTGTGGCCGGGCAACGACGCTGCGCTGGCGCTGTACCGCCGGATGGGTTTCGTCGAGGAGGGGCGCAAACGCCGCCATTACCGACGACGCAGCGGTGAGGTATGGGACTCGATCCTCATGGGCCTGCGATTGGACGGCCCGCCGTGGTCGGTCCGCCCCGCCACCGACGACGACGGCTGGGATCTGGTGGCGCTCGTCGCCGCCTGCTGGTCCGAGTATCCGGGCTGTGTGATGGACCCCCACGGGGAGTGCGCGGACCTGCTGGCCCCCGCCACGGCCCTCGCGGGCAACGGGGGCGCCATCTGGGTGGCCGAGGGGCCCGGCGACGAAGTGATCGCGTCGGTGGCGCTGGGCCCCCCGGCGGCCCGGACAGCCGAACTGCAGAAGCTCTATGTGGGCCGCCGCTGGCGCCGGCGTGGCCTCGCCACCCACCTCATGGGCGTGGCGGAGACGGAGGCACGCCGCCGGGGGGCAACGGGCATCGAGCTGTGGAGCGACAGCCGTTTCGTCCACGCCCACGGCCTCTACGGGGCTCGTGGTTACAAAGCGACGGGTGCCAGCCGCGAGCTGGGCGACCTGAGTTCGAGCGTCGAGATGCACTTCACCAGAGCGCTGTGACGCGACGCGACACAGACATTTGCGCCAACAGAGGATGTAGGCGAAATGCGGCCGCCGGCCTGGCACCCTGAGGCCGCCCGACGGTATGAGCAGCCAGCCGTTGGGGTAGTGGAAAAGCCATGATCACCCCGCGAGACGCGGATCATGCCGTGGGCGTGGAGCTCCAGCTTGAAGAACTGGTCGAGCAACGTGAGCGAGCGCGCGTGCAGGGCCGTGTGGACGACGCCGAAGCGATCGAGCCCGAGATCGCCGACCTCCAGTCCGAGCTGGCCGACACCATCGAGAGCGCCGCCCAGGTCGACCCGGTTCCCCCGACGATGCATCCACCCGACGCCCCCACCTCGCATGCACCCGACGGCTGATCCCGAGCGCAACCAGGCTCGCTAGGTGACGACGTGCTACCGGGTGGGTTGTAGGTACCGCCCATACCGCTCCGCCACCGGGCCCACCCACGCGGGGTCGGGTTCTATGGGTGCGCCCAAGGCGCCCCAGCGTGCGGCCCCTTCGACCGACGCTTCTAGCCCCGCGGCCATCCGTGCGAGGTAGGCGGCGCCTAGTGCGGCGCTCTCGGGTATGGCCAAGGGGTGCACGGCCACGCCTGTCACGTCGGCCAAGGCCTGCATCCAGCCCCGAGCCCGGGTGCCCCCGCCCGCGGCGACGATCCTCGCCGGGGAGGCGCCCGCTGTCCGGGGTGCGGTGCTGACTGCCTGATCGCCGGGCCGATAGGCACTGGTGGTCCGGGCGCCGGCGGTACCGGCGCGCTCCATGAGGTTGCGTGCCGCGAAAGCCGACGCCTCGAAGGCGGCCCGCCGCAGCTCGGCCGGTCCATGAGTCAGGTCGGCTCCCGCGAGCCCAGCGCGCCGCTCGGGATCGAACAGGGGGGCGCGCTCGCCGCGGATGAACGGCCACCACACGGGCACGCCCCCCGGGTCGCGAACCTCGGTCGAAGCGGGGGCGACGACACGGTCCACCCAGTCGAGGAACAGCCCGCCGGCGTTGCTCGCCCCGCCGAGCAGGGCCCGTCCGGCCACGGTGTGGGGCAGCGTCCACAGCCCGTCGACGCTCGGCCAGCCGTCGGTCACCGTCCACACCACCAGGGTCGACCCACACACCACCAGGACGTCCCCCACCCCCTCAACGCCGGCCACGAGCTGCTCGCACCAGGCGTCGGCCCCACCGGCGCCGATCACCGCGCCCCGGGCGGGTCCGCTCCTGATCTCGCCGACCGGGTCGCCGAACATCACGACCGCGGGGAGCTGGTCGGGTTTCACCCCGCAGTCACCGCAGTAGCGCAGATCCCATCCGGTGCCGTCGAAGAGGACACCTGAGGAGTACGCGGAGCCGTAGTCGATCGCCGCGTCGCCTCCGAGCGCCCGGTTGGCGACGGCCTGGGCAGGCCAATATCCCGACGCGCCGGGTAACTCGCCCGCCCACCAGCGCAGCAGTTCGGCCGTCTCGTGGGTGGCGGTCGGCGCCCCCCGCTCGACGATCCCGTCCGGGCGCCCCCGCTCGTCGCCGTAGAGCACACCGGCACCAAGAGGACGCCCGTCGGGGCCGACGGCGCAAAGGGCGGGGACCATGGCCGACACGGCAACGGCGGCCACCTCGGTGGTGGCGAGAGCGTCCCACGCGGCCCGAGGGCCGTCCCACCAAGCCTGCACGGCGTCGTGTTCGAGGCGCGACGGTGACGGCACCACGAGGCGGTGGGGAAGGCGGAGCCTGGAAACGACCCGGCCATCGACGTCCGCGGCCACCGCCTTCACCGAGGTGGTGCCGATGTCGATGCCCACGGTGATCGCCTGCCGAAGGGCTTTGGGTTTGGCTTGCCGCGGCGGGGTCACGCTCGGCCAGTATGGCCGCCGTGCCCGCCCTATCACAGGTGCCTCCCCGACCGGAGCATCGAGCGTTCGTCACCGCCCCCCTCCGCGGCCCGGGCCTGGCCAAGCTCCAAAGCCTGGCCACCGTGGTCCACGAACCGTGGATCGACCAGGTGCCGCTGCGGATCTACGACGCCGCCGGGCTGGCGGAACGGGCCTCGGGCGAAGGTGCCGACATCCTCGTCGTCGAGAGCGATCTTGTCGCCGGTCCCGTGTTCGACCTACCGCTCCTCGCCGTGGCGGCGACGCGGGGCAACCCCACCAACGTCGACCTGGCCGCCGCCACCGAGGCGGGCGTGCCCGTGCTCCACACCCCCGGGCGCAACGCCGACGCTGTCGCGGAGCTCACCGTCGCCCTGCTCTTCGCCGTGGCGCGCCGCGTGGTCGTCGCCGACGGCGAGGTACGCGCCGGGAGGGTGTTCGCGGACGGGACCATCCCCTACCAGCGCCACCGGACTTGGGAGATCGCCGGCCGTACCGCCGGGCTGGTAGGCCTGGGAGCGGTGGGGCGAGCGGTGAAATGGCGCCTCGTCGGCCTGGGAATGAACGTCATCGCCTGTGACCCCGCCAACCCCGAAGCCCACCACGGCTTCGACGACCTGCTGGCTGTATCCGACGTGGTGTCCGTGCACGCCCAGCTCGACGAGTCCACCCGCTCACTCGTCGACGCCAAGGCGCTGGCAGCCATGCGCGACGGCGCAATCTTGATCAACACCGCTCGGGGCGCGCTGGTGGACACCGACGCCCTCGTCGACGCCCTCGCCGTCGGGAAACTGGCCGGCGCCGGGATCGACCACGTGGAGGGCGAGGTGCTTCCCGAGGGCCATCGACTCCTCTCCATGCCAGAGGTGGTGTTCACCCCCCACATCGGGGGTGCGACCTACGACACCGAGAGGAGAGGGGCGGAGATGGTGGCCGGCGACGTGGAACGCCTCATCTGCGGTGAGCCTCCCCGCTATTGCGCCAACCCCGAGGTGCTGGCGAAATCCACCCGTGGGCGGCGAACGCGGTGACCTACGTCGACGACGCCGAGAACGCGGTGTTGGCCGCGGCGAAGGACATGCTGCGACGCGGCCTGGTGGAGGGCACGGCCGGCAACATCTCCGCCCGCCGCCACGACGGCACGGTGGTGGTCACGCCGTCGTCAATCGACTACGAGACCATGGGCCTCGCAGATCTGGTGGTGGTCGACCCTGACGGCGCCGTGGTCTCGGCGCGAGACGGGCGCTCCCCCACTTCGGAGCTCCACCTCCATCTAGCTTGCTACCGGGCGTTCGACGACATCGCCTCGGTCATCCACTCGCACCCGGTATGGGCCACGATGTTCGCGGTCAGCCACCAGCCGGTGCCGGCGTGCATCGACGAGTTCACCACCTACGTCGGCGGCGACGTGCGCTGCGCGGGGTACGCGGCGTCGGGGAGCGCCGAGGTCGGTGAGCGGGCGGTGGAGGCGCTCGCGGGCCGCGGCGCCGCCCTGCTCGCCAACCACGGGATGGTGGCGGTTGGCCCGAGCCCCGCGAGGGTGCTGCACATCATCGCCCTCGTGGAGCGCAGCGCCCAGATCGTGTGGGGTGCCCGGGCCCTCGGAGGGCCCGTCCCCATCCCCGACGATGTCAACGCCAATCTCGCCGGGGTGTACCAGCTCATGCGCCAGTTACCCTAACCATCGAGTGGAGGTGGAGGTTGAGGTTGAGACTGTGTGAGGGCGTCTTTGACAACCTTGCCGGTGGCGTTGCGCGGCAGCGACGTGACGAGGGTGATCCTCCGGGGCACCTTGTAGTCCGCCAGGCGCTCCGACGCCCAGGCCATCAGTTCCTCGGGTGTCACCGCCGTCTCCGGTCGCAGCACCACCCAGGCGGCGACATCCTCGCCGAGCACCTCGTGGGCAACGCCGGCCACGGCCGCTTCGACGACCGCCGGGTGCTCGTAAAGTACGGCTTCGACGTCGCCGGCATAGATGTTGTTGCCGCCCCTGATAATGAGATCCTTGAGGCGCCCGACGATGTACAGGTAGCCGTCGTCGTCGAGGCGCGCCAGGTCGCCGGTGTGCAGTCCGTCGCCGTGCCACGTGCGGGCTGTCGCCGCGGGGTCGCGGTAGTACTCGCGTTGACGGCCCGGGTTGTTGATGACGAGCTCGCCGACGGCGCCGGGGGGCAGGCGCGATCCGTCTTCCCCCACGACGACGAACTCGGCGGGGGGTATGGCTTTCCCCACCGATCCCACCCGCCGCTCGGCTTCTTCCTTGGGTAAGACGGTGTAGGCGGGACCGGCTTCGGTCATGCCGTAGCCGTTTGAGACAGACGCCGCGGGCATGGCTGCCTGGAGGCGCCGCTGGGTGCGCGGGGCGAGCGGCGCGCCCCCCACCGCGCACAGGCCGACGCTCGACAGGTCGGCGGCCTCGAAACGGGGGTCGGCGAGGAGGAGCTCGGCCATGGCCGGCACCAAGAACGCCATGGATGGGCGTTCCCGCTCTACCGCGGCGATCCACGCCGCGGTGTCGAAGCGGGGCAGGTACAGGGCACGAAGCCCGAGTTTCATGGGGTTGTAGATGGCGGTGATCCCGGCGAAGGTGAACAGGGGCGACGAGAAGATCCACCCCGAACCGGTCCACACCGGCAACCCGTTCGGGATGAGCGACGCGTTGCGGTGGCGCACCACCACGCCCTTGGGTCGCCCCGTCGTA
Source organism: Acidimicrobiales bacterium (assembly GCA_035552775.1). Taxonomy (GTDB): domain Bacteria; phylum Actinomycetota; class Acidimicrobiia; order Acidimicrobiales; family Palsa-688; genus DASZKW01. The sequence goes on along the minus strand of DASZKW010000096.1, from coordinate 20,924 downwards.
CCCGACGTGTAGACGATGTCGGCCATGGCGTCGTCGTCGACGGGGTTTTGGAAAGGGCTGCCGTCGTTGGATACCAGGTCGTCCCAGCCCCTCACGTCGACACCGGCGGGCGCTCGGCGCTCGGCGCGCCGATCCCTCACCACGATCAACCGGAGGGTGCCGACCCGCGAAAGGGTCCCGCTCAAGATGTCCCAACCGTCGTCATCGGTGAACGCCGCCGACACCTCGGCGTGGGCCAGGATCTCGGCCAGCTCCGCCGTCACCCACCGGGTGTTGACCGGCACGGCGACTGCGCCCGCCTTGTGGATGGCCGCGTAGGCGACGACCCAGTCGAGCGGGGAGGCGACGCTGAGGTGGATGGCGACACGGTCTCCGCTCGCGACTCCGGCGGCGGCCAGACCCCGGGAGAGCGCGCTCGACCGGGCGTCCCACACGGCGAAGCTCAAGGACGTTTCTTGTCCCAGATCAGCGAAACCGGCCTCGTCCCCAAAATGCTCCGCCATGAGCCTGAGCTGGTCGGTCAGCAGCTGTGTCACCGCCGGGCATCCTACGAGCACGCCCGTGCCTGGTCTTCGCCGCGGCTTCATTTGCGAGTGGGCCCCGGGTGTCGAATGATGGCCCCATGCCCGGCGAGCAGGGAGGCGAACCAGACGGTCGCGTCGGCGCCGTCGAGCGCCGCCTGTCGTTCCTGCTCGACACGGCCACCGCCCTGGCCGGAGCCCGCGATTATCCCGACACTCTGCAGCGCCTGGCGGCCGCAGCGGTACCCGAGCTAGCCGATCTTTGCCTGATCGACGTAGGCGAACCCGATGGGACACTGCGCCGCATGGCCGCTGTCCACGCCGACGCGGCGAAGGCCGACCTGGTGGACGAGCTCAGGAACAACTACCCCCCCGATCCGTCGAGTCCCCATCCCGGCAGGGTGGCCATGACCACCGCCCGTCCGTCGTGGTCGGAGACGATGCCCGACGACTTCCTCCGGCTCACGACGCGCGACAGCCGTCATCTGGAGCTGGTCAAGGCGCTCGGCTTCGAGTCCTACATGTGCGTTCCCCTCGTCGACGGCGACGAGGTGCTCGGTTCGATCACCCTCGTGTCTGCGGGGTCGGGCCGGGTGTTCGACGCCGCTGACCTGGACCTGCCGAGCGAACTGGCCAGCCGGGTGGCGACGGTGGTGGCGTCGGCCCGCCGCCACCAGCGCGACCGTCAGGTGGCCAACGACCTCCAACACCACCTGCTGCCCACTGTCCTGCCCACGCCGGCCGGCATAGAGCGCGCCGTTCGCTACCTGACCGCGACGGGAGCGGAGGCCGGCGGGGACTTCTACGACATGGTGGTCCTACCCAGCGGTCGCATCGGCCTGATGATCGGTGACATCGAGGGCCACGACGCCACCGCCGCGGCCCTGATGGGCCAGCTTCGCAGCGCGGCGCGCGTACTCGCCGGCCAGTTCCGCGAGCCAGCGCAGCTGGTCGACGCCCTCCAGTGGAGTTGGGGCCTCCTCGGCTTCGAACGCAGCGCCACCGCCGTCTTCGCCCGCCTCGACACCAGCAACGGCGACCTCGTCGCCGCGTCCGCCGGCCATCCCCCGCCGATGGTCGTCGACGGCAAGGGCGGCGCTCGTTTCGTCGCGGTGGAGCCGTCGCCACCCCTCGGTGTCCCCGGCGGTGTGGCCGTCGACCACCGCACCGTCCTCGTCACGGGTGAGACCTTGGTGCTCTATACCGACGGCCTCATCGAGAGTCCCGGCGTCTCGCTGTCCGAGGGGGCGGCCGCACTGCTCGCCGTCGGGCGCCAAGCTGCCTCCGCGGATCCAGAAGAACTCTGTGACGCAATCCTCGCCGCACTCACCCCCGAGGGACCCCGCCGTGATGACGTGGCCCTGCTGGCCGTGCAACTCCTGGACTCCCGACCGTAAAACCAGGATCCTGGGCGGCGTCCGCCATCCGACGGTCGTAGGTAAAGACAGCCCGCAGGTCCGCGGGTGGGTGGGTGGGCGCTAGAGGACTCGAACCTCCGACCTCAGCCGTGTGAAGGCTGCGCTCTAACCAGCTGAGCTAAGCGCCCCGAAACCAGCGGTCATCGCCTGAGGACGACGCCCGTGAGAACAAGCACTCTCGCCTCCTCGAAGCGCAAACCTCACCCATGACCATCGGCAGCGTATCGCGCCGAGCGGACCGGCCTCGCACGATCGGCGACCAACCCTCATCGCCCTGCGACCCACCGCCTCAGCTGAGCAGGTGGCGTCGCTACCCCGGTGTGGTGCGGCCCAGCTCGTCGAGGACGTCAGCTCGCTCGAAGATGGATCCAGCTTTTTCGAGTCGCTCGGCGAGCACCGCGGGTTCGAGGCCGAACGTCCCCGAGGGAAGAACTATCTCGTGCGCGTCAGAGGTAACGATCACGCCGTGTTGGGCCGTGGTGATCCGTTCTATCCACTCCCACCGGATGGCTGTGTGGTGCTTCCCGGGCCCGAAGCTGGAAACCCCGTGGAGGTCGATACGCAATCGGACCGTCGGTCCCAAGCGGCCCGAGCGGACCGTCTCCTCGACCATTCTGTGGCGCATACCCCCAATCTATGATGTGACGGAGTGTCTGGCGATGACGCGTCAGCGGGGCGGACCGGCCCTGCGGCCGCGGACATCGCGCTCGAGCGGGAAGATCCGGTCCAGGTCTTGCAGGTCGGTGATCCCCGCCGGGAGATCGTGGGCGACGAAACGACCGAGGATGGCTTCCATCGTCGCGGTGTCGGGACGATGCCGGATATTGAAAAAACGCTCCATGTGAATGAAGGTCCGGTCGACACCGAGACTGCTCAAGGCCATCTCCATCTCCTCGATCATCGCCCCATTGCCCGCGAGGAAGAACCGCTTTCCGGCCAACCTGTCGAGCAGCGGCGGCACGGACTCGGTGACCCGCCCGCGCAGATTCGGCCATCCGGGCGGCGGCTGCGACAGGGAGATCTGGTAGGTGAAGTTCCGGTGACGCGCCGCCAGGCCGTCGAGCTCATCCAGAAGGCAGACGTCCTCGGCCAATCGCAGCCCCCAGTAGAACTTGATCGTCCGGGTGTCGCCGTGGGTCAGGAGATGACGGCACAGGGACCGGAAGGGGCTGATGCCGACGCCGGTGGCCAGCATGATCAGATCGGTGTCGGGCTCCTTGGGCAGCATCGAACGTCCCGCCGGTCCCCGGAAATGGATCGGGTAGCCCGGTCGCAGGGACGCCAGGTGATGGGCCAGCGGACCCTCCGAGAAAACCCGTATCAGGATGTCGAAAAGGCGGCTGTCGCCCGGTGGCGAAAATATGCAGTAGGGACTGTGGCGAGGCCCGAGCCCGGGCACGTCCTCCTCGATACCGACCCAGTGACCGGGCGAGAACACGAACGGGCGGCCGTCGATCACCTCGAAGGTGATCTTCACCGTGCCCGTCTCGGTGAGCCGATCGACCGCCACGACCTGGGCCCGGCGATCGTAGCGAGACACCTTTGCCCAGGCCGGCTGGGAGGTGTCGTCAGCGTCTCGGGTCTCGCGGCGCCGGCCCGGAGCCGTGGGATCACTGGTCATCTCATACCTCCTTCCCCTCGGAACTCAAGCCGAATGCTTCCGCCAGCAGCTCATAGGAGCGTCGCCGGACCTTGGGATCATGAGACACGGTGCGCACCACCAACTCGTCGACGCCGTAGGCGTCGGCGATATTCAACAGCAGGGCGTGGACCCGGTCGGGCGCACCGACCACCCGCCGGAGGTGGTGCTGTGCGATCAGCTCCTTTTCGAGATCGGTGAGGGGGTACCCCTCGGCTTCCTCGACCGGCAACAGGGCGCCGCGATCAGCGCCCTCGGGGCGTAGGTGCCACAGGTCGTCACTGACCACCAACCGATCAGCCTCCGCGTCAGTCTCGGCGCACAGCACCGACACACCGACGCTGGCCTCGGGCGCCGGGCACAGCGGCGAAGGGCGGAACTGACGTCGGTAGGCGGCCATCGCCTGAGGGCCGAAGCGCGGTGAGACGAAGTGTGCGAAGGAGAAGGGCAACCCCATCCTCGCGGCCAGCGCCGAGCCGTAGCTGCTCGAGCCGAGCACCCACACCTGCGGAGCGCCGACACCGTCGGGCATCGCCCGAACTCGGGCGAAGCGGTGGTCGGGGCCCAGTGTGTCGTGGAGAAAGTCGACCAGGTCCGCCACCCGGGCGGGATACTGCTCGTCGTCGACGATGCCGGAACCCTCTTGGAGCGCGGCGACCGCGGGCGCGTCGGCCCCCGGGGTCCGCCCCAGGGCAAGGTCGACGCGACCGGGGAACAGCGCCTCGAGGGTGCGAAACGTCTCGGCCACCTTCAGCGGGCTGTAGTGCGACAGCAATATCCCGCCGGCGCCGATCCGGATCGACGATGTCCGGGACGCCACGTAGGCGGACAGCACCTCGGGCGCGGTGCCTGCCAGCGACGAGGTGTTGTGGTGCTCCGCCAGCCAGTAACGCCGGTACCCGAGCCTGTCGGCCTCTTGGGCCAGCATCACCGTCTCCCGTACGGCGTCCGCCGCGGTCGATCCCTTCGGTACCGGCGACTGGTCGAGCACGCTCAGGGCCATCACGATCCCGAAGCTAGCGATCCACGCCGGCCTCTACGGTTCGGGTACCTCCTCCCGCCCGCCCGAGGCCAACGTCACGGGGCGGCGGTAGCGTGGTTACGTGGTTGACCAGCCGCCCGACCGAGCCGATAACGATGAGGTGACCACCACCGACGCGACGCGCGAAGCTCCTGGCCCTACCCACGGCGACCCGGCAGGGTCCGTCGAAGTGGATGCCGGAGACGGGGCTGGCGGCGACCCTGACCACGACAGCGCTGATGCCGGGCCGTCCCGACCGCCTGCGGGCCCCGCTCCCAAGGAGTCGTGGCGGCGGCGTTCGGCCGCCGGGGTCATCCTCACCGGATTCGCCCTCGGCCTCCAAGAGGCCCTCGAATCGCGGCGCGAGGAGCCGGCCATCATGATGGAGACCTCCGGCGACCCGCCCACCGACCTCCCTGTCGAAGCAGATGTCGGCCAGATACGCGCCGCCGACAACGTGGTGACGATCCGCCCGTGGCTGCTGTCCCAGGACGGAGGGCCAGGCCGTCCGGACGCCGGGACCGGTGACGGCGCCGGCGCCCCCGGGGACCCGACCGAGGAGCCGCCCCGCCGTTGATCCCCAAGCGCAGGCCTTCCCGCCGACTCGACGACGACTTCGATCCCGAGTTCGAGTCGGAGTTCGACTCCGACTTCGACGATGGCACCGACGCCGTGGCCAGCCGTCCGGTCGGCACCGGACGGTCCCGCTCACGAACCGGCGCCGGCCAGCCGTCCGGGCCCGGACGCTCAACGGCCGCCGCCGGCAGGCCGCCCCCTTCGTCCGAGGCCAACGCCAAGCCCAGCAGGATGCAGCCCCCCGAGGACCTCGTGGGCTACGGGGTAGCCGCCGTCCTGGTCATAATCGGCATCGTCTTCGCCACTGTCCACGGCAAGGGGAGTTCCAAACAGCCCGACACGATCGTTCCCCTCGTGGGCGTGGTAGTGGCCGTCGCCCTCGTCGTGGTCATCCGCCGCTTCGCCAACCGCTTCGCCAGCGCCATGTTGGCGGTCGTGGCCGCCCTGCTCGTGGAGGTGGCCAAGCCGCCCACCAACCTGACCTGGCTTTTCTACGTCAGCATCATCGTTCCCCTGGGTTGGGCCTTCTGGATCACCCGGCGCCAGAGCAAGGCCACTCGTGCCATCGCCGCCACCCAGCCCCGCATGACCCCCGAGCAGCGCCGCGCCCAACGCGACGCTCAAAAGGCCAAGAAGCGGGGCCAGGAGCCGGCCTCGTCGCGCGTTACTCCTTCGCCCAACCGCCGCTACACGCCCCCCCAGCCCGCCAAACCGAAACGGTCGCGCAAGGAGCTTGCCGCCGAGGCGGCCGAGGCGGCGGCAGCCCCATCACGCTCCAAGGGCTCCAAGGGCTCCAAGACGGCGGAGGCCACCGGCGCCGCGCCCCGCACGAAAGGCTCCAAACCAAGCGAGGATCGCCCGCGACGGACACGCCGGCGCACGGGTTGAGGCGCCCCGCCTTTTAGTTCACGCCGGCCGGCGCTCCCCCACGACACCCTCGGGGCCACCGGCCACGCCCTCGCTGGCCAGGGCCGAGTGCAAGAACTCGAGCAGCTCCCGCCGGCGCTGGACCAGCGACCTGGCGGTCGGCTCGAGCCCCAGGGCCCGGAGGACCTCGACCTCGGTGGCCACGCCGATGACCGTCGAGTAGGCGGCGAGGATGAGCAGCCGGGCGTCCTGGCGACGCACCGATCCGCTCGCCATCTCCACTTCCAGGAATGCAGTTGCCCTGTCGATGAACGGCTCCAACCGCCGGCGCAGGCGGGTCGCCGGCGGCGGTCCCAGCCTGCTCACCTCCCGGAGCAGGCCGAGCAGCTCGGGGCGCCGGGCGGCGAGCCGGAACACCGAACGGACGACCGAGTCGACCCTGGCGAGGCCCGGTCCCGGCGATGCCAGGGCGTCCTCCAAGGTGTTTACCAGCGAGCGCCCGGCTTCGTCTATGACGGCGTCGAGCAGGGCGTCCTTGGAGCTGAAGTGGTAGAGGATCGTCTGCTTGCGCACTCCCAACTCGACGGCCAGGGCGTCGAGCGAGGTCGCCTCGTAGCCGCGGTGGGCGAAGGCCACCATGGCCGCGTCCACGACCCGCCGACCAGTGTTCGCACTGGCTCGCAGGGGCCTGGTCGCATCGGTCACTTACCAGATGGTAGACAAGTGCGATGCTCCGTGAGCGCCTCGGCGGCAGGCGGATCGCAATCACCGGTGCGACCGGGTTCCTCGGAACCGCCCTCACCGAGCGGTTGCTGCGCTGCGTGCCCGATTGCGAGATCGCCCTCCTCGTCCGGCCCGGGCGGCGCGGCGCCGGCGACCGGGTACGACGTGAGCTCCTGCGCAACAACTGCTTTGACCGCCTTCGAGGCGAGTGGCGGGACCGCTTCGAGGCCGAGGCTGACCGGCGCCTGCTCGTGGTCTCCGGTGACGTCGGGGTCGACGGGCTCGGCCTCGACGAGGCCGGACGTCGGGTACTGGCCGGCTGCCAGACCGTCATCCACTCGGCGGCGACCGTCAGCTTCGACTCGCCGCTGGACGCCGCCGTGGAGGTGAACCTCCTCGGGCCCAGCCGGGTGGCGCGGACTCTCCTGGACCTCCATCAGGAGCCCGACACACCCCTCCCCCACCTCGTGGCCGTGTCCACCGCCTACGTGGCCGGAAGCCGCCGTGGCGACGCGCCCGAGGCGACGCTACCCGACACACCGTTCGCCACCGAGATCGGCTGGCGCCCCGAGGTCGACGCCGCCCGCCGGGCCCGGGGCGACGCCGAAGCGGCCAGCCGCGACCCCGGGCTGCTCGCCACCTTCGCCAAGGCGGCGCGCGCCGAGATGGGTGCGGCGGGGACCCCTCTGCTGGCAAGCCGGGCGGAACGGGCCCGCACCGACTGGGTCCGCGCCCGCCTCGTCGACGTCGGCAAGGCGCGCGCCCAGTCCCTCGGGTGGCCCGACGCCTACGCCTACTCGAAGGCCCTCGGGGAGCGGGCCCTGCTCGAGACCCGGGGCGCGCTGCCCGTGACCACGGTGAGGCCGTCGATCATCGAAGCCGCGCTCGGCGAGCCCCATCCAGGCTGGATCCGCGGCTTCCGCATGGCCGACCCGGTGATCATCACCTACGCCCGGGGCCTGCTGCGCGAGTTCCCGGGCGTCCCCGAGGGGGTCATCGACGTCATCCCGGTCGACCTGGTGGTGGCCGCCATCATGGCGGTCGCCGCCCGGGGACCCCTGCCGGACCCCGACGTGTTCCACGTGGCGTCGGGGGCCCGCAACCCCATGCGGTACCGCCAGCTGGTGGACCTTGTCCGGGAGTGGTTCACCGAACATCCCCTCGCCGACGACAGGGGCCAGCCGATCGTGGTCCCCGAGTTGTCGTTCCCCGGGCGGGGCCGGGTACAGCACCAGCTCCGGCAGGCCGCGAAGATCCTCGGGGCGACCGAACGGGGCCTCCAAACCCTTCCCCTGCGGGGGCGCCAGGCCGAGCTCGCCGCCCGGCTGGAGGAACGCCGCGCCGAGGCCGAACGGGCCCTGTCCTACGTCGAGCTGTACGGCAAGTACACCGAGTCGGAGGTCATCTTCGGCGTGGACAGGCTGCTCGCCCTGTGGGAGACCCTGCCCGCCGACGACAGAGCCGACTTCTGCTTCGATCCCGCCGTGGTGGACTGGCCGAGCTTCGTGCAGGACGTGTACCTGCCGGCTGTCGTCGCCCACGCGCGGGTCCGCCAGGCAACGGGAGCGCGACCAGGCAAGGGGTCGACAGGAATGACACGATCCGAGCGGGGAAGACGAGCGGTGCTGTCGGGCGAGCGCCACCTGGCCGTGTTCGACCTCGAAAACACCCTCGTCGCCTCCAACGTCGTCGACTCCTACGCCTGGCTGGCCACCCGCCACCAAGGGCGTGCCGACAGGGTGCGCTTCGTGAGCCGTACCCTGCGCGAAGCGCCACGGCTCCTGTCGCTCGACCGCGAGGACCGGGGCGACTTCCTCCGGTACTTCTACCGCCGCTACGACGGGGCGCCCGCGGGCCGCCTGCGCTCTGACGCCTGGGAGCTGGCCAGCGACCTTCTGCTCACCAAGTCGTTCCCCGCCGGTATTCGCCGAGTGCGCGAGCACCGCGCTCGCGGCCACCGCACCCTGCTCATCACCGGGGCCCTCGACGTGGTCATAGAACCGCTGCGCCCGCTCTTCGACGACGTGGTGTGCGCCCGGTTGGGGGAAAAGGGCGGCCGGTTCACGGGCGAGCTGCTCGATGCCCCACCGACGGGGGAGGCCAGGGCCCAGCTCATGGCGGGCTACGCCGCTCAACACGGGCTCGACCTCGAGCAGAGTGTCGCCTACGCCGACTCCGCCAGCGACCTTCCCATGCTCGAAGCCGTCGGGCACCCCGTCGCCGTCAACCCCGAGACCAAGCTGGCGGCCATCGCCCGCAAGCGGGGATGGCACGTCGAGACCTGGCCCCGCGCCCCCGGCGCACCCCGACCCCTCCTGCCCATCGGGCCCCGGTCATGATGCTCACCCCCCCGGATACTCCCCTGTTGTGCAGTTCTATGGGATATATCCCCGGTTTGTGCACAGTCGGTGCTCGACGGTGAAGGCGCTCGTGGTGGAACGCTCCGTTCCCCGTTTCGCCGCGGCGCGAATGGCGTCGGGCTGGCGGGCCGGCGCCGGCGTTCGGGTGGGTCCCCTGCACCTGAGCGACGTCGAGGTCCCCGAGCCCCCCGGACCGGGTTGGCACCGCGTCCGTCCCCGCCTGTCAGGGATCTGCGGGAGCGACCTGGCGACCGTCGACGGCCGTTCGTCGCGGTGGTTCGAGCCGGTGGTCAGCTTCCCGTTCACCCCCGGCCACGAGGTCGTCGGCGACCTCGACGACGGCGGGCGGGTGGTGATCGAACCGGTGCTGGCCTGCGCGGCGCGCGCCATCGTCCCGCCGTGCGAGGCGTGCGCCGCCGGCGAGGGCCGCCGGTGCCGCCACCTGACCGGCGGGCACCTGGCGCCCGGCCTGCAGACCGGGTACTGCGCCGACACGGGCGGCGGGTGGTCCCTCGCCATGGTCGCCCACGACAGCCAGCTGAGGGCGGTGCCCGACGCCATGAGCGACGCGTCGGCGGTGATGGTCGAGCCGGCGGCGTGCGCTGTGCACGGGGTCCTGTCGGCGCCCGCGGGCGACGACTTCACCGCGGTGGTGATCGGCGCCGGCACCCTCGGCCTGTGCGCCATCGCCGCGCTGGCGCGTTACCGCCCCGACGTCACCACCACCATCGCCGTGGCCAAGCACCCCGAGCAACAGAGCCTGGCTCGCCAGCTCGGTGCCGACGTCGTCGCCGCGCCCGGCGAGCTGCGGCGGGCCGTGCGCCGCCAGACGGGCAGCTGGATCCTCGACAGCGGCCAGCTCACGGGGGGCTCCGATCTGGTGATCGACTGCGTGGGCTCCGCCGCTTCCCTGGCCGACGCCCTGGCCGTGACCGCCCCTGGAGGCACGATCGTCATGGTCGGGATCCCCGGGCAGGTTTCGGTGGACCTGACGCCCATGTGGCAACGCGAGATCCGCCTGACCGGCGCTTACACCTACGGGTCCGAGCCTGGGGCCGGCGGCCGGCACAGCTTCGACCTCGCCTTCGACCTGGTCGAGCACGCCCGGCTGGACCGTCTGGTGAGCGCCACATATCCCCTCGACCGCTTCACCGACGCCATCGAGCATGCGGCGTCGGCAGGCCGGCGGGGCGGCGTGAAGGTGGCCTTCGACCTGCGCGGCGAGAAGCGAAGGTAGCGAGGAGCGCACATGCCCCGTCCCGGTTTCGTCCTCGACGTCGACCGCTCGACGCCAGCAATCCTCACCTGGCACGGCGAGGGCTTCCGCCTCGAGCGCCTCCCAGCCGACCGCAGCCGCGTCATCTACGCGCCCGAGCCCATCGAGGCCCTCGCCGATCCCGACGACGCGATCCGCCACGCCCTCGCCCATCCCGAGGGCGACAGCGCCCCCCTCGCCGAGTTGCTCGCCCCCGGGATGCGTCTCACCATCGCCTTCGACGATGTCTCCCTTCCCCTGCCGCCCATGGAACGACCCGACAACCGCCAGCGCGTCATCGAGGCCGTCCTCGACGTGGCCGCCGCTGCGGGCGTCGACGATGTGGTCCTCATCTGCGCACTGGCCCTGCACCGGCGTATGACCGAAGTCGAGTTGCGTCATGCAATCGGCGACCGCGTCTACGACGCATTTGCACCCCACGGATTGCTCCTGCAGCACGACGCCGAGGACCCCGACGGCCTGGTCGACCTGGGGAGCACCGAAAATGGCGAGGAGGTAGAGATCAACAAGCGGGCCGCCACGTCGGATCTGCTCGTCTACGTCAACATCAACCTGGTGGCCATGGACGGCGGCCACAAGAGTGTGGCCACAGGGCTGGCCAGCTACCGGAGTCTGCGCCACCACCACAATGTGGCCACCATGCGCCACAGCCGCTCGTTCATGGACCAGACCCGCTCGGAGCTGCACTCGTCCAACTGGCGGATGGGGCGCCACATCGCGGCCAGTGGGATCAAGGTCTTCCAGATCGAGACGACCCTGAACAACGACGCCTTTCCCAGGCAAATGGCCTTCTTGCAAAAGCGTGAATGGGAGTGGAAAGCCCGGGACAGGGCGACCTACATAGGGGTCACCAAGGCGCTCGGAGCCGCGCCGCCGCGCCTGGCTCGGCAAATATTCCAAGGGATAAAGGCTCCACATCGCATGACAGGTGTGTGGGCCGGAGAAGTGGAGGCCGTCCACGCCCGGGCCACCGAGTCGGTGTACCGCCAACAGATCGTCGACGTCGAAGGCCAAACCGACGTGGCGGTATTCGGCCTCCCCCACCTGTGCCCATACAACGTCAACTCGATCATGAACCCGATCCTCGTGATGTGCATGGGCCTCGGGTACCTGTTCAACCTCTACCGCGGTAAGCCCATTGTTCGTCCCGGGGGCGTGGCCATCCTTTCGCACCCGACGCCATGGGAATTCCATCCCGTGCATCACCCGTCCTACATCGACTTCTTCGAGGAGGTACTCACCACCACGACCGATCCGGTGGAGATCGAAAAGACTTTCGAGGAACGTTTCGCCACCGACGAGTGGTACCGGCACCTGTACCGCACGAGCCACGCCTATCACGGCGTCCATCCTTTCTACATGTGGTATTGGGGTGCTCATGCCCTCGAGCATCTCGGTGGGGTCATCGTCGTCGGGGGGGAGCCCCGCTCGGTTCGCCGGCTCGGGTTCAAGCCGGCGTCAACGCTCACCGACGCGCTGGAAATGGCAACCGACGTGGTCGGCACCGATCCCACCATCACCCATCTGCACTGCCCCCCGATAATGATCGCCGATGTCCACTAAGAAACCGCCCATTGAGCTGCCGGGCGCGACCGCGCCCTCCCGCCGGCTGCCCATCACGCCAGAGTCCCTGCGACCGAGCCTGGCGCGACCGGTCGGGTCCTTTCCCCTCTTCGCTCCCTCCTGGCCCGGTTCCGTCTCCAAGCCCCCGCCGCACCGGCACCTGGGCACCGATTACGACACCGCGTGGGCGCGGCGCTACCCCGCCCGCCTGGCCCGGGTGGTCGTCACCGAGTTGATCACCCGGCCCACCCTCGCCGCGCTGGCCCGTCCCCACGTCGCCGGCCTGGACCGCATCGCCCACCTGGACGGGCCAGTCGTATTCGCCGCCAACCACGCCAGCCACCTCGATACGCCGTTGCTCCTGTCGGTGCTTCCCGAGCGGTGGCGCCATCACACGGTGGTGGCCGCCGGGGCCGACTACTTCTTCGACACCCGCCTCAAGGCGGCGGCGTTCGCCTTCACCATCGCCGCCATTCCCATAGAACGGCAACGGGTCAGCAGGGACTCAGCCAACCGTGCGGCGTCCCTGCTCGCCAGCGGCTGGAGCCTTCTCATATATCCCGAAGGTGGGCGCAGCCAAGACGGATGGGGCCAGACCCACAGGGCCGGCGCGGCGTGGCTGGCCGAGCGCACCGGGCGGCCCGTCGTTCCCATCCACCTCGAGGGCACGGGCAAGATCCTCCCTCGGGGGTCCTCCCGCCTGCGACCGGGCACGACGCATGTGAGCTTCGGGCGCCCGCTCGCGCCCGAAGGTGACGCCCGGGCGCTGGCCGAGCGCATCGAGTCGGTCGTCGCCGCCCTCAGCGACGAACGCACCACCGACTGGTGGACCGCCACACGCCGCGCTGCCACCCGCACCACGCCGGCCCTGACCGGACCCGACGCCGGCGCCTGGCGGCGGACTTGGGCTCTCGGCGGCACCGGGCACGGGGGCGCCACGGGCCCCCGCTGGCCTGGGTGACCGCCGAGCGCTATCCCTGCTCGGTAGGGGGATAACCGGCCGACGGTGGCCTGAAATCCGCGGTCGTGTCAGGGTCGGGCCCCACACCCGCCGGTGGGGAGCCAGGAGCCGGTCCCCAAGGGGGCGGGGGCGGAGCCGGCGGGGTGGGCGGGGGCGGGGGTCGGGGTGCGGTGGGCTCGCCGGCCGGCGGGGCGGAACCCGTTGCCTGGGGGGGCGGCCCGAACCCGCCGGTGGCCCGGGTTGGCGGCGGCGCAGCGGCGTATGGCGGTGGCGCAGCGCCGTACGGCGCCTGCGCAGGCACGGCGGGCGGCTTCGGCCGGCTGGTCCACGCCCACGCCGCGGTCGCCGCCGCCACGACCAGGGCCCCAAGCTCGACCAGCACGCTGCGCAGTCCGAGGGCGGTGGTGTCTCCCAGGTAGCTCAGCCAGATGATGACGTTGACCACGGCGGCCACCGCCACCGCGGCCGACGACAGAGCGAACAGGTCGATGAGCAGCCGGCGGGCGCCGCCCTCTGATGCCACGGCGTCGCCGATGCGTGCCTGGCCGGCGCCTGACGGGCGCGACCCGGCCCATCCCGCACCCGACCCCTGCGGTCCACTCCGGCCGGCGCCCGAGGCGAGCGGCCCGCCGCCGTGGATCAGCAGGGCCACGCCGAGCAGCAGCCCGGTGGCCCACAGCACGGAGCCGAAGTCGAGCAGTTGGAGGATCCGGTCCCGGCCGTTCAGCTCGTTGAGCGTCGTCTGGAGCACTGAGATCCCGGCCCTGGAGGTGTTGGCCGTCGCTGTCTTCTCGAAGGTGTTGATGATGTCGCCGATCACCGACAGCCCGAAGGCCACGAGGATGGCCGCGGGGGCGAGCAGCCACGGCGCGCCAGTCAGGGTGGCCTTGGCCTGCTCCGCCGCGGGCGGCCCGCCTGCGGGGCTGGTGCCGGGCTCGCCGGCGCCCCCTGTCTCCCAGGGGGCGCCCGGCGGTCGGGGCGCCGGCGGTGATGGGTAGGCCCCTCCCGGCGTACCGGGGGGATATCCGGAGCCCGGTGGCGCCCCGGGCGGAGGTGGCGGAAGCGGGCCGCCGCCGGGGGGCGGGGGTGCCCCGGGAGGCGGGGGTGCCCCGGGAGGCAGGGGTGCCCCGGCGGACGCAGGTGACCCGGGAGGCGGGTGCGCCCCGGCGCCGGCCGGTGGCTCCCCCCCCGCCGGCGGAGCTTGGGGCGGCCAACCCTGTGGGCCGGCATCCGGGCGCTGGGCTTCTTGCGGTCCCCCGCTGTCGCTCATGGTGCCTCCCTACCCTTGGCGGTGCCCCCCCGACGGTGAACATCGGGGCGACGTCCGGCGACGTTAGCGCCACGGTTCCGCCCGTGCGCGAGGTTCGCCAAACAACCCCGGGCTATCTGTCCAGCAGTTCGCGTTGATCCATGGTATCTCTGGTGCCGATGGACCTCCGCCAGCTACAGGCCCTCGTGGCCATCGCCGACCGGGGCAGTTTCTCGGCCGCCGCCGCCGCCCTCCACACCGTGCAATCCAACGTGTCCAGCCACGTCGCCCGCCTGGAGAAGGAACTGGGAGCTGAACTGGTCGACCGCCAGTCAGGTCGCCTGACCGAAGAAGGCCAGGCCGTCGTCGAGCGGGCCCGGCGGGTGGGCGCCGAGCTCGACGCTTTGGTCGCCGACGTGGCGGCGATGGGCAACGATCTGGCCGGCACCGTCCGCATGGGCATGATCGGCACCACGGCGCGCTGGCTGACGCCGGTGCTGCTCGACGCCCTGCGTGGCGTTCATCCGCGCGTCCGGCTCGTGATAGTGGAGGGCACGTCGACGACCCTCGAGCCCGCGGTGATGAGCGGCAGCCTCGATGTCGCCATCGTCAACCTTCCCGCCGTCACCGCTGAGCTTTCCTCCCACCCCCTGTTCGACGAGGACCTGGTGCTGGTCGTCTCGGACGACCATCCCCTGGCCGCGAGCGGCGACGTCGTGCTCGCCGACCTCGACGGCATGGAGTTGCTCATGCCTGCCCCCGGGACCCAGTACCGCCAAGAACTCGACGACTCGGCCCGGCGCGCCGGTATCGACTTCGTCCCCCGGGCGGAACTCGACGGCCTGCGCCTGATCGCGTCGCTCACCCTCGGTGGCTACGGACCTGCCATCTTGCCGGCGACGGGTGCGGCCGAGGGCAACGAGGGCTTCGTCAGCCTTCCGGTTCGGGGCCTGCCCCGGCGGCGGGTGGGGCTTGTCACCCGGCGTGGACGGCCCAGCGCGCCGGCGCGCGCTGTGCTCGAGCTGCTCGACACCCTGACCCCGCGCCTCATGGGAAACAACGGTCTCCACCCTCCGGCGCACCCCGCCGTCACCGGGAGCCGCAACGGCCGCTAGGCCCTGTCGCGCAGGCCGCGCAGGACGTAGTGCAGGATCCCGCCGTGACGGAAATACTCGGCCTCCTTCGGCGTGTCGATTCTCACCGTGGCCTCGAAGTCGACTGCTGCGCTGCCGCCATCCCGGCGGGCCGACACGTGCAGCGCGCGCGGCAACCCGGTGGCCGTTTCCGTCTCCTTGTCCGTGCCTTTGCCGGCCCCGGGCGGGCCGTCCGACCCGGGTGAGCCGTCGAGCGCCTCGAGTCCGACGATGTCCAAGATCTCGTCGCCGCTCAGCCCGAGTGAGGCCGCGCTCTCGCCCTCGGCGAACTGCAACGGCAGGATGCCCATGCCCACCAGGTTGGATCGGTGGATGCGCTCGAAGCTCTCGGCCAACACGGCGCGCACCCCGAGCAGCGCGGTCCCCTTGGCCGCCCAGTCCCGCGACGACCCTGACCCGTACTCCTTGCCGGCCAGGATTACCAGAGGCACGCCCTCGGACTGGTAGCGCTTGGCCGCGTCGTAGATCGACATGGTGACGCCGTCGGGGAGATGGCGGGTCACCCCGCCCTCGGTGCCGGGGGCGAGCTGGTTACGGAGCCGGGTATTGGCGAACGTCCCCCTGATCATGACCTCGTGGTTGCCCCGTCGGGACCCGTAGGAGTTGAAGTCACCGGGGTCGACGCCTCCGTCGACGAGCCAGCGTCCCGCGGGCCCGTCGGCGCGGATGCTGCCCGCCGGCGAGATGTGGTCGGTGGTGATGCTGTCGCCCAACTTGGCCAGCACCCGGGCGCCCCGCACGTCGGTGAGGGGGGCCGGCGCCTCGGGCATCCCCGCGAAGTACGGCGGATTGCGCACGTAGGTGGAACGGTCGTCCCACTCGTAGGACGCCCCCGACGGCACTTGCAGTCCCCGCCAGCGGGCGTCGCCCTCGAAGACCTCGCCGTAGGACTTGCGGAACATTTCCGAGTGGATCGAATCCTGTACCACCCGGTCCACCTCGACGCTCGACGGCCAGATGTCGCGCAGGTACACGGGCCGGCCGTCCCCGCCGGTGCCGAGGGGGTCGTTCATCAAGTCGATGTCCATGGTCCCGGCCAAGGCGTAGGCGACGACGAGGGGCGGCGATGCCAGGTAGTTCATGCGCACGTCCGGGTTGATCCGGCCCTCGAAGTTGCGGTTGCCCGACAGCACCGAGACCACGGCGAGATCCGCGTCGTTCACCGCGGCCGAGATCTCGGGGAAGAGGGGACCGCTGTTGCCGATGCAGGTCGTGCAGCCGTAGCCGACCAGCGAGAAGCCGAGCTTGTCGAGGTAGGCGCTGAGGCCGGCCCGATCGAGGTAGTCGGTGACCACCTTGGACCCGGGGGCCAGAGTGGTCTTCACCCACGGCTTGGACGTCAGTCCCGCCGCCACCGCGTTGCGGGCCAGCAGGCCGGCGCCGATCATCACCCACGGGTTGGACGTGTTGGTGCAGGAGGTGATGGCAGCGATGACGACGTCACCGTGGTCGAGGTTGAAGGTGGTCCCCTCGACCAGCTCCACCTCGACTGGATGCGACAACCTGCCGCTCGGGCCGTGCTCCCCGCTCGATGGACCGCTCGGGCCCGGTTGCCCGGCGCCGGGCAGGATCTTGGGCAGCGCGGCCCGGAAGCTTGCCTTGGCCTCGTCGAGGCGGACCCTGTCCTGGGGTCGGGTAGGTCCGGCCAGGCTGGGTACCACGGTGCCGAGTCCGAGCTCGACGCGCTCGGAGTATCGGGGCTCGTGGCCGACCTCGTGCCACAGGCCCTGCTCCTTGGCGTAGGCCTCCACCAGAGCGATGTGGGCCGCGGCCCGCCCGGTGAGCTCCAGGTACTGAAGCGTCTCGGCGTCGATTGGGAAGATGGCGCACGTCGAGCCGTATTCGGGCGACATGTTGCCGATGGTCGCCCGGTTGGCCACCGGGATGGCGGCCACGCCGTCGCCGTAGAACTCGACGAACTTTCCCACCACGCCATGGCGGCGCAGCAGCTGCGTGACCGTGAGGACCAGGTCGGTGGCGGTCGCACCCTCGGGTAGGGACCCGGTGAGCTTCACGCCTACCACCCTGGGGATGAGCATGGACACCGGCTGGCCGAGCATGGCGGCCTCCGCCTCGATGCCCCCGACTCCCCAGCCGAGGACGCCGAGCCCGTTGACCATCGTGGTGTGGGAATCGGTGCCGAGCAAGGTGTCGGGATACGCGGCGGCGCCATCCCCGCCGCGGTCGCCGGACTCGTCCTCGAAGACCACCCGGGCCAGGTACTCGAGGTTCACCTGGTGGCAGATGCCGGTGTCGGGGGGCACGACGCGCAGGGTGTCGAACGCCGTCTGACCCCAGCGCAGGAAGCGGTAGCGCTCCTCGTTGCGGGCGAACTCGAGCTCGGCGTTGCGCTCGAACGCCCCGGGGATCCCGTAGACGTCGGCGACGATCGAGTGGTCGATGACCAGTTCGGCGGGTATCTGGGGATTGACCAGCGACGGGTCCGCACCCATGGCGACCATGGCGTCGCGCATGGCCGCCAGGTCGACCACCGCGGGCACCCCGGTGAAGTCCTGCATCAGGATCCGGGCGGGGGCGAAGGCGATCTCGGTGGAGGGGTCGGCGCCGGGCTCCCATGAGACCAGGGCCTCGATATCGGACCCCGAGACGGTGGCGCCGCCGTCCTCGTGGCGGAGCAGGTTCTCCAATAGGACCTTCAACGAGTAAGGCAACGACGCCACGTCGCCGGGGGCGGCGTCGAGGCGGTGGATCCGGAAGGGGCGGTCGCCGACATGGAGGGTGGCTGCGGCCCCGAAGCTGTTGGGTCCGGTGGTTGTCATGGCGTCAGTCTGGCCGCGAAGACGTGGGGAAAGAGAACCTGCCTTCTAGGCTCGGCCGCCATGGTTGACGTCGGCCCGCTCGAGCTGGCCCCCGAGGAGCTGCGGGTGCTGGGCTGCCTCATCGAAAAGGAACACACCACCCCCGACCAGTACCCCCTGACCATGAACGCTCTGGTGGCGGCGTGCAACCAGGCTTCCAACCGGTCGCCGGTGACCGCCTATGACCACGGGACCGTCGAGGCGGCCCTCAGCCTGCTGCGCCGGCGGGGAGTGGCCCGCGCCGTGCTCGCCCCGGGCAACCGGGCGACCAAGTACCGCCATGTCCTCGACGAGGCGTGGGGCCTGACCCAAGGCGAGTGCGCCGTGCTCGCGGTGCTGGCCCTTCGCGGCCCCCAAACGGTCAACGAGCTGCACGCAAGGACCGAGCGTTACTCGGGGTTGGGCGACCTCGGCGGAGTCCAAGCCGTCCTCGACCGCCTCGCCGGCCGTTACGAGCAGCCCTACGTCCGCCGCCTCGGCCGCCAGCCCGGCCAGCGCGAGGAGCGCTGGGCCCACCTCTTGGGCGGCGAGCCCGCCGTCGTACCCGCCGGCGGCGTGCTCCCTCCATCCCACCTCCGCTCGCCGGCGTCGTCAACCGGCTCCGGCCCCCCGCTCACAGGGCCGCTCGGGCCGAGTCGCCCGCTCACAGGGCCGCTCGGGCCCGGTCGCAGCGAGCGGATGGCGGCCTTGGAGCAGGCGGTGACCGATCTGCGCGAACAGCTCCAGGCTCTCCGCGACCAGGTCGCGGAGTTGCGCGATTTGCTCTAGTAATCGGACAATTACCGTTGGTCCCGACGCGGGGCCGTCAGCTGTTCTAGAGTGCGGGCACCTCGCGGGATGACCTGCCGGGCCGCCACATCGATGACAAGGGTCGCGCCCCACTGGACATGGCCCCAACAGAGCTGGAGGAACGATGAGGGGTTTGCTGCGGCGTGGAGCGACACTGACTGGTGTCGCCGCACTTTTGGGTTCTGTCCTGGCGGTCGGCGCCACCGCGGCCGGCGCCGCGCCTGGTATGGGACATGGCGTCAAGGCGGCGGCCGCCGCGCCGGTGCCGTTCGGCCAGGCCAAGTTCTCGGCCTACAGCAACGGGCCGGAGGTTCACCTCAACGCCGTGCAGCTGGGCAACACCAACGTGGCCCAGGTCGACCAGGCGTACTCCAGCGCCGCGGCCAACTCCTCGGGTCTCAGGTCGGCCATCAACGACCCCGAGACGTTTACGGTGGCGTCGCCCTCCGGCCTGTCCGGGAAGGCCGCCTACGGCTCCGGCACGGGCCTGGAGGTGGGCCTGGCCACCCCGGCGTTCACCAACGCCGACCCCAACCAGATCAAGCTGGCGGGCAAGGCGGAGGCCGCCGCTCCCCCCGACCAGACCGTCGGCCCGAAGGTGGTCGGACCCCTCAACCTCGGGCCCATAGGTTCGGTGAGCCTGCTGTCGGGCACCGCCAACGCCGTCTACGACCCCAACTTCTGCCCCATCGGCGAGCCCCTCTCCTACGGCAACGGCCAGGCCGCCAACGTCCAACTGCTGAGCCTGGGCTCGCTGTCGAGCGCCCTGGCCAGCGCAGGGCCGCTGCTCAACACCGCCGGCCCGGCCGGCTCGGGCACTACGACGGCCGAGTCGACGTCGGACACCTACCTGTCCGCCAACGGTGACAACACCTTCGGCGTCAGCGCCCAGACGAGCGAGACGGTGGCCCCCCTCACCGCCAACATCCTGGGCCTGGCCCAGGTCGAGATCACCGTGCAGGGCAACACCCCCAGCCAGCCGATCGGCCTGAAGGCCACCACCACCGGCGGGTCGTCGGGGGCGAGCGTCAGCCTGGTCAACGCCGGCCTGGTCAACATCGACCTGATCGTCGGCGGCACCCGCACCAATCTCCTCCACATCCCGATCAGCGCCATCACAGGCATGGGCGGCAACCTGATCATCCCCCTGTCGTTGGCCGGCCTCAAGAACATCGGGACCCAGCTCACCACCGCGGTCGGGGGTATCCCGTTGCTCGGCGGGATCCTCGGCGGGGTCGTCGGCGGCGTCACCACACCTGTCGACACTGCGGTCACCAACCTCTACAACTCGCTTCCGGCTGCCCTGCAGAGCCTCCTCAACGTCGGGATCGGGTCGATCGAGATCGACTCGGTGCCCCATCCCATCGGCGGCTCGGGGACGCTCGGACCCACCGTCGTGGGGGGTACCCTGGCGTCGGGCGCCATCGACCTGGTCAAGGTACAGCTCGGCGTGGACACGACGGGCCTCGGGCTCAACCTCCCGTCGCTCCCCCTCGTCAACCTGGAAGCCGGGCACATGGAGGTCTCGGCCGCCGACGCCCAGCCCATCATCTGCACCATCCCGATGGCCAAGACCGTCAACCCCAACTCGGTCACCGCCGGCAACAACTTCACACAGACCATCCAGATCCCCGACCCGACCAAGCTGGCCCTGCTCGCCTGCAGCCTGAGCAACGTGACCGCCACCGACACCATCACCGACCTGAGCGGCAACCCGACGTTCAAGGTGCTGTCGGTCGACCACGGGGGCACGGTCACCACCAACGGGTCCAGCTCGGCCACCATCACCTGGACCGGGCTGTCGTACACGGCGGCACCGGTGGGCAGCACGCCCACGCCGCCTATACAGCTCCACGTAACCGTCTCCGTCCCGGCCGACTCCCCGGGCGGGGTGGTCCAGGACCTGGCAACCGCCACGGGAACCCCGACCGGCTGCAACGGCGGCATCAGCGGCACGACGAACCTGGGTGGGGTCAACAACTCGGTCC
>DASZKW010000095.1:0-3295 GCA_035552775.1 Acidimicrobiales bacterium | reverse complement strand
CGCGGGTCGCACCGGATGCGGTCCTGGTCTCCGACGGCGGCCCCAAGCGACGGGCCGCCCGCAGACCTGTCATCGGTGCTGATCGGGTCGTGCGGTTCCTCACCAACCTGGCCCGGCGATCCTACGGAGGGGCCCAGGTCGCCCCGTCGTCGATCAACGGCGACCCTGGCTTCGTCGTCAGTGTCGACGGCGCTGTCGACTTCGCCGCCGCCTTCGAGGTCGAGGGTGAACGGGTCGCGGCCATCTGGCTCGTCCGCAACCCCGACAAGCTGGAGCACCTCGTCGAGCCCGTCGCCCTCACCTGACTAGAGTTGCCCGCTCGACTGGGGGCCGCTGGTACCCAGATCCCGCGCCCGGAACTAGCTATCGCCAGCTTGACTTGAACGATCGGCAGGCCGCTGTGAGGGCCGGTCAACGGTTGCGAAGATCGCCCAGCCGACCAGAGCCACCAACCAGAAGCTCACCAACCGAAAGATCAGCACGGAGCCGAAGGCCTTGTCGGAATGCATTCCTGCGGCCACAAGTGTGGCGGCGAGGGCGCCTTCGACCACGCCTAGTCCACCTGGGGTCAGATTGAAGCTTCCCGCGGCGGCTCCAGCGACGTACACGAGGAGCAGGCTGGACCAGGGAACCGGTGCGTGGACCGCAAGAATGGCAGCAGCCAGGCATCCGACGCTGCCGAGCCAGTTGACCAACGAGAATCCGACAACCTCCACCGAGCGCCTGAGGCTGATGCGTAGGGCCAGAAGTCGGTTGATCGCCTGGTCAACATGCTGGACGGGATCGCCGGCAGGACGCTTGGTTAACTGCATCACCCGCTGGAGGACTCGGGCGGCCCCCTTCGTCGTGACCTGTCGAAGCTTGGGCCTATGCAGGACGGACGGCCCAGCGACCGTCACGACCACGATGACCGTTGCGAGGATGAGGCCCACGACGAGCGCCGTCCCGTTCCCTGACAAAACTGCACCCGCCGCCAGTATCAGGGCCCACACGAGCGAGGAGACGAAGCCGGCGACCACCAGGGCCCAGCCCGCTGTCGCCGCGTCACCTGTCACCCGCTGGAATCGACCGAAGGTGAACGCTGTCCCTGCGCCCGGGCCGACCAAGGGGAGCGACACCGAGATGGCGTTTCCCGCGAAGGTGGTAGCCGCCATCCAAATGGCCCGTACCTGGATCCCCTCTGCCCGCAGTATCAGGCGCTGGGTCCGGGCGAAGCCCATCAACGACACCAACTCCAGTCCGGCTGCTGCGAGCAGCCACCTCCAGTCGGCACGCGGAAGCACGGCCACTGTCCGCCCGATCGCGTGGTGTTCCAACCACGCCAGCCCGCCCAGTCCGCCGAGGACCAGCAGCTCGCCCGTGAAGCGAAGACGGCGGCGTCGCTGGCCGGCGTGCTGTCGCCCACGTCTAGGGTGCAGCAGCGACGTTTCCATGGACCGCAGACCCAGCAAGGGCAGCTCCGTCCCGAGTCGTGCAGGAGCTGCAGCAGGCGGCCGTACCATCCCTCGTTCGCACGACCATGAGCCCGACGCATGCCCGACGGTCAGCTGTGGGTAGGGACGGGCTCTGGAGTACTGGCGTCGTCGTGGATCTCCTCCAAGGGCCTCGGCACACCTCAGCCATGGCAGCCCGTCCGTCCCATCGCCCGAATGGCAAAGCCTGGGCTGGGACGGGCTGTCCCACCTCCGATAGTTGCGGGGTAAGCAGGAACAGGCGCGCTCTCCGCTCGACGATCGGGGGCCTCGGTTGCCGTCCGCTCGGACACTTGCCGGCGGGGGCGTACCAGCCAGCCGACAATGCCAGCGGCACCGAGCAGGAGCAGGGCGCCGACGACGAAGGCATACGCCCAGGAACTGGTGTTGGCGGCTGCCACCGTCGCCGGTGTCGGGTGAAGTGGTCGGACGGCATCGAAGCGGGCCGTGGCCACCGCCGTGAGGACGGCGAGACCAAGCGACCCACCGATCTGCTGACTGGCGTTGAGCAAAGCCGACGCCACTCCGGCGTCCTCCCGGGGGACACCGGCGACCGCCGACGACGTGAGGCTCACGAAGGTCGCCCCCACGCCTCCGCCGATGAGCAGGAGCGACGGCAGCACGTCGAGGTACCCGGTCGTGGGCGAGATTCGCACGAGCAGGGCCAGGCCTCCGGCTGCCAGGAGGAGTCCGGTCATCACGATGCGACGGGCGCCGACCCGACCGAGGATCCTGGAGCCGACGCCGGCGCTGGTGACGATCATGGCGGAGATGGGAAGGTAGGCCACGCCGGTCTTCAGAGGCGAGTAGTGCAGGACGTCCTGCATGTACAGGGTCAGGAAGAAGAACACAGCGAACAGCCCGGCGCCGGTGATGAGTATGCCCACGTCGGCCCCGACCAGGGTCCGGTTGCGGAACAGCCGTGGGGGGACGAGGGGATAGCGGCGCCGGAGCTGGAGGAGGACGAAGGTGGCCAGCAGGACGACGGCAGCCACGAAGACCAAGAGGGTCGTCGCCGATCCCCAGCCCCACGCGTTGGCCCGCACGAGGCCGAAGACCAGCGCCCCCAGCCCGGCCGTGCCCGTCACGGCCCCGGCCACGTCGAAGCGACCGGCAACCGGGTCGCGGCTCTCTCCGATCAGGCGGAACGAGGCCAGGGCGGCGAAGGCGGCGATCGGGATGTTCACGAAGAACACCCACCGCCACGAGAGCTCTGTGGTCAGCACGCCACCGGCCAGCAGCCCGATGGCCCCGCCGGCGCCGGCGATCGCCGCCCACACCCCGAGGGCCCGGTTGCGCTCCTCGCCCTCGGTGAAGATGACCGTCAGCAGGCTGAGGGCGGCCGGGGCCATGAACGCCGCCCCAAGGCCCTGGACGGCCCGTGAGGCCACGAGCAGGGCCGAGGAGTTGGCCAGGCCCCCGCTCAGGCTGGCGGCGGCGAAGAGGATCACACCCGAGACGAACATTCGGCGCCGGCCGTAGCGGTCGGCGACGCGGCCCCCGAGGAGGAGGAACCCGCCGAAGGCGAGGACGTAGGCGTTGACGACCCACTGGAGGTTGGCCGCCGAGGAGAAGTGCAGGGCCCGCTGGATCGACGGCAGGGCCACGTTCACGATGGTCGTGTCGAGGACCACCATGAGCTGGGCCAAGGCCAGGACAGCAAGAGCCGCCCACCTGGAGCCGGTGCCGCTGCTCTTGGGACCGGGCTGCACATCGGTCGTCGCCATGACCTCGGTCTCCTCGCTTCCGAACCAGTCCCAAACGAGCACCTGTCCCTCACCATCCTGAAGATCGTCGGCGGCGCTGGCATCCACGAAACCGAT
>DASZKW010000094.1:0-22139 GCA_035552775.1 Acidimicrobiales bacterium | reverse complement strand
CGCCAGAGCGACAACCTCGTCCCTCTTCAGGGCGCTCTTCGTCCCGGTGGCCACCAGCGTCCAGCTGTACGAGGTGTGGAGGGCTTTGGTGGTCGGAACCGCGCCTGCGGGCACAGTGAGCTCGAAGGGCAGATCCTTGCTCGCTCCTGCAGGCAAGGCCAAGTGCTCGGCTAGCTGGGTCCGGGCCAAAACCTGGTATACGGCGCGCCCGCTGCCCACTGCGATGGCGATCGCCCGTCGACGCCACGCTCAACGCTGCTTTGCCGACGTTGTTGGCCAGCCGGTGGTTGACTACCGCCTGCACCTCCCAGCTCACCGCGCCTCGGACCGACGGATGGCCGTCGGCGCGCACGGCCAGAGCTACCTGATGCTCCCCTGCAACAACCGGTTGCCCCGCGGGCACCAACTCGCTTTCGCTGGCGACCACTATGTCGTCTTGCCAGCTAACTGTCTTATCGCCTTCCTCGTCGGTGCTTTCGGTCGCCCAGCGGTGCTTGCAGACCAGACGGACGACCGCCCCTCGCGCCTTTTGGTCGGTCGCGCCGACGAGTCGGACGGTGGCCACGAGCCCGTCGCCGCGCGTAACCTCTGCCGGCTCGACCGAGACCACGATCGCCTGCTTGTCCTGGCGTTTGTCCCGATGCGTGAATAGCTTCACCGTCTACCTCCTTGGCCTGCCGTCAAACTGCGGGTCCTCGTCCTCGTCCGCGCTCGCGTCGTGGCGGGCGCGGTCGAGCAGTGAGCTCAACTCCAGCCAACCGTAAAAGGGTCGTGATGGGCCTTTGCCCCAACCGGCCGACCCGCAGATGCTGTTGCTCGTGACCATTAGCTCCAGGGTCACTCTGGTCATCGGCGGCTGGCTCGACATGGGCACACGATGCACGGTGACTGTCGCTCCGGCACCAGGAGGCCCCCCTAGTTTTTTGCGCGGTCAGGACCGGAGCGCCTTTGGGCAACTAACCGGTTGGCTCGGCCAACGCCGCCTCCAGTTGGTGGCGGCCAGTGATGGCCAGCTTCTCGTAGACGTGGCGCAGGTGGTATTCGACGGTCTTGGGGGTTACGAAGAGAGCTTGGGCGATCTGGGAGTTGGTGCGCTTCTGTGCGGCCAGGCGCCCGACGCGCTGCTCGCTCGGGGTGAGCGAAGCGATGCCGGTGACCGCCTCTCGGCGGGGCCTGGCTCCGGCTGCGGACAACTCTTCGTGGACCCCGGCGGCCAGAGCCGACGCTCCCAGCCGGCGAGCCAGGTCCAGGGCCTCTCCGAGAAGGGGTCGGGCGTCGGATCGGTGACCAGCTCTGCGCAGGGCGCCACCTAGCGCTGCCAGCGCGTAGGCGTGGTCCAGGCGGGCGGGGGTCTCGGACAACTGAGCGGCCGAGCGGCGCAGGAGGGTGATGCCTTCGTCGCCGCCCGAGACCAGACCGAGCACGCCCCAGGCGTTGGCGGCGGCAATCCGCAGTCCCACCCGATCGGAGAGCTCGGCCAACGGCTCTACGAGCGACTGGGCGCGCCGTGGGTCACCTGAGGCGAGGGCGGCCCTTGCGGCGTCCAAGCGCCACGGGACTACCGTGTGCTGAGCGCCCAGCTGGGTCTCGAGCCAGTCCCCGGCTTGCAAGAAGAGCTCGATTGCCTTCGCTGGTTGCTGGCGGCCCATGGCCACCCGGCCCGCGGCATGCAGGCGGAAGGCCTGCGCCGGCATCCACCGAGACTCTCGCTTGGACGCGGCCGTCAATGCCGCCTCGGCCCCTTGGAGATCGCCTCGCTCGAGGAGGATCAGGCACGGCAGGATCCCAGCAGCGGCGGCATAGACGCTGCGCCCTCCGCCGCCCGCTGTCATGCCAGCTTCTGCGTCGGCCTGCGCCTCGACCAGCACGCCGCGGCGTAGCCGGGAAAAGCCCCGGTAGTAGCTGCCTGCGGCGAATGCCGTCACCGATCCCGCCTCCGTCGCGGCGCCGATCACCGCCGAAGTGACCCGCTCGGCCCGGGAGTACTCCTCGGCGAGCAGGAGGGCCCACACGACCATCATCCACGCTGGCCCGTCGGGCCCCTCCTCGGTCAGGAGCGCCCCGCCGTCCCACGCTCGGTCGGCCAGCTCCACTATGTCGCTGGCCGGGCCCGGTTCTTGTGCCAGCCGCAGGGCCAGACCGGCGTTGACGCGGCGCTGAGCGGCGATCGAGGCGGCCGGGAGCGAACGGAGAAGGGGATCGACCCGTGTCACGCTGACCTGGCGTAACGATGGCTGCAACGCTGTGCTGACTAGGTAGTCGCCGATTAGGGTCACGGCCAGGTCGGGGTCCAAGTCCCTTACCTGGGCGATGGCCGCCTCGATTACCGTCGCCGCCTCGCCAGCCTGGTCCTTGGCGGCCAAGGCCCGAGCCAGCAGGCGGGCAGTTTCGGCGCGTTTCAACGGGTCGCACTGGCGGTCGTAGGCCGTACGTAGGTGCTCGACCGCCCCCTCCGCGCCTACGACCATCTCGGCGGCGCCAAGCTCGGCCATGACCTGCTCCAGGCTGTCCTGGTCGGGCGGCTCGTCAAGCGCGCGTCGCAGGTACTGGATCGCAGCGTCAGGAGCACCATGGGCCCGGGCCCGACGGGCAGCCGCCCGCAGCGCGTCGACGGCCCAGGCCTCGCCCACGCCAGGAGCTTCCAACAGCTGGGCAGCCACCTGCTCGGGTGCGACGTCCTCTCCGGCCAGCACCCTCGCGGCCCGGCGGTGGGCCATGGCGCGCCGCGCGGGAGGGGTGTCGCCGGCGACCAATTCTCGGATCAACGGGTGCACGAATGCGGGCGACTGACCCGGCTCGAGTATTCCCTCGATAGCCAACGCGTCGATGGCTCGGGCGGCGGTTTCGACGTCGAGATCGGCAAGGGCCGCTATCCGGCGCAGGGGGGCGCCGTCGCCGAGGGTCGCCACCGCCTCTGCCACAGCGCGCGCCGAAGCACCGAGACGGATCAACCGGAAGAGAGCAGCCCGGCCGACGGTGGCGGCGCCGAGGTCGCGAAGTAGCGCTGAGGTGCCGGCGTCCGGCGAAATGCGGTGAGCCGCCACCTCGTGAAGGACCTCATGGACCTGGAATGGGTTGCCACCGGTCACCTCGGCGCACGCTGCACAGAACTCGTCGTCCGCCGAAGGGAAAGAAAACCTGACCACGGCGCTCACACCGCCAGCATTGAGGGCGCACAAGGACAGGCGGGACATTCCGGGCCTTCGGCGAAAACCAGCCAGCCATTTGTCGGCATTGCCTGGCCCCGACGGACGGTTGGCGACGAGGAGACCGATAGGCGTGCCTTCCAAGCGCTCAGCCAGGTACAGAAGGAACCGCGACGACGCCTCGTCGCTCCACTGAAGATCGTCGACACAGATCAACAATTGCCCGCCGTGCGCGATGTTCAGGCTCAACCAGTACAGGCCGTGCACCAGGGCAAAGTCGGATCGCTCCACAAGCGGTTCACCGCCGAGATCCCTGCCGCCGAACAGTGGCGCGGCCAGCCCGGCGGCGTCGGCCAACAAAGAGTCACGCTCGGCGCGCTCACAGCGAGCCAGAGCCGGTTCGAACAGTTGTAGGGCCAGCGCGAACGGGTACTCCCGCTCGACTTCGTGAGCCCGGCACCGCAATACCCGGATCCGCCGGTCCCGGGCACGGCTGGCCGCCTCGGCCAGCAACCGCGACTTGCCCAGCCCGGGGCCTCCCTCGAGGCAAAGCACCCTACCGGCGCCATCCGGCAGGGAGGACAGCAGATCGTCGATCGCCGATATCTCTGCCTCGCGCTCAA
The DNA here is from genome assembly GCA_035552775.1 of Acidimicrobiales bacterium. Taxonomy (GTDB): domain Bacteria; phylum Actinomycetota; class Acidimicrobiia; order Acidimicrobiales; family Palsa-688; genus DASZKW01. The sequence goes on along the minus strand of DASZKW010000094.1, from coordinate 18,370 downwards.
CCAGCGGTCGGCCCAGAGCGTACGAGCGGCTATCCGCGCGATCGTCTCCTGTCCCCATCAGCTGCCATCATGCACCAAAGCGGGACGGCCGTTGGGCAGATCGTCGAACACCCGGGGCTGAGCCACCGAATGGGTACCCATTGGCGGAAAAAGCAAGGTCCGGCCGCCGACGACGAAGGAGGGCGCAGGACCAATCCCTACGCCGGCGTGGCGCCCCGCTGCACCCAGAACTTGTTGAGGGCGTCTTGCAGCTTGAGGTACCACACCAGGGAGCCGACGAAGGGCAGCAGGACCCAAGCCCCGGTCCCGGTGCTGACCGGAGAAGGCTGGCCGGCCCGGGCGTACAGCTTGGTCTGCACCTCGTTGGCCAGCAGGAAGGGCGTGACGATCCCCACGAACATGTTGATTACCAGGCCGAGGCCGCCACCCACGCCCTCTCCGCTGTAGGCCTTGATGTCTCGGTGCTGGCGGTAGGTCCACACGTACGCCCAGATACCGAACGTCACGATGGTGAGCAGGATCTGGATTCCCGGTGATGTCGGCGTGCCGATGTTTCCCGGTGTGGTAACCGCGGCAGATTGCTGCCAGCCTGCGCCGACCGTCCCCGCTGTTTCACTCATTGTATTGCCCCTTTCTTCTGGTTGGTTGAAACAAATGACGTCGGGTCATGTCGGCGCACCCGCCGGCATGTTGAACGTAGATGACCCGAGCAGCACGCCGTTTAGGTAGATCTCGACCGTTTGCGACCCCTCGGGGACTGGCACGTTGTAGGCGTCTGGAGCGAACGCGCCGTTGCCTGCAGCTGAGGCATCGAGCACCGAATTGGGTTGGGAGTCGGTCAGTTCGTAGGTGACACCGTCCTCGTACCAGCGCAGTGCAAGGTGGTCGTCGGCCTGGAAACCGGTGTAGTCGAATCCGACGGTGGCGAGTCCGGCCTTCCCGGCCGCCCCGGTTACCGGTCTGGTAACGATGTTTGTGACCGTGGCCCCGTGGGCGTCGCCCGGGTTCGCCGAGCCCAACGAGTCGAGGCTGGCCTCCGCTTGCTTGACCCGCGTGTAGAAGGCGTCGGTGACCGACGGCGGGACTCCGGCGACGGCAAAGGTGTCCTGGTCGCTGCGAAAGGCCTCGAAGTACTGCTGGCGGAAATAGGAGCCGTGCCTGGCGACAATGGCCAGGGCCTGGGCCAGGTACTGGTCGGCACTGGGGCTGTCATGGGCCAGGACGCGCTGTTCGGCGAGGCTGGCCAGGGTGACCTCGTTGGTGGGGTCGAGGCTTAGCGCAGTGTGCAGCGTGGTGGCGGCGGCTTGGAGGTGACCATCGACCAACTGCGAGAAGCCGAGGTTGTTGTAGAGCGGTGCCACCTTGGACTCCGACGGCTTCAAGTCGAGGGCCTTGGCGAAGTAGCGCTCGGAGGCGGCGTAGCCGGCGGGCGTGGATTGGTCGAACTCGGCGTTGGCTAGCTGCTCCCACGCCGATTCGTAGCCGGGGCTGAGGTGTACCGCCGTTTTGAACTGGCCGATGGCGCCCGGATAGTCGCCGTCCGCCAATTTCTCGTTCCCCTTGGCGTAGGCGGTGATTGCCTGGCCGGTGGGGACGGTCACGCCCCGGGCGGCCACGTCCGCCAACCGGCCCACGGAAACGAGGAGCAGGACCAGGGCGAGGGCCACGAATCCCTTGGCGGTCCCCCGGGTGGAGATGGTGAGTGCCAGGCCCAGCAGGAAGAGGGCAAGGGCGAGCATGCTGACGGTCGAGAGGGCTACGTCCTCCTTGCCCAGCCACTGGGCGCTCTCGGTGGCCCGGGCCTGTGCCGTCTGGTTGGCGAGATCGGTGGGGACGGCGAGCGTGGCCTCGTAAGCCTGCAGCTTGGAGTAGGGGACGGGCAGTCCGGCGTCGATGGCGACGCGCTGCTTTTCGGATGCGGCTGCTTCGGATTGCACCTGGGCTTTGGTGTCCCCCGCCGTCGACGGATCGGTGGCTACCAGGTCGAGAAAGGTCCGCCTCCACCCCGCCTCGCTGCTGTCGTTGCGCTGCTGGTCGATGATCGCCGTGCTGCTCGTGTCCTTGATGCTGGCGGCGACGGCCTGGGCAGACATCTGCTGGCGCTGGCGCTGGGCTTCCGATTCTCGGGCCGCGGCCTTGGCCGCCAGCAGTGCCCCAGCAGTGGTCGCGAAGGTGACGAGGAGCACGGCGACGGTGACCACCACCTTCAGCCGTCCCGCCGGGACATGGTCGAGGTGCTCGATCTCCTCCTTGACCTCTTCCAGGCGGCTTTCCACTTACAGCTCCATCGCAGCGAACAGGGCCAGGGCACCACCGAGAGCGAGCCATCCCGGGACGGCCAGGGCCAGGATTCGGCGGCGCTCCTTGGCCAGGCGTCCCAGGGTGAAAAGGGCGAGGGCGACGACCAGACCGATGGACAGGTAAAGCAGCGTGTCCTCGAGGTTGCGGTCTTGGGCCGCTGCCTTCTGGTAATGCGCAGGGTTGGCGTCGACGCCGTAGCGGTCGGCGGCCACCACATCAGCGGCGTATTTCTCGACGTTGAAGGTGCCGTTGGCATTTATGTAGCCGGGATCGTTGTACTCCGAGAACACCACCTGGACGCTGCATGCCACGTCCGCCTCGACGCCCGAGATCGACGAAGCATGCGTCTCCCCGCACCCGCGCGGATCGAGGCGGGCGGCCTCGTCGCCCAGCCGTGCGTAGCGCTCGTACTCGGACTGGGCGCTCGCCGCCAGGGTCTGGGCCTGCGCCGCCTGGTTGGTGGCGTTGATGGTGGCCGCCACCGCGTTCTGGTCGAGCTCGCTGGCCGCCGAGGCGTGGACCTCGGCCCGCCAGCTGACGAGGGCGCCGAGCACGCTGACCACGGCGATCGACAATGCGATCGTCAGGTGCAGGCGCTTGTGGCGGTCCGTATGGTCGGGCGCCGCGGCCTGCTCAGCGGCGCCGTCGGCCTGCTCAGCGGCGCCGTCGGGGGGGAGATCCTCAGTCATCGGCGCCGACTTTAAGGAAGAAGTGTCCCGCCGACCCCAGGCATGCACCCAAGAGATTGCGGGGCGCCACCCCAGGCTTTGCGGGGTGCTGGGCGGCTTCCTCAGTTCACCGCCTGGGTCGTTAGCGCAGCCACCACCCCGCCAGGTCGGCGGTGACGTGGGCGACCGCTGGCGATAACCAAGAACCCGTGACCGTGCGCAGGGCGCCGAGCCAGATACCCACGGCCAGGTCCAAGGGCACGACGTGCCAGCCGTACAAGGGGACGTGCAGGCCGGCGAAGGCGACGGCACCTGCGGCGATGGCGGCGGGCCGGCCGGCAATCTCGGACACGGCGTCGAACAGGGCGCCGCGCAGGAACAGCTCCTCGGCGGCGGCCACCGCCGCGACCACGACCGCCCACAGCAAGAAGCTTCCTCCGGGCCGGTGGGCCGATCCGCCGGCGACGCGCGCGGCGAGGGCAGGCAGACATATGAATGCCCCGCCGGCGACCCCCACCGCCAGCTCCGGCCAGCCCGTCCCGAGCCGGACACCCCGGGCCGCGGACAGGGCCACCAGGGCGGCGGCGAACGCCAGACCGGCCGGCACTGAGCGGGCGGCGCCGAGACCGCCGAGCGCGATGCGCAGGCCGACGGCGGCGACGAAGCCCCCCGCCAGCGCGGCGGTGGAAATGGTCGCCGGTTGGCGCGTCGAGGGGGGGGCCAGTGCCGTCATTTGGCCAACGGCTGGGCGATCAGCCAGAGGCTGAACGTGGTGTAGCCGACCATGGCCACCAGCCACGGGTACTCGCTCCTGCGAGCGCGGCGATCGTCCGAGCCGTTGCGGGCCAGGTGGCGGTGGGCCAGGACCAACGCCACGACGTGGACGGCGATGATCACGGCGATGGACAAGTACCAGTAGGCGGCGCTGGGGAGTAGATGGATGTTGGGCTCGTAGGAGTCGTTGAATGGGTACGGCAGGCGCGGCCAACCGGCCACGCCGGCGGGGTTGCCGAGGAGCGGGAAGAGGAGTTGGGCGTTGTCCAGCAGGTACTCGATGTTGTGGACGAGCAAATACCCGAAAGCGATCGGCACCAGGCTGGGCAGGAGGCCGGCGAGCGCCTTCCGCCTGCGTCCCGCCACACCGCCCACCCTGGCCGACCATACGGCGAAGCTCCCGAAGACGACCACGGTAGCCAGGGCCAGGGCAGCGAAGGTACCGGTACGGAACGCCTGGAGCCGCCACCCGGCGGCATAGAGGTGGCCTGGGAGCTGCTGCTCGAAATTCACCCACGACGGCGTGGCCAGCAATCCGTCGAAGTTGACGCTGACCAGTAGCAGGAGGACGAAGGCGATCCGGCTGGAGATCGGCTCGAAGCCGGCGTCGAGCCCGCCGGCGAACCCGGGCGCGCCGGGCGCGCCGAAGCGCCGGTAGCCCAGCCGCCCCCAGGTGCCGTAGAGCACGCTGAACAACTCCCCGTAGGTGACCCAGTCCCCACCGAACAAGAACCCGCCCGCGGCGCAGATCGCGCCGTAGGCCACCAGGCCGACCGCGATCACGTGGGGGACGGTGGCGGTGACGTTGAACACGAGCTCCCCGCAGGCGGCGGCGAAGAAGGTCAGCACCGCCGGCCACCAGCCCAACCATCGCGGCCACGGCACCACCTCGGGGCCGCCGAGCAGGCGCCGGCGCAGCGATGACCGGTCAGCCGCTCGGGCGATGGCGGCGAAGGGGTTGAGCGGTCGTGTCCAATCGCCGATGACCCCACAGGTGAGTGGCACCGCGATCCATGCGAGGAGCCAGAAGCTCACCGGCAGGAGGTTCTCCGCCACTTCCTGGCTGCCGACCAGCCCGCACAGCACCAGGGCGGCGGTCACCACAGCGCCCAGGCCCACAGCCAACGGCCGGGGTCGGCGCGGTGGGTATGCGAGGAGCGTCCCGTCTACCGGCGCCACTGCACGTGGAAGCACCACGGCGAACGAGGCGACGACCACCACCGCCCCGCCGGCGACGAACAGGCTGAGGGGGACCGGGAGCTCGTAGCGCTTGCCGAAGGCGTGGGCGAGGACCGTCCCCATCCCCGCCGTCTTCATCACGGGTCTCTCCTGGCCAGTTTCCGTCGCCGGGACCGCGAGCTTCTGATACCGAAGGCGACGATGACCACGATGGCCGCGGGGCCGCCGATGGCCAGCACCGCCTCGAAGGCCCCGAAGCTGTCGGGTGTGCCGAAGTCATACTGACCATTGCGCACGATCGCTCTGGTCTGGACCAGTGCCCATTCGCCGAAGCGGTTGAATTGCGCCTGGTAGATGTCGTTGCCCACCCTGTTGGTGGGGCGGGGCTGCCAGCCGGCGCTGGTCAGGACCTCGAACACCGGTCCCGGTTGGCCTGCCGTCGGTGCGCGCATCTGGATGGTGCCGCCCCCTCGTGGTGCGAGAACCGCAGTTGACGAAACGCGGTACACGTTGCCGACGATATGGCCCACCGCGGGCTGAGCCGCCGGCGCCCCCAGCGGGGCGACGGTGACGAGCGCCCCGCCGCCGGCTGGGAATTGCAGGCTGCCTCCCCTCAGCCGCACGCTAATCTGGGGACCCTGCTCGGCGGACATCAGCGACACCGCGCTGCCGGGGCTTTTGACGGTGGCGCGAGCGCCGGTGGGCGGCGGTGTGTGCTGGTATCCCGTCGGCGGGTGCACGTAGCGGTAGGGCTCGTCCGGGAAGCCCAGACCGTCGTAAAGGGTGACCGACCTGGGCAGGAACAGCAGCCACGCGGTGATGAGCACAGCGACGCCAACGACCAGCGTCGCCTTGGTCGCCCGGAACTGCCCGGCGAGTGCGATCACCGTCTAGTTCGGGCTGCCTTGTCCCTGGCCGAGGGCCCGAAGGTGCGGAGCCAGATCCAGCCCATGATGGCGAGCGCGATCAACGTGGTCACGAGGGTGAAGATGGCGGCCGGTATCGAGTTGACGTCCGATTGGGGAACGGTCACGGTAAACCTCCGAAGAGTGGGCGGACTTAGACGGCAGGGATGGTGACGCGGGATCCGGCCATGGCCGTCAGCGCGTCCTGAGTGGTCTGCGACAGAGAGATCAGGTGACGGAACGTGGCCTCGTCCATGGCCAGCACACATAGCCTGGTCTTGGCCCGGATGAGCTTGCGGTGAGGCGCGCCCGGCACCAGCAGGCCGATCTCGCCAAAGTACTGGCCGTGGTGGAGGGTGGCCAGTTCGACTTCTCGGCCGTTGTCGTCGTGGCCGTACACGCCCGCCTCGCCCTCGGTGATTATGAACAGTCGCTCGACGTCCTCGCCTGGCGAAAGGACCGTCTCCGCCGGGCTGTAGACGAATGTTTCGAGGTGGCGGCTGACGCCTACGAGCTCTGCCTTGGGGACGTCGGGGAACGCCTCGTCGAGCGCCTCGTCGTAGCTCCTCTTCAGCTGGGTGACGAGGGCCAGCACGAACGGCACGGTGTAGAGGGTGTTGTAGATCCAGTGCAGGTCAGCCCGAATGAGATGGACCCCACCGAAGATGAACCCGCCCGGGGACGCCAGCAGACCCGGTGCACCGGGGGTGACGTGCTGGAACAGGTAGTTGTAGATGATGAAGCTGTGCTCGGCCTGGTGGGCTAGCTGGAACACGGTGGCCACCCACATCCACGCGTTGCGTGGGAAGCGGTACAGGAGGACGAGCGTGGCTACGGTGAGGAAGCTGTCGCCTAGGAAGTGGACCCACTCGATGTTAAACAGCCCGAAGATGGCCTGGGCCTTGTGCGGGTCGTCGCCGAAGAAGTGGATCTGGATGACCTGTATGCAGTGCTCCGAGTAGTGGATGGTCTGGACGAAGGCGGTGAGGAAGAACAGGGCCAGCCAGCCGTAGTGCTTGTACGTCCACTCCAGTTCCACCAGCATGATGAAGCCCCAAGGGACCAGGGCGAGGGCGAACGACAGCCAGATCGGCACGTGCTGCAACTCGGAGATCCCGAGGATCAGGTAGGAGACGAGGGCGGCGCCGGCCAGGTAGCCGGGTTTCACCTTGTGCAGTGCCATCTTCGACCAGTACGAGTCGGCCTTGAGACCCGTCGGGTCGACTGGCGGCGGTACGAGGGAGATGTCGGCCATTAGATTGGATACCTCCGTCACTGGCGACTAGGGGGTCGCTCGGCTCGCGATTCCCCACCGCTGCCCAGCATGGGTGATCGGCCGGCTGGCGGCCCTAGGGGCTCCCCCCAGTTTTTTTGCCCTTCACCCCAGGCCCCTCGCCATTCGGCATAACCCGCAGAAAGACGGGCAAATCACGCACGACAAGCACGCCAAGGTCCTGGGAGGGGGCACTACACTGCGTCGGGCCATGCCCCGATCACTAATCGAACGACGCCTCACTGACGTGGCTGCGCGCTTGCGCGGCGCACGGGAGGAGCTGGCCGTGCTCGACGAGCAACTGCTCTCCTTCACCGAGGCGGCCGACGACGCCCGCCTGCGTTCGCTGGTTTCTGAGACTCCCATGGCGCACCGCGAGTACGCCGAGGCCCAGCGCCACGCCGATGCCATGTCCCGTAGCCGCCGCCTGCTGGTGGGACAGATCACCGAGCTCGCCGCCGCCCAGGACGATCTGCTCGACCGCCTCGTCGTGGCGCCGGAGTAGACGACCTTCGGATGCCGAGCGACCAAGCTACGACCCTGAGCGCCAAGGAAACCAGACACGTGCCTGTGCGCGTTGTGATCGCCGAGGACGAGGCGATCGTCCGCCTCGACCTGAAGGAGATCCTCGAGGAGGAAGGCTACGAGGTGGTCGGCCAGACCGGCCGGGGCGACGAAGCGATCGAGCTCGTCCGGTCCAAGCAGCCCGACCTGGCCATCCTCGACATCAAGATGCCGGGCACCGACGGACTGGTCGCGGCCCGCGAGATCAGTGCCGATCGCCTCGCCGCGGTGCTCATCCTCACCGCCTTCAGCCAGCGGGACCTGATCGACCAGGCACGCGACGCCGGTGCCCTTGCCTACCTCGTGAAACCGTTCCAGAAGACCGAGCTGCTGCCGGCGATCGAGATAGCCCTCGGCCGCTTCGCGGAGATGAAGGCGCTGGGCGAGCAGGTCAAGTCCCTAGAGGAGCAACTCGAGGTGCGAAAGGCGGTGGAGCGGGCCAAGGGGCTCCTCATGGAGGAGCAGGGCCTCAAGGAGCACGACGCCTTCCGGTGGATCCAGCGCACGGCCATGCAGCGCCGGCAACGCATGATCGACGTGGCGCGCCAGATCATCGACGACGGCCTGCGCCCACCGGCCGAACCCCCCGCCTAGCCAAACCTCGCGCCTAGGCGCTCAGCCCGCTCGGGCGCTCAGGCCATGGCTTGGACCCACAGCTGGCCTGCCAGCCCGGGACCGAGAGCGATGGTGCCCTTGGCTGGGTCGAGGGTGAGGGTGAGGGTGCCGTCGGGCGCGCGGGACGAGACCGTCGCCTCGCAGCCGGGGACGAACCCGTGGTCGGAGAGGTACTCGAGCGATTCGAGGTCGATCTCGACCTGCTCGGTCACCCGCTCGAGGCGGACGTGGTCGCCGCCGCGCGCCTCGGACAGGGCGGTGAGACCGCGCCGAGCCGGCCCTGAGCCCGGGATGGGGTTGCCGTGGGGGCAGGTCGTCGGGTGGCCGAGGAGCTCGATCAGGCGGGCTTCCACCTCGTCGGAGATCACGTGCTCCCACCGGCACGCCTCGGCGTGGCTCTTGTGCCACGGAAGGCCTATGACGTCGGTGAGCAGGCGCTCGGCCAGCCGGTGCTTGCGGACCACGCTCTCGGCCATCGCCCGGCCCATGGCGGTGAGGCTGACGGCGCGGCCGGCGACCACGACGTAGCCCTCGTCGCGCAGGCGCCTCATCATCTCCGAAACCGCCGGGGCCGTGTGGCCCAGACGCTCCGCCAGGCGGGCCTGGATGACGGTGGTGCCCTCCTCCTCGAGCTCGTGGATGGCTTCCAGGTACTCCTCGAGCGGAGGATGAAAACCGTCGGCCACCCACAGAGCGTACTCCCACGTCGCCCCGGGGGCGGCGTTGCCTCGTAGCATCGGGGCGATGCCGCTGCTCATGTTGATCGACGGTCACTCGCTGGCCTACCGGGCGTTCTTTGCCCTGCCGACGGACATGGCCACCGCGTCGGGGCAGGTGACCAACGCCGTGTACGGGTTCACGTCGATGCTCGTGAACCTGTTGAAGGACCACCACCCGGACCGGATCGCGGTGGCGTTCGACAGGCCCGAGCCCACCTTCCGCCATGCCATGATCAGTGACTACAAGGCGGGCCGGACGGCCGCTCCCGACATCTTGCGCCAGCAGCTTGGCCTGGTCCGCCAGGTGGTGGAGGCCCTGCACATGCCGATCCTGGAGGTCCCCGGTTACGAGGCCGACGACATCCTCGCCACGCTCGCCACCAGGGCGCGCGACGACGGCGTCGACGTCATGGTGGTCACGGGCGACCGTGACACCTACCAGCTCGTCGAGGACCCCCACGTACGGGTGCTGTACAACCGGCGGGGGGTGTCGGACTACGTCCTGTACGACGAGGCGGCGATACACGAGCGCACCGGGGTGACGCCGGTCTCCTACCCCCAGTACGCGGCCCTGCGCGGCGACCCGTCCGACAACCTGCCCGGGGTGCCGGGGGTGGGGGAGAAGACTGCGGCGCGCCTCATCAACACCTACGGCGACCTCGACGGGATCTACGCCCACCTGGACGAGCTGACGCCGAAGCTGCGCTCCAGCCTGGCCGCGGCGGAGCCGACGGTGCGCAAGAACGCCGAGGCCACCCCCCTGATCCGCGACGTGCCCCTCGAGGTCGAGCCCGACGACCTCGTCATGGGGGGATGGGACCGAGAGGAGATACGCCGGCTGTTCGACTTCTTGGAGTTCCGCACCCTTTGGGACCGCCTGGTAGAGGTCATAGGGGAAGGGGAAAGGGCGGCCGACGCGCCGGTCCCGTCCGGTGCTGCCCTGGACGTCGACATAGCACGGGCTGACAATGCCGCCGCGCTGGTCGACCAGCTCAACACCTGGCAGGCGCAGGGCGCGGCGATGGCGTTGGCGGGGGCTTGGAACGGTCGCGAGGGGCGCTCGGCGCTCGTCGGGTTGGCCGTCGTGGCGTTGCCCGCCCCCGGCCCTGCTGGTGGCCTCTCGGGCCGGCCGGGCCCGACCGAGGTCGTCTGGATCGATTACTCCATGCTCGGCGAGCAACAGGTGCTCGCGGCTTTGACGGGGTTCCTCGGTGAGGGCGGGGCGGCGTGCTCCGCCCACGACGCCAAGTCCCTCATACGCGGCCTCGCCGTGTTGGGCGTGGATTTCTCCCACCTGGACCTGGACACCGCGATCGCCGCCTACCTCGTCGATCCGGCCGGCGACCAGTACCTGCTCGAGGACCTGGCGCGCCGCTACGCCGGTATCGAGCTGGTCGGGCCCGAGGCTCCTCCCCCCGGCCAACTCGACCTGTCGGGCAGCGCCCCCGACCCGGCCAGCGACGCCGGGCGGCGGGCCGCCGCCGTCGCAAGCCTGGTCGAGCCGCTCGGCGCCGCCCTGTCCGCCCGGGGGATGTCCAAGCTCTACGACGAGGTGGAGCGTCCCTTGGTGAGGGTGCTGGCCAAGATGGAGCTGACCGGGATCCTCGTCGACGTCGGACGGCTTCGGGCCCTGGCCGCCGAGCTGTTCGACGAGGCGCGCCGCCTCGAAGCCGAGATCCAGTCCCTGGCCGGCGTGGCATTCATGGTCAACTCGACCAAGCAGCTGAGGGAGGTCCTCTTCGAAAGGCTCGGCCTGGCGCCCCAGAAAAGGACCAAGACCGGGTTTTCCACCGACGCCCAGTCCCTCGAGAAGCTGCGGGGCCAGCATCCCATCATCTCGTCCCTGCTCCGCTACCGCGAGGTCGAGAAGCTGCGCTCGACCTACGGGGACAGCCTGTTGGCGGAGGTGGCGCCCGACGGTCGCATCCACGCCACGTTCAACCAGACGGTGGCGCGCACCGGCCGGCTCAGCTCCGACCAGCCCAACCTTCACAACATCCCCATACGATCGGAGGAGGGGCGCCGGTTCCGTAAGGTGTTCGTGCCCGCACCGGGCTGCCGCCTGCTCGTCGCCGACTACAACCAGATCGAGCTGCGGGTGATCGCCCACCTCGCCGAGGACCCCGGCCTGGTCGAGGCGTTCACCGCCGGCGCCGACATCCACACCACCACGGCGGCGCGGATCTACGGCGTGGAGCCCGCCGACGTGACCCTGGCTATGCGCTCCAAGGCCAAGATGGTCTCCTACGGGCTGGCCTACGGCATGGAGTCCTACGGCCTGGCCCAGCGCCTCGCCATACCAGTGGACGAGGCGGCCGAGATCCTCCGGGCTTATTTCGACGGGTTCCCCAACGTGCGGTCCTACATGGACCGGGTGGTGGCAGAGGCGCGCGACCGGGGCTACACCGAGACGCTTTTCGGGCGGCGCCGGCTCATACCCGAGCTGCAGTCCGGGCGCTTCCAGGTGCGCGCCGCCGGCGAGCGCCAGGCCATGAACGCAGGCATCCAGGGCCTCGCCGCCGACATCTTCAAGGTGGCCCTGGTCCGCCTCGACGCCCGCCTCGACGAGGCGGGCCTGGCCAGCCGCCTGGTCCTCCAGGTCCACGACGAGGTCATCCTCGAGGTGCCGCCCCCCGAGGAGTCCGACGCCGCCGCCGTGGTCACCGCGGCCATGTGCGGGGCCGCCGAGCTACGCGTGCCGCTCACCGTCAACCTGTCGTGGGGCGACACGTGGGCGGACGCCAAAAGCTGAAGGGGGCTGACTAGCGGCTCACGCCATGGTGGCGATGATTTCGGCCACCACGTCGACGGTGGTGCCCGGGTGTAGGAACGCCAGGCGCGCCACCGCCTCGCCCTCCCACGAAGTGGAGGCGACGAAGGCGACCTGGTCAGCGAGGAGCTGGCTCGACCAGCGGGCGTAGTCATCGGCGGTCCAGCCCGGGCGCCGGAACAACACGATGGAGAGCTCCGGCTCGCGGATCAGCTCGAGGTGGGGCGCCCCGGCGATGAGTGCGGCTGCTTCGCGCGTCACGGTCAGGACCGCCTCGACGGCGTCGCGGTAGGCATCGGTGCCGTGCACGGCGAGTGAGAACCAAAGGGCCAGTCCCCGCGCCCGGCGGGTCAGGTGGTACGCGTAGTCGCTCGGGTTCCACTCCTCGGGCCGGCCGGTGTGGATGACGTCGAGGTAGGCGGCATCCTGGGTGAACACGGCCTTGGCCAGATGCGGCGCCCGGTAGAGCAGGGCGGCGCAGTCGAACGGGGCGAAGAGCCACTTGTGCGGATCCACGACGAACGAGTCGGCCAGATCCGTTCCGTCGAAGCGTTCCCTCACCGAAGGGGCGAACAGGGCCGCCCCCCCGTAGGCGGCGTCCACGTGGAACCACAGGTCACGGGCCGCCGCCACCTCGCCCACCCCGCGCAGGTCGTCGACGATCCCCGCGTTGGTGGTGCCCGCGGTGGCGACCACGGCCACCACGCTCGCCGGGTCGGCATCGGCGTCGAGGGCGTCGCTCAACCGGGGACCGTCGAGGCGGTGATCACGGGCCTTCACCACCAGCGCGTCCATGCCGGCGACGTGCAAAGCCTTGGCGATCGAAGAATGAGCCTGATCACTGACCGCCACCAGGGGCTGGCCGACCGCCGCCGCTCCTCTGCGGTGGCGGGCCACGTCGCGAGCGACGACGAGGGCCGACAGGTTGCCGGCGGACCCCCCGGATACGAAGCAGCCCCCCGCTCCGGCGGGCAGACCGGCCACGTCGGCCAGCACCCCGAGGGCCTGGTTCTCCGCTGCCACCGCCCCCGCCGCCTCCAGCCATGAAGTCCCCTGGAGCGACGAGCACGAGACCACCATGTCGAACAGCAGCGCCGCCTTGGTGGGCGCGGCGGGGATGAACGCGAGGAACCGGGGGCTGTCACAGGAGATCACCGCGGTGGCGAGCTCCTCCGTGAAGAGGCGCAGGACCTTGACCGGATCGTTCCCCCCGGGGCTCATCAGACCGCTGAGGGCGGCGTCGATGGGCGCCTTTCTCCCCGGGAAGTCGAGTGGCACCGGCTCCCGGAGCCGCTCCCGGCAGTACCCGAAGATGAGCTCCTCGAGGTGCGCGTCGGGTACGAACATCGCGTTTTGCACGGCTTCCTCCTGTTGATGGCTCGGCCACTTCGGCATGGCGGTGTCGCCGGCGCCGGCCCGCGACAAGAATGGCATCTCGATGAGACTCGGCAACATGTACGGTCCCGACGCCACCTTTCTCGGCGTCCCCCCCGCCGACCTGGACGAGACCTCGACGTGGGAGGCGGCCGGCGCCGTCATCATCGGGGCTCCCTTCGACGGAGGCACCTCGCACCGGCCCGGCTGCCGCTTCGGTCCCCAGGCGATCCGCCTGACCGACTACCTGCCTCACGACGGCAGGCGCCCCCACCTGGCCCTCGGCGTGGATCCCCTCGTCGAGCTGGGGGTCGTCGACGTGGGTGACGTGGTCATGCTCCCCGGTGAGACCGAGGTCTCTCTCGCCCGCCTGCAGGACGCGGTGGGCATCGTCGCCGCCGGCGGCCCTGCTGGTGGCCTCCCGGGCCGGCCGGGCCCTGCTGGTGGCCGGCCGGGCCCCATCCCGATCATCCTCGGCGGTGACCACACCATCGCCCTGCCCGACGTGACCGGCGTCGCCTCCCACGTGGGTTGGGGCAAGGTGTCGGTGCTCCACTTCGACGCTCACGCCGACACAGCCGACACCCAGTGGGGTTCGCTGCACGGCCACGGGACCCCGATGCGCCGCCTGATCGAATCCGGCGCGGTGCGCGGTGACCGGTTCCTCCAGATCGGGCTGAGGGGTTACTGGCCCGAGCCCGAGACCCTGGCGTGGATGGCCGCACAGGGCATGCGCAGCTTCGAGATGACCGAGGTGGTCGAGCGGGGACTCGACGAGTGCCTGGGCGAAGGCCTCGGGATTGCCCTGGACGGCTGCGACGCCGTCTTCTTGTCGGTGGACGTGGACGTGGTGGACCCCGGCCTGGCGCCCGGCACGGGTACGCCCGAGCCTGGTGGCCTGAGCGGCCGTCAGCTGCTCGACGCCGTGCGCCGCATCTGCATGGAAGCTCCCGTCGCGGGCATGGACGTCGTGGAGGTGGCGCCCCCCTATGACCACGCGGAGGTCACCGCCTTCCTGGCCAACCGGGTGGTCCTCGAAGCCCTGTCCGGGATCGCCTGGCGCCGGCGCCAGGTCGCAGGGGAGTCGCCCCGCCGCCCCGGGGCGCCGCTCCTCGATGGGCGCCAGGCAGCGGTGCCCCCGGACCGCCCGGTCTGATGGGGGCGCCTTGGTAGTGATGGCCGATCCGTGCTTGCGTGGAGTATGGCTGTCACCAGCGAAGGCGCCTCCAAGGAGGCGATCGAGCACCACTACGACGTGGGTAGCGACTTCTACCGGCTGTGGCTCGACGCCCGCATGGTCTACTCCTGCGCTTTGTGGGCCGGCGAGATCGATGACGACCTGGAACAGGCCCAGACTGCGAAGCTGGCCTGGCACACCGACGCGGCGAGGGCGGAGGGGGCGCCCCGGGTGCTCGACGTCGGTTGTGGATGGGGCTCCCTGATGGACTACCTCGTGGCCGAGCGCGGCGCCGGCCACGTCACCGGGCTGACGTTGAGCACCGATCAGGCGGACTGGGTGCGGCGAAGATCAGGTGGGCGCATGGCCGTCCGCTTGGAGGACTGGCGCGACCACGACCCCGCTGAACCGTACGACGCGATCGTGTCCATCGGCGCATTCGAACACTTCACCCGTCAGGATCTGAGCACCGAGCAGCGCCGGGGCGTCTACCGGAGCTTCTTCGATCGCTGCGCCCGCTGGCTTGTGCCCGGGGGTCGCCTGTCGCTTCAGACAATTGCCTATGAGGATTTCGACGAGAACGCCGGGCTGGTATCGTCGTTCTTCTCGGAGGAGATATTCCCCGAATCGGCGTTGCCGCATCTGAGCGACGTCGTGTCTGCGGCCGAGCCGGCGTTCCGCCTCGTCGCTTTCCGCAGTGACGCCACCCACTACGAGCACACGCTTCATCTCTGGCAACGGAGGTTGGAGGCCAACAAGGAGGCCGCATTGGAGATCGTCGGACGAGAGGTCTATCGCCGCTACGTGCGCTACCTCCGCGTGTCGCGCGCCATGTTCGACCGCGGAACGGTGACCCTGTACCGCTTAGCCTTGCAACGTCGCCCCGAGGTCAGGTCGTGACCGGCGCGGCGGTTGTCCCGAAGGCTACGTTTTCGCCCTCCGAGCACGTCGTATCGACGGCGGAGCGCCTCTTGGAGCGTCACCTGCAGCGCGCCAAGGAGTGGTTTCCCCACGAGCTGGTCCCGTGGAGCGAGGGTCGGGACTTCGAGCGGGACTCGCCGGCGGGGTCGTCCGAGGAACCGGACATCCCCCTGCCGGCCGGCGTGAAGAGCGCCCTTTTCGTCAACTTGTTGACCGAGGACAATCTTCCCCATTACTTCCACGTGATCGCCCAGGCTCTGGGCGACGACTCCGCTTTGGGTGAGTGGACCCGGCGCTGGACCGCCGAGGAGCAGCGCCACTCGATCGTGCTTCGGGATTGGATCACCGTCACCCGCCAGCTCGACCTGGTGGCGCTCGAGCGGGCCCGGATGCGCCAGGTGACCGGCGGGTTCCGGGTCGGGAAACGGTTCCACAACGTCCACGACGGGTTCGTTTACCTGACCCTCCAGGAGCTTGCCACCCGGATCGCCCACCACAACACCGGCCAGCTCCTCGCCGACCGTGCCGGCGGGGCGATCATGACCCGGGTCGCCACCGACGAAAACCTCCACTTCCTGTTCTACCGGGACTTGGTGAGCGCGGCGCTCGAGGAGGATCCATCCGGGGTGGTCCTCGCCATCGACCGCCAGGTGGCTGGGTTCGAGATGCCGGGGGCGGAGATCGAGGACTTCTCCCGTCACGCGGCGGCCATCGCCTCCGCCCGGATTTACGACTTCCAGGTCCACTTCGAGCAGATCCTCGTACCCGTGGTGCTGCGGCGCTGGAAGCTCGAATCGCTCGAAGGCCTGACCCCCGAAGCCGAGGCAGCACGCGACAGTGCGCTGCACCTGATCGGCCGGGTCGAGCGGGTGGCGCGCCGGCTCGATTCACAGCGGGCCAAGGTCGACGCCTAGTGCTTTCAAGCGGGGTCAGTTTGTGTCGCTACTGGGGCGGCAACCGACCGCAATCCGTGCCGTCAGGGCGACGGGTTGGCCATGGCGAAGTCGAGCATCTGCTGGTACAGGTTGAGGATCACCGGCCCGTAGATCGGGTCGGTGGCCCACACGCCGGTCAGTGACTGCCAGGTCTGGCAGCATCCCCTCCGGGACTGTATGTCGGGGGTGACCTCGGGGATCGCCGGGGGGTCGGGCAGCTCAGAGCTGACCAGGCCGGGTACCGCGTAAGCGTGCAGCAACTGGAGCTGGCCCCTTACCCCCATCAAGGGGGAGGGGAAATCGAAACCCGCAGGGCACGAGTCGCAGTGTCCGACGCCGGCGTAGTTGTTCAGGTCGACCGAGTCGGGTGAGGTGAAGCTGCCGGTCTCGATCACCGCCTGGGCGAAGGCGATGTCTCCGCGCACCCCTTCGGCGGCACCTTCGCTCATGTACCACTGGGCGAGCTGGTGTATCGACGCGGACGTCAACACCACGTTCCCGGTGCTGTTGAACCAGCCGACCAGGTCGGCGGCGTTCAACGCCGACGGCCCCATGATCGACGGTGAGCCGTCGCCCCCCGCCGCCGGGACCGCCATCGTCCCGCCCAGCGCCCCGACTGCGTTGGTGAGTGCGACCTGGGCGGCCGCCAGGGTCCCTTGATCTGTGGCCACGGTCGCTTGGTCCGTGGCCACGACCCTTTGGCGGTCGGCGACCGTGGCGGCGGCGGCCGCCACGGCCTGCCGGTCGGCTGCCACGTCGGCGGTGTCGCGGCCGATCGCGCTCGCCAGCTGCTGGGCCCGGGCGGATTCGGCGGCCACCCTGGCGGCGTCGCCTTGCACATCGTGGCCCACGGCGGTGACCGCGGCCTGCACGAGGGTCATGGCGAACGCGTCTTCTTGCGCCCCCTGCAAGCCGGAGGTGACCCCGAGGATCCCAGGACGGCCCAGTACCGCCCCGGGGGTGGTCGGCGGCTGGATGCCTTCGTACAGCACCACGGCTATCCCGCGGAGGCGGGACCTGTCGGCGGCGAGGGCGCCGGCAGCCGCCCGTCTGGCGGCTAGAGCGGCCAGGTGAGCGGCGGTGTCGGCGTCGAGGGTCCTCTGCGCGGCGGCAGACCTGGCCGAGGCGCGAGCCGAGTACGCCTGATCCCCGGTCAGGGAGGCCTGGTCGGCCTGCAGGACGCCCCGGTCGTGGTTCATGCGCTGGTTGTCGCGGGCGATCTCGGCCTGGTGGCGGAGGGTCACGATGGCTATCTGGTCGGCCTTGATGGTGCTGTAGTCGACCGGGGGTGCCCCCGGAGCAGCTGTCCCGGGCGGCGGGGACGGTGCCGCGGCCGGCATGGCCAGGAGGGGAGCTGCCACAACGGGAGCGGCCAGAACCGGCGCGGAGCTAACCGGCGTCATGACGAGAAGGGCGGTCAACGCCCCGCGCATTACTCGACTCGCGCTGGCTCGGAGCAACCTGGGGCGCGGTCTGGACCTAGGCACGCCGGAAGCGCCAGACCCACATGGCGCCAACGATGAGAACCAGCAAGGCGGTGGAGCAGTGGTACGCCGCCGGCGCCGCTGGCACCTGATGCCTGACGGCCTGCCGAAGTAGGCCGAGGTGGGTGACCGCCATCCAGAACCCGGCCAGGAAGACGACCAGACCGATCACCAGCATGCCCGCCATGCGACGGGGACCCCAATAGATCGCCAACCCGGCCATGGCCACCACCACCGCACCGGGCACGACGTGATCGACCACCTCTGCGCCCTGCTTGACGTGCAGCCCAGCCAGGTAGAAGCCCGGCGTCATGGCGTAGAGGCCAACGATCACACCGGCGACGAACAGCGCGGACGGCCGTCGGGATCCCGCGCGGGGCGCACTTGGGGCGGAAGCCTGTCCCCCCTCCCCCGACCGCTCCAGCTGTCTCGCCATGCGCCGCCTCCTTCTGCCATCCTTGCGCCCGGCGAGTCTTTCACAGGGTGGCTTCGCCGATGGTCCCGGGCGGAGCTAGGGAACTGGCATACCTGCCGGCATGAGTGGTCCCTGACGCGGGCACAATCACCGTCCTGATGGGGACACTCAGGCCAGCTTGCCGAAGGCGGTGGTGAGGGTGGAGCTGAAGTTGTCGTAGAGCGCGTCGGCAGGGGGAACGCTGTCCAGATACACCATGGTGAGCACGACCGGGTCCCGTTCGACCACAGCGACGG
>DASZKW010000093.1:0-19701 GCA_035552775.1 Acidimicrobiales bacterium | reverse complement strand
TCTTCGTGCCGCTCCCTACCCGGCGGTCATCTCCCCGAACGCGGCTCTGAGAGCAGGAGGCCGCCCGCGACGTCCGGGGCACAGGCTACAGAGAAGAGGGTGTGCTTGGAGCGCAGCACGCTGTCCACGCACTGGCCACGCCCCTTATCGAGCATCCTGCGGTTTCACGACTCCTGATGTTCCCCCCCGGCTTATCGCCGGTCACCTGCCTGTTACGCGCCGTCCCCATTCCTGTCGGCCTTGTCAGCGGACCCGTCCCGCGATTCGTCCTCCCCTCGATGAAATGTGCCATGGATGTGCCATGGCACCCCTTCGGGGGCTCCTCCAGGACTGTCAGAATCGATAAAACCCCTGGTCACAGCGGTGGAGACGATGGGACTCGAACCCACGACCCCCTGCTTGCAAAGCAGGTGCTCTAGCCAGCTGAGCTACGTCCCCGTGTGCCTGACCGGGAGTCTTGCCGCAACTCCGGCCAGTGAGGCTGGTACAGCATTGGTACAGCAGATGTCGCTTGCCAGGGTAGGCGACGCCGCCGCCTGGTATTGCCGTGAATCCACCCGGCGTTGACAGCGATCGCTACAGGCAGGAGAACAACGGTGCCATGCGCTCCGCGTCGGGTGAGACGCCGATCCTCTCCTCACCCTGGTCTCGCATCCCACCCGGTGCCAGCCGGAGCGGCTAGTCGGCCATCGCCGGCCGGCTGCTCGGCTCGAAGCGCCACACTTTCCGACCCGCGTTCAGCCGCCTGGCCGACGAAGCTTCACGACCTGTCCCAACGTCGACTCACCTTGGCTGCCTCCATTGCGGAAAGGCCCGCAGTCCGCATGCGCCCCTCGGCAGTTAGCCGCGCCGGGTCCTTGTTGGCCGCCGACCACGTCGACTTGCGCTTCCTCGGCTGGAAGCGGAGCAAGTAGAAGAAGTAGTCGTACCTGCGAATTTTGGAGTCCGCCCATCCGAGGCACATGGCGAGCTCTTGGGCCTCGTCGAAGGTGACCGAAGCGATGCCGCTACCCTTCTTGGCGAACCTGACCCACAGTCCGGGCTGGTCGCCGTGATGAGCGTCGAGCCAAGCGTCAAATGCTAGGTCGGTGTCGAAGGGGAGGACAGCCCACCCGTCGGATGGTGGTGTTCGACCTCCCACACGGCCACATCGCGTCTCTCACGCCAGTGACCCATTCTGTGTCCGAGGGGCTAAAAGCCTGCCACCACGGGTATCACCCGTTCGCCGAGCAATTCGAGCGGGCTGATCGAGGCGACGCCGGGCACCGTCCCGTGATAGTGGGTAATTCCCAGGCCGGCCAGGTGGCGCATCGATTCGATCAACTCGCCTACACCTTCTCCTGCGGGACCGAGCGGGCCCATAACCGTCTTCTCTATCTCGTCGTAGTCGCGCCCGACGGCGTCGCAGTGCCGGCGGAGGACGTCGAGCTTGTGCTCGATATCGGGACCGGCGAAGAGGTTGCAGGCTTGGGCGTACTGGGCCACCAGGCGCAAGGTCTTCTTCTCGCCGGCGCCCCCGATGAGGATCGGGGGGTGCGGTCGGGTCCGAGACTGGGGCGAGTTGAGAGTCCGCTCGAGCTGGTAGTGCTTCCCAGAGAACGGGCCGTCGTCGTCGCTCCACATCTGCAGGCAGATCTGCAGCGCCTCCTCCAGGCGCTCGAACCGCTCGGCCGTTGGGGGGAACGCCAAGCCGAGGCCACGCGCCTCGGGCTCGTTCCACGCCGCCCCGATCCCCAGCCAGGCCCGACCACCCGAGAGCACATCGAGGGTCGTGACCGCCTTGGCCAGCAATCCCGGCGCCCGGTAGACCACCCCGGTCACCCACGCCAGCAGCTCGATCCGTTCCGTGCGGCCTGCCAGGTAGCCGAGGGTGGTGTAGGCCTCCAGCATTTCGTGCTCCGGCGGGCCGAGCGGGCCGATCTGCCACACGTGGTCCATGACGCTCAGCTTGGCGAAACCCTGGTCCTCTGCCGCGGCGGCCACCCGGGCCAGATCCGCAGCGATCGTCGTGGGGCCGCCCGGCCAGGTGAAGTCAGACACGTGCAAGCCGATCTTCATGTCTCAGTCCGCTCCCTGCTCCGTCGCTGTCGGACAGGATGCCATCTGGCGGAATTTCTGTTCCCCGATGGCAGCCACCTGACCGAAACCTCCGGCGATCGGGACCATGTGGGACCATCGTGCCCCCATGGCACCCCGCAGCACACCCCCACCCCCGCCTCACGAACCGTCCGCAGCGGAGCGGGCGGCGGCGGCACGACGGGCGGCTGCCGACCACCACGACCTCCCGCCATGGGACCCAGCACGGCGCGCCGCGCCAAGCCAACACAGCCCCCCGCTGTGGGACCCAGCGCGCCCTGGTGCGGCTTTGGGGGCCCGTGCGCCGCGCCCGAGGGCGCCCCGGCGCCGGGCGGTACTCAGCTTCGTGCTCGTGGCCGTTGCCATCATCGCCGGGCGTGCGATTCTGTCCATGAACTCTCATACGCTTTACCCCAGCCTCGGCGCCCAGCTGACCGGGCGCGTCGGCGTCCAGGCCTCCGGTTCGTGCAGTTCGTCCTCGTACCCGGCGGGGGCCGAGTACACCTTCGAGCGCTGCACCTCCTCTGGTGATCCGGTCACCTGGGCTCGCTGCAGCACGCTGACGTACTCCGTCGATCCAGCCGGTGCTCCCCCCGGATACCTCGCCGACGTACGCAAGGCCATCGACGAACTCAACGTCGCCACCGGGCTGCGCCTGACGCAGCGGTCCGGTACGGCGTTCATCTCTATCGCCTGGGACCCCTCGATGTACAACCCCCGCCCCGGCGCCGCCGGCGAGGCGGGGGTGACCAGGTATCAGGTCGTCTCCGATCCCTTCGGAGCTCACTTTCTCAAGGTGAGCATCCGGATCTCGTCGCATCTAGAAGCCGGGCCAGCGCGCCGGGCCGGCGAGGAGCCGGTCCTGCTGCACGAGCTCGGGCACGCCGTCGGCCTCGGGCACAACCCCGCGGAGGTGGTGATGAACCCGGTCGACCAGGGCTTCACCAGCTACCAGGCCGGCGATCTCGCAGGACTGAAAGCCTTGTACCACCCGGCTTCCTGCGGGCACAGCTGACCCCGCTCGGCCGGCAGCGAAAACCGTTCACACCGGCGCCGGCAGAGCCACCTCGGCGCGAACGGGCACCTCGGTGGTCACCCGCTCGAACAGCAGCCACACCGAAACCGCCCCGACAATCATGATGACCGCTCCGATCCGGAAGGCCGCCACGGTGCCCGCCGTCGTCGCCGCCGCCGAGCCGACGCCGTGGCGCATCGCCGCGGTGGCGTGGCGCAGCGCCAGGGTGGCGAGCACGGCCAGCCCGAGAGCCCCGCCCACCTGCTGCACGGCGGTCTGCACACCTGACGCCAGGCTGGCGTCCTCGCTGGTGACCCCGTGGACAGAGGCGTTGGCGAACCCGCAGAAGCACAGACCCGAACCGACGGCCATGAGCACCATCCCGGGGAGGACCTCGGTCAGGTAAGAGCCGTGCGCGCTTATGCCCGTCAGGGCGAACACCCCTATGGCACCGAGGACGAAGCCCACACCGAGGAGCGCCTTGACGCCGATCCTCGTGACCAGCTTGCTCGACACGCCGATGCCGGCGCTGATGGCGATCCCGAACGGCAGGTACGCCAGCCCCGTGCGCAACGCCGTGTAGTGGTGCACCTGCTGGAAGTAGAACGTCATCAGAAAAAACAGGGTGAAAAAGACGCTGGCGAAGCACAACGTGACCACGTTGGCGGTGACGCGTGTCCGGTTGGTGAAAAAATGCAGCGGGACCAGCGGGTTGGCCGCCGTGTGCTCGCGTGCGACGAACAGCAGCAGGAGCGCAAGGCCCGCTCCGAGGGGCACCAGCACCTGGGATGCGCCCCACGGCCGGCTGGCCGCCTGGATCAGGCCGTACACCAGCGACACCAGGCCGGCGGTAACCAGCACCGCCCCGCCGACGTCGGTGCGACCAGCAGCCCGTGGGGCCATCGCCCTGCTCTCGTCGACCAACCGGCGGACGGCGACGATTGTGGCCGCGGCCACGGGGATGTTGATGAAAAAGATCCACCGCCAGCTCGAGGCGTGCAGGATCAGCCCGGAGATCACCGGCCCGAGCGTGCCGCCGAGGCCGGCGACGCCGCCGAATATCCCGATGGCCTTGGCCCGTTCTTTGGCGTCGGGGAACAGGAGGGCCACCAGCCCGAAGGCCGCCGGCGCCGCCAGCGCCTCGGCTGCGCCCTGAGCGAAGCGGCAGGCGATCAGCATCCCCGGCCCGGTGGCCGCCCCGCTCAGGGCGGAGGCCACGGCGAAGAGGGTGATCCCGACGAGGAACATGCGACGCCGGCCGAGCAGGTCCGAGAGGCGCCCCCCGAGGAGCAGCAGGCCACCGGCCATCAGGACATAGGCGTCGATCACCCAGGCCAGCCCCGCCTGGGAGAACCCGAGTTCGGTGCGGATCTGGGGTAGTGCGACGTTGACCACCGTGATGTCGAGCAC
Source organism: Acidimicrobiales bacterium (assembly GCA_035552775.1). GTDB lineage: Bacteria > Actinomycetota > Acidimicrobiia > Acidimicrobiales > Palsa-688 > DASZKW01. The sequence continues at coordinate 15,200 of DASZKW010000093.1, read as the reverse complement.
GAGCATGAACTGCATCAGCGCCAGCACGCAAAGCGCCTTCCAGCGCCGGGCGTCGGCGGCGGCGATCGGGTCGGTGAGGGTCCTGCCTGGATCGGTCATGGCCCCGACGGTAAAACCCCCTGCGGACAGATTCTGTCCTAAATGCGAGAGAATCTCTGGTCATGGACGTCGAGCCGTCGTGAAACCCGTGGAACCCTCATGAGCGACAGCGCCGGCCGGATGCTCGCCCTGCTGGCCCTGCTCCAGCACCGACCCACGTGGACGGGCATCGAGCTGGCGGAACGCCTGGCGGTCACCGATCGCACAGTGCGCCGCGACGTCGACCGGCTGCGCCAGCTCGGCTACCCCGTCGAAGCCGCCCCCGGCGCCTACGGCGGCTACCAGCTGGGCCGGGGCGGGAAGCTCCCGCCCTTGCTGCTCGGCGACGACGAAGCCATGGCCGTGGCGCTCGGCCTGCGCGCCGCCGTCGACGGCAGCGTGACTGGTCTGGAGGAGGCCGCCGTGTCGGTGCTGGCCCGCCTCGACGATCTGCTCCCCCACCACCTGGCGACCAGGGTGCGGGCGCTGCACGAGGCCACCGCCCATCTCGACGGGCCGAGCGCCGAGCGGGTCCCCTCCGAGGTCCTGGTCGCCTTGGGCCAGGGCTGCGCCCGTTGCGAGCGGATCCGCTTCGCGTACGCGGACCGTGCCGGGCGCGCCAGTGAACGCCTGGTCGAACCGTACCGGCTGGTGCGCGTCGGCCCCCGCTGGTACCTCGTGGGGCGCGACATCGACCGCCGGGACTGGCGGACGTTTCGAGTCGACCGCCTCTCCCGGCTCGAACGGGTCGGTACCACCTTCACCTTCGACGACCCGCCCGATGCCGTCGCCCTGGTGCGCCGGGGCCTGCGCGTCCGCGTCTACCCGTATGAGGCCCGGCTGCGGGTGGCGGCGACGGCTGAGGAGGTGGCCGAGCTCATGCCGAGCGCCATCGCGATCGTGGAGGCGGACGGCCCCTCCACCGTGGTGGACGTCGGCAGCACCTCGGCGCAGCGCATGGTCCGTTACCTCGCCGGGCTGTCCCTGCGCTGCGAGGTGCTCGCGCCCGCCGACCTGCGCGTCTGCCTGCGCCGCCACGCCGAACGGCTGGCGGAAGCCAACAGCTGAGTCAGGCCCGGCACCCCCACCCGCCCGGCGCCCCTTACGACAGCCTGACCGTCAGGCGCTGCGCCCGCGCCGGGCCACGGCGTCGACCGTCGCGGCGGCGAGCAACACCAGGGCGGTCACCATGTACTGGGCGGCGGCGCTGATGCCGAGCAACCCCATGCCGTTGTAGATGGTGGCGATCACCAGGCCACCGAGCAGGGCGTGGACCATCTTGCCGCGCCCCCCGAACAAGCTGGTGCCGCCGATCACCGCGGCGGCGATGGCGTAGAGCACCAGGGTGCCGCCGTCGAAGTTGTTGGAGATCGACCCGAGGCGCGAGGCGTAGATGATCCCGCCGGCACCCGCGGTCAGCCCGGCCAGGGTGAACGCCACCCGGCGGATGCGCCCGAGGTTGATCCCCGCTCGCCGGGCGGCCTCGGCGTTGCCCCCGATTGCGTACACGTAACGCCCGAAACGGGTGCGCCCGAGCAGGAACGTCCACCCGGCGAGGATCACCAGGACGATGAGCACCACCCACGGCACCCCCCGCAGGGCGACGAGCACGCCGCGGTTGGTGTTGCACACCGCCACGAGGACCACGCCGGCGATTGCCATTATCGCTACTCGCAGCACGGTGAGGGCGAAAGGAGCGGTGACCAGGCCGCTGGCCCGGCGGCGCCTGTCGCGCAGCACGGCGAACGCCGCGAACGCAGCGACGGCGGCGGCCATGATGATCCATCCCGCGGTCGGGCTTATGTTGCCGTTCACCAAGTCATTGATGACGGTGTTGGTGATCCGGATGGTGCCGCCGGTGCCGCTTCCGCTCTTTTCCACCAAGAAGATGCCGGCCCCCTCCCAGCCGAGCAGGCCGGCGAGGGTCACCACGAACGACGGCAGGTGCAGCCGGGTGATCAGGGTGCCCTGGATGACACCGATGAGCGCGGTGGCCGCCAGGCCGCCGGCGATGGCCACCCACCAGGGGAGGTTGCGCGGCGGGGCGGCGAGGGCGGCGGTGACGACTGCTCCGATGCCTCCCACGTACCCGAGCGACAGGTCGATCTCGCCCAGGAGGAGGACGAACACCTCGGCCATGCCGATGAGCACGAACACCGCTCCCTGCACGAGCAGGTTGGTGAGATTGCCGGCGGAGAGGAACACCGAGCTTTGGGACTGGAAGATCACGATGATGATGACCAGCCCGCCGAGCACCGGCAGGATGCCGCTTTCGCCGTTGCGGATCCGTTTCGCCCAAGCCGACAGGTACTCGCCGAACGACCCGGCTACCAGGTCGGGGGTCTCGAGGAGGGCGACGTCGACGCCGCGCGCTCCTCGGGCGCTGGTCGCGTCGGCGTCGCCGGGCGGTACCGGCGGTTCGGCCTCGCCGGTCACGGTGGACGACGTCGGTGGGGGCTTGGAGACCATGTCAGCCGTTCAGCTCGTTGCTGCCGGGGCCGGTCGCCGCCTGGTAGCGGCGCGAGTTGGAGCCCGTCGTGATCAGCTCGACCGCCCCCTGGGTGTCGTAGTCGGCGATGGGCCCCGTGCCGACCAGCCCACCCAGGTAGAGCACCGCCAGGCGATCGGCGACGGCGAACACGTCGGTGAGGTTGTGCGACACGACGAGCACGGCGATGCCGCGGTCCGCGAGGCGGCGGATGAGCTCGAGGACGAGTGCGGTCTGGGACACGCCGAGGGCGGCGGTGGGCTCGTCCAGGATCACCAACTTGGCGTCGGACATCACGGCCCGGGCGACCGCCACGGACTGGCGCTGACCGCCCGAGAGGGACCCGACGACCTGGCGGATCGAGCGAACGGTGGTGACCGACAGGTCGGCGAGGGTCTTCTTGGCTGTCAGCTCCATGCGCGACTCGTCGAGCAGGCGGTGACTCAGCTCCTCATGACCGAGGAACATGTTGGAGACGATGTCCAGGTTGTCGCACAGGGCGAGGTCCTGGTAGACGGTGGCGATCCCGAGGGCGGCGGCGTCCTTGGGGGTGCGGACGTGCACCGGCGTCCCCTTCCAGCGCACCTCCCCGCCGTCGGGCGACCAGATGCCCGAGATGGTCTTGATGAGCGTCGACTTGCCGGCGCCGTTGTCGCCCACCAGCGCCGTGACCTGCCCGGCGGCGATGTCGAGATCCACTCCGCTCAAAGCCTGCACGGCGCCGAAGCGCTTGGCGACCCCCCGCAGGCTCAGGAGCGGTTCGTGGTGCGTCGACGCCGGCGTGGACGAGGGCGGCGCCCCGCCCCCGTCTTGGGGGAGGGCGCCGGTCTCGCCGTCGATGGTCACGGTTTTATGGAATGCATCGGTTCGCCGGACCCTCCTACCCGGAGGCCTCTACCCGGATATCCCGTAGGTCTTGCAGTCGGCGGCGTAGGCCCCGGCGCACAGCTGGGAGGCGGGCACGAAGCCGTCGGCGATGACCGTGGAGGCCACGTTGGTCGGCGTCACCCATTCCGGCTTGAGCAGCACCGAGGGGACCGACGCCTTCGAAGTGGTGTCGGCCGTCGTCCCGTTAACCAGCGCCGACGGGGGCGTCTTGCCCGCTCGCAGGTAGATGGCGAGGGCCGCGGCGGCCTGGGCCTCGAGGTAGATCGGCTTGTAGGCGGTGCCGCACTGGTAGCCGGAGATCACGTTCTGCAGACCGACCAGGGTGGCGTCCTGGCCCGTCACCGGGAACGTCTTGGCCGGGATGTGCAGTGTCTTCAGGTAGGTGACGATCGGGGCGCCGGTCTCGTCGTTGGGCACCAGCACGGAGTTGATGTTGCGGTGGGCGGTGTACGCCTGCTGGAACTCGGTCTCCGCGGTGGGCGGGTCCCATGTGCCGGCGGTATCGGCCACCTTCACCCACTGGCCCGAGGAGAAGTACGAGGCCATGGCGGCGTCGTAGCCCTGGGTGAACAGGGTGGCGTTGTTGTCGGTCGCGGCTCCGTGCATCACCAGGACCTGCGGCTTGGCGACGTGCCAGGCGGTGACGCAGCTGGCCAGGCCCTGGCCGATGAGCGTGCCCACCTGGACGTTGTCGAAGCTCACGTAGTACTGGCGGCTGCCTCCGAGCGTCAGGCGGTCATAGTCGATCACGGCAACGCCGTGCGACTTGGCGTACGACTCGATCGATCCCCCCACACCCGAGTCGAGCGGGTCCATGATGAGCACGGTGGCCCCGGCGGCGATCGCCGACTGGGCGTCGGTGAGCTCGGTGCTGTCGCTGCCCTGGGCATTTTGCACCTTGAACTGCGCGGCGCTGAGCCCTGCCGTCTGCAGGGCTTTGGCCAGGTAGGGAGCATCGAACTCGGTATAGCGGGCCGACGACACCGTGTCGGGCAGGATGACGGCGACGTTGCCCTTGCCGGCGGAGGCGAGCGACGTCAGCTGCGCCATGGCCGAGAAGTCCTTGGTGAACGACGAGGCTGAAAGCGTCGGGGCCGAAGCCGAGGTGGTCGAGCTCGAACCCGACGTGGCCGACGTGGCCGACGTGGCCGACGTGGTGCTCGACGTAGACGTCTTCGCCGTGCTTCCGCACGCCGACGCAGCCAGGCTGGCGACGAGCGCCATCGACACGACGGCGCCTTTTTTGGTGAGCTTCAAAGCGGTTCCCTCCCGGTCGGCTTCTCGCACCCGGTGACGGGTGACACCTACTGAACTACCGACGAACCTAAGCCCCGTTGCGTGAACGGGCCCGTAAACATTTTGCGCCCAACGTGAACATTCCATGAACAACGACGGCGACGGGGGACGGCCCCGTTGGGGGGGAACGGGCAAAGCGCCCTACTCGGACACCATCCGGTAACCGGCGCGTGCCTGGGTGAGGATCAGGGGCGACCCTCCCTCGACCTCCAGCTTGGCGCGGAGGCGGCGGACGTAGACGCGCACGTACTCGGTCTCGGTCTCGTATCCCGGACCCCACACCCGCCGGAGCAGGTGGGCGTGGGTGAGCAGCTTGCCCTGATTGGTCGCCAGCTCGCGGAGCAGGGCGAACTCCGTCGGGGTGAGGTGCACGGGTGATCCCTCCCGGGTGACCTGCTGGCTGGCCAGATCGATGGCGAGGTTGGCCACCAGGAGAGGCGACGCCGGCTCTGGCGAGGCGGCGGGGCGGGTGCGCCGCAGGGTCGCGCTGATGCGGGCCAGGAGCTCCTCGATGCTGAACGGCTTGGTCATGTAGTCGTCGGCGCCGGCGTTGAGGGCGGTGACCTTGTCGCGCTCGCCGCCCCGGGCGGAGACAACTATCACCCCGACTGCGGATCGCTCGCGTATGTGGCGGCACAGCTCGAAGCCGTCCGCCTCGGGCAGCATCAAGTCGAGCAGGACGATGTCGGGGTCCTCGGTCTCGAGCAGCTGCAGGGCCCGGGACCCGTCGCTCGACACGACAGTGTCGAATCCCCGCACGGCCAGGTTGGCCCGGATCAGGTCGACGATGTTGGGGTCGTCCTCGACGACCAGTACCCGGGTGGTCGCCGGGTCAGGCACGGGGGAGGTCTTCGGGCGGTGCGTCGGGACCAGCCAGTTCGATCGGCAGGTGGATCCGGAACAGCGTCCCCCGGCTCGGGCGACCGAGCTCGATGCGCCCGCCGTGGGCGTCGACGATGCCCTTGCTGATCGACAGTCCCAGCCCGGCTCCCGCCGTCGGCCCGCGGCGCTGGCCCCGGGGCTCGAAAGGCGTGGCCACCATCTCCTCGGGCACCCCGCCGCCGTCATCGACCACGGTCACCACAACCTCGTCGAGGGCCCCCTTCCCCGGCGGGGCCCCGGCCCCGACCCCGGCCCCGGCCCCGGCCCCGGCCCCGGCCCCGGTCAGCGAACCGGCGCCGAGCGGCGTACCGGCCCCGGTGACCTTGACCTCAACCCTCACCCGGGTGCCGGGGGGGTTGTGGCGCACGGCGTTGTCCATGAGGTTCACGAAGACCTGTTCGAGGCGGTCGTGGTCGGCCCACACCGCCGGCAGCCCCGCCGGGCAGTCGACATCGACGCGCGCCGCGCTGGCCGGGGGGAGGCAGGCGGCGGCGGCGTCGAGCACCAGACGCAGGTCGCACCAGTCGCGTTGGAGGCGAAGGACCCCCGACTCGATGGCCGAGAAGTCCAACAGGTCGTCGACCAGGCGACCGAGGCGCGACGACTCGGCGGCGATGCGGGTCAAGAAACGTTGCTCGGAGTCGCCGTCCCACGTGACGTCGGGCTGCAGGAGGCTCGAGGCGTATCCCCGGATGGCGGTCAGGGGAGTGCGCAACTCGTGGCTGAGGCGGGAGAGGAAACCCCGCTGGAGCTGATGGGACCGCCGCAGCGCCGAGGCTTCCTGGTGGGCCCGCTCGGACTCGGCCCGCTCCAGGGCCAGGCGCAGCGAGTTGGCGGCGTCCTCCATGAGGGCGGCGCCCTCGGGCGCGCCGGACAGGTGGTCCCACCCGGCCACCAAGGCCATGGGCCCGCCCGGCGCCGAGAACGTGACCGCAAGGTGCCAGCCGTCCTTTGAATCGGCGACGGGAACGGCGGCCCCGTCGCAGCGCACGCCCGACAACACGCTTCGGGCGGTGTGGACGAGGGCGGCCGACGGGCCGGTGGCGTTGCTCGCCGCCCACCCGACGGCCTCGGCGTCGTTGAGCGCGTCGGCGGGAACGCTGACGAGGGCGACCTCGTCGGACTGGAGGCCGTCGCGCAGGGCCTGCAGGGCGATGGCGAGGCCTTTCTCCAACGGTACGGGGCCCGCCAGGGTCTCGAGGATCTCGCGGATCGTTTCCAGCACCCGGTTTCGTGCGGTGACCTCGCCGAGGAGCCGCTCGCGTTCCACGGCGCTGGCCGCGTACCCGGCGTACAGGGTCACCAGGTCGAGGGCGTCGCGATCGGTGCGGCTGTTGGCGGCCAGCAGCACGGTGATGACCCCGATCAGGCGGTCCGCCCCCGTGACGGGGACCGCCAGCGAACCGACGCCGGTGCCGGCGACGAGGTAGCGGTAGGGCGCCCACGCCGCGCTGGTGCGGGCGTCGCTGTCCGCCACGGCCTCACCGGCGGCGGCGGCCCTGCCGACGGGTCCGCCCCCGACCCCGAAGGGCAGCTCCGCCCACGCCCGCATGAGGGCGGCAGGCATGCCCTGGGACGCGGCGGCGCGCAGCGTGGACCCTTCGACCAGGTGGATGCACAGCTGGGGGGCCCCGAGCGCCCCACCGAGAGCCGAAAGGATCAGCGCCAGGCTCGACGACGGGTCGGCTGACGCCAGGCGGTCGACGAGTCCGTGCAGGCGGCTCAGCTGGCGGCGGGCCGAGGTGTCCGGTTCCTGGCCCGACATGGCGGCCACGACGTCGTCGGGGTGGATGGCGGAGGTGGCGGCGTCGGCGACGAGGCGGCCGTGGCGCAGGACCACTATGCGATCGGCGATGCGGAACATCTGGTCGATGTCGTGGGAGACGAGCAGGATCGTCGTCCCCTCGCCGCGCAGTGCCCTGGTCAGCTCCTCCACCTGCGCCGATTCCTTCACGCCGAGAGACGCGGTCGGTTCGTCGAGGACGAGCAGGCGGGGGTGGTCCCGCATGGCTCGGGCCACGGCCAGCAGCTGGCGCTGGCCGCCCGACAACGAGCGCACGTTGCGGGTGGTGTCGGGCAGCGGGATCCCGAGCCCGGCGAGCAGCGCCTTCGCCCGGGCGTGGAAACGGGTGTCCGACAGCAGCACCCGGCCGCGTTCGCGCCCGAGCAGCAGGTTCGACGCCACGTCGAGGTTGTCGCACAGCGCGAGGTCCTGCCACACGACAGCCACCCCGCGGCGGGCCACCGCGCCGGGGACGTCGGGGATGCGCTTGCCGTCGAGGAGGACCTCGCCACTGGTCGGCGCCACGTCGCCCGCTATGCAGCGAACGAGGGTCGACTTGCCGGCACCGTTCTCGCCGGCCAGGGCGACCACCTCGCCCGGACGGATCTCCAGGTCGACGCCGTCGACGACCATGGCGGCGCCGAAGCGGACGCTGACCCCCCGCACGGACAACAGCGCCTCGGGAGGCGCCGGCGAGCCGGCGAGGTGCGCGGAGCCGGCGAGGTGCGCGGAGCCGGTGTCTACCATGGCGCCATCATGATCCACCCGGCGGCGCTGGGGCTGGCGCGTCCCTGTGTGACGGTATCGGGGAGGCGATGATCAGGCTGCGACGGTGTCGGGCAGGCGATGATCAAGCCGGCGCCGACCGGCCGACCACGGCAGCTACAGCGTGGCCGGCGGCGTCGACCGTCCGCTCCAGTTGCCCGTCGGTGATTACCAGCGGCGGGCAAAACGCCAAGGTGTCGTTGCCGATGGGCCGGGCGATGACCCCGAGGTCCAAGAGGGCGTCGCGCAGCACCGGGGCGCGGAGATGGGGGGCGAGCCCGATGGCCCAGATCCCCATGGTGCCCCGCGCCTCGATCACGTGGTCGCCGTCGACCAGGCCGGCGAGTCCCTTGCCCAGCAAATCACCGATGCCGGCGGCGCGCTCGAGGAGATTCTCCGACTCGATGATGTCGAGGTTGGCGAGAGCGGCGGCGGCGGGCACCGGGTGCCCGCTGTAGGTGTATCCGTGGCGCAACACGAACGCCGGGTCCGACTCGAGTGGGTCGCGCACCGCCGCGCCCACCAGAACGCCTCCGAGGGGGAGATAGCCGGACGTGACCCCCTTGGCGAAGGTCACCAGGTCGGGCACCACGTCGAAATGATCGGCGCCCCACCACTGACCGAGGCGGCCGAAACCGCAGATGACCTCGTCGAGGATCAGGTACGCGCCCCACCTGTCGCAGCACTCCCGCAGGCGCGTGAGATACCCCTCGGGCGGCGGGAAGACGCCGCCGGCGCCGACCACCGGCTCGGCGATCACCGCCGCCACCCGCCCCTCCGCCCCTTCGGCCAGGCGGTCCAGCGCGTCGGCGTCGTCGTAGGGGACCTGGACCACATCGGGAAGCAGGGGCCCGAATCCGTCCTGGTTGGCGGCCAATCCTGTGGCGGTCATGGCCGCGTAGGTCACACCGTGGTACGAGGGGTGGCGGCTCACGATCACCGTGCGCTCGGGGTGCCCGGCGAGGCCCTGGGCGACGCGTGCCAGCTTGACCGCCGTTTCGACGGACTCGGATCCGCCGGAGGTGAGGAACACACGGGTGCCGGGCATCGGCGCCAGCGCCGCCAGCCGGTCGGCCAGGGCGCCGGCGGTGGGATTGGTGAAACGGTCGAAGGTGTGGAAGACGTCGAGGCGGCGCATTTGGGCCGCCACCGCGTCGGCGATCTCGGTGCGCCCGTGGCCGACGTTGCAATACCACAGGCTGCCCAGGGCGTCGACGTAGGTCTGCCCGCCGGCGTCGACGACCTCCGCCCCGCTCCCCGAGACGATGTCGACGAAGGCGTCGCGCCCCGCCGCGGGCCGGGCGAAGGGGTGCAGCAGGCTTGGAAGCGAGGCGTCGTTGCTCATTGCCCCATCCTCGCGCCCGGGCCCCTTCGAGGAGGAGTTGGGGAAAGTAACCCCTGCGGCGCGGGCTGCCGGTCTTCTTTTCCCGAACCGTTAGTCTTTGCGAGCGGTGCCGTTGATCCGCCGGCCCGATCAGGAGGAGTCCACCATTGAGGACGCTGCGCCGGGCGCTGCTCGCTATCGCCGTCACCGCCTTGGCCGCTGCCGTCGTGCGCCTCCGCGGCAGCGGTGGCACGCCCCCCAAGAGCGGCGGGTGGCGGCCGTTGTCGGACACCGAGCTCGGGTGAGCGCCGCGGCCACGGTTGCGCCGGCCACGGTTGAGCTGACCGCAGTCGGGTCGGCCGCGGTTGCGCTGACCGCGGTTGGGCTTGGCGCGGTTGCGCCGGCCGTCCCGGCCTGACCGTGCGCGTCGTACTCGTGGGGTTGGGCGCCGTCGGCGTGCGGGCGGCCCGCCAGCTCATATCGGTCGACGACGTCGAAGTTCTCACCGTCGTGCACCGCAAGCCCGAGCGGGTCGCCACGCTCGTCGAGGCCCTCGGCGCCCACGACAAGGTCCGCGTCGTCGAGGGCAACGCCGCCCACCCCGGATCGGAGCTCGACGGCCACGACGTGGCGGTACTGGCCTTCGACGCCCCCATGCGCCCGGCGGCGGCGGCGGCGGTCGAGCGGGGCCTGCACGTGGTAGCCACAGGCGACGAACCCACCCGTGTGCACAGCTTGCTCTCCCTCGACGCCGAAGCGCGCCAACGGGGCGTGGTGGTCGCCGCCGGCGTGTGCCTGGCACCCGGGATCAGCTGCGTCCTCGCCGCCCACGGCGCCGCATCGCTCGACATGGTGGAGGAGGTGCACGTCGCCAGCGTGGGCACCGGCGGCCCTCAGTGCGCACGGCGCCACCACTCCGCCATGTCGTCGATCGCTGTCGACTGGCGCGACGGGGCCTGGTCGCGCCACCCGGCCGGGTCTGGGCGGGAGCTGGTGTGGTTCCCCGAGCCGGTGGGCGGTGCGGACTGCTACCGGGGAGCCCTGGTCGACCCGTGGCTCCTGGTGCCCGCCTTCCCCGGCGTGCGGAGGGTCACCGCCCGGCTCGGTGCCACCAGGCGGGACCGGATGACGGCGTGGATGCCCATGCTGCGCCCTCCGCATCCTGAGGGCACCGTCGGAGCCGTCCGCGCCGAGGTGCGGGGCTGGTCCGGCGGCCTTCCCGCCGAGCGCATCCTCGGCGCCGCCGCCCGTCCCGCTCTGGGCGCCGGCACCGTCGCCGCCCAGACGGCGTCGTGGGCCGTAGCCGGTCGCCTTCGGCGCGCCGGCGCCGGGGGCCTCGCGGAGTTGGTGGGCGCACCGGGTGTGTTCCTCGCCGAACTCGGCACCCGGGGCGTCCACACGGAGATCTTCGAGGGCAGTACCACGGCCCGCGATGCTGTGTCCGACGTTACCGGCGGGGCGGCGTGACCGGTGTGGAGGGCCGGTGTGGAGGGGAGTGCGTTACGAAGTAACGCACTCCCCAGCCTTTCCGGGTCGTAGGGTGGCGACGGTGGGGATCGGGCGGAGGGCGGCGCTCGCCGGGGCGGTCGCTCTGGCTTCGCTGTCGGCCACGCTGGCCGGATGCGGGGGGACGCCGAGCACCCCGCAGGCCACCCTCGCCGCCTTCGTCGCCGACTGGGGCCACCAGGACTGGGCGGCGATGGGCCGCCTCGTGGACCACCCCCCGGCGGACTTCACCGCTGTAAACGCTGGGGCGTTTGCCGACCTGGCTGTCACCGCCGCGGTATACACGACCGGGCGCGTCCAGCGTAAGGGCGGAACCGCCACCGCCCCGGTGACCGGGCACCTCACCCTCAACGGCGTCGGCCCCTGGTCACCCACCACCGTGGTCCACCTCCGAAACCGCTCCGGGCGGTGGCTGGTCGAGTGGGCTACCACCACCATCGATCCGGCGCTGGCACCCGGTGACCACTTCGCCATCAACCGCATCTGGGCGCCCCGAGCCCCGATCCTCGGCGCCGGGGGCGCGCTTCTCGTGAGCTCCGCCTCGCGGGTGCAGGTAGGCGTGGTCGGGCGGCGCATCACCGACCCGGCGAAGGTGTCGAGCCTGCTCGTGGCGGCCGGGGCCACCGCAGCGGAGGCCAGTTCGGCCCTGGCAGAGGCCAAGGCCCACCCGGGATACTTCGTGCCGGTGTTCGAGGTCAGCCAGGCCGCCTACACCTCGACCATCAAGGGTTCGCCGCTCTACTCGGTCGCCGGGACCCAGTTCGAACCAGTGACCAAGCTCCAGGCCGTCACGCCTGGCCTGGCCGCCCACCTGGTGGGTGCCGTCGCACCGGTGACCGCGCAGGAGCTCAAGACCCTCGGGCCCGCGTACAGCGCCGGCGACACCGTCGGCCAGAGTGGGCTCGAGGGCTACTACGAGACCCGCCTGGCGGGCACCCCCGGAGGGACGGTGACTGTCGTGTCGGCCCAGGGCGCCACCGTGGCCACCCTCGCCACCGCACCCCCCAAAGCCGGCCAACCCGTGCAGACGGGCATCGACCCGGCGTATCAGCGCGCCGGCGAGGCCGCCTTGGCGGGAGTGACCAAACCCGCCGCCCTGGTCGCGGTGCGGGCGTCCACCGGCGAGATCCTGGCCTCGGTGAGCCAGGACCCTGCGGGCCAGGATTTGGACTACGCCCTCGACGCCACCGTCGCGCCCGGCTCCACGTTCAAGACCATCACTTCGACGGCGTTGCTCACCAAGGGGCTCACGCCGGCCAGCCCCGCCACCTGCCCGACCACGATCACCGTAGACGGAGAGACCTTCCACAACTTCGAGGGCGAGGCGGCGGCGCAGCTCAGCTTCGCCGCCGCATTCGCCCGGTCGTGCAACACCGCCTTCATCGGCCTGGCCACCGCCCACCTGCAGGCCTCGGACTTCCCCCACTTTGCCGCTCTATACGGCATCGGGACCACGCCCCAGATGGGATACCCGGCGTTCGGCGGGAAGGTGCCGCTACCGGCCGACGAGGCCGACCTGGCAAGCACCGCTATCGGCCAGGGACGGGTGGTGGTCTCACCGCTCGACATGGCGACGGTGGCCGCCGGCATCGACGCCGGCACGGCCCGCGCACCCCGGCTGGTGACGGGAGCCCCCGACGACACAGCCGCCCCCAAAGTGCTCGACCCGACGGTGGTAACCGCCCTGCACCAGATGATGGCCCAAGTAGTGACGTCGGGAACAGCTGCCGGGTACGGTCTGCCGGCGGGGACCTACGCAAAAACGGGGACGGCTGAGTTCGGCACTACCAAACCTCCCCAGACACACGCCTGGATGATCGGATTCGACGGCGACGTCGCATTCGCTGTCTTTGTCTACGGAGGCGGCGTGGGCGGCCCGGTCGCCGGGCCGTTGGCTGCCAAGTTCCTCGACGCCCTGGGTCCGGCGGCCTGAGGGCCGTGGCTGGTGCTCGCGGGCGGCGCTCGGTAACAAAGTTGCGGAGGGCGAAGCGCTCGGCTCAGGGTTTGCGACGCCCTTTCCATCCGTAGTGATCGGTCCACCCAAATGCGGCCAAAGCCCGGTTCAGCACGGTTAGGGCGGATGTGGCATCCCAGTCCTCGGAGTGGCCGTGGAGGCGGCGCGCGTAGCGGTCACGGGCCTGCTCCAACGCGCTTCGGTCACCCTGGCACAAAGCGACCAATTCTGCCGTCGCCGCTGCCCGGTCGGTCATCCGTCCCAGGGCCGGAGCCCGTTGGAACAGATTCTCGGCGACGGGGTTTGAAGGATCGGGCGCGCTAAGGTCGGGCACGCCCAGAGGGTAACTGTCCTAAACGGCGGGAGGCATTAAATGGTGAAAATAGCCCTTACTGGCATGAGCGCGCACGGCATCAAGTCCGGAGGGCATCGATCGGCGCGAAGGACCGTGCGTCACCTCGGCGCTGCCGTCGTCCTTTGCGGGACCAGCCTCGGCGCCGGGGCCGTCGGGGCTCTCGCCGTAGGAACAAGCGGGTCTCCGGCCCAGGCAGCACTCCGTGTCGCCCAGACGTGGTCGGTGTCGCTCAACGACGTCAACGGCCCCGTCGCCCTGTCATCGCCGGTAGTTGCCAATCTGGCCGGGGGCCCCGCAGCAGTGGTCGGCGACCGCGCTGGGCACGTGTACGCCGCCTATCTGGGCAACGGCGCCGAGGTTCCGGGCTGGCCAGTTGGCACCGGTGGGGTGCCAGTCGACTCCCCGCCCTCGGTGGCAGGCACCACCGTCTACTTCGGGGTGGGCAACTCCGCCACACCCACGTCGGGAGGCTACGAGGCGGTCAACGGCAACGGGAGCCTCCGCTGGTTCCAGACGGAAAACAACCCGTCCACCGACGCCACCCGCCACAACGGCGTTCGGTCGGGAATGGCAGTTGGCACCCTTCAGGGTCAGACTGCGGTCACGTCTGGCTCGATGGGTCAGGAGCAATACGCATTCAACGCCAGCAGCGGAGCGGTCTTGGCCGGCTTCCCGTGGTTCGAGGCGGACAGCAACTTCTCGACCCCGGCCATCGCCGACATCGAGGGCAACGGGCAGAACCAGATCGTAGAGGGCGGCGACTCGACCGCCGGCGTGGCGTACAACGTCACTTACAGCAACGGCGGCCACATCCGGATCCTCAGCCAGACGGGCAACGCCGGCCAGGGCAATCCCAGCGGGGGCCTGTACTGCGAGTACAACACCAACCAGGCCGTGCAGTCCTCGCCCGCGGTGGGACAGTTCCTCGGTGGCGGCGAGGTGGGCGCAGTGGTCGGCACCTCCTCCGATGGCCTCTTCGCCGCCGCGTCGCAAAATGACACCCTCCTCGCCATAAACAAGGGCTGTGGCCTGGCGTGGTCGGACCGCCTCAACGGCGACACCACCAGCAGCCCGGCGCTGGCTGACGTGCTCGGCAACGGCGGGCTGCAGGTTGTCGAGGGCACCAACACCGGCGGCGGCGCCAGCGGGACCGTGTACGCCCTCGACGGTTCCACCGGACGGGTCATCTGGAGCCACGGCGTGCTCGGAGCGGTGTTCGGCAGCGTCGTGACCGCTGACCTAGGGGGCGGCTACCAGGACGTGGTGGTACCCACCAGCGCTGGCGTCGAGATCCTCGACGGCCGCACCGGTGCGCCGGTGGCCACCGTGGAGCAGGGCGTGGGAGTGCAGGCGTCCCCGTTGGTGACCCGTGACCCCAACGGGTCCATCGGGATCACGGTGGCGGGCTACAACGGCGCCAACCAAGGCGTCATCGAGCACTTCGAGGTGGGCGGCTCCAACGGGGGCCTCGTCAACGAGGCGGGGGCCTGGCCCGAGTTCCATCATGATCCCCAGCTCACCGGTAACGCCGGGACGCCGCCGCCCGTGACACAAGTGGCGTGCAAGGCGCCGGCGTCGGTGCCCAACGGCTACGACGAGGTGGCATCTGACGGCGGGGTGTTCACGTTCGGCAACCTGCCCTACTGCGGCTCGGAGGGGAGCGTGGTGCTCAACGCTCCCGTCGTGGGAACAGCCCAGACGAGAGATGGCGGTGGCTACTGGGAGGTCGCCTCCGACGGAGGCATCTTCAACTTTGGCGACGCCGCCTTCCACGGCTCCGAAGGCGGCCACCACCTCAACGCCCCTATCGTCGGAATGGCCGCCACCCCTGACGGCCGCGGCTACTGGGAGGTCGCCTCGGACGGAGGAATCTTCACCTTC
>DASZKW010000092.1:0-52903 GCA_035552775.1 Acidimicrobiales bacterium | reverse complement strand
GGCCCCCCGGGGGGCCCCCCACCGCCCCGGCCGGTAGCCTCAGCGCAATGGAGGACACCAGCCCACTCGTCGCCAACCGCTACCGTGACACCCGCTGCGGCGCTCTGCGCCCCGACGACGTAGGCCGGGTGGTGCGCCTGGCGGGATGGGTGGCAGCCAAGCGGGACCACGGCGGCCTGCTCTTCGTCGACGTCCGGGACCCGGGCGGGCTCACCCCAGGTGGCGTGGTCCAGCTCGTCTCCCACCCCGACCAGCCCGGTTTTGCCGTGCTGTCCGGCCTGCGCGTGGAGAGCACCGTCTCGGTGGTGGGCGAGGTGGTGGCCCGATCCCCCGCGACGGTCAACCCCAAACTGGCCACCGGTGCCGTCGAGGTGGTGGTCCGGGAGCTCGAAGTGCTGGCCGCCGCCGACGTACTGCCGTTCCCGGTGGAGCGCGACACCGAGGTGGGCGAGGAGGCCCGCCTCCGCCACCGTTACCTCGACCTGCGCCGCGGCCCCCTGCTCGAGCGCCTGGCCCGGCGGGCCCGCCTGGCGCAACTGGTGCGCACCCACCTCGCGGGACGGGGATTCCTCGAAGTGCAGACCCCGATCCTCACCGCCTCGTCCCCGGAGGGGGCGCGCGACTACCTGGTGCCGTCCCGGCTCTACCCCGGCGAGTTCTACGCCCTGCCCCAGGCCCCCCAACAGTTCAAGCAGCTACTAATGGTGGGCGGTATCGAGCGCTACTTCCAGATCGCCCCGTGCTTCCGGGACGAGGCGTCGAGGGCTGACCGGGCTCCGGGTGACTTCTACCAGATCGACCTGGAGATGGCCTTCGCCACCCAGGAGGATGTCTTCGCCGAGGTCGAGGCGCTGTTCAGCCGGATGGTCACCGAGCTGTCGTCCAAGCGGACGTCGACTCCTTTCCGCCGCCTCACCTACGGGGAAGCCGTTAACCGCTACGGCAGCGACAAACCCGACCTGCGTTTCGACCTGCCGATAGCGGACCTAACTGCGAACCTGGGGGGCACGACCGAGTTGCCCATGTTCGCCGAGGCCCCCGCGCGCACCCACGCCATCCGGGTGCTGCGCGCCCCGGCGGCGGCGGGGCGACCGCGTCGCTGGTTCGACAGTTTCGCGGAGGAGGCCAAGAAGGCGGGGGTGACCGCCAGTTGGCTGCAGGTCGACGCCGACGGGACCCGGGGACCGCTGTCACGGCGGCTCAGTGACGAGGAGGTGGGCGCCATCGTCGCCGCAGTCGACGCCAGCCCCGGTGACGCGGTGCTCACCGCGGTGGGACCCGGGCACAAGGCAAGCACCGCGCTCGGCGACGTCCGGGTGGCGCTCGGCCGCGAGCTCGGAATGGCCGACCCGGACCGCTTGGAGTTCTGCTGGGTGGTGGACTTCCCCATGTACGAGCGCAACGAGGCCACGGGGGGATGGGATTTCTCCCACAACCCGTTCTCGATGCCCCAGGGCGGCCTCGAAGCGCTCGAGTCCAAAGAGCCGGGCGACGTCCTCGCCTACCAGTACGACGTGGTGTGCAACGGCACCGAGTTGTCGTCGGGCGCGGTGCGCAACCACCTCCCCGAGGTGATGGAGAAGGCATTCGCGATCGCCGGCTACGGTCCCGAGCGCGTGCGCAAGAGCTTCCCCGCCCTTTGGGGAGCGTTCCATTTCGGTCCCCCACCCCACGCCGGCATCGCCCCCGGCTTCGACCGCATCCTCATGCTCCTGGAGGACCAGGCGAACCTGCGCGAGGTGATCGCCTTTCCCCTCAACCAGGCAGCTCGCGACCTGCTCATGGGAGCGCCGGGCCCGGTGAGCGACGCCCAACTGGCCGAGCTTCGCCTCCGGGTCGTGCCCCCCGCTCCATGACCTGGGCCCTCATCGGTGTCGTCGTGGTCCTCGTCGTGGCCATCGTTGCCACCTTCCGGGTCGCCAGGTCAGCGCGCGCCGCGCTGGCGGGGGCGGCGGCCCGTGCAGCCACGGCCGAAGCCGGCATCGGCGAGGCGCAGCGCAGCGCCGCTGACGCCGCGGTGAGCGCCGAGACCCTGGTGGCCGCCGAGCGGAGCCGCGCCCAGCTGGCTGCCGACAGGGCCACCCAGGCCGAGGCGCGCCTGGCCCTGGCCCGCCAGGAGGCGGCGACGTCGGTCCCCGAGCCCGGCGTCGCCCACCTCCAGGCGTTGTGGTCCCTCGCCCTGCTCGACCAGGACCGTAGCTGGCGCCTGACCATGGCCCTGCCCCAAGGGACCGACGACGGCCACCGTTCCCGCAGCCTGGCCGACGCCCTCGAGGGGGAGGTTTCCCGTATCCGGGAGGAGACGGGCACCCCTGGCACCCTGGAGGTATCGCTCGACGACGAGCCCGGACCGGGCGACGCCCTCTTGGTGCTGCGATGCGTGCAGGGCCTGCTCGCCGTCCTCGCCCGCCACAGCCAGGCCTTCGATCTCCGGGTCGTGACCGGCGACGGGCGCCTGGTGGCCACCGTGGCCTGCGACGACTTCGACGGTCCTGACACCGTGGCCGACGAGACGACGGCGCTCCTCAGCGCTGTGCGGGGCGCCCGCGGCGAGGTCGACATCGACCGCGACACCGATGGCCGGCTGCGGGCGACGTTCAGCCTGCCTGCGAGCTGAGGCGTCACAGGCCGTTGCGGTGCTGGCGGGCGGGACGCGGGGCCCGACCCCGACAACCCCGGCGAGGGCGCCAGACGACGCGCTAAGTTGTCGGCGGGCCCCAGGTACCTCGGGGTGTCGGGCCCACCCCCCGTAACCGCTGACGCGAAAGACGGGAGGGTGGCGATGACGCCCCTCGAGGAACTGTTGGAAACCCTGGACGAGTGGAGCACACCCGAGGGCGGCCCCATGTGGATACAGGCGTACGGCCGCGCCGGTGACGGCGGTTCTCTGGTCGTCGACGAGGTCATGGAGCGCATGTTGGGTTGGGTCGCGCCGCCGTCGTGCTGGGCGGTCGGCGTGGTCGCCGGCGGGTGGGCCTACCCGCTGACCGGCAACGGTGCACGGCCTCGCCGGGGTTGTGCGGGGAGCCGTCGGGTCCAGACCCGCTGCCTGGTCGGGCGCGACGGGGAGGTCGTGAGCCGGCTCCACGACGCCGACGGCACGGTGGTGGACGAGCCCCCGAGCACGGGCCGCACCATCGACGCCCTGCGTCGATGCGTGGGGTTGACCACCCCGCCACCCGACCGGCCGTCGTCGGAGCTGCTGGCACTGGTATGGATGGCGGAGGTCGTCGCCGCCGCAGAGGGAGCCAACCGGCGAAGCGTCGCGTCCGCCCGCGACGACAGGAGCCGGCCGGGGGGCGCCACCGTCGTGGGTCTGACCTGGGAGGAAGTGGCCCGCTTGCACCCGGCAGTCCTCGCCCTGGTCACCGACGGCCACCAAGTGCCCCTCGAGCACATGGACGCTGTGCTCCGGAGCGCGGGGCGTGCGTGGTCTTGGGGCCATCTGCGCGAGCTCGCCGCCGGGGGTGGATGGCCGGCGGGGATCGTACCGTCGGCGTTGGCCGCCTGGATGGACGACGGCATGTTCTCCCGGTGGATGCTCGACGCGTCGGCGCCGCTCAGCGACGTCTTCGCGCTGACGCGAGCGGCGCTGCCGGCGGCCGTCGGCGACCAGCTCGGCAGCTGCCTGGCCGCCGCCGGGATGGCGCGGTGGTGAAGTGGACCGGTTGTCCGGCGCCACCCCACCTCCGCTCAGACAATATGATGTGTGTCAGTGAGGCGAAGCGATCTGGTTGGCTGGCTGGAGCAGACCACGTGGGTCACCCACGACATCCCCGAGCGCCTGGCGACAAACGGCGAGGCGTGGCGGGGAACGCCGGTGGAGACACTTCCCCTGTGTGACGCCATGCGCTGGAGACCGGACCCGCCCGAGAAGGCGGACGGCGGTCAACGGCCGTTCCGCGGCCGCGACCAGCCGGCTCATCCACCGCCACGCACACGTAGCGGGGTCCGCTTCATCGGACCCCGGTAAGAAGAGGGTTCGACCAGCCGGTCGAGCCAATATCGACAAACACCCAAATCAACAAATTGGTACACCGCCCAGTACCATCGCCGGCTATGTCGGTCGAGGTCGACCCGGACCGCAGTGCGGGTCAGGTCACGTACCTGCTGACCGACATCGAAGGATCGACGCGCCGCTGGGAGGCCGATCCCGACCGCATGGCCGAATACAACGGCGCATAGCCGAGCTTCGCCGCACGAGTCCCGAATACTAGACTAAGTCCATGACTAAGTCAGTTGGCGTCCACGAGGCCAAGACACACCTGTCGCGCCTGTTGGATGACGTCGCTGCTGGGGAGGAGGTCGTCATCACCCGCCGTGGAGAGCCGACCGCTCGTCTCGTGGCGCTGCGCGAGGCGACTCGGCGCGCCTTCGGCATCGATCGCGGCCGCCTCGACGTCCCGGAAGACTTCAACGCCCCCCTGGACGACAAAGGTTCTCGATAGCTTCGAAAGCTGAGCGTGCGCCTGCTCCTCGACACGCACATCTTCCTGTGGCTGCTGGCCGAACCGGAGCGCCTGGGAGGTTATATTGCTTCCCTCGAAGACCCCGGCAACGAGCTCCTCTTGTCTGCGGCCAGCTCATGGGAGATCGCCATCAAGGTCCAGTTCGGCAGGCTCGATCTGCCCGACAATCCAAGACGCTACGTTCCGGACCGCATGCGGGCGATCGGGGCGGAGCCACTCCCCGTCCAGCACTCCCACGCTCTAGCGGTGCGCGACCTTCCACCGCTTCATAGCGATCCCTTCGACCGTCTGTTGGTGGCGCAGGCTCGTGACCTGCGCCTGTGGATCGTCACCGCCGATCCGCAGATTGCGCGCTACGAGGTGGAGACGTTGCTGGTCTGATCCCAACCTGATGGCAGATGCCACCTCCCTCACCGGTCGTGTGGTGTGGTCATGCGTGGTGGGCGTAGAGGGAGTCGAACCCCCGACCTCATGCGCGTCATGCATGCGCTCTAACCAGCTGAGCTATACGCCCTCGCCGTGCGGCCATTGACCGTACCACGCCCTGCCGGGTGGGCGCCCAGGCGTGAGGCCGCTCCGGGCCGGGTAGGAAGGTGGCCATGGCCGATCACACCTTGCCCAACGCCGACACCCGGGCCGAGGAGGCCCTGCAAGCGCAGAAGGACCACGAGGCCGGGCGCGGCCCGACGCCTGACGAGGAGGCGGCGGCAGAGGCGCATGCGATCAGCCCCGAAACCGAGAGCCACTACGAGGACATGGCCGAGCGTGGCGCCAATCAACAGGGTGAGGGACGCCTTCCCTGAAGCGGCGGCGGGTGATGGCACTCGAAATGTAGGAATACGCGCGGCTTCGGCGCCGAGATGTAGCGAATCAGACGGTTTCCGTCGATTCTCGTGCACCACGAAATGCCACCCGCGCGTAACTGCACATTTGCGTCCGTAGACGCGCCCGCGCCAGAGCCCGCCGGCCGCCGGCCCCCGCCGGCCGCCGGCCCCCGCCGGCCCCCGCCGGCCGCCGGCCCACCCCCGCCGGCCCCGCCGGCCGCCGGCCCACCTCCGCACCAACACCGCGGCGAGCCGGCGGGTCAGCCTTGGGAGATGACGACGGCCACGCTTTCGGGGGGCAGGCGCACGGTGGCACCGCGCAGGTCGACGCCCGGTTCCGACGCGAGGGCGAGCTCGCCGGCCGCGACCGGCAGTTCCCGAGTCGTGGCCGCCAGGTTCACAGCCACGGCCACCCGGCCCCGGCGCATGCAGAGCCACGCGGACCCGTCGTCGCAGTCGACCTGGACACCGTTGAGGTGGCCGTCGGTGAGTTCGCTGTGCCGGCGGCGCAGGGCGATGAGGTCCCGGCACCACCCAAGCAGTGACGAGTGGGGTTCTTTCCCCACCTCCAACCAGTCGAGCTTCGAGCGTTCGAAGGTGGCGGGATCTTGGGGATCGGGCACGTCGTCGGCTGCCCAGCCGAAGGCGGCGAACTCCCGGCGCCGCCCTTCGCTGACCGCCTGCCCCAACTCCGGGTCGCGGTGATCGGTGAAGTACTGGAACGGCGTCGACGCCCCCCACTCCTCGCCCTGGAAGATCATGGGCACGAACGGGGAGCACAGCACGAGGGCGGCGGCGATCTTGAGCCTGCCCGGGCTCATCAAGGCGGCCGTGCGGTCACCGACGGCCCGGTTGCCGACCTGGTCGTGGTTCTGGCTGTAGCCGAGGAAACGGGTCCCGGGTAGCTCCCCGGCGGGCCGGCCGTGGTGGCGCTGGCGGAACGGTGACCAGTCCCGCCCGTACACGTACACCCGGCGCAGGGCGGTGGCCACCTGGGACAGGCGTCCGAAGTCCTCGTAGTAACCGGATCGCTCACCGGTGAGCACGGCGTGGAGGGCGTGGTGGAAGTCATCGCTCCAGCTCGCTGCCAGCCCGTAGCCACCGGCCTCGCGGGAGCGAACCAGCCTCGGGTCGTTGCGGTCGCTCTCGGCTATCAGCCACAGCTGGCGCCCGAGATGGTCGGACAGGTCCCCTACGGTCACGGCCATTTCCTCGAGCACGTGAAGGGCGCTCTCGTCGACGATGGCGTGCACGGCGTCCAGGCGGAGCCCGTCGAGGTGGTAGTCCTCCAGCCACATGCGGGCGTTGTCGATCACGAAGCGGCGTAC
Source organism: Acidimicrobiales bacterium (assembly GCA_035552775.1). Taxonomy (GTDB): domain Bacteria; phylum Actinomycetota; class Acidimicrobiia; order Acidimicrobiales; family Palsa-688; genus DASZKW01. Next base: position 46,282 of record DASZKW010000092.1, on the reverse strand, counting down.
GCCGTCGCTGCCCGCGCCGTCGAAGTTGACGGCCTCCCCCCACGGTGTCTGGTAGCGGTCGGTGAAATATGGGCCGAACTTCGCCAGGTGGTTGCCCGACGGTCCGAGATGGTTGTACACCACGTCGAGCACCACGGCGATCCCCCGGGCGTGGGCGGCGTCGACCAGGCGCTTGAGGCCGGTGGGACCGCCGTAGGCGTGGTGGGGGGCCCACAGCAGCACCCCGTCGTAGCCCCATCCCCTGTCCCCGCTGGCCTCGGCGACGGGGAGCAACTCGATCGCGGTGGCGCCCAGATCGACCAGGTGGTCGAGGCGGGCGATGGCCCCGTCGAAGGTGCCCTCCGGGCTGAAGGTGCCGACGTGGCACTCGTAGATCACCGCAGAAGCCAGCGGGGCGCCCCGCCACGCCCGGTCGGTCCACGGGAAGCAAGCATGATCGACGGTGGCCGACGGTCCGTCGATCCCGTCGGGCTGCCACGGCGATCGCGGATCAGGCAGCGCCGGGCCCCCGTCGACGCAGAAGCGGTAGCGCGTGCCTGCTCCGGCGCCGTCGACGTACGCGTGCCACCACCCGGCCGCCACCGCCACCATGGCGACGCGGCGGCCGGCGAGGTCCACCTCCACGGCCTCGTGACCCGGTGCCCAGACGGTGAAGTCGCTCATCGCTCCCCCCCCTCCGGCCCGGCCAACTCGGCCGTCGACAACAAAGCGACGGGCAGGCCGGCGAGGACGTCGCCCACGGCGACGGTGCCCTCCCACTCCCCGCCCCCGAGGCGATCGTGCCAGGCGCCGGGAGGTAACGCCAGCGTCGTGTTGCCCCATCCGCCTCGCTGCTCCAGCGTCAACGGCAGGCGCGTGGCGACGACGACCGCCCCGCCTCCAGCGCCTGCCACGGCGGGCCCGTTTCCACGGTATGACGCCACCGCATGGGTGGAGGCGTCGCCTGTGGCGGCGAGGGGTTGGTAACTCCCGGCCGGGCCGGCACCGAACCACTCGGGCTGGACGGCGCGCAGGGCGAGCGCGGCTCGCACCACGGCCAGCTTGGTGAGCCCGGTCCCGTCCTCGCCGCGCCATGCTGTCACCGCGTCGACGCTGGCGGCGCGATCCAGCAGCATCCGGCGGCGGTCGTAGTCGACCGGCCGGCGGTTGTCGGGGTCTACCAGGGACAGATCGCAGATCTCCGTTCCCTGGTAGAGGTCGCCGACCCCGGGAGCGGTATGGGTGAGCAGCTTCTGGGTCAGCGAGTTGGTCCACCCCGCCCGGCGCACCCGGTCCACGAACGCCTCCAGCTCCGACACGAACGCGCGGTCGCCGACCACGGCGGCGGCGAAGTCGGCGACGGCGGCGTCGTAGGCGGGATCGGGGTCGGTCCACGAGGTGTGGACCTTCGCCTCCCGCGTCGCCTTCTCCAAGTATGCGACCAGTCGGTCGGCGGACAGCGGCCAGGCACCGACCAGGGTCTGGTAGGCCAGCCATCGCGTCGCCGGGTCGGGCAACGTGGCGGGAGCGGCACCTGCCGACGGGGCCCGACCGGCGCCGGTAACGGTCATCAGATGGCGCTCGGCTGCCCGTTCGAAACGGGCCACCGCCTCGGCCCATTCGTCGGGGATCTCCGCCAGTACGGCGATGCGGGCCCGTACGTCCTCGCTGCGCTTGGTGTCATGGGTGGACAGGGCGAGCAGACCTTCGGGCTCGTCTCGCTGGTTGCGCCCGCACACCCGGTGGTAGGCGTCGAGGTCGAGGGAGGGGTGCCCGGGATCGCCGCCGACCTCGTTGACACAAGCGAGGGGGACGAAACGGTAGAAGGCGGTGTCCTCGACGGCCTTGGCCATCACCGGGCCGGTCAGCTGCTGGAAGTGCATCGCCAGCTCGGATTCGGGGCCGCCCAGGGTCAGCAGATCGGAGAGAAACCCGAGCAGCTCGGCGTCGAGGTCGGGACGGCGCTCGGCGGCGGCGGTCACCGCCCGGGCGACCGCAGCGGTGTCGCGGGGGTCCGGCTCACGTCCCGGAGCGGTGTAGGTCCGGTACACATCGAAGCCGGCGATCACCTCGCCCAGGACGTCGCGCAGGTCCCGGCGGGTGAAGTCCCGGTACCGGCGGTGGCGTTCACAGATCCGGGCCAGGTGGGCGACCAGCCTCGACAGGTCGGCCGAAAGGGGGCCGTCGAGCACCTCGAGCTTGGCGCGGTGGACGACGTCGGGATACGCCTGTTCGTCACCGGTGAAACCCCGGTACACGCCGAGCAGGCGCTCATAGCCGGAGGGGTCGACGAGCAGGCCGCCCACGGTGCTCAGCCAGTCGTAGCCCGTGGTCCCCGCCACCGGCCAGCGATCGGGTAGCACCTCGCCGGCCTCGAGGATCTTTTCCACGATCAGCCAGGCGCCGGGCACGCTGTCCTGCACGCGTCCCAGGTATGCGGCCGGGTCGCGTAGGCCGTCGATGTGGTCGATCCGCAGGCCGTCGACGACGCCGGCGGCCAGCCAGCGCAGCACCAGGGTGTGGCTGGCCTCGAAGACCTGCGGATCCTCGACGCGGATGGCTGCGAGGTCGTTGATGTCGAAGAAGCGGCGGTAGTCGAGCTCCTCGGCCGCCGTGCGCCACCAGGCCAGCCGGTAATTCTGCCTGGAGATCAAGGCGTCAAGCGCGTCGGGGTCGGCGTTGAGCGCGTCCACCCTGGCGTCGACAGCCTTGGCCAGCTGGGGATGCTCGTCGCACAGCGCCGCCAGACGGGAGCGCAGGATATCCTTGTCGCGGTGACGCTCATGCACGCTGGCGGCGTCGGTGTCGGTGGCGTGGGGGAGGCGTCCGAAGGCGGTGGCGACACTCTCCAGCTCCTCCCTGGCCTCCCCCTCGGCGAGGTCGGCGGCGGCCGCGCCGAGCAGGGTGTCGAGGGAGCGGGGGGCGACGGGGACGGTGTGATCGAAGTAGGAGATCGTGAAGCCGCCCCCCTGGCGGCGCAGGTGCAGGCGGCCGGCTTCGAGCTCGCGGCCGTAGTGGTCCCCGAGGATCGGCAGCAGCACGGTGTCGGCGAGCTTGGACTCGGGGGGGTTCCAGTCGACGTCGAAGTAGGAGGCGTAGACGCTGGCCGGGCCGTTCTCCAGGACGTCCCACCACCAGGTGTTCTCGGGGCCGGTGATGGCCATGTGGTTGGGCACCACGTCCAAGAGCTGACCGAGCCCGGCACCGTCGAGTGCGTCGGTGAGCGAACGGTACCCGGTGGCACCGCCGAGCTCGACGTTGACCGTCGTCGGGTCGACCACGTCGTAGCCGTGCGTGCTGCCCGGCGCCGCCTGCAGTACGGGCGAGAGGTACATGTGGCTCACGCCCAACTCGGCCAGGTAGCCGGCGATGGAAGCTGCGTCGGAGAAAGGAAAACCTGCGTGCAGCTGCACCCGGTAGGTGGCTCTCCTGGCGGCTCTCCTGGGCGCCCGGGGGGACTCAGTTGACACGGCGGAGAATGACCACGCTGCGCCCCCCGACGGCGAAGGCCTCACCGTTCGCCACCGTGCGGCCGTCCGGGAGTGCCACCGATTGGCTGGTGTCGATCGTGACCGCCCACTCCTTGGCGAAGGCCTGGTCGGGCATGGAGAACTCGACGACCTCGTGGTTGGCGTTGAAACACAACAGGAGCGAGTCGTCGACCATGCGCCGGCCCTTGGCGTCGGGGTAGGGAATGCCGTCGCCGTTCAGGAACAACGCCAACGACTTGGCCGACGTCTCCTGCCACTGCTCGTCGGACATCTCCTCGCCGCTCGGGTCGAACCAGGCGATGTCGGCCACGCCGTGCCCCCGGATCGGGCGACCCTGGAACCAACGGCGCCGGCGCAGCACCGGGTGGTCACGGCGCAGGTCGGTGAGCTGGCGGGCGAAACCGAGGAGCGACAGGTTCTCGTCGCGCTGGGCCCAGTCCAGCCAGGAGATCTCATTGTCCTGGCAGTAGGCGTTGTTGTTGCCCCTTTGGGTGCGGCCCATCTCGTCGCCGTAGAGCAGCATCGGTACGCCCTGGGAGGCGAACACGGTGGCGAGGAAGTTCCGCTTCTGGCGCTCACGCAGGGCGATCACGCCGGGGTCGTCGGTCGGTCCTTCTACCCCGCAGTTCCACGAGCGGTTGTCGTCGGAGCCGTCCGCCCCGTCCTCGCCGTTGGCCTCGTTGTGCTTGTCGTTGTACGACACCAGGTCGTGGAGGGTGAAGCCGTCATGGGCGGTGACGAAGTTGATGCTGGCAAAGGGACGCCGGCCGTCGTCCTCGTAGAGGTCCGAGCTTCCCGTGAGCCGGGCGGCGAACTCGCCCACCGTCCCCGGCTCGCCCCGCCAGTAGTCGCGCACGCAGTCGCGGTAGCGGCCGTTCCATTCCGACCACAGCGGGGGGAAGCCGCCGACGTGGTAGCCACCGTCGCCGACATCCCAGGGCTCGGCGATCAGCTTGACCTGGCTCACGACCGGATCCTGGTGGATGACGTCGAAGAAGGCCGATAGGCGGTCCACCTCGTAGAACTGGCGGGCGAGGGTGGCGGCCAGGTCGAAGCGGAACCCGTCCACGTGCATCTCGATGACCCAGTAGCGCAAGCTGTCCATGATCAGCTGCAGCGTCTGGGAGCTGCGGGCGTTGAGGCTGTTGCCGGTGCCGGTGGTGTCGTAATAGAAGCGCTGGTCGTCCTCCACCAGGCGGTAGTACTCGGGATTGTCGAGCCCCCGGAGAGACAGGGTCGGACCGAGCTGGTTGCCTTCGGCCGTGTGGTTGTAGACCACGTCGAGGATCACCTCGGTGCCGGCGGCGTGCAGGGCCTTGACCATGGCCTTGAACTCGTTGACCTGGCCGCCGCCGTCACCCACCGACGAGTACGCGCCGTGGGGGGCGAAGAAACCAATCGAGTTGTAGCCCCAGTAGTTGTGGAGGCCCTTGTCGACCAGGTGGAAGTCATCCACGAACTGGTGCACGGGCATCAACTCGACGGCGCTCACACCCATGAGCGCGAGGTGTTCGATCGCCTCCGGGCTGGCCATCGCCGCGTAGGTGCCCCTCTTGCCGGGGGGGATGGTCGGGTGCAGGGCGGTGAAGCCCTTGACATGGACCTCGTAGATCATCGACTCGTGGAGGGGCACGCGGGGAGCGGCGTCGTCGCCCCAGTCGAAGCTGGGGTCGATCACCACCGAGCGGGGCACGTACGGTGCGCTGTCGTCACCGTTGGCCTCGTCTGGGGCGTCGAAGCGGTAACCGAACGAGCTCTTGTCGCCGATAACGGGACCGGCGATGGCCTTGGCATAGGGGTCGAGGAGGAGCTTGGCCGGGTTGCACCACAGGCCCTGGCCCGGGCGCCACGGCCCGTGGACGCGGTAGCCGTAGCGCTGCCCCGGACCGACACCAGGTACCCGCCCGTGCCAGCAATGCGCTGTCACCTCGGGAAGCGTGAGGCGCTCCTCGTGCCCGGCCTCGTCGAAGAGGCACAGCTCGACGCGCTCGGCTACCGAACTGAACACGGAGAAGTTGGTGCCCTCCGCCTCGAGCGTCGCTCCGAGCGGGTAGGGGCGCCCCGGCCAAATATGCATGGGCGGGACAGTACCCAAGCAGGCGGCCTCCCGACGCCACGGCCGGCGGCGCCCGGCGACCGGGGGGTCGCGGCCGGCGCCGGCGTGGCGCCTTGTCCGGCGGGGCGTTGCCTACGCTGGGCCCGTGCCCGGTGGTCCCCTGCTCGCCTACCTGCCCAGCCCACCGGTCAACGGCATCAGCATCGGGCCTGTGCGCCTGCACATGTACGGCCTGCTCATCGCGTGCGGGGTGGTAGCCGCGGTGTGGCTGGCCCAGCGCCGCTGGGAGACCCGCGGCGGCAAGCCGGGCACCATGGCCATGCTCGCCTTGTGGGGGGTGCCCGCCGGCCTCGTCGGCGCCCGGGTCTACAGCCTGGTCACGAGCTGGCAGGCGGACACCAGCGGCGACTGGTTGCGCGCGTTCGCGATCTGGCAGGGAGGCCTCGGTATCTGGGGCGGGGTGGCCGGCGGGGTGATCTTCGGCCTGATCGGTGCACGCCGCCACCGTCTCGACCTGCGCGCCACGCTGGACTGCGCCACCCCGAGCCTGGCGCTCGCCCAGGGCATCGGGCGGTGGGGCAACTACTTCAACCAGGAGCTGTACGGCAAGCCGAGCGGCCTCCCCTGGGCGGTGAAGATCACCAACCCGAAGACCTGCACATCGGTCACCAACTGCAAATACCTCGGTCATCCGGCCACGTTCCAGCCGACGTTCCTCTACGAGTCCATCTGGGACATCGCCTGCGTGTTCATCCTGATCTGGGCCGAGCGCCGACTGAGGATCCGCAAGGGTTACCTGTTCTTGCTCTACGCCGCCCTGTACACGGCGGGGCGGTTCTGGACCGAGTTCCTGCGAGTCGACGAGGCCCACCGCTACTGGGGCCTGCGCATAAACGACTGGGTGAGCATAGGGGTGTTCGTGGTCTCGGTGGCCGTGCTGCTCACCCGGGGCCGGGCCCGTCCCGGCGACGAGACGGTGGCACCGGAGCCGCTGGTCGAGCGAACCCCTACAGGCCCAGACCCCGCCCGATGATCTCCTTCATGATCTCTGTCGTCCCACCGTATATGCGCGTGACTCGGGCGTCGACGTACGCCCGGCTGATCGGGTACTCGCTCATGAAGCCGTAGCCACCGTGGAGCTGGACGCCGGTGTCCACCGCCCTGCCCTGGAGTTCGGTGGACCACCACTTGGCCATCGCCGCCTCCTCCGCGGTGAGGTCGCCGGCGTTGAGCGCCAGTATGCAACGGTCGACGTAGGCCTCGGTCACCGCCACCTCGGTCGCCAACTCGGCCAGGCGGAACCTGGTGTTCTGGAACGACCCGACGGGCTGGCCGAAAGCCATGCGCTCCTTCACGTACGCCAGAGTCCAGTCGAGCGCGGCCCGGGCCGCGGCCAGGCCGGACACGGCGATCGACAGCCGCTCCTGGGGAAGGTTGGTCACCAGGTAGCGAAAACCGTCGCCCTCGCCGCCGAGGCGGTTGGAGACGGGGACGCGCGCGTCGTCGAAGAACAGCTCCGCGGTGTCCTGGGCGTGCAGTCCCACCTTGTCCAGGTTGCGGCCGCGCTCGAAGCCGGGAGTCCCGCGCTCGACCACCAGCAACGACATCCCGTGGTGACGCCGGGAGGGGTCCGTCTTCGCCGCCAGGATCACCAGGTCGGCGTTTATGCCATTGGTGATGAATGTCTTGGCCCCGTTGACCACGTAGGCGTCCCCGTCCCGGATGGCCGTGGTGGACATGGACGCCAGGTCGGAGCCGGTGCCGGGCTGGGTCATGGCGATGGCAGTGATCGCCTCCCCGCTCGCGATCGCAGGCAACCAGCGGGCCTTCTGCTCGTCGGTGGTGAGCGTCAGGAAGTACGGCAGGCAGATGTCGTTGTGCAAGGTCAAGCCGAGGCCGCTTCCCGCCAGCCCGGCCGACTGGATCTCCTCGGCGATCACCACGTTGAAACGGAAGTCCGCCACTCCCCCGCCGCCGAACTTCTCGGGCACCGACATGCCCACGAAACCGTGCTTGCCCGCCTCGACGAACACCTCGCGGTCCACCAGCCCGGCCTTCTCCCATTCGCCGCTCCTCGGCACCACGACGTCGTCGAGGAAGCGACGGAAGCTACGCCGGAACTCCTCGTGCTCGTCGTCAAGCAGCCGGCGTTTCACATGGCCACGGTACCGGTTGCCCGTGGGCGTTGAGGGGAGCGCCCGGGCCACCCGCGGCGGATGGTGTCGGCGGCGACGGGGTGGTACCGCCAACGAGGCGGCAGGGCCGGGAAGGCGGTGCGCACCACGGCCCCGAGGGCGGACAGGCCCCGCTCGTCCGACGCGGTCCACGCCAGGTCGAGGCGCCGGCGCAGGGCGGGGGGCAGCATCCCTACTGTGACGCGGTACATCACCTTGCCCAGCGTCGAGCTGACGGGCCACCAGGCCGCTGCCGGCGCCCTCCACCCCGGAGGCGGTGGCGTGCCGTGACCCGTGATGGCGTCGAGGACGTCGCGCACCGCCTGGTTGTCCTCCAGGCGGTCGGTGAGCATCCCCTCGTAGTAGCTCCAGAAGGCGGCCAGATCCGGGGGGATCTGCGAGCCGGGCACGCCGAGGAGGCGCCCGAGCGCCTTCCACTCCTTGTAGAAGCGGACCTGGTCCGCGGCGCTCAGCGCTCGCCCGAAGCGGTCGTGGTCGGCCAGGACGCTTTCGAAGATTGTGGCGTGCACCCACCAGTACGCCTCGGGGCCGAGGGCCCGGTACTGCCGTCCCCGGCCGTCGACACCGTTGATGCTGCGGTGACGGTCGCGCAGGCGGCGGGCCTCCGATGTCGCAGCTTCGCCTCCGTAGACCTGGATCATCAGGGATTCGAGGGTGTGGTTGAACCGGCGCCACGGGTCGGAGCGCAAGTCCGAGTGCTGGGTGACGCCGGCGCCGACGACAGGATGGGCGACCTGGAGGACCAGTGCCCGGCCGACGCCGAACAGCAGGCGCCAGTCGCCCACGTACCGCCACGCCACCGATTCCGGTCCCGGGGCCCCGTCGCCGGGCACCGCCTCGTCCGCGAGGTCGCTCACGGGTTCCATCTTGGCCGCCGGTCGGACCATGTCAGGGGTAGCGGGCGGGCGTGAAACTTCCTAGGTTCTCTCCGGGCGCTACGAACACGGCGGAATCCCTTTCGAGGAGGCAAGGATGGAGCTGACGCTCACAGGTAAGGTCGCCCTCGTCACCGGGGGGTCGCGCGGCATCGGTGAGGGCATCGCCCGCGCCTTCGCCGAGGCCGGCGCGACGGTGGTCATCACCGCCCGCAAGATCGAGGGACTCCGGGACGCGGCAGCTCGAATCGACGGGGAGATCCACCCGATCTCCGCCCACGCCGGCGACCCGGAGGCGGCGTCGCGAGCGGTGGGTGAGACCATCGATCGATTCGGACGCCTGGACGTGCTGGTCAACAACGCAGGGACCAACCCCCACATGGGTCGCATGATCGACGTCGACCTGGCCCGGTGGGACAAGACCTTCGAGGTCAACCTCCGCGGTCCGCTCGTTTGGATCCAGGAGGCTTGGCGCCAGTGGATGGAGGGCAACGGCGGATCTGTCGTCAACGTGGCCAGCATCGGCGGGATCACCGCGGGCGGCCCGATCGGCGTCTACGATCTGACCAAGTCCGCGCTGGTCTTCATGACCAAGCACCTGGCCACCGAGCTGGGTCCCAAGGTCAGGGTCAACGCCATTGCCCCCGGACTGGTCAAGACGGACTTCGCGCGGTCGCTGTGGGAAGGCGGCGAGCAGGGGACGTGGCCGTGGGCCATGCAGCGCCTCGGCGAGCCCGGCGACATCGCGCCAGCTGCCCTCTTCCTCTCCAGCGATGCCGCCTCTTGGATCACCGGCGCTTTGCTCGTCGTCGACGGTGGCGGGGTACTCACCGGTTCGCTCTGAATCGCAGCGTCTACGCCCGGCCCCGGTACCCTGGCGATCGCGGAGGGCCCGTGGCCAGGAGGCACCACCTCATGCAAGTCAAAGAGCTCGGACATGTGGTTCTCTACGTGCGTGACCTGGAGCGCTCCCGGCGCTTCTACGGTGACGTCCTCGGGTGGAAGAGCATCGGCGAGGTTCCCATGGGTGTCCCCCTCGCCGCCTTCACGAGCGGGCGCACCCACCACGAGCTTTTGCTCATCGAGGTCGGCGAGGACGCCGCCGCCATCCCGCCCGGCCGTCGCGTCGGGCTCTACCACATAGGCCTCAAGGTCGGTGACACCGACGACGACCTTCGCGACGCGTGGCACCAGATCACCGCCGCCGGCGTAGACGTCGTCGGTGCGAGCGACCACACCGTTTCCCACAGCCTCTACGTGCGCGACCCCGACGGCAACGAGGTCGAGCTGTACGTCGACGTCGCCGGTGTCGACTGGTCGGACCCAGCGGCCGTGCTGTCGCCCATCCGACCCCTTCGCCTCTAGTATCGCCGCCTGAGCGGGGGCGCCTGGCTTCGGGGGTGCACATTCGTCGCCGCGCCGGACGGTACGTTGGGATCACCGATGATCTTCGTCCCGGCTGGCTCCGTCCTCGTCGCTTTCCTCGCCGTGATCGCCGGGTGGGGCCCGGAGTTCTTCGGCGGGTGGGGCCTGGTGGCGGCGATCGCCGCCTTCCGCTGCCGCCACCGTAACTGGTGGTGCCTGTCGGCGGCCGTCGCGGCCCTCACCGCCGGCACCGGCATCCTGGTGAGATGGGCCACGCGTCCCGTGTTGACGGCCGCCGTCGTGGTCTTCGCTGTGGTCGCTGTCATCAGGGCAGCCGGCCATGTCCGATCCGTGCGATGACCGACAGCGACGTGCGCGCACGCGACGTGCGAGGCAGCCACCGGCCGCCCAACGGTGGGTACGGGCCACCTCGGCAACCGCCGCGCACGGCGCGGACGCGCCGGCACCGGCTTTGGCGCCTGCCCCTATCGCTGCTGCTGGCCGTGGCGGTGCCGACGATGATCACCCTTGTCGGCGCGGCACGCACCCCAGGCAACGAGAGCTTCGAGGCGAAGTGGGCCGATTGGCTCCGCAGCCACCACCTGGCCGCGGTGGCCAAAGAGTTCGAGACGATCTACTACGAGCAGCATGCTCCGAAGAAGGGCGGGCGCCCCCAGGCGCTCAACCCGGTCGTTAAGCCTTCTCCGCCCGGGGGCAGCGCCACGGGCAGAACCATCACCGTCGCCCATCACCTCACCCCCCCTGTTGCCATCCCCCTCGTCGTGACACCGGCGTTACCCGGTGAGGGCCAGTGGCAACCGGTGGGACCCCTCGTTGGAGGGGTCCCGGGGATGTACGTGGCCCAGTTCCGCGCCGACACCACCTACACCTCTCAGATCACCAGCGCGGTTTGGATCGATCCGTCCCTCCTCCGTGTCTCTCTGGTGCCCGGTGCCACCGAACCGGGCGGCGTCTGGAGCCAGCCGCCCGACATCACCGGCGCCGCCCTGGCTACGACGATCGCCGCCTTCAACGGCGGCTTCCGCTTCCACGACGCCCACGGCGGTTTCTACCTCGACGGCCGGTTCGCGGTCCCGTTGCAATCCGGTGCAGCGTCAATCGTCATTTACCGCGACGGTTCCGTCGACGTCGGCGCATGGGGTACCAATCTGGCGATGACGCCCGACGTGCAGGCCGTCTTGCAGAACCTGGTTCTCATCGTCGACCACGCCAGATCGGCATCCAACGCCACCTACGGCGACGCCAAGCTGTGGGGTTCGACCATAGGCACCAAGACGGTGGTGGCCCGCTCCGGCATCGGCGTCACTGCCAGCGGCGCGCTCGTCTACGTCGCCGGGCCGGCGCTAAGCGCCCGGAGCCTGGCCGAGTCGCTCCAGCGGGCGGGCGCGGTGCGCGCCATGTCGCTCGACATCAACCCCGAGTGGGTGACCTTCAACTTCTTCCAGCATCCCGCCACCGACCCCGGCAGGGTCGACGCAGCCAAGCTCTATCCCCAGATGGAACGACCCGCCACCAGGTACCTCGGCCCCACCGAGGAGTCGCGCGACTTCTTCACCGTCTCCTTGCCGGCAGGGGGTCCCTGATTGCGCTTTGCCGGAACGACGGACGGCGCCCGGCTCAGGTGACGAGAGCGTCGTGTAGCTCGCTCAGCCCGGTGTCGAGGTGGGTGAGGAGGTGCTGGAGGTGAGGGACGGTGCGGCGGCAGCCGGTGAGACCGAAGTGGAGGCCGCCGTCGTAGCTGGTCACGGTGATGTTCATCGCCTGGCCGTGGGTCGGGATCGACAGCGGGTACATCCCCTGGAGCCTGGCCCCGTCGTAGTACAACGGACCGGAAGGGCCGGGGATGTTGGATATCACCAGATTGAACGACGGCCGGCTCACCTGGTAACCCATGGCCAACGTCGCGGGCACGAGGGGAGCCACCGCCACGGCACTCATCGCGAGGATCTGCGCCGGCGTCAACTCCGACAACGTGTCCTTGCCGCACTGCATCGAGTCGTGGATGACCTCCAGGCGTTTCACCGGATCAGCGACATCGGTGGCCAGGTTGCAGAGGATCACACCCAAGGCGTTACCTGAGCCGCCACCTTGTGCCCGCGAGCGCAGTGAAATCGGCACCATGGCAACGAGGGGGGCGTCGGGGAGCTCGTCCAGGGAGGCGAGGTAGCGCCGAATGGCCGAGGAGGACATGGCCAGGATGACATCGTTGACGGTGGTGCCGGACGCGCTAGCCACCGATCGGACCTTGTCGAGCGGCCACGTCTGGGCGGCGTAGCGGCGCGAGCCGGTGATGCCCACATTGAAGATGGTGCGCGGCGGCGGAGCCGCGAGGCCCGTCTGATTGAGCACGGTCCTGGTGGCCAAGCGGGCTAGTGAAGGGCCGACTTCGACGATGTCGGCAGTTGCCCGTGCGGCGCGAGCCAGGCCTTCGCTCCATCTGTTGCCGTCGGGCCCCGGCGATGACGGGCGCTCCGGGCGGGGCCGGGGCGCCCACGGGGGTGCCATGTCGCGGGTGGCGGGATCGGTGCTCAGACTGCTCTCGAGGAGACGCATGGCCGAGACGCCGTCCATGAGCGAATGGTGAAACTTCGTATACACGGCGAAGCGGTTGCCGACGAGGCCTTCGATTACGTGGGACTCCCACAGGGGTCGGTGACGATCGAGCGGCGTGCCATGCAGGCGCGAGATCAGCGCCAGGAGCTCACGCACCCGCCCAGGCGTCGGAAGCGCCGAATGGCGGACATGGTGCTCGACGTCGAGGTCGGGATCCGCCTCCCACGCCCACGCACCGAGGGTCGCCAGCGAGTGGCTCGCCCGTTGCCGGAAAAGCGGTGCCACCTCCTCAACGCCGACCATGCGGTCGTAAAGCTGGCGAACCCAGCCGGCGTCCGCGCCCTCGGGTAGCTCGAACACCTCGAGGCCGCCCACATGCATGTACTGATCGGAGCTCTCCGGCAGCAAGAACATGGCGTCCGCCGGAGACATCAGCCTCATGATCGATGCCCCCGGACACGCTCGTACTTGGTCAGAAGCCTAAAACTAGCTTGTGTCGGGCGCTACCAGCCGCGCAACTTGGTACACGGGGGCGACAGACGGGCTCCGACGGCGGCGCCTGCCGACCCGCTGGGCGTATGGCTACTGGAGTTTGTCGTAGAGAAGGTGAAGGACGTCGGCGCCGCCCACTGCGGTCACGACGGTTGCCGCCAGGCGCGTCGCTCGCGGGGCGATAATGAAACCGAAGGCAAAGCCGGTGGCCACCCACTGCCCGATGCAGAACGGACAGGTGAGCAGCTCGCCGACAGCCTTGTGTGCTCCCGAACCTCGCACGGCCTCTTGAAGCTCGGCTTCGCCCGAGGTGCCTTCGAAGCGGGCGAACGGGGCGCGCAGAGGACTGGTCACCGCGCTCTTGGCGATCACCCGGCTCACCTGGAAGGTGGCGGCGGTGAGAAGGGCCGTGTCCGCCGCCCCCAAGCGGTTAGCCAGGCCCCCTCTCCGTCGCACCACGACCGCCCCGGCGCCCACCGCAGCGCCATAAGCACCCAACAGGGCCAGGAACGCCCCGAGCGGGCGGTCGGCGCCCTGGCGGTAAGCGTCGGCCGTCGCCTCACCCGGAGTGTGGGCAGTCGGTGCCAGATGCCTCGGCTGTCGATCGGTGCTCATCGGCGTCTTGTACCCCTGCGACGCCCATAAAACCTCCGATGGCCCGGATGCAACGACAGGCGGCCTCCGATTGCCCGAGTCGCGGCGGGCGTCACCGCCACCTTCACCTGCTCTTAACCTCCGTGGGGCTCGCGCTCATGTAGCGCTTAGCTCGATCGGCCAATCTTGTGGCGTGAAGCTGGAACTCGCCGCGCCCGAGGTCGAGCGCCGTGTCCGGGACCGGCTGGGGTGACCGCGTCTGTAGGCCAGCGGGGCGTGCGCTCCGCTCGGGGCCGACCGCCGGTCAACGTCGTCAGCTCCTCGCTGGCGAAGCTCGACCAGCCCACCCGGGAGGGTCTGGTGGCGGCGGTGGTGGGCGCCGGCGCCGTGCTGGTATGCCTGATGTGGTGGCTGGATACGTCGCCGGCATCGGTCCGCGGCCTCGGACCGTGGCTCACCGCCGCCGGCCGGGTGACCGGGCTGGTGGGCACCTACCTGGTAGTCGTCGAGGTGCTCCTCATGGGGCGTGTGGCGTGGCTGGACCGCTTGATCGGGATGGACCGCCTCGCAGTGTGGCACCGTCGCAACGGGGAGTACAGCATCACCCTGCTCGTCGCTCACGCCGTGCTGACGATCTGGGGCTACGCCGTCACCGCTCACACCGGCGTGGTGTCGGAAACCAGGTCGGTGATCTTCACCTACACCGACATGCTGGCCGCCACCGTCGGGCTCGGTCTCCTGGTCGTGGTGGGCGTGATCTCCGCCCGGGGCATCCGGCGCCGGGTCAGCTACCACACCTGGTACTTCATCCATCTGTACACGTACATCGCCCTGGCCCTGTCGTTCGCTCACCAGTTCGCCACCGGGGTGGACTTCGCCACCCACCCGCTCAACCGGGCTCTGTGGATCGCCATGTACGGGGTGGTCGGCGGGCTGCTCGTGTCGTACCGGGTGGGCAAGCCCCTCCGCGACGCCGCCCGTCACCGGCTGCGGGTAGCCGAGGTGGTCAGGGAGGGGCCGGGGCAGACCTCGATCTACGTGACCGGAGATCGCCTGGCGGACCTGCGGGCCGAGTCAGGCCAGTTCTTCATGTGGCGCTTCTTGACCAGGGACGGCTGGTGGCAGGCCCACCCCTATTCCCTGTCGGCTGCTCCCAACGGCCAGTGGTTGCGGCTCACCGTGAAGCAACTGGGTGACCACAGCGGCGCTCTCGCCGACCTACGCCCCGGGGTCCGGGTCCTGTCCGAAGGACCTTACGGGGCGTTCACCGAGCGGCGCAGGACCCGGCGTAAAGTCCTGCTCATAGGCGCAGGTGTCGGCATCACCCCGCTGCGAGCCCTCTTCGAGTCGTTGCCGGGCGGTCCCGGTGACGTCACCTTGATCTACCGGGCCCGCACCACCGCCGACGTCACCTTTCGCCGAGAGCTCGAAGACATAGCCGGGGCACGAAGGGCGCAGGTGCACTACCTGATCGGGCGGAGCGGGCAGCACCCCGACTACCTCACCGCTGCCCATCTGCTCCGCCTGGTACCGGACGTGGCTCGACGGGATGTGTTCTTGTGCGGGCCGCCGATCATGTCGACGGCCACGGTTGGCGCCCTCCAGGCGGCGGGCGTGCTGCGCCGGCATATCTACCGAGAAGACTTCGAGCTCTAAGGACACGCTGAATGCGCCGCGCCATCGCCGCCACCGCCGGAACCGTCGTCGGCCTGACCGCCCTGCTCGGCTACAAGTCGGCGGGCACGGTGAAGAGCTCCCACGTAGCCGTCGCGCCCCCATCGACGTCGCCGTCCCCTCCAGGCTCGTCCACGACCGCCCCGTCCACGACCCAGCCTTCACCCACCACGACCTCGTCCGGTGGCACCGGGACAACCCCACCGACAGCGACGCCCAGCACCACGGTGCGGGCCGCTCCGAGAAGCTTCACCGGCGAGGACGTTCAGTACCGCTACGGCGACATCCAGATCCGGGTCACCATGATCGGCGGCAAGATCACCAGCATCGACGTTCCCCAGGAGGGCGCGACCGACCCCCGCTCGCAATCCATCAACTCCCAGGCGGTGCCAATCCTCACCCAAGAGGCACTCGCCGCCCAGAACCTGCAGTTCGACGTGGTGTCGGGCGCAACCTACACCAGCGATGCCTTTGCCCAAGCCCTCCAATCCGCCCTGACCAAGGCCGGCGGTTGATCGCGGCGCGCCACGCCGAGGCGGTCATGGGCACCGTCGTCACTGTCGAGGTGCGGGCCGGGGCTCGCCGCCGGCAACTGCTGGCAACCGAGTCCGAGGCGACGGCGCAGAGCGCCATCGACCAGGTAATCGCGTGGATGCACTGGGTCGATGCCACCTTCAGCACCTACAAGCCCGAGAGTGAGATCAGCAGGCTCGAGCGAGGCGACCTCACGACCGCCGAATGTCACCCGCTGGTGCGGGAGGTCCTCGCGCTGTGCGACCGGCTGCGGGCAGAGACCGGTGGCTACTTCGATGCCCGGGCCGGCGGTCACCTCGATCCGTCGGGTGTGGTGAAGGGATGGTCGGTCGAGCGGGCCTCAACCCTGCTGGCCGCAGCCGGGTGGGCCGACCACGCCATCGACGCCGGCGGGGACGTGCGCCTGCGGGGGGCGGCCGGCGCCGGCCGGCCCTGGCAGGTGGCCATCCGCCATCCGCTCCACCTCGACGCCTTCTGCGCGGTGGTCGGTCTGGACGAGGGGGCGGTCGCCACCTCCGGGACCTACGAGCGCGGCTTCCATGTCATCGACCCCCACCGTGGTCTGCCGGCCACCGCTCTGGCGGCGGTCACCGTCGTTGGCCCCGAGCTCACCGTGACCGACGCCTACGCGACGGCGGCGCTGGCTATGGGCGACGATGCTCCTGGCTGGCTGGCGGCCCTGGCCGACCACGAAGCCTTGGTGATCCGCACGGACGGCACCGGGTGGGCCACCCCCGGCTTCGAGCGTTACCGCCTCGACCGACCGGGCGCCGCTACCCCCACGGCCGGCGGGGGCGATCGGGGGATAACTTCGCGTCATGACGCTGTCGGCCCAGCGCCGCTGACCCGCTGATCTACCAGGTCGGCGACCGGCCGACTGGCCTAGTCCATCGTGATCGTCTTCGAGCGGTTCGCTCGGGCAACCAGCTCGGCGTGCACGGGGACCAGTTCGGTCGATGCTGCCTTCGCCGAGGACTGGCAGATCGCACCGGCTGTTACGTCGATCCCGAGATGGGCGAGAACCTCGGCGACACGCCCAAAGCTCAGCCCCATCCGGTAGTGCAGCCACATGTCCCAGGCCTTCAGGTTTCGGGCCGAGCTGGCTGCCCGCCGCCCCAATCGCGTCGGATGTCTGCTCGGGACTGTTGGCCGGTGGCTTCACCCAGGCGGTCGCGCCACTGGGCCAGGCGGGGCTCGACGGCCGCAGCCGCAGTCAGGGCGGCAGCCCGGCAGCGGCGCATCCAAGGTCCGGTCCGGCTCGCGCTCGGGAACGGTTCGGGCACCGGCTGAGCAGGCCTTTTGCTGGAGGCGGCGACCGGAATCGAACCGGTGTACAGGGCTTTGCAGGCCCTTGCAGCGCAATGTTCCACTTTTGTCCGCGACTGACCGTCGGCGTCCGTGTGCGACTATAAGTGCTGGTCAGGGGCACCGGCTCTGGCGGAACCCGGACAGAAATGGACGGCGCCGGACGGCGGCGGCCGCGGGATTCTCGCGGGATGCCGCGGGATTTTCGCGGGATGGAAAGCGGCCCCTCTTGTGCGTCATTCCGGCGCCGATGGAATCGGCCCACAGCAGGTCTTGTACTTGTGGTCCGAGCCACACCAGCAGGGGGCGTTTCTTCCCGGTGGCCAAGCAACGGCGTCGTCCCGCCGGGCGATCTCAGCCGCGTAGGAGGAGCGGGCCTCCCCTGTCCCAGGAGATTCACCTTCTTCCGCGGAGAACTCGGTGAGATCTTCGACGGTCATGGGCGCCACCCGCATGGGGTGGCCGGCAAGGGTGCGCGCCAGGCGCTTCATCCGCGCCTCGATTCGATGGCTGTACGCCGTGTGGTCGGCCGGCAGCTCCTCGAGGAGGTCCGGCCATGTGGCTGTCGCCTTGTCCCACTCGCCTCGGGGGAACCAGGCAAGCGACACCACCATCGAGCTTGGAAGGCGGGACGTTTGTCGGCTCGGGAACTCAGGGAGGGCATCGAAGCGGGTGGTGTCCTGGGGCCCTACTGAGGCTTTCAGGATGGCCGAGTCGAAGCCGCAGTGTGCGCATCGCCGCTGTTGGAGCGGGGGCGGGTCGCCGCCCCAATGGTGCCGAACTCGACCGGGAGGCGGCTGCCACGCCTCGACGAAGGCTTCGACCCGGTCGTTCAGTCCTGATTCCGGACTCTCGCCGAGCGCCTTCCAGGCTGCCTCCAGGCCTTCGAGGAGCTGGACCACGACCTGGTCGGGGTCCCCGGTGCGGAGAGCGACGTCGATGCCGTCGCGGAACCACCGGGCCGATTCGCGGTGATCTGGGACCGCGGCGTAGGAGAAGCCCGCCGAGTTGTACAGCCAGACGTCGTCCGGTGTCCTCGCCCGGAGGTCGGCGAATAGTGCATCCGCCTCGGCCCGCCTGCCGGCCAGGAGGTGGCACTCGGCGATGTCTGCGTCGGGGTGGGGCTCCGACCGGTAACCCGCCCGCACCGCTTCCTGCTTGGCGGCGATGGCGGCGTCGTAGTCGCCGGCGCTCTTGTGGAGCTCGTGGATGTTGTCCCACACCTCGTAGGCGGCCACCTGGTGGTGGGCGCAAGGTTGGTCGAGCAGCTCGTGAAGGCCGGCGATTGCTGCGCCCCAATCCTTAGCCTTCTCGGCTTCCTGCACGCGCACGTTGATGGCCCGGATCTGTCCGTAGGACTCGTTGAAGCTGATCTCCGCCATCTCCCTCCAGGCTCGTCGGCGTCGGATCCACCAAGGCGCGGCAGCCCATAGCGTCTCGATGATGAGAACCACTCGCCTTCGGGTGACGATGAGCGAGGTGGAGCCGACAGTGGTGCGGGTGCTAGACGTGCCGGCCGGCGTCCTCTTGCCCGAACTGCACGATCTGCTGCAGGTCGCCATCGGCTGGACCGACTCCCACCTCCACCAGTTCGTGGCCGACGACATCCTTTACGGGATGCCTGACATCGACGGTTTCAATGAATTCGACGACGAGCGGGCCGAGACCGGCGTGCCACTGCGCTCGCTGCCTGCCCGGTTCACCTACCTGTACGACTTCGGCGACGGCTGGGAGCACGAAGTGGTGGTGGTCGGCCCTGGAGCTGATCGGGCCGGTGTCGTCGACGGCGAGGGGGCCTGCCCTCCCGAAGACGTCGGCGGACCGCACGGCTACGCCGACTTCCTGACTGTGATGGCCAACCCGACGGACCCAGAACACGAGCACATGCGAGGTTGGGCGGCAGCCTGGAGGGACACCTTCGACCTCGCGACTGTCGACCTCCTCGTCCAGCAGACAGTCGGTCAGGTGCCGACCCCGGTACGGCTATTGCTCTCGCTGGTCGCCGACGGGGTCAAGCTGACACCTGGAGGCCGCCTACCCCGGGTGTTTGTGCGCCAGGTCCAAGAGCAGTTTCCCAAGTGGGGCTTCGATGCGCGCCCGGCGTCCATCGAGGAGGACCTGCCGCCGTTGGCAGCCCTACATGACCTCCTACGTGAGGTCGGCCTGCTCCGACTGCGCAAGGGTGTCCTCGCCCCCACGCGAATCGCTGGCGACGACATGGAAGTGATTCGCCGCCTTCGATCGTGGTTCGGACCGCAGTACGGATGCGAGTCGCTGCTCACAACCGACGCCCTCGCACTTCTCGCCGCCGAAGGTCCGTCGAAGCCACAGGACATGGCCGGGCGCCTGCTGGACCTGCTCGGTGACCGGTGGGTCACCAGCCAGGGCCAGCGCCTCGACGAGGCCCGGCTCCGCAGCGACCTCTATCGCCTTGAGTCCGTCCTCGTCGGCCTGGACCTGATCAACACCTGCCGAGGGAGCTGGGAAGGGGGCCCCTCGGCCCGCTGGTTGCTGCCACGAGCGACCGCCCTCGCCTACCTTTGGTCGAAACCCGCCGACCTGGTGTAGCCCCTATTCCGGGTTGTCTATTCGGACGGCTGTTCCAGGTAGACGAGGCGGTCTTCGAGCTCCTCTTCCGTAATGGCTCGGACGGCTGCGGCGATCTTGGGGATCCCGCTGGGTCGACGAGAGAACCGCGAGGACAGAGCGATCAATACTCCCGAGTGATGTCGCCCTGCGGTAAGGCGTTCGGCGGCGATACGAGCGAAGTCGGCAACGTTTTCGGTAAGCACTACGTAGCCATCGTCGACCGCCGCGGCCAGAACGTCGGAGTCGGACCGTCCGGCCAACCCTCGCTCGCCAACAGTGGAGGCGTCGATGCCACTTGCCCGCAGTGCATCCGCCAGGGCCGGCGGGTACATCTCGTCGAGCAGGAGCTTCAAATGTTCGAAGCCGCAGCTGTCTCTTGGCGATGCAACTCGATGCGCGCACCGATCTCGTCTGAGTAGGCGGCTCGGTAGCGCAGCGCGGCGTCGATCTGTGGCCGGCTCAGCTCCGATTCTCCAACCAGCGCTGCAATCGGATCCGTCTCGTCCGACAGATCCTCGATCCACATCACCACTTCCCACACATCAGGACCGCCAACCAGACCAGCCCGGCGTCCCGTGGGCCCGTCACGGAACGTGATCAGCGGGTGTTCGTCGCGCCGGACCCCTTCGTCGGCGTAACGCCGCAGCCGGTCCGACAGGGTCTCTCCAGCAGCACGGGCCCGGACGCGCAGCCGCTGGGCCAGGCTGTCCTCCAAGCGGACCGACACGTTCTCAGACATGTCATCATCGTAGCACAATGCATACACCAGCTACCAGGCCGAAAGGTCTCCATGTGCCTCGTGTCCCATGGCGGGCCACCCCCTGAGCAGCAATGCTTCGTGGTGCGCCCGGTGGGGATCGAACCCATCGACCAAGGGATTAAGAGTCCGATGGAGACGTGGGCTTCCACCGAGCTGGATCCACGTCTCCGCAGTTCTCGAGGCGCAACTCGACGCGACGACACCCGCGAAGCCCCGAATTGTGGCCCTCCCGGACGCCGCGAATGAAACGAGCCGCGGGATTCTCGCGGGATCGGCGCCTCGCCCGAGCGCGAGGCGGAACCACAAAAATAGGCGCTGACCTGCGGAAACACCCTGGAGGCGGCGACCGGAATCGAACCGGTGTGCAGGGCTTTGCAGGCCCTTGCCTAAACCACTCGGCCACGCCGCCCGGCATTGCCAGGATCAGCACTCTACCGGCCGGCCCCGCCCCGTACAGACGACCAGGTTGGCCAAGCCGGGGGGCGCCAGGCGATACCGTCTCCCGGTCATGGTCGCCCCCCTGACCCTCAGCCAGCGCGTCGTGCTAGTGGCAGCGGTGGGGCTGAGCATCGTGGCCGGCGCCGCGCAGGCGTTCGTCACCTCGGAGGTGGCCCGGTTCCTGCTCGCGGGCGCCGCCCTGGCCGCCCTCGCCGCCCTGGTCGGTGCCGCCATCGAGCAGGTCGGTGAGCGCCTCGGACCGGGCCCCACCGGGCTTCTCCAGTCCGCCCTGGGCAACCTACCCGAGCTGTTCGTCGGCATCTTCGCCCTCCGCAACGGTCTCACGGGAGTGGTCCAGGCCGCCCTCGTCGGCTCGGTGCTGAGCAACACCCTGCTCGTGCTCGGAGTGGCATTCTTGGCGGGCGGCCTGCGCCACGGCCCGCAGCGCTTTCCGCCGGAGGCGCCCCGCATGATCGCGACGCTGCTGGTGCTGGCGGTCGGCGCCCTGCTCGTACCAACCCTCGCCGTGCGCCTCCAGACGCCCGCCAGCCACCACGCCGGCACCCTCAGCAACATCTGCGCCGGGGTGCTCCTCGTCGTGTACCTGCTCAGCATCCCCTTCTGGCTCCGGGGTGGGCCCAGCGCCAGCCCCGAGCGCGTCGAGCCGACGGGCGATGCCGTGGCGTGGCCACTACCTCTGGCGGTGACTTTGCTGGCGACGGGCAGTCTCCTCGCCGCTCTGGTCTCGGACTGGTTCGTCGGTGCCCTCGAGCCCGCGACCCATTCCCTCGGGATCTCCCAGACCTTCACCGGGCTGGTGATAGTGGCCATCGCGTCGAATGCGGTGGAGAACGCCGTCGGCATCCGCTTCGCCCTCAAGGCGCGCCCGGATTTCGCCATAAGCACCATCCTCAACAGCCCTTTGCAGATCGCCCTGCTGCTCACCCCGGCCCTCGTGCTGCTCAGCCGGGTGGTGGGGCCGACGCAGCTGACCCTGGTATTCCCGCCCCTGCTCATCGTGGCCCTGGCCGTCGCCGCCATAGTCGTCGTGATCGTCGTATACGACGGCGAGTACACGTGGCTCGAAGGCGTCGCCCTTCTCGGCCTCTACTTCATCGTGGCCGCCGCCTTCTGGTGGGGATGAGGATCCGGACACTGACAGCCAGAAGCCGTCTGCCACCCGAGCGCCCCCGCTACTAGCGTCCCGCCGATGCCACGCCATGTCTCTCCGGGGGAGGCCTTCCCGCTGGGGGCGACGTTCGACGGTCTCGGTACCAACTTTTCGGTGTACTCCCAGGTCGCAACGGCAGTCGAGTTGTGCCTCTTCGACGACCGTGGTGTCGAGGAGCGGGCCGCTCTCACGGAGGTCGACGCCTACTGCTGGCACGGCTACGCCGAGGGTGTAGAGCCTGGTCAGCGCTACGGCTACCGGGTGCAAGGCCCCCACGATCCCGTGGCCGGACTTCGGGCCAATCCCGCCAAGCTGCTCCTCGACCCCTACGCCAAAGCCGTCGACGGTGCGGTCAAGTGGGGACAGGGCCCGTACGGCTACATCCTCGGCCGCGACGACCTCGCCCGCGACGGCACCGACTCAGCGCCTTCTATGCCGCGCGCCATCGTCACCGACCCGGCGTTCGAGTGGGGCGACGACCACCGGCCCCGCACAAAGTGGCACGAGACGGTCATCTACGAGACCCACGTCCGCGGCCTCACCGTGCGCCACCCCGAGGTGCCCCCCGAGCTCCGGGGCACCTACGCCGGCATCGCCCACCCCGCGGTCATCGACCATCTGACCACCCTCGGGGTCACGGCCGTCGAGTTGATGCCGGTCCACCAGTTCATCCATGACGACCGCCTCTCGAAGCTGGGTTTGAGGAACTACTGGGGCTACAACTCCATCGCGTATCTGGCTCCCCACAACGATTACGCGTCCCGGCCCGGCCACCGCGCCGTAAACGAATTCAAGGCCATGGTGCGCGCCGTGCACGACGCCGGCATGGAAGTGATCCTCGACGTGGTCTACAACCACACGGCCGAAGGCAATCAGCTTGGCCCCACCCTGTCCTTCAGGGGGCTCGACAATCCGAGCTATTACCGCTTGGTCGAGGGCCAGCCCCGCTTCTACTCCGACACCACCGGTACCGGAAACAGCCTCAACATGCGCAATCCCCATGTGCTTCAGCTGCTGATGGACAGCCTGCGCTATTGGGTCACCGAAATGCACGTGGACGGTTTCCGGTTCGATTTGGCCGCCACCTTGGCCCGCCAGTTCCACGAGGTGGACCGCCTCTCGGCCTTTTTCGACCTGATCCAACAGGACCCGGTGATCAGTCAGGTCAAGCTCATAGCCGAGCCCTGGGACGTGGGCGACGGCGGCTACCAGGTGGGCAACTTCCCGCCCCTGTGGTCCGAATGGAACGGCCGCTTCCGCGACACCGTCCGCGACTACTGGCGCGGGAGCCCGGGCAACGTCGGCGAGCTGGCCGAGCGCCTCACCGGTAGCCCCGACCTCTACGAGCACACCGGCCGGCGCCCCTGGGCCAGCATCAACTTCGTCACCGCCCACGACGGCTTCACCCTGCGCGACCTGGTGTCCTACAACGTCAAGCACAACGACGCCAACGGCGAGCAGGGCCGCGACGGCTCCGACGACAATCGCTCCTGGAACTGCGGGGCGGAAGGCGACACCGACGACCCGGACGTGACCGCCCTCCGCCGGCGCCAGGTGCGCAACCTGCTGACCACCCTGCTCCTGTCCCACGGCGTGCCCATGCTCCTAGGCGGCGACGAGATGGGCCGCACCCAGCAGGGCAACAACAACGCCTACTGCCAGGACAACGAGGTGTCCTGGTACGACTGGGACCACGTCGACGCCGACCTGTTGGAGTGGGCCCGGTCGCTGATCGCGCTGCGGCGTGCCCACCCGGTGTTCCGCCGGCGCAGGTTTTTCCAGGGCCGCTCGGTACGGGGGTCGTTCCTCGACGGGGGCCTTCCCGACATCGCCTGGTTCCGGCCCGACGGCCACGAGATGACCGACGCCGACTGGTCGGTGGGCTACGCCAAGTCGCTGGCGGTCTACCTGAACGGGGAGGCGCTCACCGACCCCGACGTGCACGGCAGGCCGGTGAGAGACGACTCGTTCTTCCTGCTCCTAAACGGCGGGGAGGAGCAACTCGATTTCGTGGTCCCGCCCCTGCGTTGGGCCCGGTCGTGGACGGTGGTGACCGACACCAGCGATGATTACCCCGGCCATGGCGGAGACCGCCATGTCGACGCCGGCGGGGTGGTGCCCCTGCTCAGCCACCACACCCTGGTCCTGGCCGCCGGCCCACTGAGCAGCCGCTGATCGGCGGTACGGTTGGCGCCCCATGGACGCCCTCGGCTGGCTCGGTCTCCGACCCGGCGCCGACCCTCTCGCGTGGCGCCTCGCCATCACCCCCGGCGTGTGCAGCGGCCACGGCCAGCTCTTCGGTGGGTGCGGTCTCGCCGCCGCGCTGGTGGCCTTGGAGCAGGCGACATCCCGACGCGTCATCTGGGCCACAGCCCAGTACCTTCGCTACGCCGAGGAGGGCACGACCCTCGACCTCGAGGTGACGGTGCCCGTCACCGGGCACAACATCAGCCAGGGCCGGGTCGTCGCCCGCAGCCGCGACGTAGAGATCCTGACCGTCAATGCCGCCCTCGGTGACCGACCGAGCGCCGAGGTGCTCACCCTTGCCACCTTCCCCGACGTCCCTGGTCCCGAGGATTGCACGGCCCGGTTGACTCCCGGCGACGGAGCGGGCGTCCTCGCCGGCCGCCTGGAGCTGCGCCTGGCGCGAGGGCGGCGACGGCCCGAGGGCGACGGCCGGGCGGGCGACGGCCGGGTGTGCATGTGGGCCAGGGTGACCGGAGCACTCGAACCTTCGGCGGCGTGGCTGGCGGTCATCGGGGACCTGGTCCCCTCCGGGGTGGCCAACGCCCGCGGCGTGGTCGGGGGCGGCAACAGCCTCGACAACACCCTCCGGGTGCTGCGGCTGGTGGCCTCGGACTGGATCCTCTGCGACATCGGGATCGACGGAATGGCGCGCGGCTTCGCCCACGGTTGGGCCCACCTGTGGGCCGAGGACGGGACCCTGATGGGCACTGCGTCCCAGTCGGTCATTGTCCGGTCCCGCAGCTGACCAGGTACCAACCGACGGAACGGGCCACTCTGGGCGCGGCCGGCCTGACGGATCGTGTTCGACGTTGTAACCTTGGGTACCCGAGGAAGGGGACAGGGGGATGACCACCGAAGAGATGAGTCCGGCGTACGCCCGCAGCGTGGGGGATCGCCTGCGCGACATCCGCCGTCAGCAGGGCCTGTCGCTGCAGGCGGTGGAAGCCAGCTCGCAGCGCGAGTTCAAGGCGTCGGTACTCGGGGCCTACGAGCGCGGCGAGCGCATAATCTCGGTCCTGCGCCTGCAGCGCCTGGCGTTCCTGTACGGGGTCCCGGTGGACCAGCTGTTGCCCAAGGAGGGAACGGCCATCCGCCAAGGCCCGGGCTCCGGCGCCCGGGGAGGCGACGAGGAACACGTCAGCATCGACCTCGGCCGCCTGGAGACCCTGGACGCCCCCGAACGGGACATTCTCTACCGCTACGTCACCATGATCCAGCTACAGCGGGGCGACTTCAACGGCCGGGTGATCACCGTGCGCGCCGAGGACGTGAGGTCGCTCGGCCGGCTCTACGAACGCGACGAGGCGGCAATGCGCCAGCGCCTGCGCGAGCTCGGAGTATGCGTGGAGCCCGGTACCTGAAAGTCGGGCGCGCTAGGAAGGGGCCATGGACTTCGACCTGTCCCCGATGGCCAAGGACCTTCAGGCGCGCCTAGTCGAGTTCATGGCGGACAAGGTCGTCCCCGCGGAGGCCGTGTTCGCAAGCCAACTGGCTGACGGCGGCGACCCCCACCTGACGCCACCGGTCATGGAGGACCTCAAGGCCGAGGCCCGGCGGCGGGGTCTGTGGAACCTGTTCCTGCCTTACAAGACGGAATGGACCGACGGCCTGTCCAACTGCGACTACGCGCCGCTGGCGGAGATCATGGGCCGCTCCCATCTCGCCCCCGAGGCGTGCAACTGCTCCGCGCCTGACACCGCCAACATGGAGATCCTCAGCCTCTTCGGGAGCGAGGAGCAAAAGCAGCGCTGGCTGGGCCCCCTGCTCGCGGGCCGCATCCGCTCCTGTTTCTCCATGACCGAGCCCGACGTGGCCAGCTCGGACGCCACCAACATCAGCTGTGCCATCACCGCCGACGGCGACGGCTACGTCGTCAACGGGCGCAAGTGGTGGACGTCGGGGGCGATGAGCCCTCGTTGCCAGGTGGCGATCGTCATGGGCAGGACCAACCCCGAAGCGCCGGCCCACCGCCAACAGAGCATGGTCCTGGTCCCCCTCGACACCCCCGGCGTCGACATCGTCCGCAACCTCACCGTGTTCGGCTACGTCGACACCGAGGGCCACGCCGAGATCCAGTACAGCGACGTGCGTGTCCCGAGGTCGAACCTGCTCGGCGAGGAGGGCGGCGGCTTCGCCATCGCCCAGGCCCGGCTCGGACCCGGGCGTGTCCACCATTGCATGCGCGCCCTGGGCGCCGCCGAACGGGCCCTGGAGCTGATGTGCCGGCGGGCCCTGGAACGCAGCGCCTTCGGCCGCCCCCTCGCCGAGCAGGGCGTCGTGCAGACGTGGATCGCCGACGCCCGCATCGCCGTCGACCAGGCCCGGCTGTACACCTTGTACGCCGCCTGGCTCATGGACACCGCGGGCAACCAGGCGGCACGCAGGGAGATCTCGGGCATCAAGGTCGCCGCTATCGACGCCGCCACCCAAGTGGTCGACCGGGCAATTCAGACCTTCGGCGCCGCCGGGGTCGGACCCGACACCCCTCTGCCGCTCATGTATGCCCACCTGCGGGCCCTGCACTTCGCCGACGGACCCGACGAGGTCCACCGCCGCAGCATCGCCCAGCGCGAGTTGCGGCGCTGGCAGCCCTGACGGGGACGGGGCGACGGCTCAGCGGCGGGCGAAGGCCGCCATCCACTCCGCTTCGCTCGCCGGCTTGTAGATCGCGTTGATCTGGCGGACCGCCTCCATCGATCCCGACGACGGGATCGAGTAGCGGTGGCCCGGGAACACGGCCACGTCGCCGGGGAGCGACGCCAGGCGATGGAGGCTGCGGTACATGGCCTCGGGGTCCCCGCCGGGCAGGTCGGTGCGGCCGCACCCTTCGAGGAACAAGGTGTCACCCGACACGAGCAGCTTGTCGACCAGGAAACACTGGCTGCCCGGCGTGTGACCCGGGGTGTGGAGCAGAGTCACCGCCACACCACCCACGGCGAGGGTGTCCCCGCTGTCGTGGCCGATCAGGTCACCGGCGCTGGCGCCGGTGGCGGCCACGATCGACGCCACCTCGTCGCGGTGGGCGTGGACGGGCACCGGCTGGATGGCCAGCAGCTCCCCGATCCCCTCGATGGCGTGTCCCATCATCGAACCCCCGACATGGTCGGGATGATGGTGGGTGGCGAGCGCCCCGACGATGGCCATCCCGTCGGCTGCCGCCACTTCGACCAGGTCACCGACGCGGTAGGCGGGGTCGACCACCACAGCCTCGCCGGCGGAGCGATCGCCGATCAGGTAGACGAAGTTGACCATCTGGGTGGCGAGCGCGTCGCCCACCGCGAAATCGCGCCCGGCGAGGAGTTGGCGAAAGTACAACCTGTCGGCGCCGGCCACCCCCTGAGCCTATGACTCCTCGTCGACGACGACCGGCGGGGAGGACGATAGTTGGTCGTCCGATAGTATGACGACATGGTGACCGGGCGCGACGAGTGGCAGGAGGCGTACGACAGGGCCCCGGTGCGCCCGGGCATGACGCCCGAGACCATCTCGGGGATCCCCCTGGCGGCGGTCTACGGGCCGAGCGACGGCGAGCACCCGGGCCAGTACCCCTACACCCGGGGCCCCTACGCCTCCATGTACCGCTCCAAGCTGTGGACCATGCGCATGTTCGCGGGGTTCGGGACCGCCACCGACACCAACGCCCGCTTCCACCACATCCTCGACGGGGGGGGTGACGGCCTGTCCACGGCCTTCGACATGCCCACGCTGATGGGCCGTGACTCCGACGATCCCCGCAGCCTCGGTGAGGTCGGGCGCGGCGGGGTGGCGGTGGACACCCTGGCCGACGTGGAGGACCTCTTCGCGGGGATCGACCTGTCAAAGGTGACCACGTCGATGACCATCAACTCGGGGGCGCCGGTACTCCTGGCGATGTACCTGGCCGCGGCGGAGGCCGCAGGCGTGCCCCGGGGCGCTCTGGGCGGCACGGTACAGAACGACATCTTGAAGGAGTACCAGGCGCAGAAGGAGTACTACTTCCCCCCCAGGCCATCCGTCCGCCTGGTGACCGACACCATCAGCTTCTGCGCCACCGAGATGCCCCGTTGGCATGCCGTGTCCGTTTCGGGCTACCACATCCGCGAGGCCGGCTCGACGGCTGTGCAGGAGTTGGCGTTCACCCTGGCCAACGGCTTCGCCTACGTGGAGGCCGGGCGCCAGGCCGGGCTCAGCGCGGACGAGGTGGCGGCCAAGCTCAGCTTCTTTTTCAACGCCCACGTGGATTTCTTCGAAGAGATCGCCAAGTACCGGGCCGCCCGCAGGATCTGGGCCCGGTGGATGAAGCAGCGTTACGGAGTGACGAGCGCCCGCGGCCTCCAGCTGCGCTTCCACACCCAGACCGCCGGGGTCTCCCTGACCGCCCAACAACCCGAGGTCAACGTGGCGCGGGTGGCGCTGCAGGCTCTCTCCGGCGTCCTCGGAGGTACCCAGAGCCTCCACACCGACAGCTTCGACGAGGCCCTCGCCCTGCCGACAGAGAAGGCGGCTCGCATCGCCCTGCGAACCCAGCAGGTGGTGGCGCACGAGACCGGGGTGGCGCTCGTCGCCGATCCTCTCGGGGGATCGTGGTTCGTCGAGTCGCTGACCGACGACGTGGAGAGGCGTGCGGAGGAAATCTTCTCCTACCTCGACGAGTTGGGCCGCGGGTCGATCCTCGAGGGGGTCTACGCCGCCATCGACGACAACTGGTTCCAGGAGGAGATCGCCGAGGCGGCCTACCGCTTCGAGCGCGCCGTGCAGGACCACCGCAGGGTGGTCGTCGGGGTCAACGAGTTCACCGAGCGCGACCCCGACGAGATCGTCCCCATCCTCGCCGTCGACCCCGCGGTCGAGGAGCTGCAACGCAAGCGGCTGAGCGCGGTGCGCCACGCCCGGTCCGACGAAGCCGTCCGCCGATCCCTGCTGGAGGTGCGGGCGGCGGCGGCGGAGCCGACCACCAATGTGATGCCGTCCATCGTCTCCGCCGTGCGCACCTACGCCACCTTGGGAGAGATCATGGCCACCATGGCCGAGGTGTTCGGCACGTGGACCGAGCGGCCGGCCATCTGAGGGAAGTCGCCGCCCGCCAACGGGAATCGTTGCGTGTGCAACTACGTTGCACAGGGGGCGACCGGTGCCGGCGTGCCCGGGCGCAACCCGGAAGAGGAGACGACCATGCCAGCAGTAACAGTGCAAGACATTCTGTCCCTGCCCCCCGTCGAGGCGGTCGCCGAGCCCCGGCCCCGCCCGGTGGCGACGGTGACAACCGCCCCCGCCGGCTACGAGGGCGAGGGTTTCCCCGTTCGGAGAGCCTTCGCCGGAGTGCCGTTGGACCTGCTCGACCCCTTCGTCCACATGGACCAGATGGGCGAGGTCGAATACGCCCCCGGTGAGGCCAAGGGCACTCCGTGGCACCCCCACCGGGGGTTCGAGACCGTGACCTACATGATCGACGGCACCTTCGCCCACAAGGACTCCACCGGCGGCGGGGGCCTCATCACCAATGGCGACACCCAATGGATGACCGCCGGCTCGGGGATCCTCCACATCGAACGCCCCCCTGACGAGCTGGTCGCGTCCGGCGGGGTGTTCCACGGCGTTCAGTTGTGGGTCAACCTGCCGTCGGCGGACAAGTTCGTCGCTCCCCGTTACCAGGACCTGCGCGCCGGTGAGGTCGCCCTTGTCCGCTCGCCCGACGGCGGCGCCCTGATCCGGGTCATCGCCGGCAACCTCGGCGGCGTCACCGGGCCGGGAAGTACCCACACCCCGATCACGGTGGTCCACGCCACCGTGAGCCCCGGGGCGCGCCTGGAGCTGCCATGGGGTCCCGGGAGCAACGCCCTCGTCTACGTCCTTGCCGGATCCGGCACCGTCGGCCCCGACGCCCGGCCCATCGCCTCCGGCCAACTGGCGACGTTCGGCGCGGGCAACTCGGTCGTTGCAACCGGCGGACCGGTTCAGGACCAGCGGTCCCCGGCGCTCGACGTCCTCGTCCTCGGCGGACGGCCCATCGGCGAGCCCGTCGCCACCTACGGCCCCTTCGTCATGAACACCAGGGCGGAACTGGCCCAGGCCTTCGAGGACTTCCAGAAGGGCCGCATGGGCGTGATCCCCGTCGGGGCGTGAGCGACCTCGGGAGCGAACCGACCAGCACGGGCTGGTGCGCCATCACGTGGATGGTGCACCAACAAGCGACCGGACGCGGACCCGCCGAGCAGGTCACACTGGTGTCATGAGCTCTCCCGCCGGGACCCGTCCGGCCGAGTCGCGGGCTGAGCCCCCCGAGCGGCCACCAGCCGAGCCCGGCTCACCGCTCAGGTCAATCGCCGGCTCACAGCCGGGCGGCACCGCCGGCCGGCTCCGGAGGGCCTTCACGGACGGGACCACCCGCCCCATGGCGTGGCGCACGGCCCAGATCGACGCCATGACCCGGATGCTCGTAGAGCGCGAGCAGGACTTCCTCGACGCCCTCGCCGCCGACCTGGGGAAGCCGGCGGTGGAGGGATGGCTCACCGATCTGGCCCAGGTGACCGCCGAGCTGGGCCACCTGCGCCGCCACCTCAAAGCCTGGGCGGCACCCGAGTCGGTGCCGGTGCCGGCGCGGGTGCGGCCCGGGCGGGCTCGCGTCGTCGCCGAACCGCTCGGCGCGGTGCTCGTCATCGCCCCTTGGAACTACCCGGTGCAGCTACTGCTACTGCCGATGGCCTACGCCATCGCCGCCGGCAATGCCGTCTGCGGCAAGCCCTCCGAGGTCGCCCCCCGGGTCTCGGAGACCCTGGCCCGGTGGGTCCCCCGCTACCTCGACACCACCGCGGTGACCCTGGTGGAGGGTGACGCGGCCGTCGGCGCCGAGCTGCTCACCGAGCGCTGGGATCATATCTTCTACACAGGCGGGGGGCGGGTGGGCCGCATCGTCATGGAAGCGGCCGCCCGCCAGCTCACGCCCGTGACGCTCGAGCTGGGCGGAAAGAGCCCCGCCATCGTCACCGGCGACGCCAACCTCGAGGTCGCCGCCCGGCGCATCGCGTGGGGAAAGTTCATGAACGCGGGCCAGACCTGCGTCGCCCCCGACTACGTCCTGGTGGACCGGAGGGTGGAGGCCCACTTCCTCGAGCTCATCGTGGCCAGCATCGAAGGTTTCTACGGCTCCGACCCCCGGGCGTCGGCGGACTACGGGCGCATCGTCAACGAACGCCACCTCGAGCGCCTCGTGGGCCTGCTCGACTCGCTCACCACCAGCCGGGTGGTGACCGGCGGGGAATCCGACCGCCCCACCCGATACCTCGCACCCACGGTCCTGGCCGGCACCACATGGGACGAGGCGGTGATGGGCGACGAGATCTTCGGCCCCATCCTGCCGGTGCTCGCAGTCGACGACGTCTCCGAGGCCATCGCGGTCGTCAACGCCCACGACAAGCCACTGTCTTTGTACGTGTTCTCCGAGGACGACGCCGTCGTCGAGCGGGTGATCACCAACACCTCGTCGGGCGGCGTGTGCACCAACGGGACCCTGTTGCACCTCGCCGTGCCCGACCTCCCCTTCGGTGGCGTCGGGCCGAGCGGCACGGGCGCCTACCACGGGAAGGCCGGTTTCGAGACCTTCTCCCACCGCAAGGCGGTCCTCGTCCGCTCCACCCGTTTCGATCCCCCGGCCATGTACCCGCCGTACGGCAGGATGAAGCAGTGGCTCATGCGCCGAGTGATGTGACCGTGTCCGCCGGCCAGACCACCGCGCTATCGCTGAGCGAGGTCGTCTCGCGCACCGGCGTGCCCGCCAGCACGATCCACCATTACCGCAGGGCGGGACTGATCCCCCCACCGGAGCGGCTTGCGGTCAACCGGTTCGGCTACAGCCAGGAGCACGTCGAGGCGCTGCGCCTCGTCCGCCTGCTGCGCGAGCGGCGAGGGCTGCGCCTCGACCAGATCGCCGCCGTGGTGCCCGGACTGCTGGCCGACCCCGGCGGGGGCCCCTTCGCCGAGCTGGAGACTTCTCTCGCCGAGCTCGGAGCTGATACCCGGTGCCGGGTGGTCGAAGTCGCCATCGAACTCTTCTCCACCGAGGGCTACGCCGACGTGACCATGAGCCACATCGCGTCGGCCGCAGGAGTGGCCAAGGGCAGCGTGTACCGCCACTTCCCATCGAAGGAGGCGCTGTTCACCGCCGTGGTCGAGGACCTGGTCGCCGACACCGCGTTGCGCTTCGCCACCGCGGTGCGAGACCTGGGCGGACCAGAGGGCCTGGCTCACGACCCGGGGAAGGCGGCCGTGGTGTTCGCCCGCCTGGTAGCCCGAGCCATGCCCATCCTGCTCGAGCTCGGTGTCCGCGCCGCAAAGGGCCACCCGGGCAGCCAGGTCCTGGCCCGCACGGTGCTGCGCACCCTGGCCGACGCCGCCGGCCGACCCCTCGCCGACGACCCCATCCCCGCCGGCCTCGTCGTCATCCGCGACGCCTTCAAGACGGTGCTCGACTGGGCGGTGGAGCCCCGCTGGCCGGCGGATGCGGAGTTCGGCGCCAAGCAGTGACGACCGTACGGTCGAAACCTACGCCCGGTCGAGATCTAACGCTCCATCGCGCCGGCCGCGTGCATAGGATGACCAAAGGGTCACTCGATTGGACACTCTTCTCGAATGGACACGGACATTTCGATTGACACTCCTCGACGGGACCCGGTGAGGGCCATGTCCCCGGCCTCGCAGGCTCGTCGCCCTCCCCCGGCGGGGCTACCGAGCGATCGGGTGGTGCTCGGCCGCGCCGGAGGCGAGAACTTCCCGGTGGCGCTGCGCGTCCTGCCCGGTGCATTGCGCAGTGACCTCACGGCCATATATGGGTACGCCCGCCTGGTGGACCAGATCGGTGACGGCTACAGCGGTGACCGGCTGGGCGCCCTCGACTGGCTCGACGCCGAGGTGGACGCCGCCCTCGGCCTCGCCACCCGCGCCGGCCCGGCCGGCGTGCACCCGCTCGTGGCGGCGGCGGTGGCGACGGTCGCCGCACACGCTGTGGACCCTCAAGCACTTCGCGACCTGGTTGCGGCCAACCGCCAGGACCAGGTCGTCTCCACTTATGCCACCTTCGACGACCTCCTCGCCTACTGCCGGATGTCGGCGAACCCGGTGGGACGCCTGGTGCTCGGTGTCTTCGACGCGGTGACCCCCGAGCGTGTGGCATGGTCCGACGCGGTGTGCAGCGGGCTCCAGCTGGCCGAGCACTGCCAGGACGTGGCCGAGGACGCCGGCGCGGGCCGGGTGTACCTGCCCGTCGAGGATCTCGAGCGCTTCGGCGTCGATCCCGCCGCCTTGGGGGCGACGGGCCCGGCGAGCCCGGGCCTGCGGGCGCTGACGGCATTCGAGGTGTGGCGGGCCCGGCGTCTGCTGGCGGAGGGCACCCCCCTGATCGGGTCGCTGCGCGGCTGGGCGCGCGTGGCGGTCGCCGGCTTCGTGGCCGGCGGGCGCGGCGCCCTCGACGCCATCGCCGACGCCGGCTTCGACCCCCTCGCCGGCGCCCCCCGCCCGTCCCGCCGCCGGATAGCCCAACACGCCCTCGCCGAGTTGAGCGCCCGCGCTGGGAGGGCCGCGTGAAACTGGACGACGCCTACGACCGCTGTGAGGCGATCACCCGCGCCGAGGCCAGGAATTTCTCCTACGGCATTCGCCTGCTGCCTCCGGTGAAGCGCCGCGCCATGTCGGTGCTGTACGCAGCGGCCCGCCGCATCGACGACATCGGTGACGGCGACGGCGCTGCGCCCGTCAAGCTCGCCGCCCTGGCCCAGGTTCGCGCCGAGCTCGAGGCCATCGTGGCCGACCCCGCCGCCGGCGGCGACGATCCCGTGCTGGTGGCGCTGGCCGACGTGGCGCAGCGTTTCCCCATCCCCATGTCAGCGCTGGCCGAGCTGGTCGACGGTTGCCAGATGGACGTGGCGGGCACCACCTACACCACCTTCGACGACCTGGTCGCCTACTGCCGGCGGGTGGCGGGCACCATCGGGCGCCTCTCGATCGGGATCTACGGGTGCGCCGATCCGGCCGGGGAGGGACTTGCCGACGCCCTCGGCGTTGCTCTTCAGGTCACCAACATCGTCCGCGACATCGTCGAGGACCGCGACACCATGGGCCGGGTTTACCTACCCTCCGAGGACCTCGACCGCTTCGGCGTGGCCCCCGATGTCACCGGGGCGCCCGACGCCCTGGCTGCCCTCGTCTGCTTCGAGACGGGGCGTGCCGAGGAGTGGTACGCCAAGGGCCTGCCCCTGTTGCCCCTTCTGGACCGCCGCAGCCGGGCCTGCACGGCGGCCATGGCGGGGATCTACCGTCGGCTCCTCGAGCGCATGCGCCGCGACCCCGCCGCCGTGCTTCGGCGTCGGACCTCTCTCCCCGCCTGGCAGAAAGCAGGAGTGGCCGCCCGGGCCCTGGCGTGGGGACAGGCGTGAGCGGGCCGCCTGAGATCTCGTCGCGGCGAGAGCGAGTCGCCGGACGCCCGCACGTAGTGGTGGTCGGCGCCGGTTTGGCCGGCCTCGCCGCCGCCTTGGCCTGCGCGGACGGCGGCGCGGCGGTAACGGTGGTCGAACGCCGTCGCCGCCTCGGCGGCCTCACCTGGTCCTTCGAGCACGACGGGCGATGGATCGACAACGGCCAGCACGTGTTCCTGCGCTGTTGCACCGCTTACCGGGACTTCCTCGCCCGCATCGGCTCGGCCGGTGACGTCGAGATGCAGGACCGCCTCGACGTCACCGTGCTTCGCCCGGGCCGCGCCGGGGGGCCGCCGGACGTCGCCCGCCTGCGGCGCAACGACCTGCCCGCCCCGCTTCACATGGGCGCCGCCCTGCTGCGTTACCGCCACCTGGGCTTGGCCGACCGGCTCCGACTGGGTCTGGCCGCCCTCCCGCTACGACGGGTCGACCTCGACGATCCCGCCCTCGACGCGCAGACATTCGGGGCGTGGCTGTCGCGCCACGGGCAGGGCCCGCGGGCCATCGGGGCCATGTGGGATCTCATCTGCGTGCCCACCGTCAACCTGCCGGCGGCAGAGGCGTCAGCGGCCATGGGGGCGAAGGTGTTCCAGACCGGGTTGCTCACCGAGACGTCGGCGGCCGACATCGGATGGAGCCGCATCCCTCTGGGGCGCCTGCACGGCGAG
The DNA here is from genome assembly GCA_035552775.1 of Acidimicrobiales bacterium. GTDB lineage: Bacteria > Actinomycetota > Acidimicrobiia > Acidimicrobiales > Palsa-688 > DASZKW01. The sequence continues at coordinate 10,833 of DASZKW010000092.1, read as the reverse complement.
CGTGCCGCCGTGGCCTTGGCCCACGCCGGTGCCGATGTGGCACTCGGCGAGCGGGTCGTGTCCATAGCGGAGCGGAAAGACCCCGCCTCCCCCGGCGTCAGCGAGGGGAAAGGCCCCGCCGCTCCGCTGGAAGTCCGCACCGAGGGGCGCACGCTCGATGCCGACGCGGTGGTGTTGGCGGTCCCCCACCACGCCGTCAACGACGTCGTCGCCCGCGGTACCTTCGCCGGCCAGGATGAGCTGGATGGCCTCGGCGCGTCTCCTATCGTCGACGTGCACGTGGTCTACGACCGCCGGGTGACCGACCTCACCATGGCAGCCGGTATCGACACCCCTGTCGGGTGGCTGTTCGACCGCACCGTTTCCTCCGGTTTGGCGGATGGGCACGGTCAGTATCTGGCCGTGTCGATGTCAGCGGCCGACGCCCAGGTGGGCCGGCGCCCCGAGGACCTCGGGCCCGAGGTGGTGGCGGCACTGGCCGACCTGCTGCCCGCCGCCCGCGACGCCAGGGTGCTCGACACTTTGGTGACCAAGGAGCACAAGGCCACCTTCCGCGCCGTTCCCGGCACGGCGGCCCTGCGCCCCGGACCGCTTACCCGCACCCCCGGCGTGGTGCTCGCCGGAGCTTGGACCGACACCGGGTGGCCGGCGACGATGGAAGGCGCAGTGCGCAGCGGGCTCGCCGCCGCGCGCTCCGCGCTGGTCGCCGCCGGATCGACCCGCCGACTTCCTGAGGAGGTGGCGTGAACCGCTCGACGAGCGTTCCCGAAATCCTGGCCCGCGCCCGCAAGGCGAGCGGTCCGGCCATGGCCGTTGCCATCGACCGCCTGCCCCCCGAGATCCGCCGCCTGGCCACCTACCACCTGGGCTGGACCGACACCGACGGCCGCCCTCTGCAGGCACCGGGAGGCAAGGGGATCCGGCCCGCCCTGGCCCTCCTTTCGGCGGAGGCCGCATGGGCGGACGGGGCGGTAGGCGTGCCCGGCGGCGTCGCCGTCGAGTTGGTGCACAACTACTCGCTCATCCATGACGACATCATCGACGGTGATATCGAGCGCCACCACCGGCCGACCGTGTGGTCGGTGTGGGGTGTGGGCCAGGCCATAATCGCCGGTGACGCGCTCGAGACCCTCGCCCACCAGGTGCTGCTCGAGTCACCGCCCGCCGGCGCGGCCGCCGCCGCCGCGCTGAGCACGGCGACGGCCGAGATGATCGCCGGGCAGTCCGACGACATCGCCTTCGAACGCCGCAACAATGTCAGCGTCGAGGAGTGCATGGCCATGTCGGCCGCCAAGACGGGCGCCCTGCTCGGGTGCGCTGCTTCCATCGGGGCCATCCTGGCGGGCGCACCAGCCGCGACAATCGGGGCCCTGCGGGACTTCGGTCGCCACCTGGGACTGGCATTCCAGGCGGTCGACGACCTCCTCGGCATCTGGGGTGACCCGGCCCGCACCGGCAAACCGGCGGGTAGCGACCTGCGCCAGCGCAAGAAGTCCATGCCCATCGTGTCCGCCCTCGCCGCCGGCGGCGACGAGGCCGAGGAGTTGCGGGCCCTGCTCCTCGGTCCGGGCAACGGGAACCGCGAACTGCTCCCGCCCCTCGACGACGCCCAGGTCAGCCGTACCGCGTACCTGGTGGAGGCGTGCGGGGGACGGGAATGGGCGACGGTACGGGCCAAGTCCCACCTCGACTCCGCCCTCGGCGCCCTGGAGAGGGTACGGCTGTCCGCCGTCCCCCAGCGCGAGCTGGCAGACATCGCCGCATTCGTGGTGGAAAGGGAATCGTGAGCGAGATGACGGCTCAGGGCGACCCTGGTAGCGAATCGGTGGGCCACGGCGGCGCCGCGGCCGCGCTCGATCGGGCCACCGGGCATCTGCTCGGGCTGCAGCACCCCGACGGATGGTGGAAGGGCGAGCTCGAGACCAACGTGACGATGGACGCCGAGGATCTGTTCCTTCGCCACTTCCTCGGGATCCTGGACGACAAGGTGACCGCCGCGGCCGCCGGGTGGATTCGCAGCCAGCAGGGCCCGGACGGCACATGGGCCACGTTTCATGGCGGCCCCGGGGATCTTTCGACCACGGTCGAGGCCTATGTGGCCCTCCGCCTGGCGGGCGATGCACCCGGCGACGCGCACATGGCGGCTGCGGCGGCGTGGGTGCAGGCCCACGGCGGGGTCGGTGGCGCCCGGGTCTTCACCCGCATCTGGCTGGCCATGTTGGGGCGATGGGACTGGGAAGACCTCCCGGTGCTGCCGCCCGAGATCATGTTCCTGCCGTCGTGGGCGCCGCTCAACATCTACGACTTCGGCTGCTGGGCCCGCCAGACGATCGTCGCTCTCACCGTGGTCTTCGCCCACCGCCCGTCGCGCCCGCTCCCCTTCACCATCGACGAGTTGCGCTCGCTCGATGCCAGCGCGCCGGCGCCTGCGACCGACAGGATCGGGCGCTTCTTCGAAGCCCTCGACCGGGTACTGCACCACTACGAGCATCTGCCCAAGTGGGTGGCACCCAGACGGGCCCTGCGCTCGGCCGCCCTGTCGGCGGCGGAGCGGTGGATAGTGCGCCGCCAGGAGGCCGACGGGTGCTGGGGCGGCATCCAGCCGCCGCTGGTGTACTCGATCATCGCCCTCCACCTCCAGGGTTACCCGCTGGACCATCCCGTCATGGCGGCGGCGATGACGGGCATGGAGGGCTTCATCGTCGACGACACGCGGGGGCGGCGGGTGGAGGCGTGCCAGTCACCGGTGTGGGACACGGCCCTGGCCGTGGTCGCACTCGCCGACGCAGGCGTGGACCGCCACCACCCCGCCGTCGTCGCCGGTAGCCGATGGCTGCTCGGCCAGGAGGTGCGGGTGAAAGGTGACTGGTCGCAACGCCGGCCCCGGCTGGAGCCCGGAGGCTGGGCGTTCGAGTTCGCCAACGACAACTACCCCGACATCGATGACACCGCCGAGGTCGTGCTCGCCTTTCGCCGGGCGGGTGTCGCCCCCGGCGACCCCGACGACGGTGCCGTGCGGCGCGGCATCAACTGGACGATCGGCATGCAATGCAGGGGCGGAGGCTGGGGCGCCTTCGACGTCGACAACGACAGCGCGGTGTGCGCGGCGCTGCCGTTTTGCGACTTCGGTGAGGTGACCGATCCACCGAGCGCGGACGTGACCGCCCACGTTCTCGAGATGCTGGCCGGGGAGCCCGGCGTCGCCCGCACGGTGGTCGACCGTGGCGTCACCTGGCTCTCGGACCAGCAGGAGTCCGACGGCTCCTGGTTCGGGCGCTGGGGCGTCAACTACGTCTACGGCACGGGTGCCGCAGTGCCGGCGCTGGTGGCCGCCGGGGTGGCGACGACCGATCCCCGCGTTCGCCGGGCGGTGGCGTGGCTCGAGGGCCATCAAAACGACGACGGTGGCTGGGGCGAGGATTTGCGCTCATACGTAGACGTCTCGTGGCGCGGCCGGGGGGCGTCGACGCCGTCCCAGACGGCGTGGGCGGTGCTCGCTCTGCTCGCCGCCGGCCACACGGCGGGCGCCGCCACCCGTCGCGGCGTCGACTACCTGTGCGCCACCCAGACGGCGGAGGGCACATGGGACGAGCCCTGGTTCACCGGGACCGGTTTTCCTTGGGACTTCTCGATCAACTACCACCTGTACCGGCTGGTGTTCCCCGTCATGGCCCTCGGCCGCTACCTCGCCGGCACGGCCGGCGGCTCGCCGTGAGCGACCTCGGGAGCGAACCGACCGGCACCGGTTGGTGCACCATCGCCTGGATGGTGCAGCAATGAGCGACCCCGGCAGCGGCATGCTGCTGGCACCGCTGCGGATCGAGGCGCTCGCCCTGGCCAGGGGTGCCCCCGACGCACGGGTGGTGCGCACCGGTGCCGGCGCCCGTCGAGCGGGCACCACGGCGCGCCGGCTCGCCCCCGCCCCGGGGATGGGAGTGGTGGTAGCCGGCGTCTCCGGGGCGCTCGACTCGCGCACCTCGCCCGGTGACCTCGTGGTAGCCGATCGGGTCCTCGCCGGCGACGGTCGCGTCGTCGCCGAGCTGGCGTCGGCCCCCCTCCTCGCCGCCGCGCTGCGCCGGGCGGGCCTGCGGGCCATTGTCGGCGCCATCGTCACCAGCGAGCGCTTGGTTCGAGGGGCGTCGGCGCGCGCCGGGCTGGCGTCCACCGGTGCCCTCGCCGTCGACTTGGAGTCGGCACCGCTCGCCGCCGCCGGCTGGGACGGCCCGGTGGCGGTGGTACGGGCCGTCGTGGACACCCCGTCGCGCGAGTTGCTGTCCCCGGCGACGCTCACCGGAGGGGCGCGCGCCCTGCGGGCGTTGCAGCGCGCCTCACCCGTCCTGGTGTCTTGGGCGGCCGCCGCCGGGCCCCACCAGGTCCTTCTCGCCGCGCCCCGCTCATTCTGCGCGGGTGTGGAGCGCGCCGTGCAGACAGTCGAGCGCGCCCTCGACCGCTTTGGCAGCCCCGTCTACGTACGGCGCCAGATAGTCCACAACCGTCACGTGGTCGCCGGTCTCGAAGCCCGCGGCGCCGTGTTCGTGGACGAGCTCGACCAGGTCCCCGAAGGCTCGACCGTGATCTTCTCCGCTCACGGGGTGGCGCCGGCGGTGCGCGAGGACGCGGCGGGCCGTGACCTGTCGGTGATCGACGCCACCTGCCCTCTGGTGGCCAAGGTCCACAGCGAGGTGCGCCGCTTCCGCGACCGTGGCTACCAGGTCGTGCTTGTCGGCCACCGCGGCCACGACGAGATCGAAGGGACCCTCGGCGAGGATCCCAACATCGCCCTGATCGAGGGGCCCGACGACGTTGCCGCACTGCGCCCGACAGACGCCACCAAGGTGGCTTACACCACCCAGACCACGCTCGCCACCGACGAGACGGCGGCGGTGGTGGTCGCCCTGCGCGACCGGTTCCCGGCCCTGGTGGGCCCGCACGCCAACGACATCTGCTATGCCAGCCAGAACCGTCAGGACGCGGTGCGCGCCATGTCCGGGCGCTGCGATCTTGTACTGGTCGTGGGGTCCGCCAACTCGTCGAACACCGCTAGGTTGGCGGAGGTCGCCCGCCGGGGCGGCGCGCGGGCCGAGTTGCTCGACGACGAATCACAACTCGATCTGGGCTGGTTGGCCGGGGTACGTACCGTCGGGGTCACCGCCGGTGCATCTGCACCCGAACGCCTCGTGCAGTCGGTGGTCGCCGCCCTCGGCGGGCTCGGGCCGGTCGAGGTCGAGCAACACGAAGTGACCAAAGAGACAGTTGCTTTCCCACTTCCCATGGAGGTCCGCTGATGGGTGTCCCGCTACGCCAAAGCATCAAGGTCGGTGCGTACCTGGCCCGCCAAAAGCTGGCCGGACGGGACAAGTTTCCGATCCTGGTCGAGCTCGAGCCCCTGTTCGCCTGCAACCTGGCCTGCAACGGCTGCGGCAAGATCCAGCACCCAACCGACGTGCTGCGTCAACGGGTGTCGGTCGAGCAGGCGGTGGCAGCCATCGAGGAGTGCGGGGCGCCCATGGTGTCGATCGCCGGTGGTGAGCCGCTACTGCACCCCGACATCGACAAGATGACCGAGGCTCTGCTCGACCGCGGCCGCTTCGTCTACCTCTGCACCAACGCCCTGCTGCTGGAGCGCAAACTCGACAGGTTCAAGCCGCATCCCCGCTTCAGCTGGGTGGTCCACATCGACGGGTTGCGTGAACGCCACGACGAGTCAGTGTCGCGCGACGGCACCTTCGACAAGGCCGTGGCGGCCATCAAGGCGGCTAAGGCGAAGGGCTTCAAGGTGAACACCAACACCACGTTCTTCAACACCGATTCTCCCAAGACGGTGCGCGACGTGCTGGATTTCCTGAACGACGAGGTGGGCGTGGACCAGATGATGCTCTCCCCCGGTTACGCCTACGAGAAGGCGCCTGACCAGGTCAACTTCTTGAGCACCAACCGGTCGACGAAGCTCTTCGCCGAAGCCTTCGCCGACGGGCGTCGCAAGAAGTGGCGGCTGAACCACAGCCCCCTTTTCCTCGACTTCTTGGAGGGCAAGGTCGACTACGAGTGCACGCCGTGGGGCATACCCAGCTACTCGGTATTGGGCTGGCAGCGACCCTGTTACCTGATGGCCGACGGCTACACGGCGACATACCGGGAGCTCATCGAGACGACGGACTGGGACAAGTACGGCCGGGGCAAGGACCCCCGCTGCGCCAACTGCATGGCTCACTGCGGTTACGAGCCCAGCGCGGTGCTGGCCACCACCGGCTCCCTGCGACAGTCGCTGCGCGCCGCGGTTGGCAGCTGAGCGACCGTGAAGGTCGCGGAGCCACGGGCGGTCCGGGTTCTGGCGGCGCCGGAGGCCGACATCGGCAGAGACCTCACGGGGCGAAGGATCCTCGTCACGGGAGGGTCGAGCGGGATAGGTGCGGCTTCGGCCGCTGCCCTCGCCCGGCGGGGGGCGTGCGTCGCGGTTTCGGGGCGGGACCGGGCGGCACTGGCCGCAGTCGCCGCTGACACCGGCGGCCCTGCCATCCCCGCCGATCTCCTCGCCCCCGGGGCGCCAGAGGAGCTCGCAGTGCGCGCCCGGGAGGTCCTCGGTGGCCTCGACACCGTGGTGTACTCGGCCGGCTCGGGCTGGGCGGGGCCCGTCGCCGACATGGCTCCCACCGACATCGACGCCCTCATCGACCTGAACCTGCGCGCCCCCATGCACCTGGTGCGGGCCGTCCTGCCCGCCTTGATCGCCCGCCAAGGCGGCCAGGTCGTGCTCGTCGGGTCGATCGCCGGCCTGTTCGGAGTGCCCCGAGAGGTCGTCTACTCGGCGACCAAGGCGGGCCTGGCCGGCTACGCGGACGCCTTGCGCGCCGAACTGGCTACCACCGGCGTGGTGGTGTCGCTGGTCAGCCCCGCCGCGGTGGCCACCTCGTTCTTCGACCGCCGTAACCGCCCGTACGAGCGGCACTGGCCGCGGCCCATGCCGGTGGAGCGCGCCGCCGCCGCCGTGGTGCGCTGCGTGGCCAGCGGGACGGCCGACGTGGTGGTCCCGGGTTGGATGACGCTGCCGGCCCGCCTACGGGGAGTGGCGCCGCGCATGTACCGCCACCTGGCCACCCGTTTCGGCTGAGAGAGCCACCCCGGCGCCGGGGCGCCGGGGTCCACGTTTGCCGGCGTGTTGGGCAGGGAACATCCCCTACCAACGCACGGGAAAGACCTGTGCGAGATACGGTGGGCGTTCGCTTCCATCGGAGGAGTTACTGCCACAATGGGACTCGGCACAAGCATCTTCCTAGTCGCCGTAGGCGCGATCTTGGACTTTGCCGTCCACGTGACCAACAACAACAGCGGTATCAACATCAACACGATCGGGCTCATCTTGATGATCGTCGGTGCTTTCGGGATCGTTATCTCGTTGTTCTTCTGGAACAGCTGGGGAGGTTTCGGTCACCGGGGCCCGGTAGCCAGGGACCGCACCATCGTCCACGAGCGCGACCCGCTGGATTCCCCTCGCGACCCATACGGTCGCTACTGATCAGGCCCGCGACCGGGTCATCGTACGTCGACGCCGATCCTGCGCAGGGCGGCGATCCACTCGGCTTCGGCGTCACCGGCCCTCCCCGCGGGGGCCGGTCGTGACCGCTCAGGGTCGGCCAAGAAGGCACGCACGGCCCGGGCGATGGACTCGGCGGTCGGCGAAGCGGCAGTGGCTCCACCCAGTTCGAGTTCGTGCATCAGGTTCTCTCGGCCGTGCCCGGGTACCACGTCGAGCAGGATGATCGAACGGCCGACGGTTCTCGCCTCTCGGCAGGTGTCGCCCGAACTGGTTACGACCACGTCACAGGCGGCCATGAGCTCGGGCACCCGGTCCGTATAGCCGAATGCCTTCACCGTCGGAAAGCGGGCGGCGACCTCGCGTAGGCGTCGCTCCAAGCGCCGGTTGCTCCCCGCCACGGCCAGCACCGCCCGCCCGTCGCGGGCGAGAGCCTCCGCCACCCAGTCGAGCGGGCCGAGGCCCCAGGCGCCTGACATGAGCAGGACGCACGCCGCCGATCGGTCCACCCCGAGGAACCGCCGGGCCTCGTCCCGCGGCGGGGTGGTATAGAACTCCGGGCGAACGGGAGCCGTGATGATGTCAACCCTGGCCTCGGGCCAGTAGCGGCGCACCGACTCGCCCGCCGCCGCCGAGGTGACGAGGAACAGGTCGGTGAGCTCGTGCACCCACATGCGGTGGGCGAACGAGTCGGTCATGATCACCACCGAGCGCAGGTCGGGTCGCTCCGCCTTGAGGCGGGCGGCGACACCGGCGCCGGTGGCGAACACCGGTACGAGGAGCTGGGGGTCGAAGCGCTCCACCTCGGCCGCCAAAGCCCTGTGCATCTTGTCCACCGCCGCCCGGTCGGCCAGGCGCCCCAGCCGACCATCGTCTCGGAGCTGGGAGAAGTGGAAGGCGTCGTAGATGGCGGTGACCGACAGCAGGCGGCGGAACACCCAGTCGCCGGCCGCCCCCGGGCCGCGTCCGAGAAGCTGCATCGAGTCGAGGATGCGCGTCTGCACGCCGAGGTCGCCGAGAGCGCCCGCGCACGCCTCCGCCACCACATCGTGGCCCTTGCCGAGGGACCCGGACAAGAACAGCGCCCGTCGCAGGGGCCCCGGGCCTGTCACTGCACCACCTCGTCGAGGGTGACGGGGATCATCCCCCGCCGGGCGAGCTCGTCGACGAGAAAGCCCACTGCGTCGTGAGCCCGGCGGGCAGAACCGGGAGGCGAGAACTCGTCGGAGTCGTGAAGGAGGACGACAGCCCCGGGGCTGAGGGCCGCGCCGACCCGTCGGGCCACCGCACGTGCGTCGGTGGCGACCCACTCCCGGCCCCACGCCGACCACATGGCCAGACCCAGACCGCGGCGGCGGGCGGCCAGCACCGTCCCGGTGCTGACCTGGCCGTAGGGGGGGCGTAGCCACCGGGGGCACACCCCGACGCCGGCCATGACCGCCAGAGCGGCGTCGAGGTCGGCGCCGATCCACCATGGCGACGACCAGAGGTGATGACGGTGGTGGTAGCCGTGGGTTTCCACCTGATGACCCCGGCTGACCACTTCGCCGGCCACGGCGGCGTGGCGTGCCACTGCGGCCCCGCTCGGGAAGAAGGTGGCGCGCACGCCGAGTTCGTCGAGGCGGTCGAGGAGAGCAGGGGTCGAATCGGGGCATGGTCCGTCGTCGAACGTCAGAGCGACCCTGCCGGGCGGGCCGTGCGCCGCGCCCCTCCACGCGCAGCGCCCAACCCGGCGCACCGGTAGCCACTGGCCAAGGCTGGCCACGCTGGGAAGGAGCTGTCCGAGCGCCATTCCCCCCGCCACGAAACCCACCGGCGCCGGTCGGAGCCTCATCCCCCGTCTGCGCCCAGGACGGCGGCCAGAGACCCGACGACATGTTCGGCCTCCGCCGCGGTCATGTCGGAGTGCACGGGCAGGCAAACGTGGCGCCCACACACATCGTCGGCGCCTGGGAGCGCGGCGGTGGCGAGGTGGGCGAACACGGGCTCTCTGTGCAGGGGTGTCGCGTACACCTCCCCCGAGAGGGCAACGCCGTGGTCCCGGGCCATGCGCTCCTTGAGCCGCGCTCGGTCCACGCCGGGGCCGAGGCGCACCGGGTACTTGTAGTAGTTGCTCACGCATCCCGCCGCCACGGGCAGGGGCTCGGCACCGGCCACACCCGTGAGGGCGGCGTCATAGTGAGCGGCGATCCGGCGGCGGGTGGCGACGAACTCGTCAAGGTGACCGAGGTGCACCAGGCCTACCGCGGCGTGCAACTCACTCATGCGCCACGCGTAGCCGAGGCGCACGTGACCTCCTCCGAGGAAGCTGGCCTTGCCCTGGTCCCGGTACACGCGGGCCTCGGCCGCCAACGCGTCGTCCGCCGTGGTTATCATCCCCCCCTCGCCGCTGGTGACGACCTTGGTGGGGTAGAACGACCACGCCGCCGCCCTGCCCCAGCTGCCGGCGGGGTGCCCGTCGAAACTGGAGCCGTGGGCGTGGGCGGCGTCCTCGATCAAGGTCACCGATCGACGTTCGCACAGCGCCCGGATCTCGTCCATTTCCGAGGTGATCATGCCGCCGATGTGCACGAGGACAACGGCGGCGACCGACCGGGTGAGGGCGGCGGCGATGCTCGACGCCGACAGCGCGAAGGTGGCCGGATCGACATCTGCGAAGCGCGGCGTGCCGCCGGCGTGGACCACGGCGGCCGCGGTGGCGAAGAAGGTGTTGGCGGGGACCACCACCTCGGAGCGCTCCACGCCGACTGCGCGCAAGATTATCTCCAACGCCGCTGTCCCCGACGCCACGGTCACTGCGTTAGGGGCACGGTGCCGGGCGGCGAAGGCCTCCTCCAGCAGTTGGCCCGTCTCCCCGAGGGTGAGCGACCCGCTCCGCAGGGCCCTGTCGACCAGCTCGAGTATCCGGGCGCGGTCGTGGTCGGAGAACACCAGACGCGCCGCGGGCACGCTGAGGGGCTGTGGCGCAGAGCGTTCGTCTTGGCTCACGGGCTGACCGTAGTCGTGGGGAGAGGCAAGTGGCGGTGGCGGGGGGACCGGTGTCGTACCCCCGCCGCCTTGGGTACATGTGAGGCATACGAATACGGAAGGAGACGAGCATGGCCCAAGATCTCTCAGGCACGAAGGTGGCGTTCATGGTCGCCAACGAGGGAGTCGAGCAGGTGGAGTTGACGGCGCCCTGGGACGCCGTCGAGCAGGCTGGCGGCCAGCCCGAGTTGGTGGCCTCCAAGGGGGGAAAGGTGCAGGCATTCAACCACTTGGACAAGGCAGACACGTTCCCGGTGGACCACACCACCGCAGAG
>DASZKW010000091.1:0-10979 GCA_035552775.1 Acidimicrobiales bacterium | reverse complement strand
TGGATCAACACGGTCGGCTCCTTCCGTATGTGGCTCGGTCCGCCCATCGTGGTGGACAACCCACGCAAGATGCGGAACGAGCCGACCGTTCCATACTCACTGAAGTCGTGGGCTTCCCGCCCCGGCCCCATTTCGGTGAGCAGGAGTTCGAGCCCGGGCCAGATTTGACTGTCGAGGACGCCGTCGCCGCCTACCGCCAGCGCGCCGGCGCGACCGACGCCGTGGTGCGGGCCAGTCCGTCGCTCGCTGTCCCCTGCCAGAGAGAGGAGGGTGCCGACCTGCGCTGGGTCCTGCTCCACCTCATCAACGAGACAGCCCGTCATGCCGGCCACGCCGACGCCGTACGCGAGCTGCTCGACGGCGTGACCGGCGAGTGACCGGAGTCGGGACTCCGGCCGCGGCGGCGAAGAACTGGCCGGCCGGCGCCCAAGGTCGAGTGCCTCGGGGCCCGGGGGGCCTATCCCCCTGACCCCCCGGGCGCCGACTCATCGGGTCCGGGGGGCCTACGTCCCCGGACCCGATGGGGCGCCGAGGAGCGCTTAGGAGCTGACCTCGAGCTCGGCGATACGGCGGTCGACGGCCTCGCGTTGACGCCGAAGATCGGCGAGCTGCTGCTCCTTGGCCGCCGGCGGACCGCAGCAACCGCAGGTACACGGCTCAGATTTCGCCCACTCTATGGAACCGGTCGAAGCGCTCGTGGCGTTCGTACCGCAGTTGCAGGTCGTGCCAGTCATGGACATTGGGTTTTCTTTCCCTTCCTTGTTTCGGTGATGATCTTTGGTTTACGGCTAGGCGGTGGTGCTCACCGGCCGGTGCCGCTGGATCTGGAGCAGGCCGGTCCCACACAGCGGCCCGCAGCCGGACTGCTCAGCGGCCGGGTCGCCCGCCGGCTCGTCGAGCATGGCGCGGATGTCCGCACGCAGGCTGCCCAGGGAGGCCATCTCGTCGTCGAGCTGGGCCAGTCGAGTCTCGAGCAGGCGGCGGGTGCCCCCGCATGGGCACATCCCACGCTCGCGGACCTCTATCAGTCCGCCGATGTCGTCCAGGCGCAACCCGAAGCGCTGCGCCCGCTTGATGAAGCGGACGCGCTCGATCGCCTCGTTGCCGTACAGGCGGTACCCGGCGGCGCTGCGCTCGGGCTCGGGCAACAGCCCGATCCGCTCGTAATAGCGCAAAGCGTCGGCGGAAGTGCCGACCTGATCGGCGAGCTTGGAAACCGTGAGCCCATCCATGGATCCATCATAAACCTTGGAGCCCACTCCAAGGTCAAGTCATTCCCGACATCGCCGGCGCTCTCCCTGCATGGGTCGGCCGCTACCGGCGCGGCAGCGGATCGGGCTGTCTTGTTGGTTGGTCTCTTGGTACTACCTGCGATGAAGCATGCCGCCGCTGGATGCCGAGCAGCCGGATTCGCTGCTCGGCATGGATGCGGGTCGGTTAGCAGTTCACGCTTGCGACCATGGCCGTGGGTTGACCGTTGGCGTTCGTGGTGAACTGGAAGTGTCCGCTGATGTCCGCGGGGTTGCCCGACGAGTCGGGCTGGGCTTCAAGCGGCAATCCGCCACCTGCAGGGTCGGGCATCGCCTGTTTCGGGCTACGGTATCGACGTCGTGGTCGTGGAGGACGAGCCCGACGTCCCCGACGAGGTCCCGCCAGCGCTAGCCGCGGTGGACGACGACGAGGTCGGCGTCGTCGTGGTGGTCGACGCCGGCTGCCCGTATGGCGACGGGTACCCGGATGAGGATCCAGACGGGCTCGAAACGCCAGAGGGCGACGGCCCGGATGAGGACAACGGCGGGCTGCCGGTACCTGAACCCGAGGCCCCGCCCGCCGTGGGTGGCACCGTGGTGGTCGTCGAGGACGTCACCGCGGTGAACGTACTGGTGTTATCGGGGACCAGCCCGCTCTGGTTTAACTCAGTGTCGATCTGCTGCTGTACCGCCGCCACTTGTGACGCGATGGCGGTCGGCGTACCCCCGGACCCCAGTTCGGGCAGGAAGTTAAGCTTCTGCATGGCGGCGTCCAACTCCTCAACGAGAATCGTGGACGGCTGCGACCGCAGAGTTACGACGATCTGGTCTGCGATGGCGGTGGTGGTACAGGCGGGACAGTTGTAGTTGAGTGCGACGGCAGCGTTGACAGGGGTGACGACATTGCTCTGGCCGACGACGAGCACAACCTGGAACGAGACAGCGACCGTCGTGCAGCCCTTGCAGTCGGCCAACGCATACGCGCTGTTAGTTTCGGTCACCGGCGCGCCGCTGGTGACCGTGACGAGTGAGTAGGTCACGTCGTAGGTAACACCGCCGTCCTTGGTGTTGACAGCGAGAGCCTGGGTCCCGCCGGGTCCAGGGGCGGACGGCAGCACAAACGGGAAGACCGACGCCGGCAGCGACTTCACCGTGGTGCCACCCGCCCCTGGCATTCCGGGCGTGGCGTCGCTGAGCAGGGCGGTGGCCGGCTTGCCGTTCACTCCCGCTATCACGAACAGGGCGGGGTCCTTCTTCGTCGCCCCGGCGACGGGGATCATGGCCACGGCCAGATGCGTGCCCGGGCTGATGGAGACGGCGGACGGCGGCGCGGGCCGGGCGACAGACCCCGGCGATGACAGGAGCTTACCGAGAGCGGGCAAAGTGCCCGGCTGGCCGGCGCGGACGGGCTGGTACTGGCCCGCGGGCCACCACGCCCACGCCAGGCCGGTGACGACACCACCGGCGGCAACCAGCAGGGCGAGCCGCCGTCCAGGACTGCCACTGCTCCATTTCCGAGCCTTGATTACCGTGGTACGCAAGACCCGCTGCATGACGAGCGCGCTGCCTACCACGGGGACCAGCAGGGCGACCAGCTTTAGTACAGAGGCGACCACGTCGATCACCTGGCCCCGTGCCGTCTGGCCGGGTAGGAGGAGGGCGACGTTCCGCCCGCTGTCCCATGCCGTGGTCACCAGCCGGGGAAATAGCAGTACGGCGCCGAGCATGAGACTCAGCATCACGGGGATGAAGACGAGCACCCACGCTGTCACCAGCACACGAGCCCAGCCGGCGAGGGCCGCTGGCTCGCGGCGGTGACCGGGCAGGAGGCGCCTGATCGTCGGTCCGAGGTGGGCGTACATATCGGGTACGCCCGTCGCGTCGGACAGGATGTGATACCCGTCGGCCCGGATGATCGGGGAGAGCTGCTTGACCATCTGAAGGATCTGGAGAGCCACGAGGAGCAGGAGGGCGTCCATGCGCCAGACCAGCCAGACGGCCATGGTCGCCACGGCCACGACGGCGTTGAAGTAGAGGCCGGCCAGATCGACCCGCAGACGCGCCCGGCGACGTAACCGGTAGGCGTCGGTCACATCCGTGTAAAAGGCCGGCCACACGAGGTAGAGGCCCATGCCCATCCCTCCCGGGGTGGCCCCTCCGTACCGGCAAGCCGCGGCATGGCCCAACTCGTGGAAAGCAGCCGAAATGACGGTCAGCAGGAATACGAGAAGCAGCAGGCCAGGCTGGTTGAACGCCTGCGCCGTTGCCGACGCCACACCCTTGTCGATGAGCACGAACCAGAACACTGCCGCGAACGCGCCCACCACCGGCCACATGAACCACGGTCGGAACAAGCCGGTGAAGGGCCGGGTGAGCCGGCTCGTCACCTTCGGGTTGGTGACCAGCATCTTCCACCGAAGGGCCAGCAGGGGGTTGCTGCGGGCCGGAGCCATGTGCTCGGTGCCGGCCAGCAGGCCGGTCTCACCGAGCTTTTCGGCCAAGCGGACCACGTGCTCTACGTCTACACGCCGCCCGAGCTGTTCTGAAAGGACGGGAGCCAGTTCGGCCACGCCGCGCCGCCCGTCGGCGCACTCGAGCAACCGGTACATCAGGCCGCTCAGTTGAACCATCTGGCCGTCCGCTCTGCGTACGAGCGCGGCGCCCCTCTTGTAACCGGTTCCCTGGACGGCGCCCAGCAACTCCACACCGTCAGCCCTGGCGAGCGGCGCCTCGGTGAGGGCGTCGCCCGACAGGGCGGAAAGGTCAGCTGTCGCGACCATCAGCGCGGTTCTCTGCGGTTACCGGCTCCTAATGCTGGGAGACGTTGGCGTCCTGGATGGCGGTGGCGTTCGCCGAGACGTTGTCGAGGTTCTGGGAGATGTCCACCTGCTGCGGCGCCAGGGCCTCGGCGGTGGCCCCGGCCGAGGCGACGTTGGCGCCAACGGCCGCGTCAACCGGAGCGGCGACGTTGGCGTTGGCCGCCACGGCACCGTCGATGGGAGCCGTGAGGTTGGCGTTGGCGTCGAGGTTCACGTTGGCATCGAGGAGACTGCCTCCGTTCAGGAGCGAATCTATGCCGCCTGTCGTGCTCGTCCCGGCGTTGTCTGCGGCGCCGCTGAGCGCGCCGCTGGTCGGGGTGCCCGCCGAGCCGCTCGGGGTGCCCGTCGAGCCGCTCGTGGTGCCGGCCGAGGTCGCATGGACCGGTGCGCCGGTCGTGGTGCCGCCCGTAGCCGTCACACCTCCGCTCCCGCTGCTCTGGACGATACCAGCGTGCTGGGGAGCGGTCGCGGTGGCGCTGCCGCTGATCGTCTGGTCGAGAGACCCGTGTTGGTCGGCGATCCCGATTGCCTGGGCGTCAGGGCTGAGTAGGTTGGCGGCGGCGGAGGCTTCGATCGGCGCGGCCACGTTCAAGTTGGCTGCGGCAGCCAAGTCGACGGGGGCCGCCAAGTCCAACCCCAAGTCGACGTTGGCGTTCACGTCCAAGAGCGACAACACCTCCTTGTTGGGAAGGGAAACCGCATTCTCGGCCTCGATCTCTTCCATCGACAAGCGGTCGTCCACCACTACCTCCTTGGGATGTCACCAAAGCTTCCATGGTCATTCCCACGGACGAGCCTGGCAAACCACCCAGCGGCCGCTTCGTCATTTGGGCTCGAATACGCCCGGAAAGACGATGGGTCACCACCGCTCCAATGTGGCCTGACTTAAGCCAACCTACAAAGACGAGCGGTGCTACTTCGACAAGTTCATGCCCGGTTGATGGCGTTGACCTGCGGATTTGCTGCTCGGGCAGTCGAAGTAGCACCGCTCGCCTTGGTAAGCGGCGGTCAAAGCGAAGTGGGCGCAGGTCGCGGTCTTCAGCGCGTTCCAAGCCGTAAGAGTTCGGTGGCCGGTCGCCGAGACACCCGGAACCCTATGAAGACGACCAGCGACGTCGATACGTCCGACAGGTTGTGGAGCGCGTCGCCGAGCAGACCCACCGACCCACTTACGACAGCGATCGCCAACTCGACCAGCCCGGTCGCGGCCAACCCCACGGCTGACGCGCCAACCGCCCGGTTGGCATCGCGGCGGTCGGTGCGGTCATCGAAGTGCCTTCTCGGGGGGAAGGGGTCCCAGCTTTGACGGCCGGCCGACAAGTGCATCAGGCTCCTCCCGGGACGGGTAAAAGCGACGCTACGCCCCGGCCGCCCAGTCCGCCCGTAGCCAAGGGCGGCCAGCTAGAAGGATGCAGCCCGGGCCGGCATGGTGCGCTGGTCCCACTCGCGGCTGGAGCGGACGAGGCGCAGCGCGTCGGGTAGCTCGGCTCCCTCACAGAGAGGGCAGCCGAGAGGCGTCCCCAGTTGGCGGTCCAGCAAGTTCCGGCGCCGCCTGAACTTTAGGATCGTGGACCGACCGTATCGTGCAGCGCCATAAAGCAGAACTTCGTCATAGGGTGGGAGCTGGGGGCACGAGACGTGGCCCTTATCGGGGCCCATGGAGGTGACCAACGTGGTAGAGGGTATCCGCACGAATCCGCCGGCTGGACCGCCGCCCGAGATCGCCGAGCCCCGTACAGAACCTGATGGGACAGCGAGCGATCTGCGCCCTGAGCTCCAAGGAGCGATGGACCGTGTCATGCGGGGGGACCCGCCGCCCGAGCGTCACCAGGACGACGATTGGCCGGTACCCGAACCCGATCAGGTCACCTCGGGCGACCCCGCCCACTACGGCGGGCTCCCGGGCGACGAGCCGTCATTTGATAGGAGGGCCTACCCCAAGGAGTAGATCACTCGTCGCGCCCGGTCGGGCCGGGCGCCAGCCATCAGCAATGCTGCCGCCGGGACCCTTGGCAAGGTCACCGAGCAGTTGACGCTGTGGTTGGCGCACGCCCCGGTAAGCGACCAGGGAGGCAGCTCAGCCGCCGCTACGAGCGTGATGGCGCCAGTGCAGCACACTGCCATGATGCACCGCTTCGATCGGGTGGAACAGACGACCGTGGCGACAGTGGGCGCACGGTCGCACCGGCATGGATACCGAGGTGGTACCGAGATGGCCGCACCTATCGCAGCGGACCAACCGGATCGCTCCCAACATGCCCAGCAGACCGATGAACGCAGCGACGGTCGTGAACACAGCCAAGACGAAGACAAGCACCCCGGCGAGGACCTCGACAACAACCATGTCCTGTCACTCCGAAGACGACGCCCTCGATGAGCGTCCCTCTTGCCTTGATTGTATCTGTCGCGATGTCAGAAGCCACCCCCACACCACACGAGGGCAATCTTCAGCTATTCGGGCGGCCGGCGGGTCCTTGGTGGTCGGCGTGGCGGGGGCTCGGAGGCAGGGGACACCTTCGGGGTGTGCGCTATGCCGCGGTAGGCGGTCTGGAGGTCGGTGTCGGCTTTGTGGGCGTGGGCGATGGCTAATGGTGTCCACGGGTCCTGCGGGTCGCCGCCGACGGGCGGCAGGGTGACCGCGTCGGCGATCGCCCGGTCGAGCTCGGCTCCCCACAATGGCGCCTCCAGCTTCTCGAGGGCGCCCAGCGCTCTTCCCTTGACGACTCCCCATCCGGCGACGATGGCGGCGACGATACCGCCGAACACGCCCGCGCCTGTGGCCGCGGAGCCGGACACCACGAAGCCGATGACGAGGAGGGCGACGAACGCAGCGATGGCGATGCCCACAAGCGCTAGCCACGCCGTGAGAGGAGCCTGACGCGCCAGGCGGGCGCCACGCACGATGAAGCTCCTGGCGGCTTGGATGTAGTCGTCCGGTTGGAGCATGTCCGTCGCTGCCTTCTCCCCGCTGAGCACCGACCGCCACACCTCGCCCTGGCGGGGCAGGGCCTTCTCCAGGTCCGCCAGGCCGAGGGGCGCGACGACGCCATGGGGGACCTGGACCGGTCGGCGACGTGCCCGACCTACAACGGAGGCCATCCGATGGTCACGCTGGTGATCCCGAAGTGCGCGGCGCCGCCTGGGCGGAGCGTCGCTGTCCACCACGACCGGGGGTGCGTCCGGTGTTGGCGCGGGGCCGAAGGCTTGACTGACCTCGGTGTGCCACCAGCCGATGGACGTGGCGACGGCCTTGCCGGCGTGCGGTGGCAGCAGGGTGGCCAGGTCGCCTGTCAGGGCGACGAGGTGACCGATCTGGTCGTCGGCGAACGCTGCATACAACCCGTTGTCGCCCATGACCCGCACGGTGTCGGCGAGCCGGCGACCGAGGCGGTAGGCGCTGCCCCACCCCGGATTGGCAGCTTGGAGCACGATCAGCAGGTCGACGTGAAGGACCCGCAGCGCGTCGCGGTAGGCCGCCGGGGTAACGGGTCCGCTTGCCGTGCCGTCGTGGATGGCCTGGAGAGCTGCCCGGGCCGCTCCGGTGTCCGGCAGGACCACCTTGACGGGGTCGGGCCACGTCCCGGCCGTCTCGAGCGTCGCCAGGGCGAAGTCGACCTGGTCGAGGCCGAGTAGCTGGCGGCTGTAGCTGCTCAGGTCACCCAGGCCGCCCAAGGGTCCATCAGGTGGAGGCTGGTCCGGTCCCACCGGCACGGGCACCACATCATGGATCTCGGCCATGTGCCAGCCAAGACCCATGGCCGCGATCACGTTCGCATCGCCACCCACCGCGCCGGCATCCCCGCCTGCACCGTCCGCCATTGGTCAGACGCTAGTGCCCGGCCAATGCAGCTCGTCGGGTCGGGTCAGCCGTGGTGCCCGCCTCGCGCCGGCGCCGCCGTAGCGCCTGAGGGCCGGTACCTGTCAACATTGGTCAGGCGGTCTGACCGCTGAGTGAGCCATAAGGAGTTTTCGTGTCACAGGTTGTCATCGTCGGGCAGGGCTACGTCGGGCTTCCCTTGGCCATGCGGGCGGTCGAGGTCGGGCACCACGTGGTGGGTTTGGACAACCACGACGGGCGGATCAAGCGCCTGGCGGGCGGGGAGTCGTTCGTGGAGGACGTCGCCGACGCGGAGGTCTCCGCCGCCCTGGACAGCGGGCGTTACCAGCCGACCACGGCGGTGGAGCGCTGTGAGGGTTTCGACGTGGCGGTGATCACGGTGCCCACGCCGCTGCGCGAGGGTGTCCCGGATTTGACCTTCATCGAGGAGGCGGGCGCGGCGCTGGCGCGGTATGTGCGGGCGGGGGCGACGGTGGTGCTGGAGTCGACGACTTACCCGGGGACCACGGAGGAGCTGCTGGTACCCATCTTGGAGGCGGGCTCGCACCTGGTGGCCGGCACCGACTTCCATGTGGGCTACAGCCCCGAGCGCGTCGACCCTGGTAACCGGGAGTGGAGTTTGGTCAACACCCCCAAGGTGGTGTCGGGGATCGACGCGGCGTCGCTGGTGGCGGTGGAGGGCTTCTACGCCGGGCTGGTGGAGCGCACGGTGCCGGTGGCGAGCCCGCCGGTGGCGGAGCTGGTGAAGCTGATCGAGAACACCTTCCGCCATGTCAACATCGCGTTGGTCAACGAGCTGGCCATGTTCGCCGGGGACCTCGGTATCGACGTGTGGCGTGCTTTGGACGCGGCGCAGACCAAGCCCTTCGGGTTCATGCGGTTCAACCCGGGGCCGGGGGTGGGCGGCCACTGCCTTCCGGTGGACCCGAGCTACCTGTCGTGGCAGGTGAAGCGGCGGGTGGGCGAGACGTTCCGTTTCGTGGAGCTGGCCAACGACGTCAACGACCACATGCCCGCCTACGTGGTGCGCCGGCTGGTGGTGGCGCTCAACTGCAGGGAGCTGTCGGTGCGCGGCCGGCGCATTCTGCTGTTGGGAATGGCCTACAAGCCGAACACGAGCGACGCCCGGGAGTCGCCCAGCCTGGTCATAGCGGACCGCCTGCTGGCGCTGGGCGCCGACGTGCACGCTGTCGATCCCTACGTGGACGACGACCGGCTGGACCCGAGGATCGTGTGGGTCGAGTTGACCGCCGAGGAGGTGGGTGCCGCCGACGCGGTGGTGGTGCTCACCAACCACGACGTCTTCGACTGGGACGTCGTGGTCGCCAACGCCCGCTACGTGCTGGACACCCGCCACTGCGTGGCCGGCGCCCAGGTCGAGCAGCTCTAGCTCGCCGCCGAACCTTCGAGCGGTGCCCGAACTGGGCGACTCGACGGTGTTGATCGGCGCCTTGCGCGTCGTCGTTTCAGACGCGCACGGGTCGGATTCGATTCGGATTCGGACACCGGAGGCCCGGCTCGCCAGCTTTCGTATGTCGTCGACGTCTGTGGTGAGGATGACGCCACCGCCGGCGGCGGCCGCTACCGGTCAGGTTCAGGGCGAAGGCGCGGCGCGCCCGCCTGGCAGATCTTTGAGGACACTTACAAGGCCCTCAAGCCCGCCATCGCCGCCCGCTACGACACCGAATTGCGCGGCGCGGCCCTCGAGGTCGGCCGTCTGCTGGAGACGCCCTGGGCAACATGGCCCGGTGAACGGCCGGAAGGCGCGCCTCTCGAGGTGATCGTTGACCACCGGCGGGCGGTGTTTCCGGATCGGCAGGGGAAAGTAAAACCTGTCGGTACCGTGTGAGCGGACCGCGTCGCGCAGAGGTGTGGTGGGGGGAGATCGAGCACCTCGGGAGGCGGCTCTTCCCGGTCATGATCAGGTCCGCGACGATCTGCTCGACATCGAGCGCGGTGTAGGTGAAGAAGGTCACCAGCACACCGGCGGGTGACTCGATCACGGCCGGGACGAAGCTGCGGGGCAGCTGAGCGTTCCACGACCACATTTGGGGTATGCCAGAGGGAAGTCGTTGAGAGGGCGAGACGTCGGTGAGCGGGGGGTCCGCCCAGATCTCGTCGCCGAGCACGTGGTGCAGCCGCCCGCTGGTGCCGTGGCCACGTGCGCAAAAGTCGGCCAGTTCGCGCTGCAGGATCGACGCCTGGGCGTAGGACTGGGCGCTGCCGTCGCCGGTGACCGCCTCCATCGGATCACCTCGGGCGCCGTCGGGGGTCGGCGGCTCGACGTCGGGATCTGGCGGCGCCGGCAGTGTCAGCTCTGCCGGGGCGGCAAGGACGCGGGAGTGGGCGTTGCCACCGTTGCGGTAGATGTAGGCACGCAGGGTCATTCCCTCCCGAAGGCGCAGGGCGGGGAAGGGGATCAACGCGGCGGCGGGGTCCCCCGCGGCGAGGGCCCAGCCCCGAGGGCCGTCCCCGCACTGGGCGAGCGTCTGGTTGTACGCCTCCAGCCGCCAGCGCTCCATGGCCGGCGCGGGCACCTCGCTCCGCCCCCGGTCGTCGGCCGCCCCGGTCACGGGAGGAGCTTGTCGAACGCCCGCAGGGGCTGGTGGGCCGCGCAGGCGCCGGGTCGCAACGACCGGATGACCACCGCGACCTGTTGGGGGTCTTGGTCGATGAGGTTGTCGATGTTGCCCGCCTGGGAGAGGTTCTCGAGGGTCATCGACGTCACCTCGGTGCCCGTCGTGTACGCCCGGGACGTGTAGTCGCCGGTGGCCGGGTAGCTACCTCGCTGGCGGGCGCCGCCCGGGCCGGCGACGAGGGCACCCCCGCCCCCCTCGTCGTGGCGGGCCCGTAGGAGCAACTCGATGTCGAGCCATGCACCCCCGGGGAAGGTTGTCCTCGATGTAGTGGCCGACCTCGTGCACGATGATGTGCGGGAACCTAGGGCAAGGTAAGCCTACGAGTGTGCTTTGTAGATTGACGTCCGACCTGGCGGCCCTGGACACCGCCCTTCAGGCAAAAGGGTCGCGCGCCTCGATGCCGTCATAGCGGCGGAAGTCGCGGTCGCGTGAA
>DASZKW010000090.1:0-13406 GCA_035552775.1 Acidimicrobiales bacterium | reverse complement strand
GAACGCCCCGAAGTTACCCGGCGCTCGACTCCACTCGTCAGCTCCATCGCCCACCTCCTTGCTCCCACTTGCGCTCGTCCATCCACTGAGCGCCACCGTCGCGCCCGGGCTTACCGGATCCTTACCGTCCCTGCTCAGGGGCACTTTTTCTCCACCAACTCCCCCAATAGGAAGCCTCCTTGCCGACCGTAAAGACGCCGCATCCGGCGCTGTCGCCGCCAGCGGCGCAGCAATCCGATGGCCCGCAGCCCGGTGAGGAACAATCCCAGCCGCCGGTAGGACGACGAGACGAGATCGCCGGCGGTCACTGCGAGCATCCACACCATGAACAACAGCCGGACCACCTTGCCGACACTGAGACGGGACCGTCGCCGACGAGGCCGGCGGGAGGCGGGTGGTGGCCAAGTGGACCCCGGCTCCCCGCGGTGGGTCTGCTCCCGGACCGCGCCGCTGCGCGCCGCGTCGTAGGGGGCTCGCTGGCGCGAGTCGGCGAGAGTCTCGTAGGCCTCTTGCAGCAGCCGGGCAAAGCCGTCGGTGCCACCGACATCGGGATGCCCGACACGGATCAGGCGTCGATAGGCCGAGCGCACCTCGTCGCCCGATGACCGTTGACACGCAGCCGGGTCGATCCCCAGCAGCTCGTCGTAGTCGGTCTGGCGCACCGCCACAGGCCGTACCGTACGACGGCGGTGTGACCACTTCGGCTTCGGCGCTGGGTCGGGTCACTAGTACGCTGGGGTCGATGGCGTTCGCGGTGACAGCTGGTTACAGCGAAGGAGACCTCGACCGGCTCCGTGACGAGCTCGGGATCGCCCATCTCGAACTCGACCCATGGGGCAGCCTGATCGTGTCACCCGCCACCGATGACCACGAGACGGCAGTGGCGGTCCTCCACGACCAAGCCGTACGGCAACTCGGACTACCGGGAGGATGTGTCCGCTCCAATGGCCTGGCCTGGAAAGCACCAGGCGGTAGCGGCTATGTCAACGTGCCTGACCTGGCGGTGGTCGCCCCGGGCTGGACCCGAGCCGGTGATCTCCACCTGGACCCACCGCCCCTGCTGGTCGTAGAGGTCGGTTCCCCGTCGACGCGGATGGTTGATCGGACCCGCAAACTCGATGACTACCGCCTCGGCGGCGCCGGTCTGTACCTGCTCGTCGACCTTGCCGGACCGCAGCGCGAAGTGATTTTCGAAGTTCACGACTTCGCCAGCGGACAGGCGACCACGACCATTGCCAACATCGACCTGACCGTCGCTCACCGGACAATGCACCTCGATCTGACCCCTCCGTAAGAAAGGATGTGGGACCAGAACAGGTGCAGCGGCAGCCCCGCGCGACCGGGCGCTTCCCTACGTCGGACGGACTGACACCGGACGTCCGCTGTTGCGACGCCAGGACGTCCTCGCCTGGGCCGAAGCCCATCCCGGATATCAAAACCGACCAGCCGCCGCCTTGGGCGAGCTCGGCCCGGCCCGTCCGCATCCGCGACCTGCCCAGCCGACGCCTCTACCGGCTCGGCCCGGCCAAAGACCTGGCGCCTACCCTCACGCCGGGCCGCTGCTGCGCCAGCGGGTCAACCAGGACCTCATCGGCTCCCAATGGGAGGCGGTCGTGTCAACCGGGCCTACTCCGCCCAGGGTCAGGGAATCCTTTGCCCTACAAGGAATCGTCACGATCGACGATCACACCGGAGACTGCTCCTGATCACCGATGACTCCAGAGGTGCGCCTCGAACACAGAACTTACTGTTGAGTCGACCCTTAGTCGGTGCCGCTGCCGCCGTCTTCCCCGCCACCGGAGCCCCTGGCGAGGCGGCAACCCTGGAGGAGACCGGCGCCTTCATCGCAGCCTACGAAGAAGCCCGAGGTGCCCCCTGGGACGACGATCAACGTCAAGTGACCGGGGCAGCCGGGTTATGGGCAAGAGCCTTCAACGCCAAGAAGGCGGCGCTCCGAGCCGACGGCGGACCCGTCCTTCGCCATCTCAAGATTGAGGCCGTCGACCGACTGCGTCTTGCCGGGGCCTACAAAGGCGAGCGTTGCTACGTCGACAATGCTCTCGCCGGCTCGGACAGTTTACCTGGACCTTCGTTCCTCGGGGAGTCGACGTAGCAACGCTTGCCTTGGTAACTCGGTCAGTGCTCCACCGCCGACGCCGAGTCCCACAAGCAGGGTGAACCTCGGAGCCTCGACCGGCCCCGAAGGACCAGTGGGACAGCCGGTCGTTCAGGATCCTGCACCGTTCCTCGTCGCAGGCCAAGTAGTACGAACACCGCAAACGCGCCCCGGTTGAGCGGGCGCAGGCTGGCCCTCAGCAGCCCCACTGGGGCGCCGCACGGCGAGCATTCATAGCCCCTACTTGTCGGTTGGTGCCACGCTCCTTCACGGCACCCCAACCACTTTCACTCTTGCGGGGACGTTTGGCCTGGTCAGCGGCGGGGCTACTGTCCAAGTAGTTCGGCGCCGAACACTTGCCCCGAAGCGGCCTTCTTCTCAGCGGGCCGGACCGGTCGCGGGCAACAACCGGGCGTGCAGACGGGGGGTGTAGCGAGCGATCCCGGGGACGGGCGGGGCGACGCGGGATCGAGTCGCTCCTCGATCAGCTCGCGGATCATTGTGACGAAGCGGGGATCGGTCCCCGGCGTGGCCGCTCGCACGAGTCGCAGTCCCCGCCGTGCGGCGACCGCCGCGGCCTGGTGGTCGATGTCGTAGACCACTTCCATGTGATCCGACACGAAGCCGATCGGCGCCACGACCACCGCCTCGGTCCCTTCCGGGAGCGACTCGATAGCCGTCGTCAGATCCGGTTCGAGCCACGGCTGGCCCGGAGGGCCGGAGCCGCTCTGCCACACCATCTGCCAGCCGGCCAGGCCCTCGCCGGCCAGCCCCGCCCCGGAGGCGACCAGGCGCGCCGTCTCGGTCAGCTGGGCCTCGTAGCCGCACGTGGACGCCATGGCCACCGGGATGCTGTGGGCGCTGAAGAGCACTGCCGGCTCCCCCCCCGCCGAGGTCAGCGCCCGGTCGAGCGACTCGACCCACACCTCGAAGAAGCGGGGATGGTTGTAGAACAACCGGAGCTTGTCGATCGCTGGCGCCCCGTCGCCGGTCGCCGCCCGGGCGGCGTCGATGTCGTCGAGGTACTGGCGGCAGCTGCTGTAGGACCCGTACGCGGATGTCACGAAGGCCAGCGCCCGCCGGACCCCGTCGTCGCGCATCCGCCTGACCTCGTCGGCGAGGTACGGCCGCCAGTTGCGGTTGCCCCAATACACGGGCAGGTCGTGACCGGCCCCGACAAGCTCGGCGGTGAGGGCGGACACCAGCGCCCGGTTGATGCCGTTGATGGGAGAGACCCCACCGAAGATGCGGTAGTGCTCGGCGACCTCCTCGACGCGCGCCCGGGGCACCGACCGGCCCCGCAGCACATTCTCCAGGAACGGCATCACGTCGTCGGGACCCTCGGGGCCACCGAAGGACACGACGACCACGGCGTCGTAAGGCGGGGCCGGGACCACGTCGACGAGCCTAAGGGTCCGGCGCCGAACTACTTGGACAGTGGCCCCGCCGCTGACCGGGCCAAACGTCCCCGCGAGAGTGAAAGTAGTTCGGCGCCGGACCCTAAACTGCGTCGCGGGCATCGCCGGTAGCCTCGTTCACCCTGTGGCGGTGCTCGTGGACCTCGAAGGAGTATCGGCGGCGCGGCCGGGCCGGCCGCTGTTCGAGGATCTGTCGTTGACCGTCGCCGACGGCGACCGCGTGGGCGTGGTGGGCATCAACGGCACCGGCAAGTCCACCCTGCTCCGCCTCCTCGCCGGGGTGGAGCAACCCGAGACGGGAACGGCACGGCGAGGCCGGGGAGCCCGGGTGGCGTTCCTCGACCAGCAGGCCGTCCTGCCCCCGGGCACGGTGGCAGACGTCGTCGGCGGGGGGTGGGAGGCGGCGGCGGTCCTGGAACGGCTGGGAATGGGCGCGTGCGTGGGCGAGGACGTGTCGTCGCTGTCCGGCGGCCAGGCCAAGCGGGTGGCGCTGGCCCGCGTGCTCGGCGCGCCGTGCGACCTGCTGGTCCTCGACGAACCCACCAACCAGCTCGACATTGCGACGGTCGCCTGGCTCGAGGGCCGCCTGGTGGTCCACCGGGGCGGCCTCGTCCTCGTCACCCACGACCGCCGCCTCCTCGACGCCGTGACCACTCGCATCCTGGAGCTGGACCGGGGGAGCGCCCACATCCACGAGGGCGGCTACGCCTCCTACCTCACGGCGCGCGCCGAGCGCGAGGGACGCGCCGCGGCCGCCGACGCCACCCGCCGCAACCTGGCTCGGCGGGAGCTGGCGTGGCTGCGACGGGGTGCCAAGGCCCGCGGCCGTAAGCCCCAGGCTCGCATCGACGCGGCGACGGCGCTCATCGAGGGACGCCCCGATGCCCCGGCCCGCGCTGGCCCCCTCGACCTGGGCTTCGGCGCCCGGCGCCTCGGAGAGCGGGTCATCGAGTGCCGGGACGTGGCTTACAGCTACCTGGGCGGTGGCGAAGGCACGCAGGTGCTCGCAGGCGTGGACCTGGCGCTCGACCCGAGAGACCGACTCGGCCTGGTCGGCGCCAATGGGACGGGGAAATCCACTCTCCTCGATATCCTCGCCGGGCGGCGTGACCCGACCGGCGGTGTGGTCGAGCGGGGGATCACGGTCGCGGTGGGCTACTACGACCAACTGGGGGTAACGCTCGATCCCTCGGCCCGGGTGCGCGACCTGGTTGCCGGCCCCACGCGGGTTCCTGGCGACCCCTCCGACGTGCGCCTGATGGATCGGTTCTGGTTCACGGGGGAGCTCCAGTGGGCCACGGTGTCGACGCTGTCGGGCGGCGAACGTCGCCGCCTCCAACTGCTGGTCGTGCTGGCCGCCCGCCCAAACGTCCTGCTGCTCGACGAGCCCACCAACGACCTCGACCTCGACACCTTGCGGGCATTGGAGGATTTCCTGGAGGACTGGCCGGGCGCGGTGGTGGTGGTGAGCCACGACCGCACCTTCCTCGAGCGCACCGTGGAACGGGTGGTGGCTCTCATCGGGGGTCACCTGGCGCCGGTGGCGGGCGGGGTCGAGGCCTGGATCCGGCGGGCGGAGCGTGAAGTCGCCGGCTCAGGCGCGGCCCGGCGGGCGCCAGTGGCGACCAGCATCGCCCGCCGGGTCTCCGAGCGCACGAGCGGCGACCGGGCGGCGCCGGCGACGCGCTCGGCAAGCACCCTCGGCCACATGCTGCGCCAGACCGACCGCGACATCAGCCGTCTCGCCAGGCGGCGAGACCAGCTGATGACCGACATGGAAGGGATCACCGACCATCGGGAGCTGGAACGGGTGGGGGCGGAGCTGGGCGCCGTGCAGGCCGAGCTTGCCGTCGTCGAGGAACGCTGGCTGGCCCTGGCAGAGGAGGCCGAAAACTCGGAGGCGAGGCGACGGTGAATCGTGGCACTGGGCGGCGCGGAGTGGCGGTGCTGGCGGCGGCGACGCTCTGCGCCGCTGCCCTGGCCGCCTGCGGCTCGTCGCATGCGCGCAGCGCGGCGCCCGCCAAAGCGACGGAGGCGACGGGTACCGCCAGCACCGTGACCCTGCCGCCGGCGTCGACGGCGACGGCGACAGGCGCGACGACGACCGCGCCCTCCACACAACGGGCGCCGACCACCGCGGCGCCCGCCGGCGGGGCATCGTGGTCGGCCTACGACCGCGACGCGGCGCGAAGCGGTGTCGACCCCACGGCCCCGCCGGCGGGTGCGCTGCGCCAGGAGTGGACCACGCCGGCGCTCGACGGCGATGTCTACGCCCAGCCGCTGGTGGTGGGTCGCACCGTGATCGTGGCCACCGAGAACGACACCGTCTATGCGTTCGACGACGACACGGGAGCGCTCCGCTGGACGCGCCACCTGGGCACCCCCGTGAGTGGTGGCTCACTGCCATGCGGCGACGTGAGCCCGTCCGGCATCACCGGCACGCCCGTCGCCGATCCCTCCACATCCACAGTGTGGGTCCTGACCTTCAGCGCGCCCGCCCATCACACGCTGTGGTCGATCGACATCGCCAGCGGTGCTGTCACCGGGCAGCGCCCGGCCGACCCCGCGGGCGCCGACCCCCGCGCCGAGCAGCAGCGGGCCGCTCTGGCGTTGGCCAACTCGAGGGTGTACGTGGCATACGGGGGGCTGTTCGGGGACTGCTCGGACTACCACGGCTACGTCGCCGGGTTCCCCGTGTCGGCAACGGGCCCGGTGTCCACATACGAGACGCCTACCGAGCGCGAGGGGGGCATCTGGGCTCCCCCCGGACCGGTGGTCGGCTCCGACGGGAGCGTCTACGTCGCCACCGGCAACGGCACGCCGGTCGACGCGGTGGACGACTCCGACAGCGTCGTGCGCCTCTCGCCGGCCCTGGCGGTCGAGGGCACCTTCACCCCAACGGATTTCGCGGCCCTGTCGTCAACCGACAGAGATCTCGGGTCCACGTCGCCGGCGTTGCTCCCGGGCGGCCTGGTGTTCCAGGTGGGCAAGGAGGGCGTCGGCTACCTGCTGTCAGCTGCCCACCTGGGAGGGGTGGGCGGCCAGCTGGCCTCGATCCCGGTGTGCGGGGGCGCTTTCGGGGGTGACGCCGTCGACGGTGACCTGGTGGTGGTCTCTTGCTTCGACGGGCTGTCCGCCATTCGCATCAGCCCCGGCCGCGCTGGCGTCCGGCCCGGCCTGAAGGTGGCGTGGCGGGCGGCCGGGATCCGGCCCGGACCGCCCATCATCGCCGGCGGCCGGGTCTGGGCTGTCGACAGGAACGGAGCGTTGGTCGGCTACGACGAGACGACGGGAGCCCCCCGCGAGCGGTCCTCCATCGCGGTGGTGGGTTCTTTCCCCTCCCTTGCGGCCGCGACAGGGCGCCTGTACGTGCCGGCGGGTGATCGCCTCGCGGTCTTCGGTGGCGCGTAGCTATCGGGTCGTCAGGGTTCGAGCGTCACCGCCCGTGTCTGCACGCCCCACGCTGCGCACTGGGCGCCTGTCGGCTCCCAGACGTCGAGGCGGGCGCCGCGGATGGCCCCGCCGGTGTCGAGGGCGACGCGAAGACCGATGCCGTCGATGTAGATGTGGCTACCGAGGGGGATGACCGAGGGATCGACGGCGACCACGCCGGGCCCGACCGGCGCGCCGGATGCGGTGACGCCCCCCAGGTCGTAGCACGTGACGACGAAGTCTCCGAGCGGCGTACCGGGCGACACCGAGGTTTCGCGGACCTGGCCGGCTGGCGCGGGTCCTGTCACTTCCCAGTATCCCCCGCCGTCGGGTGTGGATGCCAGGCCGACTACGGCGGTCCCCGACGGCTCGGGGGTCACCGACCCCGAGTAGTAGGCGGCGCCGAACGAGTAGATGTTGCCGTCCTGCTCGGCCAGCCAGTAGCCCTGACCGTTCGGCGCGCCGGCGATGGCGGCCACGGTGTCGGTGGCGATGCCGTGCCCCGGCATCGAGCCCTGGAAGGCGGCGTCGCCGAAGGTGAAGATCCCGCCGTCCGCCGCCGCCAGCCAGTAACCGTGCCCGGTGTGGGTGGCGGCGATGCCGACGACGGGCTGGTTGAGGTGCCGTCCTCCCATGGACCCGTAGAAGCGGGCGTCGCCGAAGGTGAAGATCCCGCCGTCCTTGGCGACCAGCCAGTAACCGTGCCCGGTGCGGGTGGCGGCGATGCCGACGATGGGCTGGTTGAGCGCCTCCGAACCGGCGGAGCCGTAGAAACCTGCGTCGCCGAAGGTGAAGATCCCGCCGTCCGCCGCCACCAGCCAGTACCCGCCGCCGTCTGGGGTGGCGGCGATGCCGACGACGGGCTGGTTGAGGTGCCGGTCTCCCATGGATCCGTGGAAGGTGGCGTCGCCGTAGCTGAATACACCTCCGTCGGCGGCAACTACCCAGTAGCCGCGGCCCGTGGCGGTCCGGGCGATGCCGACGGTGGCCCCGTTGCCGGCGGGACCGGGTGCGCCGAGCGAGGCCGCATCACCGAGGGCGGCCACGTCGCCGGGCGCGGGGGCGCTGACCTTGCCGGCTGATGCGGCGAAACCATCGGCGTGGGCTGATGTGGCGAAACCCTCGGCGTAAGCAGCCGGGGCGACGGCCACGGCGAGGGTGCCCGCTCCCAGGCTGAGGCCGCCGGCGGCGGCCAGCGGGAGGGTGGCGGCGACCAGGCGCCGGGAAAGCTTGCCCGGTTTGCGCCGGCGGAACGCAGCCGGCGGTAGCACCACCTGGCGAGCGGAGGCACCGGTTATGCGGTGTGCTGGTGTGCGGGTGATCCGCTGCGCCGGTGAGCGGGTGATGCGGTGTGCGGGCGTCTTGGTGATCCGGTGCGCCGGGCTGCGGGTCATCCGGTGCGCGGGTGCGTTAGTCATCCGGTGTGCGGGCGTGCGGGAACAACTGGAAGGCGTCAAGTGAGACGATCCCCTCTTTCGGATCGGCGTGCCGGCGCGCGCCTCAACGCAAAGGGCGGCTCGAGGGGGCGACAGCACGCGAGCCTCCGCCGGAAAGAGAAGAGAGGCGGAGGGTGGGCTTACGGTGCCCTGCCGGCGGTCTCTGGGACGGTCACCCGGGCACCTTGTCGGTTGCTCAGCGCCAGAGCATAGTGATTATTAGGCTTCGTTAAGAAGCCCCTCGCCTGTGATATTTGTCACAAGCGGGACGTTCGGCGGCTCAGTATCCCGGTGTGTAGCTGCCGCGGCCCATGGCGGAACTGGTCTCGAAGTCCATCTCCTCGTCCACCCCGCCGACCACCTGCGTGACCCAGTCGAGGCGCTCGGAGAGGATCCGGCTGACGCCTGCCTGCAGGGTCGTGGCGCTGATCGCGCACGAACTGCAGGAGCCCTGCAACTGCACCTCGACGACGCCGCTCTCCACGTCGGCACTGACCAGGACCAGGTCGCCGCCGTCGGCCTGCACAGCGGGGCGGATCATGTCGATCAGCTCGTTGAGGGCGCCCAGGCGTTCCTGGCGAACCTGGTCCGAGAGGGAACCGGACGCGGCCGCACCGTCTGCAACTTCGTCGTGCGAGCTCATGTAGTACCTCCGGTTTCCCATGGTGCCATGTTTGCTTCGCCTAGCGTGCAGCGGATGCCGGAGCGTGTCACTTGTAGCATCCACGACGGCGTGGCCGATGTCCGCTTCAACCGGCCCGACAAGTTGAACGCCCTCGACGCGGCCATGTTCGACGCCATAGACGACGTGGGCGACGCCTTGGGCGCCGACCGCTCGGTGCGGGCCGTGGTCCTGTCCGGCGAGGGGAGGGCGTTTTGCGCAGGGCTGGACGTGGCCTCGTTCGCCGCTGTGGCCGGCGTCGGGTCGGGGTCCGAGGGCGCCGGTGTTGCCGGTGCGCTGCTCGGAGGGAGGGGAGAGGGGCGTATTGCCAACCGTGTCCAGCGAGCCGCCTGGATCTGGCAGGAGATCGGCGTGCCCGTCATCGCCGCCGTTCACGGCGTCGCCGTGGGGGGCGGCCTGCAGATCGCCCTCGGGGCCGATCTCCGGTTCGTGGCGAGCGACGCCCGCCTGTCGGTGCTGGAGGTCCGGTGGGGTTTGATCCCCGACATGACAGGTACCTGGGTGCTGCCCCGGCTGGTCGGCGTCGACGTGGCCAAGGAGCTCACCTGGACCGGGCGCATGGTGGGCGGCCCAGAGGCACTTCGTCTGGGCCTGGCCACACGGGTCAGCGACGAGCCGCGCGCCGACGCGCTCGCTCTGGCGGCCGAGTTGGCCGCCAAGAGCCCTGACGCCATACGGGCGGCGAAGGCCCTGCTCGGCGCGTCGCTCGCCCGCAGCGCGGCCGACCAGTTCGTAGCCGAGTCCGAGATGATGGGCGGCCTCATCGGTTCGCCCAACCAGGTCGAGGCGACCACGGCCTGGCTCGAGAAGCGCCCCGCACGTTTCGCCCCCTGAAACCCGTCCCGCGCTCGGGGCCAGTGGGGCCGTTGGCTGCGGGACACGCGGCGAGCCGGATGTGGCGCGGGATTGTCGCGCGGAGGGCGTACTCTGGAGACCTTGTGACAGACACCCAGGAACCAGACACGCAAGAGCCCGGTACCGGGGAACCCGACACCGAGGCCGTAGAAGCATTCGTAGCCCAGTGGCGAGCCGAGCTCGGCGAGCAGGGTTCGATCTCTGCGTCGCACGTGCAGGACCGCCTGCTCGACCTGTGGGGGACGCTCCCGGACAGTTCGACGCGCTCCGAGGTGGAGCGCTGGTTGACCGAGACGATTGAGCGCAACCTTTACCAGGTCCCCGACATCAACCGGCGCCTCCAGAGCGTGCTCGCTTCTTCCTGACCGGCGTCGTTTCATTGCTCGGCCCGTGACGCACGAGCCGTGGCGCGTTTGGCCTTGGTCTCCGTCGCCCGGCACGTCCAGCGCCCGCGGTCACTGCGTAGCTCCAGGTCCAAGCCGAAACAGGCGGACAGGGCGCCGGCGGTGAGGGCGCCGGGGAGCGGCCCGGACGTGACCACCCGGCCGCCGGCGAGGAGCAGGACGTGGGTGAACGACGGCGGGATCTCCTCGACGTGGTGCGTCACCAAGACGGTCGGCGGTTGCTCGGAGTCGTCGGCCAGCGCGCCGAGCCGGGTGACCAGGCGTTCCCGGCCGCCGACGTCGAGGCCGGCGCACGGTTCGTCGAGGAGGAGCAGCTTCGGTTCGGCCATGAGGGTACGGGCCAGGAGCACCTGCTGGCGTTCGCCCTCGGAGAGCACCCCGAAGGGGCGCTCGGCGATCCCGGCGAGACCAGCGGCAGCGAGCAGCTCCCGGGCCCGGGCCCGGTCGTCGGCACTGTAGGTGTGCCACCACGGCTCGAGGGCTCCGTGGCGGGCCGATACCACCACGTCGCGGGCGGGGAGCGAGGGGACCAACAGCTTGGCGACCGACGCGCTCACCAGGCCGATGTCCTGGCGTAGCCGGCGGACGTCCACCCGCCCGAGGCGCCGGCCGAGCACGTCGACGGTCCCGCGAGTGGGGTGGAGGTATCCCGACGCCAGTTGGAGCAAGGTCGTCTTGCCCGACCCGTTGGGCCCGAGCACCACCCAGCGTTCGCGGCGGCCGACCACCCAGTCGACGCCGCCCAGAACCGAGAGCCCGACACGGTCGAGGTCCACGTCCTGGTAGCGCAGCGCAGGTGTTTCGCCGTCGGCCATGGCCGGCAAGCTATCCGCCGGCCGCCCATGACAACCGGTTCGCCCTGGCGGCGGTTTTGCCGCCACCATGGGGGAGTGGCTCCGCTCGTCTCGCTCGTGGCATCTCGGCTGCAACCCGGCTTCGACGCCATCGAGCCCGGTGCCGACCCGGTGGTACGGCCGTCCGAGCGGGCTGATTTCCAGGCCAACGGGGCTCTGGCTCTGGCCAAGCGCCTGAACCTCGGCAACCCCCGGGTTGTCGCAGAGCAGATTGTGGCCGGCGTGGATACCACCGGATGGGCGAAGAGGCTCGAGGTGGCGGGACCGGGCTTTATCAACGTGACCATCGACGAGGGATGGCTGGCCGGACTCGTGTCCGAGCAGGCCGGCGATCCCCGCCTCGGCGTCGAGACCTCCCCGACCGGGCGCACGGTGGTGATCGACTACGGCTCGCCCAACGTGGCCAAGGAGATGCACGCCGGCAACCTGCGTTCCACGATCATCGGCGACGCCCTGGCCCGGCTGCTCGGTTTCACCGGCGACAAAGTGGTGCGCGAGAACCACATCGGGGACTGGGGAACGCCGTTCGGCATGCTCATCGAGCACCTCGTCGACCTCGGCGAGGGGCCGGGCGCGGCCAGCCTGTCGGTGGGCGAGCTGGGCGAGTTCTACCAGGACGCCCGGCGCCAGTTCGACAGCGACCCCGACTTCGCCGAACGCAGCCGCCGCCGGGTCGTGGCCCTGCAATCGGGCGACCCCGAGACTCTGCGACTTTGGAAGGTCCTGGTCGACGGGAGCGTCGACTACATGTACGCGGTCTTCGGACGCCTCGGCGTCCTGCTCACCCGGGACGACGTCCGCGGTGAGAGCGCCTACAACGACCTGCTGGCGACGGTGGTGGCGGACCTCGACGCCGAGGGCCTGCTGGTCCAAAGCGACGGGGCCCGCTGCGTGTTCCCCCCCGGCTTCACCAACAGGGAGGGCCAGCCGCTGCCGTTGATAGTGGAGAAGTCCGACGGGGGCTACGGCTACGCGGCCACCGACCTGGCCGGCCTGTTGGACCGCTTCGGGCGCATGGGGTGTGACCTGGCCCTGTACGTGGTGGGCGCGCCGCAATCCCAGCACTTCGAGATGTGCTTCGCGGTGGCCAGGATGGCGGGATGGCTGGAGCCTCCGGCCGAGGCCGTGCACGTGGCGTTCGGCCTCATGCTCGGAGCGGACCGCAAGATGTTCAGGGCCCGGTCCGGTACCAGCGTGAAGCTGGCCGCTCTGGTCGACGAGGCGGTCGAGCGGGCGGCCGCCGCGGTGGCCGACAAGAACCCCGGGCTCAGCACCGACGCCGCCGCCGAGGTGGCCCGCATGGTGGGCGTGGGGGCCCTCAAGTACGCGGACCTGTCCACCGACCGCACCCGTGACTACGTGTTCGACTGGGACAGGATGCTGGCGTTCGACGGCAACACCGCGCCCTACCTGCAGTACGCCCACGCCAGGATCCGCTCCATCTTCCGCCGCGCCGGGGAAGGGGTAGGGGAAAGGACCCCGATCCTGCTGGCTCAAGCCCCCGAACGGGTTCTGGCCGTGGCGCTGCTCGGGTTCTCCGGCGCGGTGGCAGCGGCCACCGAAACTTTCAGCCCCCACAAGCTGTGCTCGTACCTGTTCGACCTGGCGGGCACGTTCACCAGTTTCTACGAGTCGTGCCCCGTGCTGCGGGCCGACGACCCACACGTGCGGGCCAGCCGTTTGGCGTTGTGCGACGTGACCGCGCGGGTCCTCGGCTGCGGGCTAGGCCTGCTCGGCATAGAAGCGCCGGAGCGGATGTAGGGGCCGAGTCAACCGCGGAGCCGGTCTGCGCCTGCTCGCCCGGGGGGGCGCGGGCTTGTGTGGCTGGGTCAAGATAGTACCTGTGACGAGGGGGCGAAGGTCTCTCCGCTGGGTTCCCCCGCCGACGTGGCCAGCGCCGCCCCCCGGCTGGCTGCCGCCCCCCGACTGGTACCCGCCACCGGACTGGCCCGCTCCGCCCCCCGGGTGGCAGTGGTGGCAGCCGCCCTCCAGGTCGACAGGCTCGCGGGTGATCTTCCACGTGTGGGGCGTCGTCGTGCTGGCGCTGGCAGTCACCGCCGGCGGGTTGGTCCTGGATGTTCTGGCGGCTTTCACCGCCTCGTGCTACCCCGACACCGGCAATCCGCTCGCCTTGCACGTCGGCACCGCCGTGATCGGCGCCGCTGTCGTAGCGATGCCGGCGGTGTGGGGGCGTTGGGCCCGACGGCGG
>DASZKW010000089.1:0-63545 GCA_035552775.1 Acidimicrobiales bacterium | reverse complement strand
GGGTGGTGTGTCCGGCTCGGGTGGGGGTGGTGTGTCCGGCTCGGGTGGGGGTGGTGTGTCCGGCTCGGGTGGGGGTGGTGTGTCCGGCTCGGGTGGGGGTGGTGTGGCCAGGGTGTCGGATCCGCCCGTGCTCGTGGTGGGGAGCTACCCCCCGGTGGTCGGGCCGGCAGTCGACGCCACGCTCGACGCCGTGCGCCGTGCGTACGCCGCCGGGTCGGATGTCGTGGTCGTGTCCCCCCGCCACGGTGCAGCCCACCGGACGATGCACGTCGCCGGGCCCGGCGCCGGCGCCAAACTCGACGGCTTGCGGGCCGAGACCGGCGCACGCCATCTCGTACTCTGCGCCGAGGCGGGCCAGCCTTTTCCAGGGGTTTCTGACCTCGGCGCGCTTCGGGGGCCCGGTCGCTGCGGCGGGATCCCTCGGACCGCTGGCATGGTTAGCCGGCGGGGCGGGGTCGGCCGGCGGGGCGGGGTCGGCCGGCGGGGCGGGGCCGGCCGGCACGTTGGGGCGGGCCGGCAGACCGGGGTAAGCCGACAGCGCCGTACTGCCGAGGGCCTGGCGGCCGCGTTGGAGCGCTTCGACATTGTGACCCTGGTGGTCACCGGCGACCTCGGGGTGGCTCCACAGGTGCTTAAGCTCCTCTGGCCCTACATAGACGAGATCTTGGTGTCACCCGATCGCGACCCGGAAGCGGTGGCCCGGTCGCTCGACACGCCGGCCGGGCTCGTTCGTCCGGCGCCAGCAGCAACGGGTGGCGGCCTGGGGGGCGCCGGGCCGGTCGTAGCGGGAGCGGGGGGCGCCGGGTGGGAGGACGGCGGCTCGGGCGTAGCGGGAGCGGGGGGCGCCGGGCCGGGAGTAGGGCGGGTGCCGGCGCCGGTGGCGGAAGATCCGCCCGCGGTTCTCCTCCGGCGCCGGGCGGACCTCGCCCGCTCGGCCGCGGGCCGCCTCGACGCCGAACCGCCCCCCGGTATCACCCTGTTCGGGCCGACCGAGGTGTCCCTGCGCGAGCGTCCCCGCCAGGTCATCAGCGTCGCCGCCCGCGCCGTGCTCGGGCCTTTTGCGCCCAGCGTCAGGAGCTGGATCGCCTTGGCGGTCCGCTCCGCTCGCCGCGCCTTGCGCTGATCGGCAGCCGCCGAGGGCTTTACTGCCGCGACAAGGCAACCTCTTCCCGTCTTGTGAACCGAAATGCGCGCCGTCCCGTGCGTTGTGCACGCCGGTTGCGCTATAGCGACGTTGACCGTGCAGGTCGCAGCGCCTGGCGCGCACGAGCGTGCACGTGGCGGCAAACCCCAACTAGTCATGGGTCCCGAGACACACGGAAGACCCGAAGCCCACCCGCAGCGACACCACCTGTAAACGGAACTCCCTAGCCGACCTAGAGGAGTCATCGGCCGGCGTGGACGTGCATGGCCAGGCCCAAGAGGCGCTCGTAGCGATCCAACACCGTGTCCCAGCGGTACCGTTTTGCCACGTAGCGCCGGCCGGCGTCGCCGAGTCGGGCTCCCAGGGCGGGCTCGTCGATCAGCAGGTCCACCGCCGCCTCCCACTCCGAACGACCGCGGTACGGGATCCCCGCACCGGAGCGCAGCGCCTGGCCGGCGAGCACGTCCGAAGCACCCTGGACTATGGCTGGGCACCCCTGAGCCCATGCTTCGCAGAGCACCATGGAGAATGACTCGAAGTGGGAGGGCACCACCAACGCCAGCGCCCCGGCCATGGCGTCGGACCGGGTGACGTCGTCCACGAAGCCGGTGGCGATGACATCACCTCCCCGATCGGGACCCGGGCCGACCAGTCCTCGCTCGGCCTCCCCTACAAGCACCAGGGCCAGCCGTCCGCCCCGGCGTGCCTTGTAGGCGGTGAACATGTCCACCAGTTCGGGGGCCCCCTTTCCCGCCGTGACCCGCCCCACGTAGAGGAGGTATGGGCGCTCTCCGAGCCCGGCTACGCCAGCCCTAAAGCGCGCCCCGGACCCAGCGCCGGCCGCCCCAGCGCCGGCCGCCCCAGCGCCGGCCGCCACGGCGCCGGCCCCAGCGCCGGCCGCCACGACGCCGACGCCGACCACCGTCCCCGGCCGCCGGCCGGCGCCGCGCCGGGCGAGCAGGGCGCGCTCCTCCTCGGTCGACCACGCGTATACCGACGGCAACCGCAGCACGGTGTCAAACACCGGCAGCCAGAAGTAGGGCTCGTCGTGGGCGGTGGCATGCAGGACGGTGGGGACGCGGCCGGCGACCGCCGGCAGACCGGCCCAACAGGTGGTGAACAGGTAGGTGAAGAACACGACGACATCGAACCCCCCCGCCTCCTGTTCCAACCACGCCACCAGGCCGTCGAGGTCGGGGCCCTGCTCGCGCAGCCACCGTTCCTGGACGGCGAGGGCCGGGGGGGGTCGACCCCAGATCTGGCGGACGGTGAGGTCGTCGAAGGCGGCCTCGTCCTTGGCCCGGGCCACGCCTATGCGGTGCACGGTGACCCCGTCGAGCTCGGTCTGGGCGGGTGGGTAGGAATCGGCCCAGTCGGCGGCGCTTCGGGCCCGACTGGTTAGCACGTGGACCTCGTGGCCCCTCGCCGCCAGGCGGGTGGCGAACTGGCGGCAGTGTTGTTCCGCTCCTCCGGCCACCTCGATGCCGTAGCGCTGGACTACGAAGAGCATACGCACCGGGCTCGTTCCTCAACCGGGGGGCGGCTCGGGCCCGGCATTCCGCTCAGGCGGCCGCTCGGCCCGGGGGGCGTCGAGGCCGAGACCGGCGGCGGCCACGAGGTACGAACCCGGGCGAGCGCCGGCAGGTGACTCCGAGGCCCGCAACACTGCGACCTCGCTGAATCCCGCTTGGCGGCACAGCCACGCCATCCACTCCGGGTCCTGGGGCCGGCGGGTGCCCGGGTCTGCCCAGACCCTGGCGCCGTCCCCGTCGACGCTCTCGACGAGCAGGCGGCCACCAGGTCGCAGCTTGTCGGCGGACAGACCGACGAGGTCGGCGGCGCCCTGACTGCCCATCGTTTCGATGACCCCGAGGGCGGCTACCGATCCGAGCTCGCCGTCGGTCGCCCGGCCAACTGCCATGAGCGGGCTTTGACGTACGGCGAGCAAGCCGGCCGCCGTCGCTCGAGCCAGCAGACGGGGGTCGGTCTCCGCACCCGATGCCGGAATGCGTGCGTCGCGCAGGGCCTCCAGGAGGTCACCCCTCCCGCAGGCCACGTCGAGCACGGGGGCAGCCAGGTGGCCGAGCAGGTTGGACCTCAGCGCCACTGCCTCGCGGCGTGGCCCGTCGCAGTGGTCCGCCCAGGCATCTGTGGTCCACCAGGGCCGCATCGGCGCGTCGGAGGGCAAGCGCGAGCCTTCGAGGACTATCGCCTCGATGGCCGCCACCCGGGCCTGGAGATCGCCGAATGCCGCGGGCCCGTAGGGTTCGGCGTCGGCGAGGCGGTCGATGGCGGCGTCCACCTGGGCGGCGAGCAAAGGGTGCACGTGCGCGCCGGCCCCCTCGGCGCGGGCGGCGAGCAGTTCGAGGGCCTCACGGCAGGAGTCGGCGAACGCTTGTACCTGGGCGAGCACGTGCGCTATCTGCCGGGCCGTTGCCACGGCCGCCAGCCGGTGGGCGACGCCGCCCACCCGCGAGCGCGACGAGGTGGCGGCTGGACGGGCATCGAAGCGGCCCGCCTCGCCCAGCCGCCCGATCGCAGCTGTCACTTCCTCTGCGGTCGGGACCGTCTGGCCGCCAGCTACCCCCTGGCCACCGGTAGCGGATTGACGAAGCTGCACCCGCTGGCGGATACGGTCAAGCAGATCGTCGAGGGGGGACACCGGCGGACGCTACCAGTCCTTGCCTCGGCGGCTCGGCCCCGGGCCGGCTGGACGTACCCCAGCGGTACACGCTGCCGATCGGCCGGGATCGATACCCCAAAATGTACGGTTTCGCGCGAGCCGCCGATTTTCGTGAACGATTTCGCGCGGCCACCATGCTATTTCGTACACGGCTGAGGGACCGGCACGCGAAACGGTACATTCCACTTACCACGTTGGAGAAGGGGCGAGGCTCCGTCTGCTCGTGGGGGCCGCCGGCGCCGGCAATGACGTCACCGGGCATCGCCACGTCATCGAGGATCACGACCCGGTGCGGCATGGGCCGTCGTCCCAGGTGACGCCGGCGCCGGCCCACCGCTCCCACACCTGCGCGGGGCGAAGTTCCCAGCGCCGGGAGAGCGCGGCGCGGGTGGCGAGCGCCCACGGCAGCCGGGCGAGCACGGCCCGGCGGATTCCCTGGTCCGGGCCCTCCCGTAGCCGGCGGCCGACGAGCCGGGCGGCGACGGGTCCAGGGGCGTTCCGTACGACGGTCAGGAGCCGGTTGCGCTCGCCGAGGCGGTGGACCCAGGGGTCGCTGACGCCGCCACTGGTGGCCGATCGCCGATGCTCGACCGACGTGCGAGGGTCGTACACGAGGCGCAGCCCGGCCAGGCGCGCCCTCCAACTCCAGTCGCTGTCCTCGTAGTAGGCAAAGTAGGGCTCGGCCAGTCCGCCGAGTCGGGCGAAGGTGGCGGCGCGGGCGACGAGGGCGGTCCCGCTGGCAGAGAAGCGCTCGGCGGGGTCGTCGAAGCGGCCGTCGTCGGGAGCCTCGAGCCCATGGTCGCCGAGGTACCCGTCGAGGCGGAGAAAAGAACCAGCGTTGTTGATGAGCCGGCATCGCGGGCCCGGTGGCGGCTCGGTTCCGTCGACCAGGATCTGGCCGTCGCCATCCGGGCCCTTCAACGGCACGTAGAACGGTCGGGCGCCGGCGGTCCAGCGCCACCGCCTGGAATCGTCGTCGGG
Organism: Acidimicrobiales bacterium; assembly: GCA_035552775.1. GTDB lineage: Bacteria > Actinomycetota > Acidimicrobiia > Acidimicrobiales > Palsa-688 > DASZKW01. The sequence goes on along the minus strand of DASZKW010000089.1, from coordinate 58,737 downwards.
CTGGTGCTCCAACTGGTGGATTCCCGCGCCGCCCAGCGCGCCGAGCACGTCGGTGCCGTCGACGGTGACCGAACACACCTGGCGCCCGAGGGGCCTGGCATCGCCCGGTGCGAACCAGGCGGGGTCGTCGAGGACGACCTCGCGCCACCATCCGTCCAGGCGGACCTTGGGGGTGACGGCGGCCACGGCCGGGTCTTCGAGGAGCTCGGAGGCCGAGCGCAGCCAACCAGCGCCGGCCACGGCGTCGTCGTTGAGGAGGGCGACGACGTCCCCGGTCGCGTGGCTCAGACCCAGGTTGACCCCGCCGGCGAAACCCCTGTTTGTGGGCGAGCGGATCACCATGACTCCGGCCTTCGCTCCGATGGTTGAGGCCTCGCCGTTGGGAGAGGCGTTGTCGACGAGGACCACCTCATCGGCCTGGGTGGTCAACGACTCGAGGCAGCGCACCAGCCACTCCCCCGGGCGGTGGGACAACACGATTACCGAAGTGGTCACCGGGGCTCAGCCGCCAGCAGCCCGACGAGGGTGTCGGCGGCCTTGTCGAAGCCGCGGGCGCCCACCCACGCCTGGGCGTCGGCGCCGAGGCGGTGCCGGTGGGCCGGGTCGTCGAGCAGCCCGGCGACCGTGGCGGCCAGCGTCGCCGGGCCCACACGATCCGGCACCTTGATGACTGAGTCGGGTAGCTCGCGCTGGGGCCCGATGTCTGTCACGACGGTGGCGACGCCGTAGGTCAGGCAGTCGGCGATGGCGCCCGACGTCTCGCCATTGGAGCGGGCGCGCAGCTGCACGGCCACCGCGGCCCGCCGCAGCCACCCGCGGTAGGCGGCCTCGCCTGTGTGGCCCACGAACGCCACCCGGTCGGTGATCCCGAGGTCGGCGGCGAGGGACTCCAAACCGGACCGCACACCGGTCGCCACCGGGCCTACGAACACCAGGCGGGTCCGGGGCCGCCCCGGTGCGAGGCGGGCCAGGGCGGCGATGGTCAGCTCAGGGAGCTTGGCCGGGTCGACCAGGCCGAAACTGACGACCAGGTGGTCGTCCTCGTCTTCGGGTACCCGGGGTACAACACGCGGGTAGGCGTAGGCCCACACGCCGACCCTGCCGGCGTCGCCCACGTCCGCGTCGAGCCGGGCGACGGCGGCAGCGTAAGCGGACGTGGCTAGGAACCGCCCTGAGCGCGAGATGACCTCACGAGCCATGAGGAGCCCGTGGCGCTCGGCCACCTCGGGGGGGACCCATCCGTCCACGAGGATTTCGGGGTCGATCCCGGGGTACATGGCCTCCAGGGCGGCGACGAAACCCTCCGGGACGGCCCCCCGGCTCTCTGCGTGGCGGTACAACCCGGTCATACGCACGTCGTGGGCGGCGACGACGGGTCCCAGGTCGGTGGTACGCAGCAGGCGCAGGGCCCCGGCGTGAAATTCACTGTTGCCGAGGGCGACGACTACCGCGTCGTAGCCCCCCCTCACCGAGGCGACGATCGGGATGACCGCCGGCGCCTGGACGAGCGATCCCTCCGGCAGATCGATGGCCGGGCGCGGCGGGTGGCCTCGGGCACCGGCCGGGCGCGGCTCGTCGCCGTCCACGAAAACGTCGCCGTCCACGAAGACGTCGACGTCCACACGGCCGTCGAGGGCGGCGACCAGCCGGGCGCTGTAGTCGGCCACCCCCGTGCGCTGGGGGGGCCAGGGTGTCACCATGGCAACCAGCGGCCTACGCCGCCAGCCGGCCCGCCCGGCGGGCGAGTGGTCGAGGAGTCGCCGGTGCACGGCGGCCACCCGGTCGGCGACTTCCGCCCAACCCGGGCGGCGCCGACCGGCCCACGCCTCCAGCCGGGTCCGGTAGGCGCTGTCGCTGAGGGCCCGTGCCAGCGCGGCGGTGATCGCCGCCGTGTCGCGCGGGTCGAAGGTGGCCTCGGGCGCCACCAGCTCGGCCAGCGCCGAGTTCCCTGATGCCACCACCGCCGCGCCACACGCCAGGGCCTCGGCCACCGGCAGTCCGAAGCCCTCGTACAGCGACGGGAACGCCACCAGGTCGGCGCCCTGGTAGAGCCGGGCCAGCTGCTGGTCGGGCAGGAAGCCGGTGAGGACGAGGCGACCCTCGATGCCGAGCTGGCGCGCCCGCACCTGGAAGTGGTTGCGCTCGAGGGGCGCCAGCGCGCACACGAGCACGAGCTGCCATGCCTCCCGCACCTGGTCGGGCAGGCGGGCGTAGGCCTCCACCAGCCTCTCCATGTTCTTGCGGGGCTCGACGGCGCCGTTGTAGACGATCCAGCGGGCACCGAGACCGGCTATGGCGTGGCGCGCCTCCGCCGCCGCATCGGCGCGCGACGAGGGCGGACCGAAAGCGCTTCCGGAGGCGGCTCCGACGACGTGCACGCGCGAAGGGGGGACCCCCAGGCGCTCGACGACGTCGACGGCACCCGAGGCCGACAAGGTGACTACAGCGTCGGCGGCGCGCACCAACTCGCGCCGCGCCCGGTAGCGGCGCCGGTACCCCGGGTCCGTGAGGTAGGTCTCGGGCATTACCTCCGGGATGAGGTCGTAGACGGTGACGACCAGGCGCGCTCCGCTCGCAGACGCCGCGGGCGGCCACAGCTCGCCGAAGCGGGCGTCGAGGTCGAACGGCGCCATCACGTGGTAGGTACGCGACCTGCTCGTCACGGTCTCGGTGGTGAGCAGACCGCTAGTCGCCAAATCGCCGATCCCGCCGGCGGGCGGCAGGTCCGGGTCGACCCGGATCGTATCGATCAGGTCCGGGTGGCCGGCGACGAGGGCACGGGCCAGATCGACCGAATAGCGCCCGATCCCGCGGTCGCGGTAACCCGGCCGCTGGGCCGCCCGCAGGTCGATGGTGACGCCCCGGGGCATGACGGTCACCGGGTGCCTCCTCCGGGGACCTTGGCGTGCACCGAGATCAGGGTACGGAGTCGGACCGGTCGAGCCGCTCGCGCAGGCGTACCACCTCGGCAGCCAGGTCCGTCACCTCGGCGGACAAGCGGGTGAGGGTACGTCCGAGGGCCTCGGCCACCTCGTCGGCTGCGTCACCTTGGTCGCCGATGATGCGGCGCAGCTCGGCCAGTTCGGGCAGCAGACGGCGGCTGACCTCCGCCGCCGTTCCCGACACGGTCTCCTGGACCGACGGGGCGAACATCCGGTCACGCGCCTCTCGCAGCCTCGTTCGGTATCCGGCCATAGCCGTGCCAGGATAGGCACCGGCGGCGCAGGACGCGGGCTGCCACCCGCATCGCCGCCCGAGCGGGCACACTGGAGCTCTGGCGGGGTCGAGCGGCCCCGGGCGGGGGAGCCTGGGCCCCGGCAGCGAGAGAGGGACGATTCGACGGTGCGCAAGCGGGACAAGGCAGTCGTTGGAATAGCGGGCGCGGTGGCCCTGGCGGGGGGCGTGCTCGCCGCCGGGCCGGCGTTGGCCGTGCGCCCGTCGCCGGTGGGCGCCTTGGAGACGGTGGTGGTCAAGCTGGCGTCCTCGCAGCTGAGGGCGGCGGCGTCGGTTCTCGCCGGCGCGCCGTCAGCGCCCAAGCTGGCCCCGGGAGGCCGCTACATCTACAAAGTCAGGGCCGGCCAGGCGGCCTCGTTCATCGCCCACCTCCAGGCCAGCGGCAAGGTGTCCTACGCGACCGTGTCGGGCCGGGTGCACGCCACTGCGGTCACGCCCAACGACCCGTGCTACGCCGGTTGCGCCTCGCCGTTCCCGGTCGCCGTGGAGGACGACCAGTCCCAAGCGCTCGCCGGCACGTTCGACCAGGCCAACCTGGCGGCGGTCCACGCCCCACGGGCATGGGGAATCACCAAGGGGAGCGCCAGCATCAAGGTGGCGGTGCTCGACACAGGCGTCGAGGCCTCGAACCCGGACCTGGCCGGCAAGGTGATCATGGGTCCCACGCTCTGCCAGAACGACAGCGCCCCCGACACCTGTACTCCGGGGACGGCCGCCAACAACGACATGGTGGGCCACGGCACCCACGTGAGCGGGATCATCGCCGCGAACACCAACAACGGCGCGGGCATCGCCGGGCTGGGGTGGAACACCCAGGTGACTGTGTACAAGGTCCTCGACGACCAGGGCAACGGCAGCGACGCCGACGTCGACACGGGAATCATCGACGCCACCTTGGCGGGCAACCGGGTGATCAACCTGTCGCTGTCGGGTGGCGTGTGCCAGGAAGGAGCCGGCGGTCCTGTGGTCGAGTGTCTTCCGACTGACCCCGACATGACCAACGCCATCGACTTCGCCCTGTCGCACGGCGTGGTGGTGGTGGCGGCGGCGGGCAACGACGGCCAAGCCGGGAGTGGCACCATCCCCGAGTTCCCCGCCGCCTACCCCGGCGTGCTGTCGGTCGCGGCCACCGACAACAGCGGGGCGGTGACCTACTTCTCCGAGCGCGGGGCCGCCGCCAACATCGCCGCCCCCGGCCTGGACGTGCTGTCCACCTGGAACGACGGCAACTACGCCCTCGCCTCGGGGACCTCCATGTCCTCGCCGACGGTGGCCGCGGCCGCCGCCTTGGTGCTGGCTGCGAACCCGTCGCTGTCGGGCGCCCAGGTCGCCGGCATCCTCCGCCAGAGCGCGGCTCCGATCCCCGGTGATCCCATCGCCGGCGGCTTCCTCGACGTCGGCGCCGCGGTGGCCAGCGCCGTCACCACGCCGGCGTCCCCGCTGGTCGACGGCTACGACCTGGCCGGCGCCGACGGAAGCGTCTACAGCTTCGGGTCCGCGGCAAACTTCGGTTCGCTGGCCGGCCTGCAACTCAACCGGCCCGTGGTGGGTATCGCCGTGCAGCCACGAGGCGTCGGCTACCGGATGGACGCGTCAGACGGCGGGGTGTTCGCCTTCGGCGACGCCGGGTTCTACGGTTCCGAGGGCGGCCATCCGTTGAACAGGCCGGTGGTGGGCATGGCGGCGACGCCCGATGGTCGTGGGTACTGGCTGGTGGCTTCCGACGGCGGGATCTTCACCTTCGGCGACGCCGGCTACCACGGCTCGACCGGCTGGGAGCACCTCAACCGGCCCATCGTCGGCATGGCCGCCACCTCCGACGGTGGTGGGTACTGGCTGGCGGCTTCCGACGGTGGGATCTTCAACTTCGGCGACGCCGCCTTCCACGGCTCTGCCGCGGCATCGCCGGTACCTGCGCCCATCGTGGGCATGGGCAGTTGAGGTCAAGCCGCACGCTGATCAGCCTCGTATCGGTCGTGCTGGCCGGCGCCGGCTTGGCCGCTACAACCGTGGCAGCCTCACCGGCAGCCGCCTACCCTCTATCCTCGATTGCCCTCGTCGGCCACGGTTTCGGCCACGGCCGGGGCATGGGCCAGTACGGCGCATATGGCTATGCCACCACCTTCGGCTGGACCTACCAGCAGATCCTGGGTCACTACTACGGGGGGACCACCCCGGCGGCGGTTCCGGCTCAGAACATCTCGGTACGCCTCGACGAGCTCGACGGTGCCAGAGACATCACCTTCGCCGTGCCCGGAGGGCAGGTGTACGTGCGCGGTACGACATACAAGGCGCCGGCCGTCCGCGTCCACAACAACGGCAACGGCACCTACACCTTGTACTCCCAGACGGGGTGCACGGCACCGCCGTCGAACCCGTTCCCGGGCACGATCGCCGGGTCGGTGACCCTCGACCCGCCGGCCCCCAACAACACCGCGGCGTCGGTGATCGAGGTGTGCTCCCTCGGGTCCCGGGCGTACCAGGGCAGCTTCACCGTCGCCGGGACCACCACGGTTGACACCCTGCCCCTGGACGAGTACGTGGCCGGCGTCGTGCCGAGCGAATCGCCCGCATCGTGGGGAGCGACCGGAGGCGAGGCTGCCCTCCAAGCCCAGGCCGTGGCGGCCCGCAGCTACGCCCTGGCGTCGGTGGCCGGCGGGGGCGCCATCTGCGACACCCAGTCCTGCCAGGTCTACGCAGGCGACGCAGACCTGCGACCCCTCGGCGGCTACGCCCGGTACTCCGACCTCGCCGCCTCTTCCACCGCCGGCCAGGTGCTTCGTTGCTCCGCCGGCGCCTGCGGGCCCCTCGGCTCGGTCGCGCTGACCGAGTACTCCTCCTCCACGGGTGGCTACAGCGCAGGTGGGCGTTTCCCCGCCGTCGCCGACCTCGGGGACGCCACTTCCTCCAATCCCAACCACACCTGGACGGCCAACGTGGCAGTGGCCGCCGTGCAGTCCGCTTATCCCCAGGTGGGGACACTGTCTGCGGTGACGGTCACCGTCCGCAACGGGTTGGGGGATCTCGGCGGCCGGGTCGAGGCCCTCGTGGTGTCGGGCACGGCCGGGTCGGTGACGGTGAGCGGGGACCGCTTCGCCGGGGCCCTCGGCCTCAGATCCGACTGGTTCGCGGTGGCCCAGCCCTTGACAGGTCCCCGCGGCGGCGACAACGGGTACTGGATAGCCGCCCGCGACGGCAGCGTGTTCAGCTTCGGCGCCGCACCGTTCTTCGGTTCGGAAGGCGGTCACCACCTCAACCAGCCCGTCGTCGGCTTGGCCCCGACGCCGGACCAGAAGGGGTATTGGGAGGTCGCGAGCGACGGTGGGATCTTCACCTTTGGCGACGCCGCCTTCTTGGGCTCCGAGGGCGGCCACGTCCTCAACCGGCCCGTCGTCGGCATGGCGGCAACGGCGGGGCGGGGGTACTGGGAGGTGGCCAGCGACGGTGGGGTCTTCACCTTCGGCGACGCCCGCTTCTTCGGCTCGACCGGGTCGGAGCGCCTCAACCAGCCCGTCGTGGGTATGGCCCCCACGCCGGACGGTCGCGGCTACTGGCTGGTGGCGAGCGACGGTGGGATATTCACTTTCGGTGACGCCGTTTTCTTCGGCTCGACCGGGTCGGAGCGCCTCAACCAGCCCGTCGTGGGGGTCGTGCCCACCGCCGACGGGCGGGGCTACACGCTCGTCGCCCGGGACGGCGGGGTGTTCAACTTCGGTGACGCCCGTTTCCTGGGGTCGCTTCCCGGCACCGGCGTACGCGACACCATCACCGGGCTGGCCCCCACGGCCGACGGCGGTGGCTACCTGCTGGTGAGCGCCGGGGGGACGGTCTACCCCTTCGGCGACGCGCCGTTCTTCGGTGACATCCCCGAGGTCGTGCCCGGCTACGGCGGCTTCGCCCTGGGCATAGCCGGCCACCGGGGCTGACCTCGCGGCGGAGTTGCCGGCGTTCCTGCAGAGCTTCCCGGAGGGGCCACTAGCGTCCGGGCCATGAACGGCGGCCCGGTCGCCATCGATCTGAGCCCCGCCCAGTCCGGCGCCTACCGGGAGCGGGGAGTCGCCCGCCACACCCTCGATTTCACCCGGGCTGTCGTGCGCCGCCACCCCGAGTTGGTCGGCGCGCTGTTGTTCAACCCCCGCCTCCCGGCGCTCGGGGGCATAGAGGCGCTGGTGGCCAGTGGGCGCACCGTCGCGGTGGACGACTGGTGCGGGCAGGCCGGCGGCGTGCTCCACCTCATCTCCCCGTTCGAGCTCGGCGTCCCTCTGCGGATCGCTTGGCCGAGGCCGGCGTCTGTCACGGGGATGGCTCTGGTGGTGACCGTCCACGATCTCATCCCCGAGGTCTTCCCGGACGACTACCTCGCCGACCCGGGCCTCCGACGGCGTTGGCGGGCGCGCCGGGAACTGATCCGGGCCGCCGACCACGTCTTCACCCTGTCGCGGTCGGGGACGGCCGACGTCGTCGAGCGCCTCGGGATGGGCCCCTCGCGGGTAACCGTCATCGGCGCCGGTTGTGACGACCGCTTCCGGCTTCCGGTGGAAGGGTTTGACAGGGGGAGGGGGGCGGACGCAGGGGCGGCCGGTGACGACTTCAGAGCGGCGCGCGACGACGCCGGGGCGGCGGCCAGCCGTTTGGTCGCCGGGCTCGAAGCGCGCTTCGTCGTGTACAACGGCGCGGTCGAGCCTCGCAAGAACCTCGACCGGCTCTTCGAGGCGTGGTCCCGGCTGCCTCCGGCCGTGCAGTGCGGGTGGCAGCTCGTCGTGGTGTGTCGCATGGAGCCGCTCCAGCGCCATCACTACGAGGTCATGGCCGACCGCCTGGGCATCGCCGGCCGGGTGCTGCTTCCCGGGGTGGTGAGCGACGAGGCGCTGATCCTGCTGTACCAGGCCACCGATCTCATGGTGTTCCCGTCGCTGTACGAAGGATACGGGTTGCCCGTGGTCGAAGCTCAGGCGTGCGGCGCCCGGGTGATAGCGGCCGACAACTCCTCGCTGGTCGAACTGGTCGAGCCGGAGGCGCGCTTCGACCCCTACGACGACGGCGCCATCGCCGCGGCGATCGAGCGGGGCCTCACCGACGCGGGTTTCCGCGCCCGCCTGCGGGAGCAGGCGGCGCGGCCCAGGCCGACATGGGAGGCCGTGGCCGACCGGGCGGCGGCGTTGTACCGCAGCCTGGCCGCCCGGCCCCGCTCGGTGCTGGCGGGTTCGCAGGCCTGGTCGGCGCCAGGCTCGGGGTCGGCGCCAGGCTCGGGGTCGGCGGGGCCGGCGGGGTCGGCGGGGTCGGCGCGCGGGTCGCTGCTCGCCTTGGCGCCGGTGCCGGCGGGTATGCCGGGACGGTGGCGGCGGCGGCCGGCGGTGGCGTTCGTGGCCGGCTCACCCCGTTGGATCACCGAGGACGTCGCCCTGGCCGGCGCCCTCCGGGAGCGGGCAGAGGTCGACTTCTACGCCGGCGGCGAGATTGACGGCGGGGGCCCTGGCGCCGGCGGGTACGGCGGGGACCCTGGCGCCGGCGGGTACGCGCCCCACTCACTCGGTGCCGTGGAGGCCATAGATGCGGCGCGGGGAGGATACGACGCGATAGTGGTGACCCTGGGTGCCGACGGCGGTTCCCTCGCCGGGCTGCTCGTTTTGAGACGCGTGTCCGCCATGTCGGCGCCGGTGATAGTGGTGGCCCGGGAGGTCTCCCTGGTAGCCGCCTACGAAGCCGGCGGCGAACTGGCTGACGCCTTGCGGTCCCAGTACCCCGGGGCGTTTGGCGCGCCAGGCGGGCACTTTCACGGTGCGCCGGCGGGGGAGGGGGGAGACAAGGCTCCCGTCGCTCCAGGACAGGCCGCTGCCGCGGCAGCTTTAGAGGTGGTGGCACCACCCGGCGCGCTGTTGGTCAAAGAGGTAATGAGTCGCTGTGCAAGATACCTGGCCCCCTCAGTCGCCGCGGCAGCCCTCGTACGCGCCGAACTCCCTCCTTGCCACCTGGCGCGAGTGGGCGTCTTGGCCTCTGGCACCGCCGGCGAAGGTCCCGCACCCTACGCCGCCGCCGCCGCCGGGCTGATCGACTTCCTAGCGCCGTGGCTCCCGGGCCTTTACCAAGGCGAGCGTTGCTACGTCGACTCCCCGAGGAACGAAGGTGCAGGTTAACCGTCCGAGCCGGCGACAGCCTTGTCGACGTAGCAACGCTCGCCTTTGTAGTTTTAGCTACTTGGTGGTCCTCGGTCAGCGGCTGAGGGCGGCGAGGTCGGCGTCGACCAGCATGCGCACCAACTCGTCGAAGCTGACCTCGGGCTTCCAGCCGAGTGTCGATCGGGCCTTGGACGCGTCGCCTATCAGCAGGTCGACCTCGGCGGGTCTGAAGAAGCGGTCGTCCACGTCGACGTGGGCCTCCCAGTCGAGGCCGGCGTGCTCGAACGCGATCTGGCAGAACTCCCGCACCGAATGGGTCTCGCCGGTCGCCACCACGTAGTCGCCGGGCTCGTCCTGCTGGAGCATCAGCCACATGGCGCGGACGTAGTCCTGGGCGAAACCCCAGTCACGCTGAGCCTCGAGGTTGCCGAGGGCCAGACGCTGCTGCAGGCCGAGCTTGATGGCGGCCACCGAGAAGCTCACCTTGCGGGGAAGGAACTCGAGGCCTCGCCGGGGACTTTCGTGGTTGAACAGGATCCCCGAGCTGGCGTGCATCGCGTAGCTCTCCCGGTAGTTGACGGTGATCCAATGGCCGTAGACCTTGGCCACCCCGTACGGGCTACGGGGGTAGAACGGGGTCCGCTCGGTCTGGGGCGCCTCGACCACCTTGCCGAACATCTCGCTGGAGCTGGCCTGGTAGAACCGGATGGACGGGTCGACGAGGAGGATCGAGTCGAGGAGACGGGTGACGCCGAGCGCAGTCACCTCCCCGGTGAGCAGTGGCTGGGCGAACGAGGTCTGGACGAAGGACTGTGCCGCCAGGTTGTAGACCTCGCTCGGGCGGTACTCGCGAAGTACCCGGATCATCGACGCCTCGTCCAACAGGTCGGCGGGGACCAGGGTGATGCGATCCGTCAGATGGGCGATGCGCTCGAAGGTGACGGTGCTGCTGCGCCGGTGCAATCCCACGACCTTGTAGCCCTTGTCGACCAGCAGTTCGGCGAGATACGAGCCGTCCTGACCGGTGATCCCAGTGATGAGCGCCGTCGGCATGCCCCCAGTGTCGCGGATCGGCGGCCGTCACCGCGCCGCCAGCCCGCCGGCGCCCGTTGGTGACCGTGACCTCCGGTCACTTATGGCCGAACTGGCTCGGTCGGGCAGCCGATGAGGTCCACGCCGTCGCGGATCAGTTCCGAGCTGCGGTTGGGTCCCCAGATCAAGGTCCGGATTCCCCGCGCGAACTGCGGGTCACTCCACTGCCAAAGCTTCGCGGGGTGGGTGTCCACGTTGGTGGGCTCGCTGTTCCAGCACCACGACGAGCGCAGGATGGCCCCCTGGGCGTTGACGCCGAAGCTCCACAGCAGGGCGACGATGCTGAAGGCGCCCAGCGCCCGGCGGTTTCGTCGCAGAGAACGCGCAGGGTGGAATAGCGGCGCATGCCCAGGACGCGAATCCCGCCCGGCGTGCGCCACCCCCCCGGCGAGGACCTCTACAGCGGGGAGCGCCAGGGCCACGAAGATCGGCATCAGGTCGGTGAAGAACCTGGGACCGAAGCTGTCGCCGCCCCACCAGTGCTTGAAGGCTGAGATGACTATCCAATGCAGCACAGGGACGACTGCCAGCGCCTTCCAGAACGCGGTGAGCTCGCCGGCGCGCCAGCGCACGAAGACGCCGGCTGCCGAGAGGGCCACGAGCGGGCAGAACACGAGCAGGCCGCGGGCGGGGCTGACCAGGTTGCCGGCGAGGGCAACGGCCATCGTTTTGGATACGACGAAACCCTGCCCCCCCGTGTAGTACGGGCTGAGGGGCTGGCGGTAGGCGACCAGGTTGACGGTGAGCAGGACGGCGAGGGGGGGCACGGCGCCTGCCACGGCGGCGAGGAGATGCCGGCGTTGGGCGACGAGCATCCACACGAAAACGGCGGCAATGACGATCGAGTCGGTGGGTCGCATCGCGTAGCTAGCCGCGAATGCCGCCCCCATCCCCATCCACCCTCGCCGGCCGGACTGGGCGCGCAGGGCGAACAGGATGCCGGCGGCCAGGCAGAGCATCGACGGCCCGTGTTGCCACATCGATCGGCTCGCCGTGGACCACGCCGGGGTCGCGAAGGCGAAAGCCAGGGCCACCCCGAGCGCCCAGCGCCGGCGCCGGGCTAGGGGCGCCAGGCGCAGCGTTCGTAACGCGATGAAGTACACGATCACACTGGTCGCCGCCACTGTCGCCGCCATCGCCACTACCTGGAGTCCCCAGTCGTGGGTCGAACGGACCATGGCAATGCTGCCTTCGCCGATTCCCAGCCGGTGGAGGATGTCGTAGCCCACGACCCAGGGCACCGCGAATAGGGAGACGGCCCATGGGAAGTACGGGTAAAGGTGGCCGTGGACGGTCGTTAGCGCGTAGCCGGCCCCCGGCAGAGGTCGAAGCTTGTCCAGGCCGACCGAGTGGAAGTGCACCATGCTCACGGCGACGCTGACGGCCCGGTCGGAGTCCGACGTCATGCCGTTGGGGCAGGCGACGTCGACGGCGAAAACCACCGCGGCGATAATCGAGGCGAGGAGCCGGTTGCCACCTGTCGGTCTGTCGGCGAGGACGGTCGCGTCGAGGGCGGCGGGTTGGGTCACGTCTTCCAGCGCAGGTGATACCACACGGCTACCCCGCCGCTCACCTGGCCGGGGGCTTGGCCTGTCAGCCACGTGAAGAAGGCGAGAGGCGCGCCGGTGGGGGGGAGGACAACGATTGACTGGACCTTCCAGCCGCCGAACTCGTCTCGCAACCGGCGACGTAGCGCCGGGGTCTGCGAGGGGACGGGACCAAGCGCCAGCTGGTCGAGAACGGTGCTCGCCAGCGTCACCGGCGCGTAGCTGAAAGCGTGAGAGGGTCCGCTCGGCACGATGAAGTACCCGCCCGGCATACGAAAGCGCAGATCGGCCGCGGCCTGCCACAGCTGCGCCCGGTTGTCTTTGTTGTCGGGCCAGGGGTAGGCGACGGTCACGCTGCCTGGGGGGATCGAGTCGACGGCTGCGCTGGAGAAGTAACTGGGCACTGCGACCGGGCCCTGGCTCGGGTAGGGCCAGGCGGGCACGAGGGGCAGGAGCGTCACCACGGCCACCACGGCGGGGACCACCAACGCCCGCCGGCGTTGTGCCAACCTGGCGCGCAACGCTTCGAGAGTCATGGCTATGACGAGGCTGGCAAACAGGGCGATGTAAAGGGTGTAGCGAGCGGGGTAGGCGTCCTGCAGCAGGGGCACTTGGCCGAGACGGAGGGCGGGGAGGGGCACCGACGACCCGAATCCGGCCAGTGAGGGGATCCCGAGCCGGAAATGCGACCCGATGCTGATAACGAAGCCCACGAGCGCGAGCGAGGCCGCCACCCAGACGGCCCGACGGCGGACGACAAGGGTGCCGATCACGACGAGGAGGACTGCAGGGACCCCGAGATAACTGCCGTTTTCGGCTCCGTCACCCCCTATGTGGGCGGCCATCTGGCGGAGATGCGGAGTGGACAGTGCCATCGTCGAGGGGGGCAGCAGCGGCCCGAAAAAGGCGGAGGTGTAGTTTTCGAAGCCGGGCGTGGGCCCCGAGACGTGCTGTGGCCCCGACAGCAGTACGTGGATTGGGTAGGCAAGTAGCGCTGCCGCGACCACTGCGGCGACACCGAGGCCAATGCACGCGAACCGGGCGTGGAGGCGTAGTGCCGAGGGGTTGGCCAAAGCGACTACGAGCACCGCGACCCCGGCAAACAGCACGGTGGTGGCCAGGATCTCGGTTGATATGAAGAACTGGCACACCGCCAGGCCACCCAGGGCCAAGCCCCACCGCAGCGGGGACCCGGTCTGGCGGACCACGATGGTGTGGAGCACCAGGAAGATAAGGGGGGGCAGGGGCACGAAGACCAGGTTCAGGTGGCCGAGGCCCTGGCCCACCATGTACGGGGAGAATCCGTAGAAGAGCCCGGCCACGAACGCGGCGGGCCGCCAGGTGGTGAAGCGTCGGGCCAGCAGGTAACCCGCGCCGGCAGAGAGAGGAAAAGCCAGGGTGATGAGCAGGTTGTAGGCGGCGACTGGACCCCACAACAGGGTGATAGGGCTCACGGCCAACCCGAGCGCCAGGGTGGAGGTCTGCACGACGACGTTGACGCCGCGCGGGTAGTTGGCCAAGGTGGTGAACAGCGGGTTTTGGCCGTGCCCGATGGCCCACGGGACCCATTTCAGGTACCACATGGACTGCGCCGGGTCGCCGTTGCCCGATCCGATGGCGACCGAGGCGGGATGGGCCCAGGCGTGCCCGTAGGCGACAATCGCAGGTACGAGGTACAGGCCAAGCACGAGCGCGGCGCGCACCGCGTTTCGGTTGCCGGACCGGCGGACTGGTCGTAGCGGGGCGTCCGGCAACGTCATCGGTACGGTCGCCATCGCGCCCAGTGTTGCAAATCGCCGGCGGCCGGGATCAGGCCTTGCGCGGCAGGGATGCCCGCCCGGACCCGGCGAGTCCGGAACGGCCGACCAGGTGGGGATGGTCGGCCATGGCCAGCATCTCGCGGTCACCGGCGCTGTCCCCGTATGCCCACAGCTCGACGGGTTGACCCCCGAACGCTTCGGTCAGGCGCGCCGCTTTTTGTGGGCCCCGCACGTTGGCGCCGTGCAGGCGACCGGTGAGGCGACCCTCAGGTCCCACCTCGAGGCGGGTGGCGATCACCTCGTCGATTCCGACGCAGCGGGCGAAGGGCTCCAGGTAGGTGGCGAGCGAGGCCGACACGAGCAGCAGGCGGTGACCCTCGGAGCGGTGCCAAGCGAGCCGCGCCGCCATGGCTGGGCGGACCCGGTCGGCCAGGTGGCGGCCGTAGCCTTCCCCCTTGGCGACCACACTGCTGACAGGGAGGCCGGCAAGCGCCCGCCTCAACAGCGCGGCCTTGGCCCCGTCCCGGCCGGCCGAGCGGTATGCGACCATCATGGCCGGCCCCGACGCGGCGAGGATGAGGCCGGCGTCCCGGCGGCCATGGATACGGGTGAGAAACGGCATAAGGCTGTCGCCGGGCACGAGGGTGCCGTCGAAATCGAAAGCGGCGACCCCCGGGCGTTGCCGCGAACCCACATCGGCAGACGACAGAGGCGGATTCACATCGGCAGACGGCGGAACAGGGGACGAGGAAGGTGGCGTGTCGCCACCATGACAGCACGAAGGGCAGCCGGGACCCACACCGTCTCCTTGCCCGCCGCCAAGGCGCCAGCCGTGGCCTTGGCCACCGCCTCTGGGGTGGTGGAAAAAGGTGCGGGGTCCATGCCCGCGGTCATCTTGGACTTCACGAAGCCGGGGCGGACGATAAGCACGCCGGCACCGGAGCCGGCCATGGAGTCGCCCAGGCCCTGGGCGAAGCCGTCCACGCCGGCCTTGGAGGACCCGTAGATGAAGTTCGCCTTGCGCACCCGCTCGCCCGCGACCGACGACAGGACGACGAGGGTGCCGTGACCCTGCCGGCGCAGCAGCCGGGCGAGAGGCAGGCACACCGATACCGCCCCGACGTAGTTGGTGGTTGCCACCCGCACGGCGCCATCACCGCCGCCGGCATCGCGCTCCTGGTCCCCGAGCAGGCCGAAGGCCACCACGGCGACATCGAGGTCACCCACCGTCTCCGCCACGCCGGCGACGAACGCCTCGTGGCTGGCGGTGTCGTCGGCGTCGAAGGGCACGGTCGTCACCTGTCCTGCTCCGGCGGCGCGCACCCGCTCGGCGGCACTGGTGAGGTGGTCTGGATGGCGACCGGCGAGGATCACGGCGGCGTGGCGGGGCGCGGCCAGCTCGGCGGCGATGGCGACGCCGATGTCGGAAGACCCCCCGAGGACGAGGACCGACTGCACCGCTCCCAGGGCGTCCTTCACTGCGTCGCCCGCTCCCTCGGCCTGCGCCGGTCGGTTCGCTCACCGAGTTCGCTCACACCATCATCCTGTCGTCGAGTGCGGTCGGGGGTCGGGTCGGAACCGGCGAGTCGTCCAGCAGGGTCCACAGCCGCCGGGAAAGGTCGGAGCGCAGGCGCCGCTGCGGATCGAGACGGTCGCGCACTGTGCGCCAGCGTGGCAGCTCGGGGTACATGGCGCCAATCAGTTCGGGGCGCAGGCGTGAGTCCTTGGCCAGGTAGACCCGACCTCCCGCGGCTACCACCAGGTCGTCCAGTCCGTCCAGGAGAGGGGCGAGGGCGGCCGCCCCGGCGGGAACGTCGAGGGCGAGGGTCCATCCGGGGCGGGGGAACGACAGCGGAGCCGGGTTGGCCGCACCAAAGCGCTTGAGCACCCCCAGGAACGAAGCACAGCGCGCCGCGCTCAGTTCCTCGATCGCCCGGCGCACGACGTCCTCCGCACCGTCGGGGACCACCATCTGGTATTGCAGAAATCCGCGCCGCCCGTAGATCCGGTTCCAGTCGGCGACCAGGTCGAGGGGGTGGAAGAAAGCCCCGACCGACATGAGGTGGCCGTCGGAGCGGACCGGCGCCTTGCGGTACCAGACCTCGTTGAAGGCGGCGATGGTCCAGCGGTTGAGCATCCCCGAGGGCACCCAGGGGGGAGCGGTGATGCGTCGGGGGGGTGACCAGGCGAGCGCCCGGCTGGGGCTGCGGCGCCCCACCGGCAGGTCGTCGCGCCGGGCGTGGTCGCCGCGCTCGAGGATCGATCGCCCGAGCGAGCGCCCCCTCGCCAGGCAGTCAACCCACGCCACCGAGTAGCGGTACTCGGCGTCGGATTCGACCATACGGGCCATGAGGTGGTCGAGGTCGGCCATGCGCTCGGTGTCCACCTTGACCATGGAGGTCTCCACCGCGAGCAGAGACAAGGTCGCCTCCAGCACCAGGCCGGTCAGGCCCATCCCCCCGGCGGTGGCCCAGAACACGTCCGCTCCGTCGCGCTCCGGGCCGACGGTCATGCGGCCGCACGCCGGCGTCTCGAGGACCAGCGAGTCGACGTGGGCACAGAAGGTCCCGTCGCGGTGGTGGTTCTTGCCGTGGATGTCAGAGGCGATGGCGCCCCCGACGGTGACCTGGCGGGTTCCGGGCGACACCGCCGGCCAGTAGCCGAGCGGGAGGAGGGTCCGCATCAGCCAGTCCAGGCTGACGCCGGCCTCGACCCGGGCCACGCCCGTGTCGAGGTCGAGCCCCAGCAGGCGGTCGAGGGCCGTGGTGACCACCACATCACCGCCGGCGTTCTGGGCGGCGTCGCCGTAGCTGCGCCCCAGGCCCCGGCCGATCACCCCCCGCCGGGCGTCCCCGGCCAGGGCCGTCGCCGCCTCCGCCGGGCTCGTCGGGACCGTCACCACCGCGGCGCTGGCCGGCGCCCGCCCCCACCCGGTCAGCAGCTGGGCGGACACCGGGGATACCGGATCAGTGGGCATACACCCCGAGGGCGAACAGCCCGACCCACACCGCCCCGGCGAGTTGGAGGGCACGGTCGGAGAGCACGACGTCCTCGGGACGACCGCCGTGCCCGGTATCGACCATGAACGCGTACCGCAGTATGGCGAGCACGAACGGAACGATCGACAGCTGGTACCAGATCCCGTCGCCGTGGACGCCGAGCGCCGCCTGCTTCTCGAAGGCCCACAGGCAGTAAGCGGTCACCGCCACCGAAGCCGCGATGATAAGCACGCCGCGGAGAAATGCCTCGCTGTATGCGCTGAGCGTCGCCCGGTGGCTGCCCCTGGCGTCGCCGAGCTGGTCGTGCTCCGCCATGCGCTTGCCGGTGACCATCATCAACGACCCGAACATGGCGACGATCAAGAACCACTCCGAGATGGGCACGCGGGCGGCGACCCCGCCGGCGATGGCTCGCAGGACGAAGCCCGCCGCCACTGCTCCGAGGTCGAAGATCGGCTCGCGCTTGAGGCGCAGCGAGTAGGCGAACTGCACGGCCACGTAGGACCCGATGACCACCGCCAGGTGCCAGCCCAGGGCGAGCGAAGCTCCCAGCCCGGCGCCCAGCAGGATCACCCCGATGACCAGGCCGGCGGGGCGCGACAGGGCTCCCGAGGCGATGGGGCGGTGGCGCTTGGTGGGGTGGTGGCCGTCCGCCTGGGCGTCCATGGTGTCGTTGAGGAAGTAAGTGCCCGAGGCGACCACACAGAAGATCCCGAAGGCGGCCAATGTGCGCGCCAGGGCGGCGCCGTGGGTCAGCACGCCCGCCGCGCCGGGGGCGGCGAAGACGAGGACGTTCTTCACCCACTGCTTGGGCCGGGCCGTGCGCACCAAGGCGCCAGCGACGCCCGGCTCCCGGCCGGGCTCGGCCGATGGCCTCCGGAGCCGGCCGGGCCCGTCGGGGCGGGCCGCGCTCGACGGCAAGACCTTGCTCATGGCGCCTTGATGCTAGCCAATGCCTCGGCCGCCGAGGTGCATCACCGGTCAGCGCCGGCGGGCGGCGACCACCACCCCCGCCACGGCACCGACCAGCACGGCCCCGGGTGCCAGGGCTCGCAGGCCGCCCCCGGTCAAGGCAAAGCCGAGGGTGATGACCAAGGCGAAAACCCCCACAACGATAGACAGGAGCAGGAGGCGGATCATCCGGCGCTGACCGTACTCGGTGCCGAGCTATTCCAGGCTCGTAGGAACGGTTACCCTGCGTCGATCGTGTCTCCCCGGCCCCGGCTCAGCGTGTGCTGCATGACGGCCAACTCCGCCGATTGCCTCGAGGACTGGGCAGCCCTGACGCGTGACTACGCCGACGAGTTGGTGATCGTCGTCGACGACGCCTCTAGCGACGACACCCTCGGGGTGGCCCGAAGGGTGGCTGACCGGGTGGCGGTGGTCGAGCACCCGCCGTTCGTCGAGGTAACCCGCGACGTCGTCCTGCGCCAGGCGACCGGGGAATGGCTGCTGCTCCTCGACGACGACGAGGTGATGGCCCCGGGCTTCGCCGGGCGGCTGGGTGAACTGGTTGACGACGGGTACCTGACCCACTACTGGCTGCCCTACCGCTGGGTCTTGCGCAACGCGGACGGGAGCTACGGGTGGCTGCGCACTTTCCCCTGGTACCCGAACCCTCGCGCCCGACTGTTGCGCAACGTGGGCAGCATCTTCGCCGACAGGGGACGCCTCCACGCGCCGGTCGACATCGCCGGCGCCGGACGGGTGCTCGACGACGACGACACCGCCATTTACCACCTCGACTTCGTGCGCCGCGACAGGGCCGCCCGGGAGGCCAAGGTGGAGCGCTATCGGGGTCACAACGCCCCGTCGTGCGAGGAGTACTACCTCTGGGAGGACTATCGCGCCACGCTCGACGTCGTGCCCCTCGACGAGGAGGTGGTGAAAGGTACCCCCACCGACGCGGCGCGGGCCCGGGCGGAGGGCGCAGCTCGGTGCCTGGCAGACGTGGGGCCGGTGGTGACCCTTGCCGATCAACGAAATTCGTCCGCCCGCAACTGGGCGACGGCTGACGTCTACCATGCCGACTACCTCGGTTCCACCACCCCGGCGCAGGTGCTCGCCAACCGCGGCTACGCGGTGACCGTCACGGTGCGCAACACCTCCGACTTGCGCTGGCGCACCACGGGCTTGGGTGCGGGTCGGGTGGTGCTCAGCTATCACTGGGTCCACCCCGTGCACGGCATGCTGCTGCGCGACGGCGACGTCGCCCTCCTGCCCCATGAACCAGCGCCCGGCGAGGCGCTGGCGGTCGTCGCCGGGGTCTGGACACCCTTCGACCCGGGACGGTACCGGTTGGAATGGGACCTGAGGGCCGAGGAGTCCAACTGGTTTTCCGAGCGGGGGGTGGCGCCCCTCGTGGTGGAGGTGGAGGTCGCCGACCACGACCGCCTCCTCGAGCGCCGCCGAGCAGTGGCGTCGCTGCCGCCGCGTGCCGCCTCCGTTGCCGCCGGCCCTTCCCGCCCGCAGATCTTGGCGCGCCGCGGCCTGGCCGGGCTCAGGGCGGGCCGCAACGCGCTGGCCGGGCATGACCCGGCGTCGCTGGTGGCGTCGGCCAACGTGATCCCGCTGCGAAGCGAACGAGCCCTCGACACCCGTGACGGCAGCGGCTTCCCGGGAGCGCCCAACGGCCCCATAGCGGCTGGGTCGGTGGTGACGCTCAGGGTCACGGGCAGGGGCGGAATCCCCGACACCGCCGTCGGTATCGTCGCCACCGTGGCGGTGCTCGACGCCACCTACAACGGGTTCGTCACCGCCTACGCGGCTGACGGGACCGAGGGCACCGGAGCGGTTAGCTGCTATTTCGCCGACGACGGCCGCCCGAGCGCCGCCCAGGTGCTGGTCGCCGTCGGAACTGGTCGCCACTACGGGCAGGTCGCTCTACACGTGAGTGACAACTTCCCCGGCACCGTGCAGATTCTTTTCGATGTCGTGGGTTACCTCGCCTGATGTCGTGCCAGGCTGCGTGCAGGCACCGGGCCACACCGCTTGGGCCGAGCATCCAGGAGCCAATGCGCCCATGACGGTCGTGCCCGATGCCCCCACAGGGGGGCAAGTCCCGGCTCGGGTGGCGGTGACCGGGGGAGCGGGTTTTATCGGCTCGCACACCGTCGATGCCTTGGTCGCCTGCGGGTCCTCCGTGTTGGTGATCGACGACTTCACTCACGCGTGTGGTCACGAGCCTCCTGCAGGCGTCGAAGTCGTCACCGCGGACTGCGGTGGCGAGCAGGCCGCCAAGGCTTTGGCTGCGTTTGTCCCCGACGCCGTGCTGCACCTCGCCGCCAAGGGTGGAGTGGCGCGCGCCTTGCGCGACCCGGGTGACCACGTCCGGGTGGGTTTGGCAAGCACGGTTTCCCTGTTCGCCGCCGCCTGCGCGGCCGGGGCGCGCCGGATCGTGACCGCCTCGTCGGGCGGCACCGTTTATGGCGACGCGCCCCGCCTACCGGCGGACGAGGAGACGCGCCCCGCGCCAAGGTCGCCCTACGGTGCGGGCAAGTACGCGGAGGAGGTCTACCTCGGCGCGTTTTGCCTGCTCCACGACATAGGCGGGATGGCGCTGCGCTACGCCAACGTCTTCGGCCCCCGACAGGACGGCACGGGGGAAGCCGGCGTGGTCGCCATCAGCTGCTGGCGCCTGTCCGACGGCCACGCACCGCTGCTGTTCGGCGACGGCGGCCAGGCGAGGGATTTCGTCTACGTGGAAGACGTGGCCGGCGCCAACGTCGCCGCGCTCGCCAGCCAAAGGTCGGGTCCGGTCAACGTCGGCACCTCGATCGACACCAGCGTGCGCTCCGTGCTCGCCACCCTGTGTCGGCTCGCGGGGCGCCCCGTCGAGTTCGACGAGCAACCGGCCCGGCCCGGGGAAGTCCGCCGCACAAGCCTGGCCAACGCCAGGGCACGCCGGTGGTTGGGCTGGGCTCCTCAGACACCGCTGGAAGAGGGATTGGTCCGTACCAAGGCCTATTTCGAGACCCGCCCGGCACAGCGAAGGTCCTGAGTCGGCGTTAGCTCGAGCCGGGCGGTGCCGGCAGGCGGTCGAACAACTGGACCTCCACGTCTGCGAAGAGGTGGTTGGTCGGGAGGCTGTAGTAGGCGAGGAGGCGCTGGCGCAGGGTGAGCAGCCCGTCGAACCTGGCCGTCTGGGCGGGGGGGCCACCAGGCGAGCCCACGTGGCTCTCGAACAGCCACAGCCGTGCACAGTAGGGGACCGTGAGGGCGATATTCGTCGCGTTCTCGGCAGTGGCGACGTAGGTGGGAGGCAGGTTGGCGTAATAGTCGACCATCGCCGGCTTGTCTCCCGCCGGCACCGGCGGCAGGACCTGAGCCGGCGCCTGGGGCCGGTGTGAGCCCCGGCCGTGGAAGCGCGCCGCGTAGTAGTCGTAGAGCACCCGCTCGCTGTTCTGGTAGAAGGCGATGCAGTCGCCGGTCCGGGCGTTGGCGAGCACCAGGTGGGTGGCGCCGGCGAAGTTGTCGAACGCTTTGTCGTAGGTGGGGACGATCACGCCGAACCTGAACACGATCAGGTAGATCAGGCCGTAGAAGCCGAGGGCGCGAGGTTGCACCCGGGCGAGCACCATGGCAACCGAGATCGCAGCCGCCGGCAGGCTGACGATCAGGTAGCGGTCCAAGAACACCGGCCGGTCAATCTCGGAGATCACCCACGCCAGTAGCACCGGCAGGAACAGACAGGACAGGACCAGGGCGCGACCGAAGTTGTCGTCGGTCGGGCCCCGCCGGGCGGTGTCGGCGACGAAGGTGACGAGCGCTACAGCCCACAGCAAAGCGGTCACGCCCAGGAGCGTGTAGTCGACAGCGGTGACGACGGCGGGCGTGCCCGCACCGGAGGCGAGGAAGGTGGCGACCTCCCTGGCCACGCCGCCGGTCGGCGGCAGCAGGAAGTTCGTCTGCTGGGCGGCATTGTTGACCGCAGTCAACAGGGGCAGGCCCGCTCCGATGGCAACTGCACCTACCAAAAGGGCCAGGGGGCGCCATAGCGACCGCCCACGGGGCCAAACCAACATCGGTACGAGCTGGGCAACCGCGAGCAGCACCGTCTCGGTGTGGGTATACGACGCCACGGCGGTCACGGCCGCCCAGCCGAACAACGCGATGTGGCTCAGGGTCTGCACGGCGATGACGAGCAATAGGGTGCTGGCCACCGCGAGCAGGACGACGACTGCGTAGTCGCGTGCATTTTGCTGCCAGAAGACCAGCGGCATGCTCACCGCGAACAGGAACGCGGCGAACACCCCCGCCAAGCGGTCGGCGGCGAGGCGGCACGTGGCCAGGAACACGAGGGGCACCGCGGCGGCGCCGGCGAGCGCCGACGGCAGCCGCATCACAAAGGGGCTGTCGCCGAACCACGACATGATGGCGTGGACCACGAGGTAGTAGAAGACGAGATGGCCGCCCTGGTCGTGCGCGTCGCGCATGAGCGACGAGGTGTTGAGGCTGGCGACGGACCACGTGTATCCCTCGTCCAGCCAAAGGCTTCTCGTGCCCAGGTCGTAGAGGCTGAGGGCCAAGCTGAGGCCCGTCGCCACCGCGACGCAGCTCCATGCGACCACCGTTGGCATCCCGCTTTTGCGCGGGGGGCGGGGCCTCTCGCGCCGCGGCGCACGCCGGCGGAGATCGTCTTGCGGGGGATGCAACCTGTCGGCGAGGGGGAAAGGGTGAGTCGGCGCCGAGCGCCGGACGGTCTCGGTCGGCAGCGAGGTCACAGGGTCTCAGGCAAGGTAGGCCGAGACATCCACCAGGAGTTGCGCGGTTCCGGGGTGATTGTCGCTCAGGCGGAGGGAAATCTGGCCTTCGAACGGGCCGGTGCCAAGAGGAGCCACCACCTGGTTGGCCGTAGGCCGACCGTCGTCGGTGAAGTACGTGCCCACCGCGCTCGACCCTGATGACCCATCAGTGGGAAACACGGTGACGAACCCGTTGTAGGTGGCGTCGGGCACGGCCAGGTTGGCCACCACCCCAACGGCATGATCCGGTACCAGCCCGTAGCCGGCGACTTGAAGGGTGATGACCGCGCCCGCGCTGATCGGTCCGGTGACGGCGCCCTTGGTGCCCGTGCCGTCGCGCGTGTCGAGGATTCGCCACAGCTTGACCGGGACCACGTTGGTGCCCGCCAGGTCGGCCTGATGGCGGGCGAGCCTGACCAGGGCGCTGATCGACCGTACCGCCCGACGGGCATTGTCGCCCCGCCGGTGGACGGCCGCCTTGGCGCGGGGGGGCACCGATGCGGCCGGCCGGTGCCGGGCCATCAAACGATCATGCTCGCTGACGGTGACGCTGACCTCGAGCGGCGGTACCCCCCGCTCGGAAAACCAGTTGACGCCCTCGGCCCGCAGGTCCCATTGGAGGGTGTAGGGGCCCGGGTCATACGGCGTCCACAGCCCCGCTGCCACGGTGACTTTGCCCCCTGGGGGCACAACCACGGGGAGGAGCGTCGTGTCACCGTCTCGCACCAGGACACCGTGGTCGGGGTGAACCCAGTGATAGCCGAGCACGACGCGTCCCGGGCCGGTCCCGCTGTTACGCCACGGCAGCGACGCGAGGTTGGCGAGCGTGATTTCGACGGTGTAGCCCCGGTTGGCGAGGACCTGGGGTGGCGTGGTGTGCTCGCCGTAGGTGGCGTGGTAGATGTCAGCGTTCGGCCAGTGGCAGGCAACCGATCGGCGCAGGGCTTCGGCGGACACCCGCTCGGGCGGCCGGAGGGACCCGCGAGAAGACCTCTCGGCGGCCCGTCGTCGCGCCTCCGGCGACGGCGGTCGGACGATCTCGCTGATGTCGACGGGTTCCACTGCGAGGGTGCTGGCGTAGTCCTCCCAGAGGTAATACTCCTCGCATGATGGGCCGACGCGCTGACGGTAGGCGGCAACCTTGCGTTCCCGGGCGACACGGTCGCGTAACAGAAAATCGAGGTGGTAGATAGTGACGTCGTCCCCCTCCAGCACGTCGCCATCGCCGAGTACCTCGTAGGGGCTGTGGGGGCGTCCCCGGTGCCAGTAGAGGCTGGTGACGTTGCGGATCAGGCGGAGGCGGGGATTGGGGTACCACGGGAAAGTCTTGACCCACCCATAGCGGCCGTCCCCGTCCCTCAACAGCCAGCGATACGGGAGGTAGTAATGGGTGACCCGGCTGTTGCCCAGGAGAGCGGGCAGCGCCTGGCCGAACCCTTTGGCCAGGAACTCGTCGTCGTCGAGCCACAGGACCCAGTCCCCTGTCGCCTGGCGGAGGCCGAAGTCGAGCGCGGCCTCGTTGTTGGTCGAGTGCTCGAAGGCGACCACGCGGTCGGCGTTGGCCAGTGCCACGTCCAAGGTGTCGTCGGCGGACACCTCGTCCACGAGGAGCACGATCTCGTCCGCGTACTCGCGCGCCCGGGTTATCCAGTGTTCCAGACGGTCACCCGAATTTGCTGTCTTGCCGCACACGCTCAGGCGCGCCCGTCGCGTATGCGTGGTCGCGACCGCGATGCCGTCCGGCGCAGCGGTGGCGCCCGGGCGGCTGTTCCCCATCGGCGGGAGATTACCCGAAGACGCCTCGGCGCCTCCTCGCGGCGAGGTCCCAGTATGCGACTACTGTCCTACGAGCGACGGTCTCCCATCGTGGGGGGCGCCCCGGCGAACCCGAGGGCGCGCCCCGGCGGCGGAGGCAGAGGAACGGGCACGGAATCCTCGCAGCCTCAGGCTGTTGGAGACGACGAACACCGAGCTGAAAGCCATCGCCGCCCCGGCGATCATGGGGTTGAGGTAGCCCGCGGCGGCCAGCGGGATCGCTGCCAGGTTATAGGCGAATGCCCAAAACAGGTTGCCCTTGATCGTTGCCAGGGTGCGCCGGGACAGAGCGATGGCGTCAGCCACAGATCGGAGGTCGCCGCGGACCAAGGTGAGGTCGGCGGCTTCGATGGCCACGTCGGTGCCGGTACCCATGGCCAGGCCGAGATCGGCCTGGGCCAGGGCGGCGGCGTCGTTGACGCCGTCACCCACCATGGCCACCACCCGGCCTTCGCCCTGCAGGCGGCGGATGACATCGAGCTTGTCGGCGGGTAGCACCTCGGCGATTACGTTGCTGGGGTCTATCCCTATCTCCGTGGCGATGGAGGTGGCGGCGCGGGGGTTGTCGCCTGTGAGCAAAATGGGCCGCAGACCGAGCTCGCGCAACTGGGTGACGGCTTCGGCGGAGGTCGGTTTGACCGTGTCGGCTACCACCATGACGGCGCGCGCCAGGCCGTCCCATCCGGCGAAAACCGCCGTGCGCCCGGCTGTTTCTGCCGCATCTTGGGCGGCTCGCAGCTCGGAGGGAAGATCACGGGTCCGCTCGGTGAAAAGGCGGTCGCGCCCGGCGATGACGGCGTGTCCGTCGACGACGCCGGTGATGCCGGCGCCTTCGCGGTTGGCGACCTCGGTGACGCCGGGGAGCGGACCGACTTGGTCGGCCGCGGCGCTGGCGATGGCGCGCCCGACGGGGTGTTCGGATGCGTGCTCCAAACCGCCGACCAGGCGAAGGATCTCGTGGATTTGCTCGCCAGCAGCGGGGACGACCTCGTGGAGGGTCATCTGCCCGGTCGTCACCGTGCCCGTCTTGTCCAGCACCATCGTGTCGACCTTGCGGGTGGACTCGAGGATTTCCGGTCCTTTGATCAGGATGCCCAGTTGGGCCCCGCGGCCGGTGCCCACGAGCAGGGCGGTGGGCGTGGCCAGGCCGAGCGCGCACGGGCAGGCGATGATCAGCACAGCTACCGCGGCGGTGAACGCGGCGGTGGCGCTACCGCCGGCGCCGAGCCAACCCGCCAAGGTCCCGAGCGCGATGACGATGACGACGGGGACGAATACGGATGCGACCCGGTCGGCGAGGCGCTGCACGGGCGCCTTGCCATTCTGGGCGTCTGTGACCAGCCGGGCGATCTGGGCGAGTTGGGTGTCGGCACCGACCCTGGTGGCGCGGATCACCAGGCGTCCACCAGAGTTGACAGTGGCGCCGGTGACCGGGTCGCCGGGGACCACCTCGATGGGCACGGATTCCCCCGTGAGCAGGGAGGCGTCGACGGCTGACGTACCCTCGCAGACGACCCCATCGGTGGCGATCTTCTCTCCGGGACGCACGACGAACAGGTCCCCGACACTGAGATCGTCGACCGGGACCCGCCTCTCGGTACCGTCGCGCATCACGGCGACGTCCTTGGCGCCGAGGGAGAGCAGGGCTTTGAGGGCGGCCCCGGAACTCCCCCTGGCGCGGGCCTCGAAATAGCGACCAGCGAGTAGGAACACGGTGACGCCGGAGGCAGCTTCCAGGTAGATCTGTGCGTGGCCCGAGAGTTGGCTGACCGTCAGGCTGAACATCATCGTCGTGCCCGGCTTGCCGGCATCGCCGATGAACAGGGCGTACAGCGACCACCCGAACGCGGCCAGCACCCCGACCGAGACCAGCGTGTCCATGGTGGCGGCCCGGTGGCGTAGGTTGGTGAACGCCGCCCGGTGGAACGGCCACGCCCCCCACACCACCACCGGGGTGGCCAGCGTCAGCGACAGCCACTGCCAGTTGCGGAACTGGGTGGCGGGGACCATGGCCAGCACCACGACCGGAGCCGCCAGGACCGCAGATACGACCAGGCGGTGGCGCAGTGCCCGGGCCGGGTCGTCCTCGGTACCCTCGCCGGGGGTGGCGTCTACGTCGGGCGGGCGAGGGACCCGGGCGGTGTAGCCGGCAGCCTCGACTGCATCGACGAGGGCGACGACGTCGAGCTCCGCCGGGTAGTCCACGCTGGCCTGCTCGGTGGCATAGTTGACGGTGGCGGTGACCCCGTCGAGCCGGTTGAGCCGCTTCTCCACGCGCGCCGCGCACGAGGCGCAGGTCATGCCGCCGATCGCCAGCTGTACCTTTTGGGTACAAGCGGCGGCACCTCCCCGGGTGACCGGGTTGGCGGTGGCCGTCACGGCGTGGTCAGCTTGTAGTCACCTGCGTCGTCGAGGGCGTCTGCGACCGCGGCAGCGTCTAGGGGTGACTCGCTGGTGACTGTTGTCTTGCCGGTGGGCAGGTCGACGTCCACCGCGGTAACGCCGGGTAGCTCGCCGATGGCGCTCGACACGGCTCTGACGCAATGCTCACAGGTCATGCCGGTGACGGTGTAGGTGGCGGTGCTCATGGGTGTGGTCTCCTCTTGGGTCGGGTTGGCGGGGGCGTGGTCACGAACGGACGAGGCGGGCGATGGCCTCGGAGGCCTCACGGACCTTGGCGTCGGCATCTCGGCCGTCGACCTTGGCGGCATCGACGACGCAGCCGGCCATGTGCTCCTCCAACAAGGCAAGGGCCACCGACTGTAAGGCCTTCGACGCGGCTGAGATCTGAGTCAGGATGTCGATGCAGTATTTGTCATCCTCGACCATTTTCTGCAACCCGCGGATCTGGCCTTCGATGCGGCGTAACCTCCTGAGGTAGTTGTCCTTGTGGGCGGCGTAACCGTTCATCACAAAACACTATACCCCCGTAGCGTATCCGGCAAGCTCCTCGGCGATGACGTCGACTGTGGCGGTCGTGATCACATAAGGGGATAGTTATGGACCAACCGTTAATCAGTATTGGACAGGCTAATCACCAAGTGCTTAAATGCTTGTAGGGCGGCGGTTACGTTCAATCGACTCAGGGAGGCGCCATGGCAGAAGAAAACGGCAAGCAAGGTCAACAGCAGGCTGAGGGCGAGAAGCGCTGGGGCGCCGGGGTCATCCCGTACGCCAAGATGGGCTACTACGAACCCGACTACGAGCCGAAGGACACCGACATCCTTTCGGCACATCGCATCACACCCCAGAAGGGGGTGGACCCCATCGAGGCAGGCGCGGCAGTCGCCGGTGAGTCCTCCACCGCCACCTGGACGGTGGTGTGGACCGACCGGCTGACCAACTACAAGCAGTACCAGGCCAAGTGCTACAAGGTGCAGGAGGTACCCGGTTCCGACAACCAGCACATCGCCTACATCGCCCATGACATCGACCTGTTCGAGGAGGGATCGGTCGCCAACCTCACGGCATCGATCATCGGCAACGTCTTCGGTTTCAAGGCGCTCAAGGCGCTGCGCCTGGAGGACATGCGCATCCCCAACCACTACCTGAAGACGTTCCCGGGGCCACCTCACGGGATCGTGATGGAGCGGGAGTACCTCAACAAGTTCGGCCGCCCACTTCTCGGTGCCACCGTCAAGCCGAAGCTGGGCCTGTCAGCCAAGAACTACGGAAGGGTCGTCTACGAGGCGCTGAAGGGTGGTCTCGACTTCACCAAGGACGACGAGAACATCAACAGCCAGCCGTTCATGCGCTGGCGTGACCGTTTCCTCTACTCCATCGAAGGCGTACAGCGGGCCAACGAGATGACCGGCGAGGTCAAGGGCCACTACATGAACGTGACGGCCGCGACCATGGAGGACATGTACGAGCGGGCCGAGTTCGCCAAGCAGCTCGGCAGCCCGATCATCATGATGGACTTGGTGGTCGGTTACACGGCCATGACTTCGATGTCGAAGTGGGCCAGGGCCAACGGCATGCTGCTCCATCTGCACCGGGCCGGCCACGGCACATACACCCGGCAGAAGACCCACGGCGTCAGCTTCCGTGTGATCGCCAAGTGGGTCCGGATGCTCGGCGTGGACCACGTCCACGCCGGCACGGTGGTCGGCAAGCTGGAGGGCGACCCCAACATGATCGCCGGTTACTACGACACCCTGCGGCTCAACGACATAGCTGCCGACCCGGTCAAGGGGCTCTACTTCGACCAGTCGTGGGCGTCGATGCCCGGGGTGATGCCTGTCGCATCCGGCGGGATCCACGCCGGCCAGATGCACCAGTTGCTCCATTACCTGGGCGAGGACGTCGTCCTCCAGTTCGGCGGGGGCACCATCGGCCACCCGTCGGGGATCGCCGCCGGTGCGGAGGCCAACCGAGTAGCTCTGGAAGGGATGATCAAGGCCCGCAACGAGGGCCGCGACTACATGAACGAGGGAGAGGACATCCTCAAGAACCTGGCCAAGAAGTGTCCCGCCCTGCAGGTGGCCCTCGACATCTGGGGCGACATCACCTTCAACTACGAGTCCACAGACACATCCGACTCGGTTCCGACCCCGACATCCTGAGAGGATCCGGCCCATGCGAATCACACAGGGGACCTTCTCGTTCCTCCCCGACTTCACAGCCGACGAGATCAAGGCACAGGTCCAGTACGCCATCGACAACGGATGGGCCCTTGCCATCGAATACACAGACGACCCCCATCCCAGAAACTCATACTGGGACATGTGGGAGTTGCCCATGTTCGAGATCTCGGACGCCTCCGCAGTCGTCCACGAGATCAACGAGTGCACGGAAGCTTTCCCCAACCACTACGTAAAGGTCGTGGCCTACGACCCGAGTCCCCACCGCCAGACCACCGGCTTGGACTTCATAGTCAACCGGCCGGCGGAGGAGCCGGGATTCGCCTTGGTGCGCACGGAGCTCAACGACCGCCACATGTCCTACAACATGCGGTCCTACGCCGCTGACAAGCCGCACGGCGAGCGTTACCAGTCCAACGGCAAGGGCGACAGCGGCAAATGAGTGAGGCCGAAGCCAGCCCGGGACGAGGCTTCTCCATGCAACGTTCCGGGTCGGCTGCGGCGTCAGGGCAGGCCGAAGCCAATGGCGACTCGGTCGACGACCAGGCGCCCGAAGACGATCGGTTGCCCGACGACGCCATGGTCGACGTCCAGTCGGAAGAAGCCGCTGTCCACACCAAAGAGGTAATCGAACGCCTCGAGCGGGAACTCGTGGGGCTGGTACCTGTCAAGTCGCGCATCCGGGAGATCGGCGACCTTTTGCTCGTCGACCGGCTCCGGCGCCGCTTCGGGATCGAGTCCACACGGCCCACCCTGCACATGTCGTTCACCGGCAGTCCGGGGACGGGCAAGACGACCGTCGCCATGCGGATGGCCGAGTTGCTCCACCGTCTCGGTTACCTGCAGAAGGGCCATCTGGTGAACGTCACCCGGGACGATCTGGTGGGCCAGTACATCGGCCACACCGCGCCCAAGACCAAAGAGGTCCTGAAGCGGGCCATGGGCGGGGTGCTGTTCGTCGACGAGGCTTATTACCTGTACCGCCAGGAGAACGAGCGCGACTACGGGCAGGAGACCATCGAGATCCTCCTCCAGATGATGGAGAACGAGCGCGAGAACCTCGTGGTCATCCTGGCCGGCTACAAGGACCGCATGGACCAGTTCTTCCAGAGCAATCCCGGCATGGGCTCGCGCATCGCCCACCACATCCACTTCCCCGACTATGGCTTGGACGAGTTGGTGGCCATCGGCCAACTGATGCTGGCCGAGCAGCAGTACGAGCTATCACCCGACGCCGAGAAGGCGTTTCGCGACTACTTGGAACGGCGGATGCGTCAACCCCGCTTCGCCAACGCCAGGAGCGTCCGCAACGCCTTGGAGCGGGCCCGTCTGCGACAAGCCGCCCGCATCGTGGGCGACCCGGGCAGGAAGCTCGGCCGAGCCGACCTCATGAGGATCGAGGCCGAGGACATCTTGCAGAGCCGGGTCTTCGACGACGACGAGGAGGTGGACGGAGCGGACAAGGGCTCGCCGGCGGCCTCCGGAGGCGACGGCGAGGCGCCCGATTCCGAAGAGGGCGACGCGCCCGATTCAGAGGAGGCCAACGCCTAGGGTCATCGGGTGCGCCAACGCGCTAACAATCGTTAGGTTTGCGCCTCCGTGACCTTGACGCAGCTGCGCACCTTCCTGGCGGTCGCCGAGACGGCGTCGATGCGTGTCGCGGCTGAACGCCTGGTCATTTCCCAGCCTGCGGTTTCGGCCGCCGTGTCCAGTCTCGAACGCGAGCTCGGTGTTGCGTTGGTGGCACGCCATGGGCGGGGGATGCGGGTGACGGCGGCTGGTGCTGCCTTCGCGGCCATGGTGCGCCAGAGCCTCGGGCTGCTGGACCAGGCCGTGCGCAGCGCGCAGAGCGTCGAGGCGCCAGGCCAGGGCGGGGTCCATGTGGTGACCGTGACAACCGCGGCCGAGCGCTTGTTGCCCCCGTTGCTGGCCGTGTTCCGCCGCGAGCATCCCCACGCCAAGGTGTCGGTCCAGGTCGGCAACCGGGCGACCGTCTGGGAGGCCCTCCACGAGCACTCGGCCGACCTGGTCATCGCGGGGCGCCCTCCAGGATCGGCGCTGGCGAGGGTGCTTGCCAAGGCACCCAACCGCTTGGTCGTGGTCGGGCCACCCATCCAGAAGGGAGGCGCGCCCCGGTCGGTGACCGTTGGCGCCCTGGGTCGCGAGACCTGGTTGTTGCGTGAAGCCGGGTCGGGGACCCGCGACGCCACCGACGATCTGCTGGCTGATCTCGGCATCGAACCGCAGACGATGATCATGGGCTCCAACGGTGCGGTCGAACAGGCCGTGGCCGCGGGCTTGGGCATCGCCCTCATATCACGCGACGCCGTGGCCGACAGCCTGGCCAATGGCACCATCGCGATCTGGAGCTGTCCGGGGACGCCGCTCGACCGGCCATGGCACCTGGTCGTCCACGGGTCCCGTACTTTGAGCCCGACGGCGGTGCTGCTGGCCCGCTCCATGACGGAGGCCCCCGAGCGGTTCGTGCTCACCGCCGACGGACGGCGGTTGCTGGCTGGCTGAAAGGACCGCCGAGTGTCGGGGCGGGAGCCCGAGGCGGCTCTCCCCGTGAAGGTCCCACCGAACGCAGGTAGGCGACGTTGTGCTCGACGAACACGACTCAGGTGGTCACGAGCACGGGCTCGGCTCCAGCGGCGTCCTCTGCGCCGTCGGCCGCCCCCGCCGGCAACGCCGTGGGCCCCCGCCGCAGCAACAGCCCGACGACGACCGCCCCCACCACCAGCACGATGGCGGCATAGCTGAACACGACGTGGTAGCCGTGCAAGGTGGCCTGCGCCTGCACCGAGGCAGCCGTGGTCGCAGTGGCGTGGTGAGCCAGTGCGTAGGCGGTGACAGCACTGGCACCGAGGGTGTTGAGCAGCGACGTACCGACCGAGCCGCCGACCTGCTGGGTCGTGTTGACCATTGCCGAGGCGATGCCTGCATCACTGGGCACCCCGACGGTGGCGACGCTCATGGAGGGGGCCATGATGAGCCCGAACCCGAGGCCGAGGATGACCAGCGCCGGCAGGATCGCCGTCACGTAGCTCGAGTGCAGTCCGGTACTGGTCAGGATGACCATGGACACCCCCGCCATCACCATGCCGACGGCCACCATGAACTTCGGCCCGAAGCGGGGGAGCAGGACGTTGGTGGCGACCTGGGCGGAGCCCACGAGCGCGGCGATCATCGGCAGGTAGGCGAAGCCGGTCACGACCGGGGAGTAGCCGAGGGTGCCCTGCATGTAATAGGTGAGGAACAAGAAGGTGCCGAACATCGCCGACCCGGCGACGAACATGGCGATGAAGGCACCTCCCCGGTTGCGGTCGATCACGATGCGCAGCGGGAGGAGCGGCTGGGAGACGCGTCGCTCGATGGCCACGAACACGGCGAGCAGGACGGCGGCGATGACCAGGCTGGCGACGGTGTAGGTGTCACCCCACGAGGTGGTCTCGGCGTGGGAAAACCCGAAGACGAGCGCGAACAGGCCGACGGTGGCAGTTAGCACGCCGGGGATGTCCAGATGGGGCCGCGTGGTGGCCCGGCTGTTGGACAGCAACTCGGCGGCCCCGATGATGGCGATCGCGCCGATCGCCAAGTTGACGAACAGCGTCCAGCGCCACGATGCGTAGGAGGTGAGGACGCCT
Organism: Acidimicrobiales bacterium; assembly: GCA_035552775.1. GTDB lineage: Bacteria > Actinomycetota > Acidimicrobiia > Acidimicrobiales > Palsa-688 > DASZKW01. Next base: position 26,200 of record DASZKW010000089.1, on the reverse strand, counting down.
CCGAGCAGCAGGCCGATGGCGCCGCCACCACCGGCGATGGCACCGTAGATGCCGAACGCCCGTCCACGCTCGGCGGGATCGACGAAGGTGGTGGTCAACATGGCCAGCGCGGCCGGCGCGAGCAAGGCTCCGAAGGCGCCCTGGAGCACCCGGGCGAACAGCAGCATGGCGAAGCTGGTCGAGAAGCCACCGACGGCCGACGCAACAGCGAACCCGGCCAGGCCGATCATGAGGGCCCGCTTGCGGCCGATCATGTCCGAGAGCCTGCCCCCGAGCAGCAACAGGCTGCCGAAGGACAAGGCGTAGCCGGTCACGATCCACTGGCGGTCGGCATTGGAGAAGCCGAGAGCGTGCTGCGCCGTCGGCAAAGCGATGTTGACGATGGTGGCGTCGAGCACCACCATGAGTTGCGCCAGGCCGAGCACGGCCAGGGCCAGCCATCGCCGGTCGTGCTGGGCAGGTGCCCCCGGCAGCGTTGATGCCGGGGGCTCGATCACTTGGCTTGCCATGGGTTGTCTCCTTCGGCTGTGGAGGGAATATCACAGGTGGAGACCTGGTCTCCGGTTATGATGTTCACTGTAGCGGGATGTGGAGGTGATACCTCCACATCAACGTCGATCTAGGATGAACATTCCGTGAACGAGCCGATCAGTACCGAGAGCGAGTCGATGGCGCCGCCCTACTCGGCTGACGCCGCCGTGGTCGCGTCGACCGACATGGGACCGGCCGAGCGCACGCTGAGGGCCGACGCCGCCCGCAACCGTCAGCGGGTGCTGGCGGCAGCGGCCCAGGTGTTCGCCGAGCGTGGCCTCGATGCCTCGCTCGACGACGTGGCGCACGCGGCCGGGGTCGGAGTGGGGACCGTGTACCGCCGTTTCCCCAACAAGGACGCGCTGGTCGACGCCCTGTTCGAGGACAAGATAGAAAATATGCTGGTGCTGGCTCGGGAGGCGGCGACGTTCGATGACGCCTGGGAAGGCTTTGTCCACTTCGTGGGGCGGGCGCTCGAGTGGCAGATGCGCAACCGCGGACTGCGCGACGTCTTGTTGCACAGCGACCGCCCGTGCGCGGGAGCGGCCAGGACCCGCGAGGCCGTGACCCCGATCCTGACTGACATCATCGAGCGAGCCCAGGCGGCTGGGAAGCTGCGGCCGGACGTGGTCGTCAACGACGTACCGATGCTGGTCACGATGCTCGGGGCGGTGTCCGACTACGTGGGTGTGAACGATCCCGAACTGTGGCAGCGATACATGGTCCTGATCCTCGACGGCCTGATCGCCGATCGTGCCGGGTGGACGCCCCTCAACAATCCGCCCAGCCGGGCTGTCGTGGACGCTGCCATGACGAAATGCCGGTGACCCGCACCAGCCAGACCGTCACCCACGCAGCTTGGCCTCCGCGGCACTAGGGGCAGGGGAAAAGAAAACCTATCGGCACCGCAGGCGCGTCGCCCTCGCCGCCGTGGTCGCCGTGGTCCTGGTCGCGATCGGTCTCTACCCGTCCAGCGGCGCCAGGCACACGACCGGCGCGATCGGCACGAGCACTCGCTACCTGCCACAGCAGATGCCGAAGCGGTTGCCCCCTGCCGACAATCCCGGCCGTCCCCCGTCTTCATACCTGTCCCCGACCAGTGCCGGGATGCCCGGTTACTTGGCGGCTGGTTCCGATCCCTCGGTGCTCCCCGGGCCCATCGTGATCGCCGACAAGCTCAACAACCGACTTGTGATCGTCGACCCCCAGGGCCGCGTTCGGTGGACCTGGCCGGGCCCCGGCGACCTTGCCCCGGGCCAAACCTTCAAGATCCCCGACGACGCGTTCTTCTCGCCCGACGGCCGCTACGTCATAGCCACCCAGGAAGACGACTTCGCCATCACTGTGATCGATGTCGCCACGCGTCGCATCGTCTGGCGCTACGGGCACCCCGGTGTTTCAGGGTCTGCACCGAACTACCTGTGGAACCCCGACGATGCGATGATCCTGCGTGACGGCACCGTGATGTCGGCCGACATCAAGAACTGCCGCCTCATCGTGATCCCTTACGGCGCCTACGCGCCGACCTGGCAGGAAGGCCGGATCGGTTCATGCACCCACGACCCCCCGCAACGTTACGGCAGCCCCAACGGCGTATTCCCCATGCCGAACGGACACTTCCTCGTCACCGAGATCAACGGAAGCTGGGTCGACGAGATCGACACCACCGGGAAGGTCTATTGGTCCACCCGCCTCCCCAGCGTCGCCTACCCGTCAGACTCGAGCGCCGTGGGCACCGACCGCTACCTCACCGTCGACTACTCCTCCCCCGGACAGGTGCTGACCTTCAACCACGCCGGCCAGGTCATCTGGCGCTACGACGTGGCCAGCGGTCCCGCCGAACTGGACCATCCCTCGCTGGCCATGGCCCTCCCCAACGGGGACATCCTGCTCAACGACGACTACAACCACCGGGTGATCGTCATAGACCCACGGACCTCCCGGATCGTCTGGCAGTACGGGCACACGGGGGTCTCGGGCAGCGCGCCGGGATTCCTCGACAACCCTGACGGCGTGGATCTCCTACCGCCATACTCCTACGCGGACCGCTACCAGTCGACCGCCGCCCGTTCGGTCACGGCCGCCAGTGACGGCGGCGCAGCAGTCGCATCCCGTTGAGGCCGACGACGACGGTGGAGCCCTCGTGCCCGGCGACACCTAGCGGGAGGGGAAGGCGGCCGGCGAGGTCGATGCTGACCAGCGCGGCGGTGGCGACCATGAGTGAGCTATACATGTTTCATTTCTGTCGCTGAGCGATAAATTTCACCACGACTGGCTTTGGGAACAGGAGGACGGGGTGAAGCAGAAGCTGCAGGAGTTCCTGCCCGGTACCATCTCCGAATGATCGGGCGCCGTCGGACACGGGTCACGGCCGGGCTGCCCGTGGTGAGCCGGCGTTGCGCGACGTCCGCACGGGTCGCTTCGAACGGACCCTGGCCGGGCTGGCCGCGGCGGGCGCGCTGGTCACGACAGGGGAGATATTCACCGAGCACGACAGCGCCAGCTTCGGGAACAAGATGATGTGGTGGCCGATCGTCATCGTTCCCACCCTGGCCCCGGCCGGCGCCGCCGCCGTGTTCAGCCGCCGGGCGGCCAAGACGGTACTGCCGGCGGCGTCGATGGTGGTCATCGCCAACGGCATGCAGGGCACGTTTCTGCATCTTCGCGGCATCAGCCGCAGGCCGGGGGGCTTCAAGAACCTGCGCTACAACCTGGAGATGGGCCCGCCGGCGTTCGCTCCCGCGCTGGCCAGCCTGGTCGGCGGCATGGGCCTGCTGGCCTCGCTCCTGCGACGGGAGGGGAGCTGAATGCCGTTCCGCCCCCCCAACGCCAAAGCGGTCACCCCGGGCGGGCGCGGACGGTTCCCCGGCTTCGACGTCCTTGACGAGGTGGACCGCTGGGACGATGTCACCGCCGGCGTCGTCCTGGCCCGTCTCGACCCTCAACCGGAGCTGTGTTTCTTCACCCCGGCCGAGCAGGCTTGCGCCGACGCCCTGTTTGATCAGCTGCTCGGCCAGGACGCCGAGCCGAAGGTCCCAGTGTTGTTGCTGGTCGACCGCCGCCTCGCCCTCGGCCAGACCGACGGTTGGCGGTACGAGGACATGCCCGAGGACGCCGAGGCGTGGCGAGCCACGCTGGCCGCCCTCGACGACGTCGTGGCCCTCGACGCCGGGCCGTTTTGGGATCCCGACGCCGATTGGGTCAGCGACGAGGCCGGATCCCACCGCCTGTACTGGACCGAACCGCGCTTTCACCCGTCCGACTTCTGCACCTACAGCGCCGATGGTGTCGGCGCCGACTGGCCCATCGATTACAACGATCTCAGACCCTTCTACCAGGCGATCGAAGACGAGCTACCAGTGTCGGGGCAGGACTGGCCGTGGGGCGACCCGCACAGCTACCGCTACAGCCCCCAGCCGGTTGGGGGCAACGGCGGGATCTTCCTCCGCGGCGCCGTCGCCATCGGCCTCGAGGCCCGAGTCGGGCCGGTGGCCATCGCCAACGGCCGGTTCGGGAACCGGCCCCACTGCATCTACCGTGGCTTCTGCCTGCAAGGCTGCAAGGTCAACGCAAAAGCCTCCCCGCTGGTCACCCACATCCCTGACGCCCTCGCCCACGGCGCGGAAGTAAGGGCCGACTGCATGGTTTCGCGGGTGGAGGTCGCAACCGACGGGCTGACCACGGGCGTCGCCTACTTCCGTGACGGCGTCGAGCGGTTCCAACGCGCCCGGATGGTCGCCGTTGCCGGCTATTCCATCGAACGCTACGCCCACCTCGTGGGAGGCTGCCGCATGGCCGCCGACGACCTGCACGGCGTCGTCGACGCCAACCAGCGCACCTTCGCCGTCCCTAACCTTTACCTGAGCGACGGCAGCGTGCTGCCCACCCAAGGATCGGCGAACCCCGCACTGACCATCATGGCCCTTGCCGCGCGCTGCGCCGACCGCCTGATCGCCGGGTCCCGCACCGGCCTTCGAGCCACCGCAGCGGCACGATGACGGTCAGCGAGGTCACCGCGAGGGCTTACAAGGTCCCCACCGACCAGCCCGAAGCCGACGGCACCCTCAGCTGGGACGCCACCGTCGTGGTCGTCGTCACCGTCACCGACGGTGACCGCACCGGCCTCGGCTACACCTACGCCGGAGTCGGCGCCGCCACGGTCATCACCGAGCACCTGAAGCCGGTGGTCCTCGGAGGCGACCCCGCCGCCATCCCCCAACTCGCCGAGGACATGGCTCGAGCGGTCCGTAATCTGGGCCGACCCGGGCTGGTCGCCTGCGCCATCTCGGCGGTGGATGTCGCCCTGTGGGACCTACGTGCGCGCCAACTTGGAGTGTCGCTCGCCGACCTGTTCGGCCGGGCCCGCCCATCGGTGCCGGTGTACGGCAGCGGCGGGTTCACCACCTACGACGACGAAACCACCGCCGCCCAGCTGGCCCACTGGGTTGGCGATTGGGGCATGCCGAGGGTCAAGATCAAGATCGGCGAGTCGTGGGGACAGGATTCGGAGCGGGATCTGCACCGGATCGCGCTGGCGCGCCGGCTGATCGGTGACGTGGAGCTGTACGTGGACGCCAACGGCGGCTACCAGGTCAAACAAGCGATCCGGCTCGGACGGATCATGGCTGACCAGTTCGACGTTACCTGGTTCGAGGAGCCAGTTTCTTCCGACGACTTGGCGGGGCTCGCCACTGTCCGGGGCCGTTTCGCCGGCGAGGTCGCCGCCGGCGAGTACGGCTACACCGCCGACTACTTCGCTCGGATGCTCGACGCCGGCGCCGTCGACTGTCTCCAAGCCGACGCCACCCGCTGCGGCGGCTACACCGTGTGGCGTCACGCGGCCGCCCTCGCCGCCGCCCACCACCTCCAGATCTCGGGGCACTGTGCCCCCAACCTCCACGCCCACGTCGCCGCGTCGGTCCCCAATCTGCGCCACCTCGAGTACTTCCACGACCACCACCGCATCGAGACCCTCCTTTTCGACGGCACCCTGCCTCCCAACGGCGGCACCATGACCCCCGACCGCGCCGCCCCCGGCCACGGCCTGTCGTTCAAGCAGGTGGACGCCGAGGAATACCGGGTGGCCTGACGTGACCGCACCTTCCGTCCCCACCGCCGGACCGGTCCGCGATCCCGCCGTCGCGAACGCGCGGATGTCCCGTATCGTGCTGCGGCCCATCGCAGTCCCCTCCCGCTCGGCTTCGTCGCCCTGGGTGCGGCGTCCATCGCCTTGAGCGGCATCCAGCTCGCCTGGCTGCCAACCGCAGAGACCCACCAGGCGGGACTGGTCCTCCTCGTTTTCGTCGCCCCCCTCCAGTTGCTTTCCTCGGTCTTCGGGTTCCTGGCCCGGGACTCCGTGGGTGGCACCGGCATGGCTACCCTGGCCGGCACCTGGCTGGCCACCGGTGCCCTGCTGGTCACCTCCCCACCGGGATCGACCAGCCGGCTCTATCGCGGGTGTGGGCGCTGCTCGGGATGGCCGGAGCTCTCGGCGGCCCGACGAAATCATTCGCACGGTGGCCGATCGCATGGCCTCGCGGAGCCTAGGAGCCATCCCCGTGGTCGACCGGGCCGACCGTCGCCACCTAAACGGGCTCATCACTCAGTTCGACCTCCTCGACGCCCGCCAGAAGCTCCTCGAGGAGGAGCGCCACGCCGAGCGGGTGCTCACCCTTCGACGGGTCACAGCCAGCCACTACGTGAGAGCGGTGGTCCCTTGGGGTCGACCTGGGCCAGCACGGCATCCATGGTCTCCATGATCGAGATGCTTTCGTCGAGTGGCATCAACGGGCTCTCGAGGAGTCCGTCCCGCAGGCAGCGTGCGACCTCGTCGGCTTCGTGCCATAAGCCCCGGCCTTCGTGCGCCTGGGCGAAGTGGGATGGGGTTCCGTCACGGGGGATGAGCGTGAAGGAGGTGGGTGTATAGAAGTCGCCGTCTACTTCGATGCGGGCCTCGGTGCCTACTATCGCGGCTCGGGTCGGGGTTCGCGCGGCGGAAGTGCACGTCAGGACGGCCTGGGCGCCGCTGGGGTAGCCGAACAGCATCGAGGTCTGGCCATCGACGCCGGTGAATGCCGGGTCGATCATCGCGACGATCCGGTCTGGGCGCCCCAAGATCATCGATGCAAGCGACACTGGGTAGACGCCCAGGTCCAAGAGCGCGCCGCCGCCGAGCTCAGGATCGAACAGCCGAGAGTCGGGGTCGTTAGGGAACCATTGGCCGTGGTCGGCGATGACGGTCACGATCTCGCCGAGGCTTCCGTCGGCGACGAGGCGTCGGATCTCGGCCATGTCGGGCAGGAACCGGGTCCACATCGCTTCCATCAGGAACAGACCCTTGGAGCGGGCGGCGTCGACTAGGTCGTGGGCCTCGGTGGCGTTCATGGTGAAGGCCTTCTCCACCAATACCGGCCTGCCCGCTTCCAGGGCAAGCAAAGTGTTGGCGTGGTGCATCGGGTGTGGCGTCGCCACATAGACAACGTCCACGTCGGGGTCAGTCACGAGCCCCTCGTAGGAAGCGTGGCGGTGGGGAATGGCGAACTGGTCCGCGAACCGGTCGGCCGACTCTTGGTGCCGCGACCCCACGGCGACAACCCGACCAGAGTCGGTCAAGGTGAGATCGGCGGTCAGGGTCGCGGCGATGCTACCCGTGCCGATCACTCCCCACCGCAACGGTTCCATCATCACTCCCTCGCTGCTTCGTTCGACACCCAAGCTAGCCATCGGTAGTCCGCCCCACCCATACCCGACAAGGCGACCCGGCGTCGAGCTTGGGCGCCGGGCTGAGCCTGGGAGTTACCGGAGCGCTACGTCCCGTTGTTCCACCAGCCCGGCGAGTCCCATGGGCAGCGACCACCAAGAAGCAGGCGATCCGAGTGGTAGCCCCCGGAGCACCCACGGCGCGCTGACAGCGACCGCCGCCCACCACGCCACGATGGAGGCGATCATGGCCAGCATCTCGTCGCCGTAGCGTCGGTGGCTAGCGCGACCGTGTTGCGGGTGCCGCTGCGCCATTGTTCCCGAACCGTCAGCTCCACCTGCTGACAGGTCGCCCTAGACTGCGAAGGTGACAGGTGACCAGGTCGACCCGTCGGCACCGCCCAGCGGCTCGGGTTGCGTCGAGTGCCTGGAAGCCCAGTCCTGGTGGTTTCACCTTCGGCGCTGCGCCAAGTGCGGCCACATCGGTTGTTGCGACAGCTCCCCCGCCCAGCACGCCAGCCGGCACGCTCGGGAGGCGGCCCACCGCGTGATACGGAGCTTCGAACCCGGTGAGAACTGGTTCTGGGACTACGAAACCGAGCAGTTCTACGATGGGCCGGCTTTGGTCGCTCCCGGGCACCATCCCGTTGACCAGCCGGTCCCGGGGCCTGCGGGCCTGGTCCCCCCGGACTGGCAAGACCACCTCCACTGAACCGCTTCTTACCCGTGGGCGAAAAACTGTGGCTGGCCCCGGCGGATTTCGCTACTCTGTGTACGGAACGGTACCGTACCGAGAGATCGGTACTGTGAGATCGGTACTGCGAGAGGAGCGCTGGGGTGAACAACGACGCTGTTGCCGTGTCCGAGCCCCCGGCGACTTCGAGCCGGGGAGACTGTCGGGAGCAGGCGATCCTCGACACCGCCCTCGATCTCATCGGGGAGGTCGGCTACGAGCGCATGAGCATGGATGCCCTGGCGGCCCGGGCCCGGGCCAGCAAGGCGACCATCTACCGGCGCTGGCCAGGAAAGGCCCAGGTGGTCGCCGAGGCCATCCGACGCCGGGCCTGCCCGGCGATGGCCGAGACGCCCGACACCGGCACCCTTCGCGGCGATCTGCTGGCGGCCCTCCGTGCGCAGCGCGACATTCTCGCCGGCCAGGACTGCCCGCTGTTCACCGGCCTGATGATGGCATCGCGCGACGACGAAGAATTGGGATCGCTGCTTCGAGCCCAGATGGGCGCCGACAAGCAGCGGGTCGCGGCCGTTCTCTTCGACAGGGCCGCCGCCCGCGGTGAGGTCGACCCGGCGGCCGAGCCGGCGCTGATCCAAGAGCTCGTACCGGCACTGCTGTTCATGCGCCTGATGATCACTGGTGAACCGACCGACGACGTCTACCTGGTCCACATCGTCGACGACGTTCTGCTTCCGCTGCTCGCCGGATGCCCCAGCTGCAGGGGACCAGCCGCCGGCTGACGGCGCCCTCCCTCCGCTACCCAGTTCCCCAACCCTTCGTGACAGGAGCACCCCGATGTCATTGACGACGCGCCACAACACCCTCCCGCCCCCTACCCCGGCCGATCCAAAACGCTGGCTGGCGCTTGGCGTCATCGCCATTTCCCAATTGATGATCGTGCTCGACGCCTCCATCGTCAACATCGCCCTTCCTTCGGCGCAGCGGGCCCTCCACATCTCCACCGCCGACCGGCAGTGGGTCGTCACCGCCTACACCCTTGCCTTCGGCGGCCTGCTCCTCCTCGGCGGCCGCGTCGCCGACTACCTCGGCCGCAAGCGGGTGTTCGTCGTCGGCCTCATTGGCTTCGCGACGGCGTCGGCCATCGGCGGCCTGGCGCCCAACTCGGGCGCCCTCTTCGGCGCCCGGGCGTTGCAAGGGGCGTTCGCCGCCCTCATGGCGCCAGCTGCGCTGTCGCTGATATCGGTCACCTTCACAGAGACCCGAGAGCGGGCTCGGGCGTTCGGTGTGTACGGCGCGATCTCCGGCGGGGGAGCCGCCATCGGCCTCATCGCCGGCGGGGTGCTCACCGAGTTCGCCTCCTGGCGGTGGTGCCTGCTCGTGAACGTTCCCGTGGCCGTCCTCGCCGCCGTGGCGGCTCTCTATGTTGTGCGCGACAGCCGGCCCCATAAGGGCCAGACTCACTACGACTTGCCCGGTGCGTTCACCACAACCCTCGGCCTGGTGGCACTGGTCTACGCCTTCACCAAGGCAGAGACAGGAGGCTGGGCTTCGGGCACCACGCTTATATTCCTGGCCGTCGCCGCCGTGCTGCTCGTGGCGTTCGTCGCCCTGGAGCTGCGTTCCGACCACCCGCTGCTGCCGTTGCGGGTCGTGCTGGACCGCAACCGCGGCGGTTCCTACCTGACCTCGCTGCTGGTCGGGCTGGCGCTGTTCGGGATGTTCCTGTTCCTCACGTACTACATGCAGGGCACACTCCACTACTCGGCGCTGAGATCCGGCATCGCTTTCCTGCCCTTCTCGGTCGGGATAATCGTCAGCGCCACTGTCGCCGCCCAACTCCTCCCCCGCCTCGGCCCTCGGAGCCTGATGGTCACGGGGATGATCATGGCGACCATCGGGCTGGCGCTGCTCACCCAGATCGGGGTGCACACCGGCTATCTCAGCCACATCCTGCCATCGGAGATGGTAACCAGCGTCGGAATGGGTCTGGTGTTTGTGCCCTTGAGCAGCACGGCGCTCATCGGTGTCGACGAAAATGACGCAGGGGTGGCCAGTGCCCTGGTCAACACCACCCAGCAGGTCGGCGGTTCGCTCGGCACCGCGCTGCTCAACACCCTGGCGGCGACGGCCACGGCCACGTACCTCACCGCCCGAGGTTCGGGTTCCGCCTCCAAGGCCGCAGCGGTCGTCCACGGTTACTCCGTGGCGTTCACCCTCAGCGCCGTACTGCTGGCGGTCGGCGCAATCACCGCCTTCGCGCTGGTGCGGGCCAAGCGTGAAGACCTGCCGGCGGTCGACCCGGCCATGGCCGTCGCCTGACGTCGCCCGGCCAGAAACACAGCCCGATTCAGCGCTGCCGCCCAAGCGTTGCCTCGATGCCGCGAGGGTCACCGTCTTCGTCACTGAGAACGGTGACGTCCACATAGCCCCCCCGCCCGAGGTCGACTTGGAGTGCGTCGGCCTGCTCACCGCCGAGCTCCAGCAGGACAGCACCGCCACGTTTGAGGAAACCGGGGCTGTCGGTCAGGACCCGCCGCAGCGTTGCGGTGCCGTCACCGCCGCCGTCGTAGGACAGCGGTGATTCGAAAGTGAGGGTGTCACGCTGCAGCAGGGGAAGGGCAGCAGTCGGCACGTACGGCACGACGCCGACGACGACGTCGACGGCCCCGCGGAGAGCAGGGGGCAACGGGCTGAACAGATCACCCCGGTAGACCTCAACGCCGTTCGCGGCCGCGCAGGCCACGGCACGCTCGTCGATATCGGATGCCACTACCCGCGCCCCCGGGCGCGCCGCGGTCAGCGCCTTGGCGATCGCCCCGGCTCCGGTGCACAGATCCACCGCCGTTCCGGTCGCCGCCAGGCGCTCGACGGCGCGACGGACGAGCGGTTCGCTCTGGGCGCGGGGGACGTAGACACCGGGATCGACGTGGATCTCCGAGCCGTAGAACGACACGCTGCCGGTGATCCAGGCGAGTGGCTCGCCTGTGAGGCGCCGCTTGACGAGCGAGTCGAGGAGCGCCGCGTCGCCCACCGCGCAAGCGAGGAGTTCCTCCGCCTCGTCTTCCGCAGCGACGAACCCGGCGCCCCGGAGCACGCCCGCGAGCACCTCGAGCGAGCTCACCGCCGGGCGGCCCCGGTCGCTCGCCGGCTGTGGATGTCCCTGCGAGTGACGGCGAGGTAGCCGACGAAGCAGACGATTATCATCGCCAGCACCAAGCTGACGGGTCCAGCCCCCACGTCGAGGCCCCCCACGCCGGCGGGCTTGCCCACCCAGTCGGCGAACGAAGCGCCAACCGGCCGGGTCACGACGTAGGCGAACCAGAAGGCGAAGACCGGATTCCAGTTGAACCGCCAGTAGCCGACCGCCGGCAGGATGAGGACCCCCCCGAAGAGCACGAGCGAAAGGAAGTACCCCAGGTGGAACGTATACGCCGAGAGGTCCCCGGCGGCGGTGCCCAGGGCGAAGGTGGCCACTACCGTCGCCCAGTAGAACGCCTCTCGTCGCGGGGTATAGATGCTGTGGATCGATAGCGTGCGCTCGGTCCTGCGCCAGGTCACGAACACGGCGATGAGCGCGATCCCATATAGCGCGCTCGATGCGATGTAGGGGACTCCAAAACCGACGTGGAGCACGTCCGCGGCCATCGTGCCGAAGACGCCGACCATGACGACCGCGAACCAGTAGGTCCACGCCAGGTAGCGGCCCATCGAGAACTGCAGTGCCAGGGCGACCACGAAGCCTACGAAGCCCAGTCCGACGGCAGCGACTGGGTTCATGGCGTGGACCAGATAGTCCGACGTCGACTCGCCGAGGGCGGTCGACAGCCCCTTGATCAGCCAGAAGAACACGGTGATCTCGGGAACTCGTAGGGCCAGCGCGTACGTGGATCGTGACGTGAGCGCTCTCGCGGTCATCGGAGCAGCATGGCGCACCAAGCGTGGCCAGTCAGACCGGGGACTCAGTCGTCGGGCTTCTCGCCGATCTCTGTCAGGGCCGTCGCGAGAGCAGCACGCAGGCGGCGAGCGGTGGACGGCGCCAGGTGGGCAATGAGCCCTGTGCCCGGACGCCCCGCCTCTTCGAGCGTCACCTCGACACGTACATCGTCACAGGCCTCACAGTCGTCGAGCGCGGCAACGGCCCACGCCATCTGCGCCTTGTCTCCGTCGTCGGCGGGGTGATCGTCGAGGCCGTAGCCGGCGAGCTTCTTCACGACAGCAGTTAACCACCGAGCGCGTGCCTGTCAGACCTCGACGGTACAAGCGTCAAGGATGCCGACGTGGTGGCGCATCTCGTCGATCGTGGCATCCGGCACCGGTTGGTCGGTGGCGAGCACGGCGAGGGCGGTGCCTCCCGTGGGCGACCGCCCGACGCGCATGTCGGCGATGTTCACGCCGGCCGTGGCCACGGCGGACGTGACCACGGCCATCATGCCGACACGGTCGTCGTTGCGCACGACCAGCATGTGGCGCGCCAGGGGGAGTTCGAGGTCGTGGTTGTCGATGCTGACCACTCGGGGCTCCTGACCGCTCCCCATCACCGTGCCGGCTACTCGGTGGTCCCCGCCCGACAAGGTGATGAGCACCGTGTGGTCGCAGGGCTCGGTGCTGCGTTGGTCCACGACGGTCATGCCCCGTTCGGCTGCGACGGCCATGGCGTTGACATAGGACACCGGCGGCTCGACGGTGGCATCGCCGAGGATTCCTTTCACGGCCGCCAGGGTGAGCGCGGCGGTGTCTTCCAAGGGGGGCTGGCCTTGGTAGATGGCTTCGACCCGCTCGGGAATTATGGAGCACAGCCCGCCGAGGAGGCGCCCGAGGCGCTCGGCGAGGGGGATGAGGGGGACGGTGCGGTCGCCGGGAGTGGGAACGGGAAGGTTGACCGCGCCATGGGGTAACCCGCCCGCAAGGGCGGTCACCACCTGGGTCGTGACCACGACTGCGAGGCGGTCCTGGGCTTGGGCCGTGCTGCCTCCCAGGTGTGGGGTGAGGACGACCTCGGCCAGATCGAGGACGGGCGAGCCGGTGGGTGGCTCGTGGTCGAAGACGTCCAGGGCAGCGCCGGCGACGCGGCCGGAGACCAAAGCGGCCGACAGCGCAGCCTCGTCCACTATCCCGCCCCGCGCGCAGTTCACCAGGCGCAGGCCGGGCTTGGCCAGAGCGAGGAGCCGCTCGCCGACCAGGCCGAGCGTGTCCGGGGTGCGGTTGAGGTGCACGGACACGAAGTCGGCCTCGGTGAACAGGTCATCCACTTCGACCAGCTCGACGCCGAGCTGCGCGGCCCGGGCTGGGCCCATCCACGGGTCCCAGGCCACCACCCGCATCCCGAAGGCCTGGGCCCGTTTGGCCACCAGGCTGCCGGTGGCCCCGAGGCCGAGCACCCCTAGGGTCATGCCGTCGAGCTCGACACCTTGGAACCGGCTGCGCTCCCAAAGCCCGGCTCGTACAGAGGCGTCAGCCTGGGGGACGTGGCGGGCGACGGCCAACATCAGTGCCATGGTGTGCTCGGCCATGGAGACGCTGTTGGCGCCCGCGGCGTTGAGCACGAGGACGCCGTGCGCCGACGCTGCGTGCAGGTCGATGTTGTCCACGCCTGTGCCTGCCCGGCCCACCACCCGTAGCTGGCGGGCGGCTTCGAGCACCGCGGCGGTCAACTGGGTGGCGGAGCGCACGATGATCGCCTCGACGCCGCCGAGATGACCAGCGAGGTCTTCGGGGCTCAGCCCGATCTCGACTCGCACGTCGTGACCGGCGGCGACAAGGACAGACACGGCCGTGTCGGGGAGCGGTTCGGTGATGAGCACCCGGGCCATCAGCGACGCTCACCTACGCGGTCAGGGCACGCACCACGCCCGTCTCGTCCCCCGCCGCGATCCGCCAGGCCCGTCAAGCCCACTACCTTGATCGCTTGGGTCCCCCCCGTCAAATGTGGCGTCTGGCAACCTGACTGTGATGCTTCGTCGCCGTTTGAAAAGAGCCATCGTCCGCCGCCATGTCCGGCGGAAGATTTACCAGCTCGAGCGGCGCGCGACACGCCGCATACTTCGCATGCTCGGGTTGTAGGCGACGGAGACGCCGCGTCGGCCCGTACGGCCGCGGTCAAAACTTGGCGATCTCGCTGTCGGGGCCCATGACCACCAGCGGGTTGGCTGCGGGAGCGAGCCACCTCAACAACGCGTCGAGGTCACTGAGCGGCACGCTCACGCACCCCGCCGTCGGAACCCCGATGTCGGCGTGGATGAAGATCCCGGACCCGGTGCCGGCGACCACCGGGGAGGTGTTGTAATCCACAACCGCGAAGCTGGGGTAGGCCGCTGTCTCCTGCCACAGCGCCTCACTGCCGCCGCCGAACGGAGGAACCGTCCCGCACGCCACATGCTGGAAGGTGTTGTACTGCGGCGAGCTAGGGTCCTCGTCCCACCAGTCACCGCAGGTCAGGCGGTGGTACGCATACCGGACGCCAGGGTCGGCGGCGTTGCCGTAGATGACGGGGCCGATCCCGTAGGCGCCCGTCGGCGTGGAATTGTCGCCCTCGCGGTGCTGGTCAGAGAAACCGGCGGCGCCGACCCGCCCCGCCCACGGTCCCGCGGCGACCACCCAGCAGCTCCCGTGGCGCTGCCACAAGGTGACCTCCACCACGGTGGACGTTGCCGACGGGGAGTCCACAGTCACGAGTTGCTCGGCTTTCGCCGTCCATGCCAGCCGGTCAGCCAAGTTGGCTGGGCACGGCGGTGCCGTCGGTGCCGGCGTCGAGACCGCCGCTCGAAAAGTGGTAGTGCCGCCAGCCCTCACGACCGGCGGCGGCGGCGGGACAGGGACAGACGTCGTCTCGGGAAGCGACGTCGTTTTGGGAACCGACGTGGTGGTGGTCGTGGCGAGCGATGGCGCCGGCCGAAAGGCCGTCGACTCCGGGGGCTCGGCGCCGGAGCCCAGGGGGCCGGCCACCGCTACCGGCGGTGGACGGGTGGCCCCGCAGGCCGATGACACCACGGTCATGGCGGCGGCGACGGCGATCGCGACGAGGCGACGGGGGGCAAAGGTCATAGTCTCTCGCGCCATCGTGGTCGTCCCAATCGGATCCCGTTCCCGGCAGCGACGTTACCGTGACCCCGGCCAGCAGTCCGCACGCCACGGTGTTGTGGCGGTCGTAACACTCAGCGCCGCGTTAGTTGTGGCAGGGTGCGGAGCGACGACCTCCTCCCACCCGCCGGGAGCCGGCGCCGCTACCGCCAAGGCGGCAACCACCGCCGTGCCCACGCCGAAATCGGTGGGCACCACGCCAGCACCCAGCACCACCGCCTCACCGGTTGCGACCTCGGCCACGACCGCGAAGGCGGCCGCCACGCCCTCGACCACCACGGCCGGCCCTCCTGCTTTCGTTGCCAGCGTCTCGGCCGTCGACGCCGCCGAGCTCGGCGCAACTTGGCACCCGGGCTGCCCCGTCGGCTTCGATCAGCTACGGCTCCTCCGCCTGGGCTACTGGGGGTTCGACGGCCGGAGCCACGTCGGGACCATGGTGGTAAACGCCACCGTTGCCAACGCCGCCACTGCCGTCTTCCGCGCCCTGTACGACGAGCGCTTCCCTATCGCCGAGATGGTGCCCGAGGCGGCCTATGGCGGCGACGACAACACGGCCGCCGCCGCCGACGACACCTCTGGGTTCAACTGCCGTGACGCCGTGGCGAGCGGTCCCCCGCAGTGGTCGGTCCACGCCTACGGCGAAGCCATCGACGTCAACGATGTCCAAAACCCTTACGTCGAGGGGTCCACGATCATCCCCCCGGCGGGGGTTGCCTACCTCGACCGGTCATCGCTACGGCCCGGTATGGCCGTTCCCGGCGGCGAGTTGGTACACGCATTCGCGTCGGTGGGTTGGCTCTGGGGCGGCCGGTGGACCTCGTCGCCGGACTACCAGCATTTCTCGGCAACGGGCGGCTGACCCGCAACACGCGACGGGCGGCCACGGGGCCGCTGACGGCCAACGGGCGGCTGCGGGCTCAGCTACTCGGTGAACCGTTGCGCGCCGGCACCGTGGCCGGCGCCCCATCGCCAGCTGTCGCCGCCGCGGATTCGCTCTGTTGAGGAGCGGGAGGGGCTCCCGCCCCCGTCTGGTGCTCGAAGAAGCGGAGGAGTTCGACGGGGAACGGCATGACGAGTGTGCTGTTTTTCTCCGCCGCTACGTCAACGACGGTCTGCAGAAGCCGGAGTTGCAGCGCACCGGGCGTGTCCGCCATGGCCGCCGCGGCTTGGGACAGCTTCTTGGAAGCCTGGAACTCGCCGTCGGCGGTGATCACGCGCGCCCGCCTCTCGCGTTCGGCCTCGGCCTGGCGTGACATGGACCGTTTCATCGACTCGGGGAGGGCGACGTCCTTGACCTCCACCCGCTCGATGTGCAGTCCCCACGGTTCCTCCGTCGGTTGATCGATCACATCCTTGAGCTCGGCGTTGACCCGCTCGCGCTCGGACAGGAGCTCGTCCATGTCGCTGTGGCCGATCACCGACCGCAGTGACGTCTGCGCCACCTGGGACACGGCGTGGCGGTAGTTCTGCACGTTGACGATCGCCTTCACCGGGTCGACCACGCAGAAGTACACGACGGCGTCGACGGTGAGGGTGATGTTGTCGCGGGTGATCGCCTCCTGGGCGGGTATCGACACCACATTGATCTGCATGTTGACCTTGGTCAGCCGCGACGTGATCGGGTTGACCCAGGCGAGACCGGGTTGGCGGACCCTCGGGAGGAGCTTGCCCCACCTGAAGACGATGCCCTGCTCGTACTGGCGGATGACGTGATAACCAAACATTGTCAAGTGTCCCATCCCCGGCGACACGGGCGCCGGCGCGGTTGCCAGTATCGCGCCCGGTCCCTGCCCACACCCGGCGGGGGCATCCCGGCCACGGCTACAGCGGGGGGAAGTTGGCGGTGGCTACCACCGTCCCGCCGGGGCCGATCAGGCGCGCCCCGACGAGGGGGCTGGCGTCGCCGGTGGCCGGCGCTCCCCAGTATCCGTAGCCGTCGTCGAGAGCGAACGTCCCGACGGCGCTGACGGTTCCGTCACGGTGGATGATCTGGCAGACCACGGTCTCTGAGGGCTGGTTGGTGTGGATGGACATGTACACCCACCGGGTGCGCCGTTGTACGTAGACCTGGGCGTGGCGCAGGGCCCGCTCAAAGGCCTGCTGGGCGACGTCCTCCGCCAGGCCGGCGTCGTTCAGGACGGCCACCGCAACCCCGTAAAGGACCCGCTCAACCAGCGCACGAAGGCCAACGCCACCTCGGCGTCGCCCGTAGCCATCCCCGCGAGCAGCAACTCGTCCGGCAGGCTTTCGACAGGAAGGCCGATGCGTCGCACGCTACAACTACGGGCGAAGGGCCGGCAGGGATTTAGAGATCGCGGAACCATCGCTTTTCGAGGGGCCAGCCGGGCGTACGGCCGCTCCCGGCCGCTCCCGGCCGCCGATATCCTCGCACAATGCCAGGTTCGGGGCTTCCGGCCCGGGTGACCGTGCGGGAGGTCGGGCCGCGCGACGGCCTCCAGGCCGAGGCACTCCTGCGCCCGGAGCTACGCGTCACACTGCTGGAGGCGTTGGTCGCCGCGGGGGTCACCGAGGTCGAGGCGGTAGCGTTCGTGTCCCCCCGGGCGGTACCGGCCATGGCGGGGGCGGCGGAGGTCCTGGCCGGTTTCGGGGGCCGCCCTGGGGTGGTCAGATGGGCGCTGGTGCCCAACCTGCGCGGTGCCGAGATGGCCCTCGAGGCAGGCGCGGACGCCCTCAGCGTCACCGCTTCGGCGTCGGAGGGATACTCGCAGCGCAACGTCGGCATGGGTGTCGACGACGCCGTCGTCGAGGTGGCCCGCATAGCCGCCGCCGCTGCGGCCGCACCGCAGCGCAACCCGGCGGGCCCCGGGGGGGACAAGCCGCGAGTCGACGCAGTGATCTCGTGCGCCTTCGGGTCGCCCTACGAGGGCGACATCGAGCCCGGTGCAGTCGCCGGCCTCGGACTTCGCCTGCTCGACGGTGGGGCCACCAGCCTCACCTTGGCCGACACCACGGGCATGGCCACGCCCCCCCGCGTCGACTCAGTCCTCGCCCGAACCGGCACCGATGTCGGCCTGCACCTCCACGAGACCCGCGGCACCGGCCTGGTCAACGCCTACGCCGCCCTCCTGGCCGGGGTCACCCGCTTCGACACGTCGGTCGGTGGCCTGGGCGGGTCCCCCTTCGCGGCCGGGGCCGCCGGCAACCTGGCCACCGAGGACCTCGTGTACCTCCTCGACGACCTCGACGTGTCCAGCGGGATCGACCTCGTCGCGCTGCTCGGCGCCAGCCGACTCGTCGCCGAGCTCACCGGCCACCCCGTCCCCAGCCGGGTCGCCGCCGCCGGGCCTCGACTCGCTCGGTGAATCCGGGGCCTCGACGCTGCCCGGCTGCCAGGCCCGGCTGCCCAACCGACCGCTCGACGCCGCCGGATCAGTACCCTGCGACAATGGCGCTCCAGCTCAAGCCCGGGACCTCGTGGTGGGAGACTTACGCCCGCTGCGTGGCCGTTGCCCCCGAGGCGTTCGACTCGGACCGGCTGCGCAACCTCGTCCGCGGCGAGTGGCGCAGGATGGGCACGCCCGGCGACCACGTCACCCCGGTCGACGGTTCTCCCATCCCGGGGCCGCCGCGGGTCAGCTACGACGAGGCTGTGTCAGCAGTCGCCCACGCCTGCGACGAGCACAAGTTATGGGGCGAGGTGGACCTAGACGAGCGCCGGTCCCGGGTTACCGCCGCGGTGGACGCCATGACCGAGCACCGCGACCTGCTGGCTCTGCTGCTCGTGTGGGAGATCGGCAAGCCCTGGCGGTTGGCCTGCGCCGACGTCGACCGCTGCCTCGACGGCGTCCGGTGGTACGTCGGCGAGATCGAACGTCAGCTCCAGATCGGCGGGTCGCCCCGCCAGCCCCTACCCGGTCCGGTTTCCAACATCGCCAGCTGGAACTACCCGATGAGCGTCCAAGTCCACGCCGAGCTCGTACAGGCCCTGGCCGGCAACGCGGTGGTGGCCAAGACCCCGAGCCAGGGCGGCTTCCACTGCCTGACGCTCGCCCACGCCCTCATGCACCGGGCCGGCCTGCCGGTCACCTTGGTGTCGGGGATAGGCGCCCAACTCGGTGAGGCGCTCATACGCTCCGACGGGATCGGCGCGCTGGCATTCGTCGGGGGACGGGCCAACGGGCGCAGGGCGGCCACCAGCCTGGCCGACACGGGCCGGCGACACATGCTCGAACAGGAGGGCCTCAACACCTGGGGGATTTGGGACTTCTCGCAGTGGCACCTGCTGGCCCAGCACCTGCGCAAGGGCTTCGAGTACGCCAAGCAGCGCTGCACCGCCTATCCCCGCTACGTGGTGCAGCGCCGCCTGTTCCCCGCCTTCCTGGGGATGTACCTGCCGGTCATTGACGCCGTGCGCTTCGGTCACCCCCTCGCCGTGTCGTCGCCGGGCGATGCGCTACCGGACCTGGACTTCGGGCCGTTGATCCACGCATCCAAGGCCAGCGACCTCGTGGCGCAGTTCGACGAGGCCACCTCGGGCGGCGGGATCCCATTGCACCAGGGGTCGCTGGCGAAGGGCTCATTCCTCGATTTCCAGGACACCTCGGCTTACGTGGCGCCGACCTGCGTGCTCTCCCCGCCGGCGTCGTGGTCGCTGCACCACGCCGAACCCTTCGGACCCCTCGACTCGATAGTCGTGGTGGACACCGAATCCGAGCTGCTGGCGGCGATGAACGCGTCGGGTGGCTCGCTTGTCGCCAGCATCGCCACCGACGACCTCGATTTCGCGGCCCGGGTCGCCGAGCAGGTCCAAGCATTCAAGGTGGGCGTCAACAAGCCCCGCAGCCGGGGTGACCGCGCCGAGGTGTTCGGCGGCCTCGGCGGCTCCTGGAAGGGCGCCTTCGTCGGCGGCGACCTGCTCGTGCAGGTGATGACCTACGGGCCCGAGGGCGCCGACGAGCGCCTGTTCGGCAACTTCCCCGACTACTCGCTGCTGCCCAGCCGCTGAGGCTGTGAATGGTTGGGGAAAAGGAAAACCTGCGACGTGGCCCGCTCGAAAATTCTGATCGGTACCTGCTCGTGGACGGACAAGACGCTCGTCAAGGGTACCGACTGGTATCCGAGGCGGTCGATGTCGGCGGCGGACCGGCTGGCATTTTACGCATCGCAGTTCCCGATCGCCGAAGCGGACAGCACCTACTACTTCCCGCCGTCGCCCCAACTCACCCGCGGGTGGGCCGAGCGGACCCCGGAAGGTTTCACCATGAACGTAAAGGCCTACTCCCTGCTGACCGGCCATCCCACCCGGCGGGAGTCGTTGTGGCCCGACATGCAAGAGTCGATCCCACCCGAGCACGCCGGCAAACGCAATGTCTACGCGTCTCATCTCGATGGCGACGCCGTGGAGGAGGTGTGGACGCGGTTTGAGTTCTCGCTTCAGCCGCTGCGCGAGGCGGGCAAGCTCGGGGCGGTCCTGCTGCAGTACCCCGAGTGGTTCACCTCCAAGAAGGCCAACCGGGAGGAGTTGGCCGCAATCCGCCGGCGCTGGAAAGACCTCCCCGTATGTGTCGAGTTCCGCTCACCGACCTGGCTGTCCACCCCCGAAGACCGCGACCGCACGCTCGGTACCCTGAGCGACCTGGACCTGGCGCTGGTCGTGGTGGACGCGCCCGCCGCATCCAAACTGCCACCCGTAGTCGAAGCGACGGTCCCCGAACTCGCCGTGGTTCGCTTCCATGGACGCAATGACGACACGTGGAAGAAGCCGGGCACCACCGCCGCCGAGCGATTCAAGTATCTCTACTCCAAGCGCGAGCTGGACGCGTGGGCACCAAAGATCCAAGCGCTTGCGGAGCGGACCACCACCGTGCACGCCTTGATGAACAACTGCTACGAGGACTACGGGGTCCGCAACGCCGCCGACCTCATCTCGATTTTCGACCACCTCTGAATTCGCAGACAACGGCCTCTGCCACGGATGGCACCGGCCGTGTCTGCGACCGACTCAACAAGTGGTCACTTGGGGGAAAAGGCGCTGTCTTTCTTGGTCGCCTCGTCGTCCTCGGGCGGGGGTGTGCGTCCCTTCTGGGTGAGCGTGTCCGACCCGGACGGGTTCGACCCCTCGGGAACGTCGCCACCCTTCTTGCCGCCACGGGTTTCGTCCGAAGCTTGCTCAGGGTGGTCTGCGATCATCTCACCGCTGTCAGGATCTACTTCGGCATGTCGCAGGTCATGCCCCTCATGCCGCGGGCTAAACTTAGAGCTGCTCTGTCAGTCGAGCGCCGTCCAATCGATCACCGCGGCAGCCAGGTCGCGGATGGCGGCCAGCAGCCCCAGACGGTTGGCGCGCACCGCCTCATCGTCCACCATGACCAGCACGTCATCGAAGAAGCGGTCGATCGGTTCCACCATCTCACCGGCCGCAGCCACGAACTCCGGTAGCGAAGTTGCATCCGGGCCGCGGTTGGTGAGGGCAGCGGCGAAAGCCTCGACAGCGGCGCGCAGGTCGTCCTCGGCCGGTTCTGCCGCACTGGCGGGGTCCCATCCCGACGCCACGTCGGGCTTGACTATGCGCGACGCCCGGCCGAGAGCCCGGGCGACACGGGTGAAGTCGGCGTCATCCCGATGTTCGACCAGCCACGCCAGAGCGTCGGCGGCTTCGGCCGGGCGCCGGGCGAGAGCCCGCACGGCCCGCACCGGGTCGGCCGGTATCCCGGCGTCGAGCTGCTGGGTCTCCCACCGCCGGGCCACGAAGTCGAGGGCCCGCCGGCGCACGTCGTCGCTCCACTCCAGGGGCTGGGCGGCTCCGGCCACGTCGAGGGCGCGGTCCACGCCGAGGGCACGCAACTCCGGCCGGGCCCCGAGCACGGCGAGGAGCCCCAGGGCTGCCCGCCGCATGGCGTAGGGGTCCGAGCTGCCGGTCGGCTCGGCGCCCGCCGCGAAAAGCCCGGCCAAGAGATCGACCCTGTCGGCCACCGACAGGAGCGCCCCGGCGGTGGTGTCGGGCAGGGCGTCGGCGCTGTGGCGGGGGAGCTCCTCCTCGAACAGGGCATCGGCGACGGCGGGCGGCTCACCCGAGCGAAGTGCGTACTCGCGTCCCATCACCCCCGCCAGGCTGGTCAGCTCGGTCACCATCTGGGTGGCCAGGTCGAACTTGACCAGTGCCGCCGCTCTTTCGAGGGTCGCCCTGGTCTGGCCCCCGGGGTCCGCCGGCGCCAACTCGTCGTGCAGCGCCAGGGCGATGCGCCCGATCCGCGTGGCGCGGTCGCCCATCGACCCGAGGCCCTCGGCGAAGGTCAGCCTCTCCAGGTCGGCCCGGAACTTCTCCGGCCGGCGCTTGAGGTCCTGGGACCAGAAGAACCGGGCGTCCTCGTAGCGAGCACGCAGCACTGACTCGTTGCCGGCCCTGACAACGTCGTGGTCACACGGACCGTTGGCTACAGCAACGAATGTCGGGAGCAAGTTTTGTGGGTCGCTGCGGACCGGGAAGTAGCGCTGGTGCTTGCGCATCACGGTGACGAGGACCGGCGCGGGCAGCTCCAGATAGTCGGGATCGAAGTGGCCGGCTACGGCGTTGGGCCCCTCCACCAGGTCGGTGACCTCCTCCAGGAGGGCATCGTCCAACTCGGCGGTGCCCCCCGCCTCCTTGGCCAACGGGACGACCTGGTCGCGGATCAACTCGCGCCGGCGCGCCCGATCGACGACGACGTCCGCCTCGTCGAGGGTGGCCATGTACCGCTCGGCGCTGGCGACGTCGCGCCGGGGTCGGGGATCGCTGCGGTGAACGAAGGTGGTCCGCCCGCTGACCAGGTTTGCGACGGTGACGGGGACCACTTCGGTGCCGAGGAGGGCGAGGACCCAGCGTATGGGGCGGGCGAAGGACAGGCCGGGGGCGTTCCAGCGCATGTTCTTGTCGGACGAGCGCAGGTTGGCGACCACGCCGGCGAGGACGTCGCCGAGGACATCGGGGGCGGCCCGACCGGCCACGTGACGGCGGTGGGCCAAGTGGACCACGCCCTTCACCTCTGTGGTGGTGAGCTCGGAGACGCTCACGCCGTTGGCCCTGGCGAATCCCTCCGCCGCCCTCGTCGGGTTGCCGTCCGCGTCGAATGCGGCCGCCTGGCGCGGCCCGCGGGCCATCTCGTCGCGGTCGTGCTCGCGACGCGACACCGATGCCACCAAGGCGGCGATCCGCCGCGGTGACGCGTGCACCGTGATCGCCCCATGGCTCAAGTGGGTGGCGGCCAGGCGGGCGGCCAGGTCGGCTCGCACCGCATGGGCGCTGGCCTGGACGTCGGCGGCGGGCAGTTCCTCGACCCCGATCTCGAACGCCAGGTCGGCGGGGCCGGTGTCGGTGGCAGACGGGGCCAGGTCCCCGACCGGCAGCGGCGCCTCGCCGGGGTTGTCTTGGCGACCGGTTGGGTGTGGCTGCCCGGTGGCGCCGGCCCACTCGGGGGCGCCGGCCCGCCCGGGGGCGCCGGCCCTCCCGACGGGGAAGCCTTCCTCTTCGCGCCGCTCGACCCATAGCTCAGCTACCTGGTGGGCGAGGCGGCGCATGCGGGCGAAGCTGCGGGCCCGCTCGGTGGGACTGACCGCGCCGCGCGAGTCGAGGATGTTGAAGGTGTGTGAGCACTTGAGGACGTAGGAGTAGGCGGGGACCGGGAGGCGCTCGGCGATCATCCGCTGGGCTTCGCGCTCGTAGGCGGCGAACATCCCGCCCACCTCCTCGACGTCGGCATCATCGAGGTAGTAGCGGCTCCACTCGTACTCGGCCTGGCCGAACACGGCGCCGTAGGAGAGCCCTCCGGCGTAGGCGATGTCCTTGAAGTGGCGCACTCCTTGCAGGGCCATCACGATGCGCTCGAGGCCGTAGGTGAGCTCCACGCTCACAGGGTCGAGGGAGAAGCCCCCCGCCTGCTGGAAGTAGGTGAACTGGGTGATCTCCAGCCCGTCCAGCCACACCTCCCAGCCGAGCCCCCAGGCCCCTAGGGCCGGTGACGCCCAGTTGTCCTCGACGAAACGCACGTCGTGGGCCCCCATGTCGATGCCGAGGGCGGCCAGGCTGCCCAGGTACAAGTCCTGGCTGTCGCCGGGCTCCGCCTTGAGGACCACCTGGTACTGCGTGTGGGTCTGGAGCCGGTTGGGGTTTTCCCCGTAGCGGGCGTCGTCGGGGCGCACGCTCGGCTCGACGTAGGCGACGCGCCACGGCTCGGGACCGAGCACCCGCAGGAACGTGGCCGGGTTCAAGGTGCCCGCTCCCACCTCGGTGTTGTAGGGCTGCATGACGGCGCAGCCCTGCTGGGTCCAGTAGCCGTTGAGGCGCGCCACGGCGTCGGTGAGGGTGGGCGGCGCGCCGCCGGCGGGCGGGGTTGGTGGCGCGGCGCCGGCGGGCGGGGTTGACGACTCCATTTGCTCAGGGTAGAGCGACCTGCCAGCCCTCGGTTTCCAGCAGGCGCGCCGCGGTCTCGGCGTTGCGCACTGCGCAGCCGAGATGGTCGTTATTGAAGTACACGTACAGGTCGTCGGCCGGCGCATACAGCTCGCAGAGGCGCCCGACAGCGCTACGCAGCGCCTGTCGTCCGTAGCAGGTGTCAGGACGGGCCTGGCCCTCGTGGAACCGGGCGTAGCCCCATGACGTCGTTCGCCACTGGGGCGCCAGCGGCCCCTTCCTGTCCGCGGCGCAGCAGGCGGCGCCATGGCGGACCATCACCTCTCGGGCCTCGTCGCTGACCCAACTGGGATGGCGGACCTCGACCGCTACCCGGAAGCCGGGGGGGAAGGCGGCAAGGGCGGCGTCGAGCGCCTCCGTGCCTGCCTGCAAGGTCGGTGGGAGCTGGAGCAGGAGCGGTCCAAGCTTGGACCCGAGCCCCGCGGCGCGCTCGCAGAGACGGTGCACAGGTTCGACAGGCTCGCGTAGCCGCTTGATGTGGGTGAGGTAGCGGCTCACCTTCACGGCGAAACTGAACCGCTCCGGCACGGTAGCCGCCCACGCCTCGAAGGTGACCCGTTCAGGCAGACGGTAGAAGGCGTTGTTGACCTCCACGGTGGCGAAGCGCCCGGCGTACAGTTCGAGCCAGCGGCGCTGAGGGATCCCTTCGGGGTAGACGGGCCCCCGCCAGTCCCGGTATTGCCATCCCGAGGTACCCACCAGTGCCGGCATGTCACCACCTCAGCACGCCCGGCGCCGTTTCGCCGCATCGAAACACTTGCGCCCCGGCGGCGGCCGGGCGATGATGGGGGAGCGGGGTCTCGACGTCCCCATCTCGGGTCCGGTGGGACCACAACGGTCGGGAACCGTCCTCAGACGGTCCAACTCCGGTGGTGCCACGCGTCGACCCCTCCTTCTAGGC
This sequence comes from Acidimicrobiales bacterium, assembly GCA_035552775.1. GTDB lineage: Bacteria > Actinomycetota > Acidimicrobiia > Acidimicrobiales > Palsa-688 > DASZKW01. The sequence goes on along the minus strand of DASZKW010000089.1, from coordinate 892 downwards.
CGCTTGGCGCGGCCCATCCCTAAAGCCTGTGAAGTTTCCTGTGAAGGAGGAGACGTGTCGCGTTCCGTAGACCTGTTCATCGACTCACCGCTGGAGCTGGATGCGCTGGCCCGCTGTCTGGGAGCCCTCATGCGCATCCCGTTCACTCCCGTCACCGACCGCAACATTTTCGAGCTGCGGGAGGGCCACACCGTCGCCGAGTTGGGGGAGCACAGCTACGTCGACGACGGCGCCCTGAGGCTCAGCCGTTACCGCTACAACTTGTCGGCCCGGTTCTCGGCCGCCGCCGCCGTCAACGCCTCGCCGGAGGTCGCCCTAGTGCGCCACGCAGCCGAGCTGGTCCGCGAGCGCATCGGTATCCCGGTCCTCATAGTGATCGACTTGGAGCAGCGCGACCCGGGGCCCGATCGTGAGACGCGGCCGGCGCGGCCTGGTGAGCGGGAGACGAGGCCCGAGCGGCCTGGTGAGCGGGAGACGGGGCCCGAGCGGCCTGGTGAGCGGGAGACGGGGCCCGAGCGGCCTGGTGAGCGGGAGACGGGGCCCGAGCGGCCTGGTGAGCGGGAGACGGGGCCAGCGCCTGCCGCCAGTGCGCCGGGCGGGGTGGAGCGATGAGCGGGCCGCGCTGGCCGGTTGCGCTCGCTTCGCCCGAGGGCGGCGGAGACCGCAACGCTCTGGCATGTGACCACGGCGGGAGCCAAGGAAGCCTCGACGAGACTGCCCGCAGGCTCACCCATGAGGAGTTCGCCGTGGGCCGCCAGCTGGCCTCGGAGGGCCATCGTGTGGTGGCGATGACCGAGTGGCCGTGGCTGGGGCCCATGGCCGACCTCGAGGTGTGCGGCCGGCCGGTGGAGGTGAAGTCGTTCCTTGCCCTACCCGAGCGACCCGGGGGGCC
>DASZKW010000088.1:0-28204 GCA_035552775.1 Acidimicrobiales bacterium | reverse complement strand
TCACTCCGTGTCCTCGCTCGGCCTCCGGCCGACCCTTGACCGCCCTCCCTCAAATCTGACGCGCCCCAAAACCAACCCGACGAACCCGTCGCGGTCCACTTGACAAACCGTTCCACATCAGTCGTGGGAGCAGTCAAATGTGCTTGGGCAGCCACTCGATCAGCCAGTACACCCGGTAGACCATGTAACCGGCCAGGCCGAGCAGCAGGACCTTGAAGTGCCACGGTGCCCGGGGGCGCTCCTTGACGATGACACTGCCACAGGTCGGGCACTCGCCGTTGACCCCCACGCTGGGCGGGTTCCAGAACTTGCTGCACTCCTCACACCAGGGCAAGGCGACCTCCACCCCAACGCTACCGACCTCGCGACCTTCCCCGTCACCGGGCGGGTCAGGTGCGCCGCACGGCCAGGATGGCGACGTCGTCGGTGAGCGGCTCGGAGGCGAAGTCGCGCGCCGCTTCGAGGAGTTGCTTGCAGAGCACGCTGGTCTCGCGACCGGGGTCGCGCCGGATGATGTTGGCGATGCGATCCTCGCCGAAGAGCTGGCCGCCCGAGCGGGCCTCGGCCAACCCGTCGGTGTAGAGGAGGATGACGTCGTTGGGCTCCAAGGGCAGCTCGCGCGAGAAGTAGGTGGCCTCGGGGTCCAAGGTGAGCAACGGCCCCGTGGAGCGCATCGCCCGCATCTCCGAGTCCTGCCACAGCCACGCCGCCGGGTGACCGGCCGAGGCGTGACGGAGCGTGCGCGCCGAAGGATCGAACACGATCACGCACACAGACACCAGGTCCTCCGGTCGCCCGGTGGCCGACAGGACCTGGTTGAGCTCCTCGAGGGCCTGGCCGGGGTCGCGGTACTGGCGCAGGAAGTTACGAAGCAGGTACTTGACCTGGAAGGCGGTGATGGACGGCTCGATGCCGTGGCCGGCGACATCGCCGATGACCACGGCCAGGCGCCCAGCGTCGGTCGGGTACACGTCGTAGAAGTCGCCGGCCATCATGCCCGTGCCCGGCTCGTAGACCTGGCCGAGCTCGAATCCCTCGATCACCGGGAGGTCCTGCGGGGCCAGGCGATCCGACCAGCGGCGCGGCGCCAGGTCCTCTTGGGCCAACACCTCCTCGGCGCGGCGCTCGAGCTGGGCGCGCTGTTCGGCCAGGCGCGCCTCGTCGAAGAGGCGGGGCGCGAAGCGCATCGACACCACCACGGGGATGCTCACCGCCAGGAGGGGCACTTGGAACCAAGCCGACTTGGAGAACGATTCCACCGCCAACCCGACGGTCAGCAGCGAATACAGCAGTGCGGTGTGCAGGTTCTTGAGGTAGGCGGCGCGCGCCAGGGCGGCGGCGTCCCGGCCCGAGGCCGAGCCGGCGATCTCGCGCTCGATGCGGTGGGTGGCGCGGGCCAACCGGGAGGCGGCTCGGCCCCAGAGCGTGGCGGCCACCGCACACAGCAGCGCCGCCGCGGCCAGCCAGGGCTGGGCGAACATGGGACAACGCTACTCCATGCCACCCTTTTCGGCCACGGGTGACGCTCCCACAGCTACTCCGTGCGCCGGCGCACCCTCAACTTGAGGGGGGTGGGCCCGAACCCGAAGTGCTCCCGGATCTTGCGCTCCAGGTAGCGCAGGTACGGCGCCGGGATGCTCTTGGTGGCGAACAGGGTGAAGGTGGGGGGCTCCGCCGTGCCCTGGGTGGCGTAGAGCACCCGGCCACCCGGCGGGGCGTGGGCGGCTTGGGCGCCGGCCAGGACCCGGTTGAGCTCGGCCGTCGGCACCCGGCGGTGGTAGGCATCCATCGCCTGGGAGAGCGCCGGCGTGAGCTTGTGCACGCCCAGGCCGGTCCGGGCGCTTATCTTCAGCACCGGCGCGTAGGCGAGGAACGCCAAGCCGTCGGCTACCTCGGCCGCCACCTTGGCGCGGTCCTCGGCATCGAGGGTCTCCCACTTGTTGAGCACGATCACGATCGGGCTGCCAGCGGCGTCGACCCTTTCGGCCAGGCGCTGATCCTGACGGGTGACCCCCTCGCCCGCGTCGATCACCAGCAGGGCGGCGTTGGCCCGGTCGATGGACTGCAGGGCGCGCACGAGCGAGTAGTACTCGGCGCCCTCCGCCTCCTTCGCCCGCCGGCGCATGCCCGCGGTGTCGATGAAGCGGACGTCGCCGGCGCCGGTGCGCACCAAGGTGTCGATGCTGTCGCGCGTCGTGCCGGGAAGGTCGTGCACGACGGAGCGCTCGTCTCCGATGAGGCGGTTGAACAGCGTCGACTTGCCGACGTTGGGCCGCCCGACGATGGCGACGGCGACGGCGCCGTCGGCACCTTCTCGGTCTTTCTCCTCCTCTTCGTCGGCGACGGGGTCGGGTTCGGGGAGCCCATCTTGGGGGAGGAGGGCCACAACCGCGTCGAGCAGTTCGCCCGTTCCCCGGCCGTGCAGGGCGCTGACCGGGAACGGATCACCCAGCCCCAGGCGGGTGAACGCCCAGATGTCCGGCTCCCGCCGTTCCCCGTCGACCTTGTTGGCCACCACCAGGGTGGGTCGCCCCGCCCGGCGCGCCATGGTCGCCACCTGGGCGTCGTCGTCGGTGATCCCCACCGTGGTGTCCACCACCACGAGAACCGCGGCGGCGGCGCGGATCGCCTTTTCCGCCTGGGCGCTCACCTGGCGGTCGAGGGTGCCGCCGGCGTGGAGCCACCCGCCGGTATCCACGACTGTGAACTCGTGCCCCGCCCACTCGGCGTCGAGGAACTTGCGGTCCCGGGTGACACCGGGGCGCTCCTCGACGATCGCCTCGCGCCGCCCGACGATGCGGTTGACCAGGGTGCTCTTGCCCACGTTGGGCCGCCCGACGATGGCCACCACCGGCAGCGCCTGGCCATTCAGCTCCTGGCCTCTCACGCCGGCACCGCGGCGCCGGCCCGGGCCGGCGATGCAACCCGGACCATCAGCGCGCCTCGCAGGGCGGCGCCCGTCGCCGGCACCACCTCCACCGGGCGGGGCAGGTCGGCGGGTGATGCGCCGTCGAGGAACCGCCCTCCCGACAAGCAGGCGTCGGGGAGGAGGTAGCGGTGGCCGGCGGGCTCGGTGGCGAGGACGCGGGCCACGTCGTCGCCGGTGATGAGACCGGCCACTCCTATGTTGCCGCCGAAGAACCGGTTGTCGACGGTGACCACCCGGGCGTCGGGCCGGACGCGGGCGAGCAGGGGGGAGATGACGCTGGCACCGTAGGGTCCGGTCAGCACGGCGACGGGGGCGTCGGGACGCGGGCGCAGAGTGACCTCGCCCGCCGGGCCCGGTGGCGTCCGGGGGGCCCGGTAGCCGCTGGCCGGCGCCCCGTCGACGGACTGGAAGAAGCCGCTCGGCCCGTCGCCTGACGGTTCGTCGCCGCCGAGGACGCCGACCTCGAAGGCGGCCGCCATCCCGACACCGTTGTCGTGCTGGGCCAGCGCCCCGTAGGTGTCGAGGTGGGGAAAAGGCCGGCCCGCCAGCAGGTAGTACTCGTCGGCCGCGTAGACCAGGCGGCGGCCCAGGGTGGAAACCATGGTGTCCTGCCAGCCCTCAACCAGGTCCACCACCGCGCCGGCCTCCGCAGGGGTGTGGGGCCGCATCGCTGCCTCGTTGTTGAAGCGGCTCACCCCAAGGGGTACGCAGGCCACGCTCGCCAGTTCCGCGAAGCGGTCGAGCACGGTGGTGAGGGTGTCGTCGAGCACGGTGGCGTCGTTGACCCCCGGGCACACCACGACCTGGCCGTGGACCTCTACGCCGTGGTCGAGCAGGGCGCGCAACCAGCGCAGGCTGGTGCCTCCCCTGCGGTTGCGCAGCATCCGGGACCGCACGTCGGGGTCGGTGGCGTGGATGCTCACCCACAGCGGCGAGAGGCCCTCTGACACCACCCTTTCGAGGTCGGCCTCGGTGAAGCGGGTCAGCGTGGTGAAGTTGCCGTAAAGGAACGACAGCCGGTAGTCGTCGTCGCGCACATACAGGCTGCGGCGCATGCCCTTGGGGAGCTGGTGGATGAAGCAGAACTCGCAGTGGTTGTCGCAGGTGCGGACCTGGTCGAACAGGGCAGCGTCGACCTCTATGCCGAGGGGTTCTGTCTGCTCGCCCTCGTGGCGGTTCAAGGTGGTGGTGACCTCCAGGCCGCCGCGGCGCACCTCCACCTCGAGCGTCACCTGGTCGGCTAGCAGTTGGTAGGCGATGATGTCTCGGGGGACCTGGCCGTCCATGGCGACGATCTCGTCACCGGGGAGCAGGCCGGCCCGGGCGGCCGGCGACCCAGGGGTCACCGCCACCACGCGGGGTAGCGACATTTCCCACCCATGGTAGGCCACGGCGGGGCGCCGGCCGCACCCGTTTAGCCGGGTACCTACCGGTAGCCTCTCCAGGCGTGGACGTTGAACTAGTCGTCTTGGCGTCACCCCGTGGGTTCTGCGCCGGTGTCGAGATGGCCATCAAGGCACTGGCGTGGATGGTGCGCGTCTTCGAGCCGCCGGTGTACTGCTACCACGAGATCGTGCACAACCGGGTGGTCGTCGACCGTTTCCGCCAGATGGGCGTGGTGTTCGTCGACGACGTCGACGACGTCCCCGACGGCGCTCCGCTAATGCTCTCCGCCCACGGCTCGGCCCCCGCGGTGGTCAGCGCCGCCCGGGCACGTGGCGGAGCGGTGGTCAATGCCGTGTGCCCCCTCGTCCACAAGGTGCACAAGGAGGTCGAGATCCGCGCCGGCAAGGGCTTCGACATCGTCTACGTGGGCCACGAGGGCCACGAGGAGGCAGTGGGGACGATGGCGGTGGCGCCCGGGGCCGTGCACCGGGTGGAGAGCGTCGCCGACGTCGCCGAGCTGGGTGAACCGGCGGGCCCGGTGGCGTTCTTGGCCCAGACCACCCTGGCGGTCGACGAGTGGCGGAGCATCCTCGACGCCGCCCAGGCCCGTTGGCCCGACCTGTGGGTACCGGGGCGCAGCGACCTGTGCTTCGCCACCACCAACCGCCAGGCCGCCCTGCGGCTCATCGCGGAGCGCTGCGATGCCGTCGTGGTGATCGGTTCGGAGAACTCCTCCAACACCAGGGCCCTCGAGCGCACCGCGCTCACCGCCGGCTGCCCCCGGGCCCTGCGAGTCAACGGCGCCGACGAGCTGCCCGACGACCTGGGGGGGACCGTCGGGGTCATCGCCGGGGCGTCGGCCCCCGAAGAGCTCGTCGACGCGGTCGTGGGCCGCCTGGCACCCCGCTGCGGTGTCGAGGAGGTGCGGGCCGTCGACGAGGAGGAGTATTTCCCGCCGCCCCGAGAACTTCGCGACCTGATCCGGACGCTGTCGTCGGTCGCCGGAGCCGTGGGCTTCGCGCCGGGGGGTGACCCGACCTCGGGCCGGACCTATCCGACCGCCGATCGCGAGATGCCGGCCGCTGACATCCTCGCCGCCCTCACTCCTTGAGCCGTCATCGGGCTCGAGTCGCTATCTGCGCCCGGCGTCGGTCAGAGCCTGGTCGAAGAGGCGCTGGAGCTCGGCGTGGAGGGCATCGCTGACCTCAGCCACGTGGCGGCGGGGGACGCGGGCGCCCTCGGCGCGGGCGGGGGCGGGGATCGGGGGGCCGACCGCGATCGCCACCTTCACCGGGCGGAAGAACCTCGCCCCCTTCGGCATCGCCCACTCGCTGCCGCCTATGGCGACGGGGACGATGGGAACCCCCGTCCGGGCGGCCACGAAGGCGGCGCCGTCGCGCAGCGGATGCACCATCGGGCCCGACTTTCTTTCCCCTTCCGGGTAGATCACGACCGGCTCGCCGTTGCGGATGGCTTCCTCGGAGGCCCGCAGTGCCTCCCGATCGACCGAGCCCCGGTGCACGGGGAACGCCCCGAGCGACGACACGAGGCGCCCCGACCACGTGTGGTTCCAGAGGCTGTCCTTGCCCATGAAGCGCAGCCGGCGCCGGGTGACGCAGCCGCAGAACAGGGTGTCGACGTAGGACCGGTGCACCGGCGCGAGGACGAACGGTCCCTCGTTCGGCACGTGCTCGGCACCGGTGACGCTCACCCGCCAGAAGACGGCGCAGAAACCGGCGACCAGGGCGCGCGCCACCGCGTACCAGCGCAGCTCGGCCCGGCTGGGGGGTCTCATGCCGCCCGCGTGGGTGGTCTCACACCGACCGCTGAGCCAGGTCGAGCACGCTCGCAACGACCTGCGAGATGCTACGGCCGGTAGTGTCGATGATGGCGGCGTCGGGGGCGACGCCGAGAGGCGAGACCGCCCGGGTGGAATCGACGTGGTCACGGCGGGCGATGTCGGCCGCCACCTCGTCGAAGTGCATGTCCAGCATCTCCTGGGTGCGCCGGGCGGCGCGCTCGCTGTCGTCGGCGGTGAGGTAGACCTTCACCGCGGCGCCGGGGAACACCACGCTGCCGATGTCGCGGCCCTCGACGACCCCGCCGCCGTGCTCGGCGCCCCACTCACGCTGGCGGCGCACCAGCTCCCGGCGAACTTCGGGATTGGCGGCCACCGCGCTCACGGCCCGGGTGACTTCAGGACTGCGGATCTCGATGGTGGCGTCCACGCCGTCGACCATCACCGCATCGCCGACCTCCAGGTCGATCTGGGTGGCCAGCTTGGCCACCGTCGGCGCCTCCTCGGGGTCGATCCCGCGGCGCATGGCAGCGAAGGCCACCGCCCGGTACATGGCGCCGGTGTCGAGGTAGGCCAAGCCGAGGTGTTCCGCCACCCGGCGGGCGACAGTCGACTTACCGGACCCGGATGGCCCGTCGATGGCTATGACACGCAACGGCGAAGATCCTCCTCGAAGCCCGGGTAGCTGGTCGCCACCGCCTCCCATCCTGCTATGCGAACGGGCCCGGCAGCGGCGAGGCCGGCGATCGCCATGGCCATGGCGATGCGATGGTCGCCGTGCGACTCCACCTGACCGCCGGCCAGGGGGTACCCGGCGCTGCCCTCCACGACGAAGCCGTCGGCGAGTGGTTCGGCCTTCCCGCCGACGGCTCCCAGCTCGTTTACCACCGCGGCTATACGGTCGGACTCCTTCACCCGCAACTCGCCGGCGTCGGAAAAGGTCGTGGTCCCTGCCGCCACCGCCGCCGCAACCGCCAGCACCGGGATCTCGTCGATCAATCCGGGCACCTCGGCACCGCCGACGTTCGTGGCCCGCAGCGCCGAGTGGCGGGCGCGGACATCCGCGGTGTGGGCGACCCGGTCGTGGCACTCCAAGCTGACATCGCCGCCCATGCGGACGAGCACGTCGAGAAAGGCCGCCCGGGCGGGGCCGACGTACACCCCTTCGACGACCACGTCACTGCCTGGGACCACGCATGCGGCCACCACCCAGAATGCGGCCTGTGAGGGGTCGCCCGGCACGTCGATGTCGAGGGGCGACAGGGCGCCGGCTCGCACGGTCACCGATCCGGGGCCCACCACGACGTCGGCGCCGCACGCCGCGAGCAGCTCCTCGGTGTGGGCGCGTGTCGGGATCGTCTCGCGCACCGTCGTCTCCCCGGATGCCGCCAGCCCGGCCAGAAGGACCGCCGTCTTCACCTGGCCACTCGCCACCGGGGGGCGGAAGTCGATCCCCGTGAGTCGGCCGCCCCGCACCACCAGCGGCGGGTAGCGTCCCCCTTTCCTGCCGTCGACCGACGCCCCCATGGCCCGCAACGGCTGGACCACCCGCTCCATGGGCCTGGCGGCGACCGATTCGTCGCCGGCCAGGACGGTGAGGCCGTCGATGGCGGCCGCCCACCCCGCCAGCAGGCGAATGGCGGTGCCCGAGTTGCCCACGTCGACAACCCCGGCGGCCTCCGCCAGGCGAGCTTCGCCGCCGGTGATCCGCACCGTGCCCGGCGGTCGGCCCGACACGGTCGCACCGAACCCGGCGACGGCTGCGAGGGTGTGGGCCACGTCGTCCCCCCTCGACAGGCCCCGCAGCACCGAGGTGCCCTCGGCGCGGGCGGCGAGCAGCGCGGCGCGATGCGATATCGACTTGTCGCCAGGTACCCGCAGGCGACCGTGCAGACCACCCGGGGCGGGGTCCACGACGAGGGTGCTCACCGGCCCAGGGCGCGCGCCGAGGTCCGGTAGCCGCGGCCGACCAGGGCCTTTTGCACAACCGCTACGGTGCCGGCGTCGACCACGAGGACGAGCACGCCCCGGTCTCCCTCGACGGAGTGGGCGATCTCCACGTCGTAGATGTTGACGCCGAGCTCGCCGAGCAGGGTGGTGACCTCGGCGATCGTCCCCGGTCGGTCGGGCACCGGTACCCGCACCTCGGCGGCCTCGGCGACAGGGGGGGCGCCGGTCGGCAGGCTGATCCTGGCTTCGCGGGCACGCTCGAGCAGGTCCAGCAGGGCGGCGCGGTCACCCTCGGCGACTATCCGGCGTATCTCGACCAGCGCCGAGCTGAGCCGGTCGAGGGTGGCGACGATGCCCGTGCGGTTCTCGGCCACCACGTCGGGCCAGATGCCGGGGTGCCCCGCCGCCACCCGGGTCATGTCCCTGAAACCGCCGGCGGCCAGGTGGAGCAGGGTGGCGTCTTCGGACGCGGCGCCAGCCGCCAGGTCCATCAGCGCCGCCGCCGCCAGGTGGGGGACGTGGGACACCACAGCCACCAGGTCGTCGTGGCGCCCGGCGGACACGGCCACGGCGTTGGCACCGAGAGATGCTATGACGCCCCGGAGGCGGGCGTAGGCGTCAGGGTCGGTCCCCGCGCTCGGCGTCAGGGCCCAGGTGCTGCCGACGAACAACTCGGCGTCGGCGCCCTCCACACCGTCCTGTTCGGAGCCGGCCATGGGATGGCCGCCGATGAAGCGGGCCTCCCCGGCCAGGGCCGCCACTATGGGACCCTTCACCCCGGCGACATCGGTGACGATGCCTCCGGGCTCGGAGCTTCGAGCGGCCCTCCCGGCGGGGTGCAGGACCCGGCGGGCTTCGTCGACCACGGCACCGGCGGGGGTGGCGATGAAGGTGAGCGCGGCGTCAGGATCGTCGCCGAGGGCGTCGAGGGCTCCGAGCTCCAAGGCGCGCCGTGATCGGGCCGGATCCGCGTCACGCCCGGCCACCCGCCACCCGCGCCGGCGCAGGGCCATGCCGATCGACCCGCCGATCAGCCCCGTCCCCACCACCATGGCCGCCGCCGGCTCACTCCGGGCGGTCGTCACGAAGCCCCTTCGCCCGGCTCACTCCGGGAGGTCATCACGTAGCCCCCTCGCCCCTTCGAGGTACACGTGGTGGAGCTCCGCCCGGGACCGGCTGGTGACGAGGTGCATCATGACCCGGATGCAGCGCGGGGTGCCGCCGATTATGTCCAGCTCACGGGCGCACATGAGCGGGACGTCGCCCAGCCCGAGCGTGCGGGCCGCCGTGGCGGGGAAGACGGCATGGACGTCGTCGGTGGCGGTGAACAGGATGCTGACCAGGTCGTCTTTGGCGACGCCATTGCGCTCGAGCATGGATGAGACCAGCGCCGCTGTCCGCTCGGTCACCTGCTCGACCGTATCCTCGTCGACGGTTGTGGCCCCGCGGAGGGCACGGACGGCAGGGGGCACGGGACGCAACCCTACAGGGAGTCGCTGGCGCCCCCGGGGGTCTCTGACGCCGCCGCTCTCCGCCCGGCACGAGGCGTTGTGCCGGCGTGGCCAGTGGCCGTCGCCTCGACGGCGGGAGGTCCAGCGGCGGCGGCACCTTCGAGTGCTCTAACCTCGGCCGGGGTGAGGTGACGCCACTCCCCCGGCGGCAGTGACCGATCGGCAACCGTACCTATTCGGACGCGGACCAGCCGGCGTACCGGGTGACCCACCGCCTCGCACATGCGCCTGACCTGGCGGTTGCGGCCCTCGTGGATGGTAATCCGCAGCGCGTTAGGCGGCACCAAGGCCACGCGCGCCGGCGCCGTCGGTCCGTCGTCGAGTACCACGCCTTGGCGCAGGTGGCGCACGGTGTGCGGGGTCGGCGAACCGTCCACCTCGGCCAGGTACTCCTTTTCCACACCGTGGCGGGGGTGGGTGAGGTGATTGGTGAGATCTCCGTCGTTGCACAACACCAGCAGTCCCTCGGTCGCGGCGTCCAGCCGGCCGACGGGGAACACGCGCGGCTCCGGCGGCACCAGGTCGACCACCTTGGGGCGTCCCTCGGGATCCGACGCGGTGCTCACCACACCGGCCGGCTTGTTGAGCAGGTAGTAGACGAGGCCCGGGCGCACCGACAGGGGGACGCCGTCGACGGTGATGCGGTCCCGGTCGGGATGCACCCGGCGACCGAGGGCCGCCACCTCGCCGTTGACGCTCACGCGCCCGTCGGCTATCAGGTCATCGCAGACCCGGCGGCTGCCCAGCCCGACCCGGGCCAGGACCTTCTGCAGGCGGTCCCCCTCGGAGATGCCCTCGCTCATTGGTCGGCGCGGTCGGCGCGCAGGCCGTGCTCGAGGGCGTCCATGATCTCAGGGCCGGGGACGAAGTCGGCCAGCGGCGGCAGGTCCTCGATGCGGTCGAGGCCGAGGCGCTCGAGGAACGCCGGAGTGGTCCCGTACAAGACAGCCTGGCCAGGCCCCGGATCGCGGGCCACCTCGCTGACGTAGCCGCGCTGGGTGAGGGTGCGTAGGACGGCGTCCGCGTTGACTCCGCGAATCGCTGATATCTGGACCCGTGAAACGGGTTGCTTGTAGGCGACGATGGCCAGTGTCTCCATCGCCGGCGCCGACATACGTGAGCTCTGCCCCTCGAGCACGAACCGCTCGATGTAACCGGCCAGGTCCGGGTGACTCTGGAAGCGATAGCCCCCGGCGACGCGCGCGACGATGAAGCCCCTGCCTTCCGCCCGGTACTGCTCGGCGAGCTCGGCGCAAAGCTCCTCCACCCGCTGCGCCGGCACTTCCAGGAGTTGGGCGAGCAGGACCGGCTCGACGGACGCCTCTGCGACCATCAAGATCGCCTCGATGGCCCGGTGGTACTCAGTTGCCACTTGCGCCCTGGGCGGCGACCTGACGCATCAACCCTGATACTCCTCGACGCCGGCGACCACGATCCCGCCCATGGGCCTGGCGCCCTCGTCGCCGAGCCAACGGATGTGGAGGTCGGCGAAGTTGGTGGCCTGATCCAGGTCGATCAGGCCCCGCTTGTACAGCTCCAGCACGGCGAGGAAACGGACGATGACCGAGAGCCGCTCGTCCATCCCGGCGGTGAGACGGCGGAAGGTGATGGCCCCCAGCCGTGGGAGCTCGTCGACGAGCTCACTGACCGCGTCGGTGACGCTGACGCGGATCGGGGCGACGTGATCGAGGTCGACGCGCGCCGTCGGCCGGGGGACCAGCATGCGGACGAGGGCAGCGCGGAGCTGCTCGGCTCGAACCCCGGCGAGAATGTCGGGGACGACGCCGATGAAACGTTCCTCCAGGCCAGCCTGGCGGGGTGCGCTGCGTGCCGCCGCGTCCGTCAGCCTCTCCAAGGCCGCCGCCGCGTCCTTGAAGGTCTTGGCTTCGAGGAGACGGGCGAGGAGCAGGTCGCGCTCCTCCCACAGGCCGAGCTCCTCGTCGAGCTCCACGTCGTCGGACCCCGGCAGCAGGCGCCGGGCCTTCAGCTCCAGCAGGACGGCTGCTATGAGGAGGAACTCGGTCGCCGCGTCCAGGTCGAGCGTTGCCCGCATCTCCTCCAGGGTGGCCACATAGGTATCGACGATCGACGACAGGGACACCTCCCACAGGTCGACCTGCTCCCTGGTGATGAGGTGCAGCAGCAGGTCGAACGGGCCCTCGAAAACCGGCGTGGTGACCTGGTAGGGCACCCGTCCACTTTATCGCCGGGGCCTCGGCCCTCCCCGCATAGCCAGCCGCGCTGTCCTGGTGCCGGGCTGCCTTACAAAGACGAGCGGTGCTACTTCGACAAGTTCATGCCCGGTTGATGCCGTTGACCTGCGGATTTGCTGCTCGGGCAGTCGAAGTAGCACCGCTCGCCTTGGTAGTACCGTGGCCCCGGTGAACAGGGTCCTTTCGGGCATCACCATCACCGGCGAGATCCACCTCGGCAACTATCTGGGAGCGGTGCGCTGGTGGGTGGAGGACCAGCACGGCGGCGACGCTTACTACTTCCTCGCCGACCTTCACGCTCTCACCGTCCCGGGTGACCCGGCCGAGCTGCACCGCTCCACCCTGACCATGGCCACCGTCCTGATTGCCGCCGGCCTCGATCCCGCGGCGTGCACCCTGTTCGCCCAGAGCCACGTCCCCCAGCACACCCAGCTCACCTGGCTGCTCGAATGCACGGCCGGCTTCGGCGAACTACGCCGCATGACCCAGTTCAAGGACAAGGCCGCAAAGGGGGGCGAGGAGACAGCACGCGCCGGGCTGTTCACCTATCCGGTGCTCATGGCGGCCGACATCCTCCTCTATGACGCCGACCGGGTCCCTGTGGGCGACGACCAGCGCCAGCACCTCGAGTTGACCCGGACCCTGGCCGAGCGGTTCAACACCCGCTACGGACCCACCTTCGTGGTGCCCGAGGCCAAGATCCCGCCGCCGGGACGAGGGGCTCGGATCATGGACCTCCAGGAACCGACCATGAAGATGTCCAAGACGGCAACCTCGACCCAGGGCACGATCTTCCTCCTGGACGAGCCTGCGACCATCGAACGCAAGGTCAGGCGGGCGGTGACCGACACCGACAGCTCCGACGATGCCGTGCGCTACGACCCGGACGACAAGCCGGGGGTGTCAGGCCTGGTCGAACTGCTCGCCACCGCCACCGGGCGCGAGCCCGCGGAGGTGGCAACCGGCTACAGCCGCTACGGTCCGCTCAAGGCCGACACGGCCGAGGCGGTGGTCGAGCTCGTCCGACCCATACAGCAGCGCTACCGCGAGCTGGCCGACGACCCGGGAGCGGTGGTAGACGTGCTCAGGGTCGGGGCGGCGAAGGCCGAGGCCGTCGCTTCGGTCACCTACGCCCGGGCCCGGGACGCGATCGGCCTTCTTGCCCCCGGTCCGGCGTGACGTGCACCGTTGTGCGCCCGCCAGCCTGACCGCACCGTCGCCTAAGCCCCGAGCAGGTGGGCCCACAGGCGCTCGGCGGGAGCGAAAATCGCCTGCAGGCGACTGGAGTCGAGCAGGAACACCACTATGAGCAGTGGCATGGCGTAGCGGCGGATGGTGAGCCAGGTGGGCCACGCCCGCGCTGGGAGCACCCGCTCGACGACGGCGGATCCGTCCAGGGGCGGGATGGGCAGCAGGTTGAGGACGGCCAGGCTCACGTTCAAGAAACCGAGTAGGAACAGCAGCCGGTCGCCGATGCCGAGGAGGTTGAAGCCGTACGTCAGCGCGAGGCGAACCTGCTCGGTGGTGCCGGCGGGGCGGGCGAAGCGCAACACCACGACCGACACCAGGGCCAGGACGATGTTGGTGGCGGGCCCGGCCAGGCTCACCACCAGGCTGTGGTTGCGCGGGCTGCGCATGCGCGCCGGATTCACGGGAACCGGCTTGGCGTAGCCGAACGCCCCCAGGCCGGAGAGAGCCATCAGCCCGGGCAGGATCAAGGTCCCCACCGGGTCGACGTGGCGGATGGGGTTCAGGGTCAGGCGCCCCGCCTTCTTGGCGGTGTCGTCACCGAAGGCCAGGGCGGTCACCCCGTGGGCGAGCTCGTGGAGGATGATCGACGGGATGATGACGCCCAGGACCAGGGCGGTGTTGACGCCGACGGCATGGCGCAGGCCCCAGACGGCCAGGAGCACCAGGCCGACGACGACGAGGATCTGGGTGCGGTGCTTGGTCACGCGCCCAGGCGAGCGAGCCGGGCTCTAACGGCGGGCGGCGGCGCAGGAGATGCAGTAGCGGGCTTCGGGCCTGGCTTCGAGGCGCGCGGCAGCGATCTCACCGCCGCAGCTCTCGCACGTCCCGTAGGCCGAGGTGTCGAACTTGGCCAGGGCGTGCTCGACCTGGCCCAGGGTCTCCAGGAGGCTGGCGGCCAGTGCCTCGACCTCGCCGCGCTCCGCGGTCACCTGGCTGGAATCAGCGAAGTTGGAATCGTAGGACGGCGCGTCAGCCCCGTAGCCGAGCTCGGCGAGCTGGCGTTGCAGCGAGGCACGCTCGCCCTCCAGGTTGGCTCGAAGGTCTGGCTTCGTTGCGTCAGCGGACATCGTGTCGAGTGTAACCGTGTGGCTACCGCCGCGGCGCCCGGGCACGGGGATGAGCGGACTCGTAGACCTGGCGAAGCCGGTCGGCGGACACCTTGGTGTACACCTGGGTGGTCGTGATCGACGCGTGGCCGAGCAGCTCTTGGACCACGCGGATGTCGGCGCCGTGGTCGAGCATGTGGGTGGCGCACGAGTGGCGCAGGACGTGGGGCGTGAGGCGGTCGGCCAGGCCGACCCGCACGGCGTAGGCGCGCACCACCCCCCACGCCCCCTGGCGGGACAGGCGGCCGCCCCTGGCGTTGAGGAACACCGCCTCGGCGTCGCCCCGCCGGGCCCAGCGGCGGGGGGCCATGCTCCCCCGGCCGCCGGGGCCCACCCAGGCGGCCAGGGCGTCGGCGGCAAAGCGTCCGAGCGGCACCAGGCGCTGTTTGTCCCCCTTGCCGATGACCCGGGCGGCGCGCTCGTCGAGGGAGACGTCGGCCAGGTCGAGGCCGACCAGTTCGGAGATGCGCATCCCGGTGCCGTAGAGGACCTCGAGGATGGCCCGGTTGCGCCTGTCTCGGGGCTCGTCCCCCGCAGCGGCGGCGAGCAGGCGGGCGACCTCCTCCTCGTCCAGCGCCTTGGGCAGGCCCTGGGGGACCCGTGGGGTGGCCAGCTCGTCGGTGGGATCGGAGGTGGCGAGGCCCTCGTCGAGGAGGAAGCGATGCATCGAGCGCAGGGCCACGACGGCCCGGGCCACCGATGCTGGTGCCCTACCGGCGCCCCGCAGCACGGCGATGTAGTCCGCCACCGCCGCCTCGCCCACCGCATCGACCGACAGTCCCCTGCCCCGCAGCCAGGCCTCGTACGCACGAAGGTCCCGACGGTAGGCGGCGATGGTGTTGGCCGCCCTTCCTCGCTCGACGGCCAGCCAACTCAAGAACTCCTCGCCCGCCAGTGAAAGCGGCGGGGAAAGGGATGACCGGGGCGCGCTGTGCCCTTTCTCCACCCTTCAGCCGGCGATGTTGCGAGCGAGGGACAGTCCGATGATGGTCTTGGCATCGATGATCTCGCCCTTGCGCACCAGGTCGGCTACGTCTGCGAGGTCAACGCTGGACACCGTCATGTGCTGCTCCTCGAACCCCTGGACGTCGTTGGCCACCGCCTCGAGGTCCCTGGCCAGGTATATGTAGGTGAGCTCGTCGCTGAACCCGGGCGAGTTGTAGAACCGGGCCATCAGCTCCATGCGCCCCGCGACCAGCCCGACTTCCTCGGCCAGTTCGCGCCGGGCGGTGACCTCGGGCTCCTCCCCGTCGACGTCGCGCTTGCCGGCGGGGATCTCGAGCAGCTCGGCGTCGATCGCGGCCCGGTACTGGCGTACCACCGTCACCCGGCCGTCGTCGTGCAAGGGCACCACCACCACCGCGCCGGGATGGTGGACCACCTCGCGCTCGAAGCGGTCCCCGCTCGGACTCTCGAAGGTCCCGGTGCCTACCTGGATCAGGTGGCCTTCCCAGACCCGCTGCTCAGCGAGTTTGCGGAACCCGGGCAAGGTCGTCGATGTCGAGGAGCCGTGGGGCGCGACCGTCGGCTCGCACCAGGGCGGCACCGACCAGGTCCCGAAACAGCGGGTGGGGCCGGTCGGGCCTGCTCTTGAATTCGGGGTGGGCCTGGGTGCCGACCCAGAACGGGTGCCCGGGAAGCTCGATGAACTCCACCAGGCGATCGTCCGGCGACGTCCCCGAGCACACCAGGCCGGCGTCCTCCAAGCGGCGCCGGTAACGGGGATTCACCTCGTAGCGATGCCGGTGACGCTCCGATACCAGCTCGGTGCCATAGGACGCGGCGACTTGTGAGCCGGTGGCGAGCTTTGCCCAGTAGACGCCGAGGCGCATCGTGCCTCCCATGTCCACCACCTCACGCTGATCGTCCATCAGGTCGATCACCAGGTGCGGCGCCACCGAGTCGAACTCGCGGGAGTTGGCCCCGGTGAGCTTGGCCTCGTCGCGCGCGAAGGAGATGATCATCACCTGCAGGCCCAGGCACAACCCGAGGCACGGCACCCCGTGTTCGCGTGCGTAACCGGCCGCGGCGATCTTGCCCTCGATCCCTCGCTCGCCGAAACCACCGGGGATGACCACGCCGTCGAGGTCGCGCATGCGTCCCTCGGCCAGCATTCCCTCGACGTCCTCGGCTTGGATCCACTCCACGTTGATGGCCGCGCCGTGCCAGTAACCCCCGTGTCGCAGCGCCTCGGCCACCGAGAGGTAGGCGTCGGCCAGGTTGACGTACTTGCCTATGAGCCCGATGCGAACGGGACGCACGGCAGCCTCGACCCTTGCCACCAACTGCTCCCACGCTGACAGGTCGAGGGGATGGCTGGAGTCACCGTTGGCGTCGGTGCCTGCGAAGTGCAGCAGGGAGCACACGTAGTCGTCGAGGCCCTCCTCGTGGAGGGCGAGGGGGATCTCGTACAGGTTGGGGGCGTCGACACAGGACACCACCGCTTCGACCGGGACGTCACAAAGCAGGGAGATCTTGCGTTTAAGGCCCGGTGAAATGCTCCGGTCGCTGCGACAGATGATCACGTCTGGCTGGATGCCCCGGCTGCGCAGCTCGGTCACCGAGTGCTGTGTCGGCTTGGTCTTCTGCTCACCCGACGGCCCCAGGTAAGGAACCAAGGTCACGTGCACATAGCAAACGCTGTCGCGGCCGACGTCTTTGCGGAACTGGCGGATGGCCTCGAGGAAGGGGAGGATCTCGATGTCTCCGACGGTGCCGCCGACCTCGGTGATGACGACGTCGACATCGTCTGTGGCGAGGCGCTTGATACGGCTTTTGATCTCGTCGGTGATATGGGGGATGACCTGGACGGTCTTGCCCAGAAAGTCGCCCCGGCGCTCTTTGGCAATGACGCTCTGGTAAATCGAGCCGGTGGTGGCGTTGGAGTCGCGATAAAGGTTCTCATCGATGAACCGCTCGTAGTGACCGAGGTCGAGGTCGGTCTCCCCGCCGTCCTCGGTTACGAAGACCTCGCCATGCTCGTAGGGGTTCATGGTGCCGGGGTCGACATTTATGTAGGGATCGAGCTTTTGAATGGTTACCCGCAGTCCCCTGCTCTTGAGCAACCGCCCCAGGCTCGACGCGGTGAGGCCCTTGCCGAGGGAGCTGGACACCCCGCCGGTGACGAAGATGTGCTTCGCCAAGTAATCCTCCCGTCGCTGCTCGGCTGCGAGGCCACCGTAGCGCAGCGCCGCCCCATTGCCGGGGGACTCTCGCTTCGCCCGTCGTTCTAGCCCGCTCGTTCGCCGGACGCCATGGCGAGCAGCTCCTCGGCATGGCGCCGGGCCGTTTCGCTTCCGGGCTGTCCGGACAACATCCGCGAGAGCTCGACCACCCGCTCGGCGGCAGCGACGGGGCGGGCCACGGCCACGGTCCGACCATGTCGGATCACCTTGGTCACCGCCACCTGGTTGTCGGCGAATGCGGCCACCTGCGGCAGGTGGGTGACGACGAGGACCTGGTGATGGCGGGCCAGGGCCGCCAGGGCGCGCCCGACCGAGCGCGCCGCTTCGCCTCCGATGCCGGCGTCGACCTCGTCGAAGACGAGGGTCCGCGACCGTCGACGGGAAGATGGCGCCGAAGTCCTGGCGGGCTCGGGGGCGTTGGCGGGCTCGGGGGCGTTGGCGGTGCCTACCGGTGCGGTGGCGGCGCTGAGGACCAGCCGGGCGGCGAGCATGGTGCGGGCCAGCTCGCCGCCCGAGGCCACCTTGGCCAGCGGGAGAGCCGGCTCCCCCGGGTTGGCCGACAGCAGCCAGGTGACAGCTTCCCCCGCCCTGTCGTCGCCCACGGAGACCTCGAAGCGGGCCCGGGGCATGGCCAGCACCCGCAGCTGGGCCTCGACGGCGGCGGCGAGCACCGGGGCCGCCGCCCGACGCGCGGCGCCGAGCGCCTCCTCGGCGCCCACCAGCGCGTCACCAGCGGCACGCCGTTCCGCTTCGATCGCCGCGGCGCGCTCGTCGTGGGATGCCAGCTCGCCGATGCGCGCCCGGATGCGTTCGCGCTCTGCGATCACCTCGGCGACGGTCTCGCCGTACTTGCGGCGCAGGTCCCTCAGCAGCTGGCGCCGTCCCGTCACCAACGCGAGGCGCTCGGGGTCGTCCTCGAGGCGGTCAGCCAGGTCGAGGGCTTCGCTGGCCACGTCCGCCAGCTCTGCGGCGACCTGGCGAAGGCGGTCGTGGAGGGCGGCGAGGGGGCGGCGCCCGGCCAGTCGGGACACGGCAACGCCGACCTGGTCGATGGGCCCCTCGTCTCCGGCGATGCTGGCGTGGGCGGCTGCCGCCGCCTCCCTGTGGGCCACTGCGTCGGCCAGGCGGTCCTCCTCGGCGGCCAGGGCCTCGTCCTCGTCGGGGTCGTCGAGGGCGGCGCCGTCCAACTCGTCCAGCTGGTAGCGGAGCAGGTCGAGCTCGCGCGCCCTCCCCCTGGCGTCGCCGCCCAACGCTTCCAACGCCTCGTCGAGGAGCCTCAGGCGCCGGCGCGCCGCCGCCACCGTGGTCGTGTCGATCGCCCCGGCGGCGTCCAGGGCCGCCCGTTGGGTCGCGCCCGACAGCAGGCTTTGGTGGGAGTGCTGGCCGTGCAGGTCCACCAGCTCGGCCCCCGCCTCGCCGAGCGCGGCCAGGCTCGCCATGCGACCGGCCACGTAGGCCCGGGAACGGGCGCCGACCGGCACCGTGCGGGCGAGCACCAGTTCTTCGCCGTCGTCGTCAGCGGGGTCTGCTCTGCCCAGGGGGCGGCACCCGTCGACCGCCCAAAGGGCCGCCTCCTGGTGGTGGACCCCCGCGCCGGCCGGCGCCGCGTCGTGGTGGTGCTCCCCGGCGCCGGCCGGCGCCCGGAAGCGACCCTCGACGGTGGCCTCGTCGGCGCCGGGCCGAACGAGGATCGAGTCGGCTTTGCCACCGAGCAGTAGCTCGATGGCCTCGACCACCAGCGTCTTGCCCGCCCCGGTCTCGCCGGTGAGGGCGGTCATGCCCCCACCGAGGACCAACGACAGGTCGTCGATCACCCCGAGGTTGCGGACGCGAAGCTCGGTGAGCATCAGCGGTCCGCCAGATTGAACTTCTGCTTGAGAATGCGGTGGAAGTCCCGGTCACCGAAGGTGACCAGCAGGGCGTCGCGCTTGCCACCGGTGCAGCGCAGGATCTCCCCCACCTCCAAGGTCCCGACCGGCCACCCGTCGACCACCAACTCCGCCGGTTGGTCATCGGTGACCTGGAATCCGATCTCCTCGTCGGCGGGCAGGATGAGGGAACGGTCGAAGAGCATGTGCGGTGCCACCGGCGTGACGATCTGCACTCGGGTCCGGGGCGACGCGATGGGCCCGCGGGCCGAGAGGTTGTACGCAGTGGAGCCGGTAGGGCTGGCCACGATGAGCGAGTCAGCGGCGAAGGTGAGAAACGACGCACCGCCCACGGTGAGGGCGGTGTGGACGGTGTGGGCACCCGTGGGGCGGGTGAGGACCACGTCGTTGAGCGCAGTGTGGCGGAGGCGCTCGGCGCCGGTGACCCTGTCGGCAACAACTATGTCGAGGGTCATGCGGGCCTCGACGCCGTAGTCACCGGCGATGAAGCGGGCCAGGGCGGAGCAGAGCTCCCCTGGCTCGACAGTGGTCAGGTAACCGAGGTGGCCGAGGTTGACCCCGAGCACCGGGATGCCGGCCCGGCCGACCAGGTCCACCGTGCGCAGCATGGTCCCGTCACCGCCCAGGCTCACGGCGAGATCGACGCTTTCCAGGAGCTGGTTGTTGGCGTCGGGCCACGGGTTGACCACGTCGGTGTCGAGCACGCGGGCGTCGTGGCCCTGCTCGCGCAGCCACTCGGTGGTGTCCTTGAGCAGGGTGGTCGCCTCCTGTCTCATGCTGTGGGTGACGAACCCTACGGTCACCACCCGGGTTGCCTCTCGGTCGCTCGTCGGGTGGCTCCTGGGGTCGCTCCTGGGGTGGCTCGTGCCAGGAGCGCAGGCAGATCGATGCGGTCGGTCAGCGGTGTTTGCTCGCTCGGCTGGTGGGCCCGCACATGGGCCAGGAACTCGACATTGCCATCGGCGCCACGCAGGGGCGAGACCATGACCCCCATCATGACCGCTCCTGCGTCCTCCATGGCGCAACCCACACGCTCGATGACCTGGCCCCAAACGACGGGGTCCCGCACCACGCCGCGTCCCCGGCTCACGACCTGGCGACCCGCTTCGAACTGCGGCTTCACGAGCAGCACCATGTCCCCGCCCACCGACGTGAGGCGAAGCAAAGCGCCGGCCACGGTTACCAGGGAGATGAACGACAGGTCGGCTACGACCAGGGGAAATGGCCCCCCCTCGACGCTGGCCGGTTCGAGGGTGCGGATGTTGGTGCGGTCGAGCACCCGAACCCGAGGATCGGCCCGCAGGCGTTCGTGGAGCTGGGCCCGACCCACGTCGACGGCGACGACCTCGCTGGCACCGTGTTGAAGCAGGCAATCGGTGAAGCCACCCGTCGACGCGCCCGCATCGAGGGCACGCCGAGCCACTACCTCGACAGCGAAGACGTCCAAAGCGGCCGCCAGCTTCTGGCCACCGCGACCGACGAAGCGGGCGGGCTCTCCCACGACTATCGCCTCTGCCGGGCTGACCAGGCGGGCGACCTTCTCGGCGGGGGCTCCCCCGACGAGGACGTGCCCGGCGGCCACGAGCTCGCGTGCGTGGCTCCGGCTGGGGGCGAGGCCCCGGCGGACGAGCTCGACGTCGAGGCGGCGGCGGACGGTCAGCCCTGCTGCCTATCCGCCGGTGGCCGGCGCGCCGGGGGAAGTCCTGGCCGTGTCTGCCGTGGCAGGCGCCTTGGTGGCCTTTGCCGCCTTTGCCGCCTTGGTGACCCTTGCAGCCCTGGGGGCCTGGGTGGCCTTGACCGCCTTGTCTGCTGGCGCCTTCTTGGCCGGGGGCGCCTTGGACGCCGGGGCCGACTTGGCCGCGGGAGCCGGCTTGGACGCGCTAGTCGATTTGGCCGCGGTGGCGGCCGCCTTCTTGGCCGGTGCCTTGTTGGCCGGCGCCTTCTTGGCCGGGGGCGCAGCGGCGGCAGCGCCGGGCCGGCCGCGCTCGAGGGCGTCGAGACGGGCTTCGATTCGCGCCAGGTCGGAGCGGGTGGCGAAGCTGAACTGGGCCACCTGGTGACCGAGCTCGCGCCGGATGGTATCGATCAGTTGGTCCGTGCTTCGCCGGCTGCCCTCGCGGAGATCCTCGACACGATCCTGGGCCTGCTTTTGGGTGTTCTCCCCGATGCGGGCGACCTCACGGAAGAACTCCTCGGCCCGGGCAACCGTGGATTCGATGAACTCGGTTCCCGCTTCCTGGTAGCGCTTCAACAGGTCATCGCGTGCCATGGATAGATGTTACGTCACCGTCACGGTGGTGGCTCCAAGAGGGTGCTCACGGCGGCGGCGAGATCGTCGCTAACCGTATCGGGCTCGGGCTCGACCGGCAGGTCGGACTTGGATGTGACGCCGGTGAGGACGAGTACGAAACGCGACCCGACCAGATGAGCGAAGCGGCCATCGGTGTCAGGGCGGTCACCAACCACGACATCGACGTGTCCGTAGCGGGAGGCCACCAGGTCGGCGACCGGCTGGTTGGGCTTGCCGGCGACCTCGGGTTCGCGCCCTGACGCCGCCTGCAGAAATGCCACCATGGCCCCGGCGCCTGGAAGTAGCCCGTCCGGCGTCGGGAAGGTGGCGTCGGCGTTGGTCGCCACGAAGCGGGCGCCGGCGCGAATGGCGGTCGCCGCCGCCGCCAACTCGTTGTAGTCCAGCGCCACGCTGCGGCCGACCACCACGGCGTCGGGTCCGTCCGCGGCCCGCACCACCTCGACACCTTGCTCGGCAAGAGCCTCATCGATGCCGGCATCACCGACCACCGCGGCCGTGGACCCGGGAGCGAGCATCGACGCGGCGGCATTAGCCGACGTCACCATCTCCCCGGCCTCGGCCTCGATCCCGGCGTCACCGAGCATCTTGACGTACTCGTCGAGGGTGGGACCCGAGTTGTTGGTCAGGAACGCCACACGGTCACCGGCGCTCCTCAAACGGGCCACTGCATCGGCTGACCCGGGGATGGGCCGTCCTGTTAGCCACACCACGCCGTCGAGATCGAGGAGCCAGAGCATTGCCGCATTCTGGCACCGCTTGCCCCCAGGGCCGGGTGTTGGTACGCAGGGGGTCGTGCCACGACTCCTGCCGTTCCCCGGATTGCGCTACGCGCCAGGACAGATCCGCAACCTGGCGGACGTCGTCTGCCCTCCCTACGACGTGATCAGCGAGGAAGAAAGGGCGGCCCTGGCCAGGCGCAGCGCCCTCAACATCGTGGCCATCGAGCTCCCCGCGGCAGAGGGCACCGCCGACCGCTACGAGTCGGCCCGCCGTCTCCTCGACGCCTGGCGGGACGGGGGGATCCTCGTCCGTGAGAAGATGCCGGCGTTCTACGGGTACCGGATGTCCTACACCGACGACGCTGGTGCGCCCCGCCGGACCGTGGGTGTGATCGGCGCCCTCGTCCTCGAACCGCCCGGCGAGGGGATCCTGCCCCACGAGTTCACGACGCCGAAGGCCAAGACCGATCGCCTCGAGCTTCTGCGGGCATGCCGAGCCAACGTGTCACCAATCTGGGTCCTGTCGGCGACCGGGGGGCTGGCGGAGGCGTGCGCTCCGCCCGCCGAGGCGTCGGCGCGAGCAGCCGATCCCGACGGTGTGATCCACGAGCTGTGGCCGATTACCGACCCCGCCCGCGTCGCCCTCATCGCTGATCTCGTGGCCGGTTCGCCCGTCTTGGTGGCAGACGGCCACCACCGCTACGAGGTGGCTTTGGCCTACCAGCAGGAGCGACGCGCAGCGGGCGACGGCGGTGGGGACCACGACGCGGTGATGGCCCTCGTGGTGGAACTCGCCGACGATCAGCTATCTGTTCGGGCCATTCACCGACTCGTCCAGTCGCTTCCCGACGGTGTCAGTCTGCCCTCGGCCCTGGACCCGTGGTTCGAGCTTGCGCCGACGACGCCACCAGATGCCGGCATCTCGGCGCGCATGGAGGCCGCCGGCGCCCTCGCCGTGGTCACAAGGGAGGGGGCGTGGATGGCCCGGGCCCGCCCGCACACGGAGCGGGCGGCCGAACACGATCTCGACTCGAGCCGTCTCGGTGTCGCCCTCCACGCCCTAGGCGTCCACGAGGTCGTCCACCAGCACGGCTGGGACGCGGCGAGCGGCGCCGTGGCCGGCGGACGTGGCGTCGCTGCCATTCTTTTACGACCGGCGACGGTCGCCCAGATCGCCGAGGTGGGCCGGGGCGGGGCGCGGATGCCGGCCAAGACGACGTTGTTCTGGCCCAAGCCGCGGACCGGCCTTGTCATCCGCGAACTGATCGGCTGAAGACCCACGGCCCGCAGGCCGAGATATTCAGGTGCATGTCAGGTGAGTCTCACCGGGCGTTGAGCCTGGAACGGGAGACTCTGCAGTGATCTTTCCGATGCGCGAGGTGCGAGATGACCGATCACAACGATCCCAGCTTCCCCTGGCAGCCCTTCCCGAATGACGGGGAACGCTCCCAGCCCTCCGGTCCTGAGGAGCCCGTCTCCGGACCCGCTCCGTCCGGACCCTACCCGTCTGACTCGGCGCCGTCGGGGCCCCCCACCTCGGAGACGCCACAGGGTAGGCGGGGTTGGCCGCCACCTCCCGTTACCGCCCCCACTCCCGCGGAGCCAGGGCGAGCGGCACCCTCCGCCGCGGGCGGCCAGGGCGGCTGGAGTCCACCGACGGGCCCGTGGGCGGGCCCGGGGCCCGGGCCCGAGCGGCCCTTCGAGCGGGAAGCCGGGCCCGGCAGCGCCGGACCGCAGGCGTCCAGTGGCAGGAGCCGACGCAGCGTCGGCGCCGCCTTGGTCGCCGCCGCCCTGGTCCTCGGAGCCGCCGCCGGCGGGGCTACCGGTTACTTGAGCGGGCGGTCCAGTAACTCTGCCGCCCCGAGCCGTGCGTCGACCATCATCAGCCCCCGCTCGAATGGGTCCAACGTGGCCGCTTCGGTCGATGTGGCCAGCCTGGTGGCCAGGGTCGAGCCCGCCCTGGTCGACATCCACGCCAGCGGGTCCTCGTCGAGCACGTCACCGTTCTTCGGGAACGGCCTCAACCCCTTCGGCGGCCAGCAGACGACGTCCGACGCGGGTACGGGGATGATCCTGACCTCGAGCGGGTTGGTGCTGACCAACAACCACGTCATTACCGGCGCCAGCACGATCACGGTGACGTTCAACGGTCAGACCGCGACTCACCCGGCCACCTTGGTAGGGACCGACCCGACCGCCGACGTCGCTCTCATCCAGATCCAAGGTGTCAGCAACCTGCCCACGGTCAGCCTCGGGGACTCCTCTCAAGTGGCGGTGGGCGACGCGGTGCTCGCCGTCGGCAACGCCTTGGACCTGACCGCCCCGACCGGAGGCTTCACCGTCGGTGAAGGGATTATCTCCGGCCTCAACCGCCAGGTCAACACGACCAGCGACCAGTTGACCGGCATGATGCAGACCGATGCCCCGATCAGCTCGGGCGACAGCGGCGGACCGCTGGTGAACGCATCCGGCCAGGTCATAGGGATGAACACGGCGGCGGCAGCCAGCTCGAGCAACAACACGGCACAGAACATCGGCTTCGCCATCCCGGTGAACCAGATCAAGGCACTCGTTCCCCAGCTGGAAAAGGGCGGCACCGTCGGGGGCTCGGGCGGCAACTCCACGGGCGGCTCGACCACCCCCGGCTCAGCCGGTAACGGGGGCGGCTTCGGCGGGGGCGGCGGCTTCGGCGGGGCGTTCTAGTGCCTTTGCAGACAGCGCACTAGACGTCTAAACGTCTGGTCCCGAACACGGGGGGCCCGGGCCCCCGTGTTCGTGCGCGACCGGCGCCCGGGGGGACCTCGCTACCGTGAGCCGGGTGGGAGGAACCATCAAGCTCGTGGCCACAGACCTCGACGGCACCCTGCTCGACCCGTCCTCGTGCATCCCAACCCGAACCCGCGCCGCGCTGTGCGCCGCGCGCCGCGCCGGAATCGCCGTGGTGCCCGTCACGGGGCGCCCGCCCCAGGCGCTGTGGCCGGTGGTCGACGGAGCCGAGCTTGGGCCTCTCGGGGTGTGCTCCAACGGCGCGGTGCTGGTGGACATAGACGCCCACGAGTTGCTCGAGGTGGAGCTGATCGCAGCCGAGGTGGCTGTCCGCCTCGTCGCCGACTTACGCCGGGTGGTGCCGGGGATCATCCTGGCGTCGGACAGCTTGGACGGTTTCTACCACGAAAGCGGCTTTTTCGACCCGCCGATGGGGTGGACAGAGCGCGTGACGACCGTGCCCGACATCCTGTCCACGACCGTGGCCGGGTGCGTGAAGCTGATCGCCCGCCGGCCGGGCTGGTCGGCGCCCGAGCTGATCACGGCCCTCGCCACCGACATGGCGGAGGAGGCTCACGTCACCACCTCAGGTCTCGACTGGGTCGACATCGGGGCATTGGGCATTACGAAGGCATACGCCATCGAACGCGTCTGCGACCGGCTCGGGGTTTCAGTGGCCGATGTGGTTGCGGTCGGCGACAACCACAATGATCTTTCGGTGCTCGCCTGGGCCGGCACGGCGATGGCGCCCGCCAACGCCATCCCTGCCGTGTTGGCCGTGGTGGACCGGGTGCTGCCTGCCAACACCGAGGAGGGCGTCGCCGTGCTCTTGGAGGAGTTGGTGGCGACCCGCTGGTCGAGACCCGATTGCGTCACTCCCCGGCCGCAGCCTCCAGCGAGTGGGCTGCGGCGGTCAGGGCCCGGCGGACCCGTTGGCGGGCCGACGCCGACAGCACGGCATCGGCGACCACCTCGGTCCGGCTCTGGGTGACGCCCCCGGCTCGGAAGAAGCGTCGCCTGACCCGCCCCACTACCAGGACCTCACGGTCGGCGTCCCAACCCGCCGCCGAAGCCGGGGCGTCGAACCAGGCCACGGGCACCGTCTCCGCCCTGCCCTCCGCCCTGGGCACGGTGACCTCCAAGGCCAGCAGTCTTGTGCCGGACGGCAACAGCCTCTGCTCGGCGGGACGGGCCAGCCGTCCCTCGATAGCCACCAGGTTGATCACGTGTCCTCCTCGGTGCAGCGCCAGCCGCATGGACAGCCGGCGGGTCGCTTGGTGAGCGGGAGGCCGGTGCGCCGGCGAGGTCGCCGCCGGGTCAGCGGCGACAGAGGGAACGTTACGGCAGGGGTGCGACGGTAACGGCGGTGGCCCCGCGCGCTACTTCAGGGCGCGCAGGCGCTGGCGGGAGTCATAAGCGCCAGGATCGGCGGCCACGATGCGACCGAAGAGGTCCCGAGCCCGGGGAAGGTCACCGGCGCGCTCATAGAGGTCGGCGAGGACATACCACTGGCGCAGGTGGTGACCCTCGGGGCGACGGAGGTGGCGGTCGGCCCGCTCGAGCAAGGCGATGGCCGCTGCGAGGTCCCCCTGGTCGGCTCGGCACCCGGCGGCCACGATACGCCCCTCGGCTACCACCTCGGCATTGGGCGACGCCCGGCGCAGCTCGTCCCACAGCTTGTCGGCCGCCTTGAACCGGCGCAGGGCCCGGTAACAGTCGGCTAGGACCGGGTGCTGGTCGTAGGACCCGGAGAGCTGGCGATACACCTCGAGCTCCTTGGCCGCCGCCGCCCACCGCCCCATGCGGTAGAGGACCAGACCCGCCAGCTCACGCACCGCCGGCGCGTCCGGTACCTCGGCGGCGAGGGTACGCAGCACCCGCCGGGCGTCCTGGTAGCGATCGTGATCGTAGGCGTGGGTGGCCTCGGCCAGGCGGGAGGCCAGCTTGGAGCCCCGGTCGGCGCCGGCGGAAGATTCCAGCTCGTCGACCACGGGCCTGGGCACGTTGAACCGGTGGCCACGCATGCCCCCCGATCCCGTCTGGGCATCCGGGCGTCGGGTTCCGCCCTGATCCGGTCCGCGTCCGGGTAGCTCACGGCTCCCGCTCCCACGGTCTTGGGCGTCGTGTTCGACCCATACCTCGTCCGGTTCCCAGCGCCTCGTGGCTGGCCCCGGTCCACCTGACCCCGCCTTGTCCATGGCCTGGCGCCAGGCCGCGGAGGCCGATCCCGGTCCGGGCTCGCCAACCTCGCGCGCCCCCCGGCGCGCCACGCTCCCCCAGCTCCGCTCGCCGGGGACGACCCGTCTACCGCCCACGCGGTCCGAGTCTTGTCCCGGTCGGCGACCCCGACTAGAAGCGGCGGTCCGGGCACCGTTCTCCCGTCCCGGGGGGGGCCTGCCTCCTTCGCTCGTCTGCTTCGGCTGGGCACGACGCCCCCGCTCGGGGGGAGGGGTCCGCCCCGAGGCGCGCCGCGGTGGACGGGGGGGGGGCGGCATCCCGACATGATACCGGCGCACCAACGCCGCCTCGTGTCCGGGCGCGCAACGACCCGCCCAAGGGGCGGGCTCGTTGCTGCGAAAGATTCCGGCGACGTCCTACTCTCCCAGGGGGCTACCCCCCAAGTACCATCGGCGCTGGCGGGCTTAACTTCCGTGTTCGGGATGGGAACGGGTGTGACTCCGCCGCTATGGCCACCGGAAACCTTGCTCACCGAGTGGCGCGGCACGCGGCCGCTGCCCCTGTGAGACTTCCATAGCGAGCACGGGCAAGGTTGTCCCAAGCCCTCGGCCGATTAGTACCGGTCGGCTGAACACATTGCTGTGCTTACACCTCCGGCCTATCACGTGGTCGTCTACCACAGGCCTTACCAGGTTAACCCTGTGGGAAACCTCATCTTGGAACGAGCTTCGCACTTAGATGCTTTCAGCGCTTATCCCTTCCGCAGGTCGCCAACCAGCAGTGCCCTTGGCAGGACAACTGGCACACGAGAGCTGCGTCCGTCCCGGTCCTCTCGTACTAGGGACAGCCTTCCTCAGGTTTCCTACGGCTGCACCGGATAGGGACCGAACTGTCTCGCGACGTTCTAAACCCAGCTCGCGTACCGCTTTAATGGGCGAACAGCCCAACCCTTGGGACCTACTTCAGCCCCAGGATGCGACGAGCCGACATCGAGGTGCCAAACCTTCCCGTC
>DASZKW010000087.1:0-29650 GCA_035552775.1 Acidimicrobiales bacterium | reverse complement strand
CCCGGTACAAGGGGATACCGGTCGCGACCGGTCTCGTGAACCATTCTGCGTCCCGGTCGCTGGCGTTCTACATGGATGTTCCCCAATTCGCCCCGTCGGTGGAGCTGTGCGACGGCCACCTCGTGCTGTCGCCCGAGGAGCACGAGATGCACGTTCCTCGACGCATGTCGGTCGACCCCCGCAACATCGATGTCTGGCGGGCGGCGGCCGATGACTGGGGGCTTCGATAGCGGCGCCTTCGACGACGACGCCCGGCGACGACGAGCTCGCCGAGATGGTCGCCGGCTTGGTGGCACGAGCCAGCGCCGCGGGATCGGAGGCGGCGCTCGCCGAGTGGGTGCGGGGCTGGGCCGCCGATCGCTGGCCCGAGATCGAATGGTCGGTGGACCTCTTCCAGCCAGGGCGCGCCAACGTCGTCGCCCGGGCGCAGTCGGGGGCGGTGCCCGAGCTGGTGCTCTACAGCCATCTCGACACGACACTGTCGGGTGATCGCAGGGCAGATCGTTTCGTCGTCGGCTCGTCGCCCGGACCAGACCGCTTCGAGACCGACGGGGAACTGGTCAGCGGGCCCGGTGTCGTGGTCGCCAAGGGACCGGCCGCAGCCGTGACCGTCGGATTCGCCCGCGCCGTCGAGGAGGCCCGCCGGTCAAGGCGAAAGCACGACTTGACGCTGTTGCTGGCCGCCGGAGGAACCCACCGCGCCACCCCGCACGGTGGGGCCCAAGCGTCTGCGCCCCAGGACAGAGCGGGTGCCGGTGTGGCCCGCTTCCTGACAGGGCGCCGGCCTGACGCGGCTCTTGTCGCCAAGGCGGGACCACCGGGCCTGCTTTACGAGGAACCGGGGGCCGCTTTCCTGGTCGTGCGAGTGGAGGGGCCATGGGCGCCGGTGATGGCGCGGATTCGCTCCCTACCCGATGGTGGCGTGCCCACGGCCGCTGGTGATGCCGTCGCCGGCGTCGAACACTGGAGGCTTGCGTACCGTCGCCGAGCGCTGCCCGAGCGCAGCCAGGTCGGTAGGGAGGTGGCTGTGGGTGCCCTGCGTTGCGGTCTGCCCGACAAGCCCGACCTCATCGGTGGACTGCTCGAGCTGTATGTCTACGTCATCATGGGTCCCGAGGACGACGGGGCCGAGATCGTCGATGGCCTCCGGGCCGCCGTTCAAGCAGCGCTCGCCCGGGGGAGTGGGAGGGGCCTGTCCGTCGCCGTCGAAGTGAGCGACCTGATCGTATCCGCCCGCACGGATCCGGGTCGCCCCATCGTCAGGGCGGCCATGGCGGCGTGGGAGGCCGCCAACCGCCGGCCCGCGCCGGAAGTACGGGGTTGGACGGGCTCGACCGACGGTCTGGCGTTGCGGGCCGCGGGTGTCGACACGGTGCGCCTCGGCCCCTCGCCGGTGCCCTCCCCGGGTGGCGGCGAGGCCCTCCGATGGTCCGAGCTGAGACGCTACGCACAGCTGTATGCCGAGATCGCCCGTCGGTGGATCACACCATCTGGATGAGGTTCTGGGGGGAGGGACCGGCTCCGCCCTTCCGTGCCCAGTCTTGACAGGTCCGCCGGAGCCGGAGAGACTTAATGCGTTAGAGGGCGTCTCACGGAGCGAGATACCTCGGCGGAAAGGGAGGGTACCGGTGGAGGAGCAAGGGAGGCCGCCGGTGGTCGCCACTTGGGCTGACATCCCCTCGGAGGTCGTCCGTCCCGGGGTCCGCCGTCGTGGCTTCGGCAACGAGGGGGCGATCCTCGTCCTCAACGAGGTCGCTCCCGGCATGGTGCCTGCCCCCCACCGCCATGAAGGTTTCGACCAGATCGCCACCATCCTCTCCGGGCAGGCCAGGTACCACATCGGCGACGCGGTCCACCACGTGGGGCCGGGATCCCTGCTGCTCATTCCGGCCGGAATGGAGCACTGGATCGAGCCGGCGGGTAGCGAGCCCGTTGAGAACCTCGATGTCTTCGCGCCGGCCCGTTCCGACTACCACCACCTCCTCACGTGGATGCAGGCGGCGCCGTCGCCTACGCCGGAGTAGCGTCGCCGTGAGGTTCGTGGCTCTCCGCGGCGGGGTCGGTCGTCTGGAGGACGACGGGACCGTCGCCGTGCTCGACGTCGCTTACGGTGGTCTGGGAGAATTCCTGGCGGAGGGCGAGCCTCTCGCCTGGCTGGCTCGAGCTGCGGTTCGGTCGCGGCTTGCCTACGGAGAGGGGTTGGCCAGTCCCGTGCGGCCCGGGTCCGCCGTTTGGGGAGTCGGCCTCAACTACCGCTCCAAGCAGGTGGCCACCAGGCGTCGGGTTGCCGAACAGCCCGTCCTGTTCCTAAAGGCGCCGGGGGCGCTGACCGGTGGCGCCATCGCACTGCCGTCTCAGGCGCCAGGCTGTGTCGACTACGAGGGCGAGATAGCGGTGGTCGTCGGACGGCACCTCCACGACGCCGCCCCGGATGTCGCCGTCCGGGCCGTCATCGGGGTGGTTGCCGCCAACGACGTGACGGCGCGCGACGTGATGCGCACGACCGGCAACCCCTCGCTGGCCAAGAGTTTCCCCGGCTTCGGCCAGTTCGGCGCCGTCGTCGCAGACCCCGAGTCCATCGGCGGCTTCGCGGGTATAGAGGTGCGCACGACCGTGAACGGTCAACTGCGCCAGCACGACCACGGTGACGGCATGATCCTGCCGGTCGGCGAGCTGCTCGCTCTGATCTCCCGTTACACGCTGTTGCGGCCCGGTGACATCGTGCTCACGGGCACCCCCGCGGGTACAGGCGACGAGCTCGGCCGCTACCTGGCGCCCGGAGACGTCGTCGAAGTCGGTCTCGGCGACCTGCCGCCGCTGTGTAGCCGGGTGGTGAGCTCGAGCCTGTCCGACGGGCAACGCCAACCGCTGACCGCTGGGGGAAAGAAATGACGAAGCGCTACGACGTGGTGCTGGCCGGCGGCCAGGTGCTCGACCCGTGGGCCGGCCCGTCGCGCGAAGCGGACGTGGGCATCGCGGGCGGCCGCGTCGGCGCCATCGCCCCGGGGCTGGCGGGGGAGGGACGCACGGTGCTCGACTGCACCGGTTGCCTCGTGACCGCCGGGCTCATCGACGGCCACACGCACATCTTCGCCAAGGTGTCCATGGTCGGGGCCCCTGCGGACGAGGCCCACCTGCGGCGGGGAGTCGTCGCCGCCGTGGACGCGGGGACGTCGGGTGCCTCGACCTTCGCCGGGTTCAAGGCCTACGTCGCGGCCGGCTCACGAATGCGGGTCCTGGCGTTTCTCAATGTGTCCGTGCTCGGCCTCATCGATTTCCGCTTTGGCGAGTTGGTGAACCCAGACACGCTCGTTTCCGACGATGCTGTCGCGGTCGCCGGCGCCAACCCCGACCTGGTACGTGGCCTCAAGATTCGTCTGTCCACTGACGTGGTGGGGGACCGGTGCATCCCCCTCCTCGAGGCCGCCGTCGAGGTGGGTCGGTCCGCAGGTCTGCCGCTCATGGTCCACATCGGCGAGACCGCGCCCGAACTGCCCGAGATCCTGGAACGGCTCCGGCCCGGGGACATGGTGGCCCACTGCTTCACCGGCAAGCCTCAGGGCATCCTGACCGGCGACGGGAAGGTCCAAGACGCCGTCTGGGCCGCGCGGTCGCGCGGGGTGCTCTTCGAGTGCGCCCATGGCAAGAGCAACTTCAGCTACGAGGTCGCCCGACTGGCGATCGATCAGGGCTTTCTCCCCGATCTGGTCTGCTCGGACACCAGCTACCGCAACTGGAACGGCCCGGTCTACGACTTGTTGACGACCATGTCCAAGCTGGTGGCCCTCGGCATGAGCCTCGACGACGTGATCGAGCGGTGCACCATCGCTCCCGCCCGTTTCCTCGGTTTGTGGGACGAGGGGTACGGGCGCCTGGAGGTGGGGGGCCCGGCTCATGTAAGCGTCTTCTCGTGGCTCGACCACCTCGATGAGCTTGCCGACGGCACTGGTAAGACCCTTCCGGTCCGGCGCCTCGAACCGCGCTGGGCGGTGCTCGGCGGACAGGTGGTGGACGCGGTTCCCTGGCGCGGCGTGGCCGCGTCGACCAGTTGAACGCGGAGAGCGGCGGGGTTTCCCGCTTTCGCTCGATATTCCCCGACGTGGCCAAGCCGCTCATCGCCATGGCCCACGTCCCGGCGCTCCCGGGCACGCCTCTCTACGACGCCGCGGGCGGGATGGGCGCGATCGTCGATCACGTCCGGCGGGATGTGGAGTTGCTGGTCGAGGCGGACTTCGACGCTGTGCTGTTCTGCAACGAGAACGACCGGCCCTACCAACTCCGTGCCGGACCCGAGAGCGCGGCGTGCATGGCCCGGGTGGTGACCGAGTGCCGGCCCGACGACAAGCCGTTCGGAGCCGACTTCTTGTGGGACCCGCGCATCGCCCTTTCGACGGCGGTCGCCACCGGCGCCAGTTTCATGCGCGAAGTGACGTCGGGGGTGTGGGAGTCCGACATGGGGTTGTGGACCACGGACTGTGCGGCCACCCTGCGGGAGCGGCGGCGGCTCGACGCCGATCGGCTGGCGGTGTTCATGAACATCACCCCCGAGTTCGCGTCGACCATCGGGTCCCGCCCTCCGGCGCAGATCGCGCGGTCTACGGTCGTGTCGAGCCTCCCTGATGCGATCCTCGTCTCCGGCCCCATGGCAGGGGCGGGCCCCCACCTGGCGCTGGTCGAGGAGATCCGGGAAGCGGTCCCGCCCGAGATCCCCGTCCTCCTCAATACCGGTGCTCGAGCAGAGACCATCGGCGAGTTTCTCTCGGTCGCCGACGGCTGCATCGTCGGGAGCGCGCTCAAGGTGGACGGCTACACCTGGAACCAGGTCGATCGGGACCGGGCCCAGCGGTTCGTGGCCCGCGCCCGGGCAAGCTGACGGCCGCCGATGGCGTCGCTTTTGCTCGGTGTCGATCTGGGGACGACCGCGACGAAGGTGGTGCTGTGTGACGAGTCCGGGGCCAGTGTCGCCACGGCTAGCCTTCCCGTGGCCCTGCGGAGCGACGCCGCCGGGTTGGCGGAAGCGGACACGGCCGACTGGTGGTCCAACGTCGTGGCACTGATCCCCGAAGTGCTGCGCCGGGGGGCCGCCCGCGGCGCGGACGTGGCGGGCGTGGCCACCACGGGGATGACGCCGGCGGTGGTCTGCGTCGGGCCGGATGGTCCCGTGCGGCGAGCCATCCTCCAAAACGACGCCCGGGCCGGCGCCGAGATCGCCGAGCTGAGGACGCGTTTGCAGGGCCTCGACCTGCTCTCGCTCACCGGCTCGGTGCTCAGCCAGCAGTCAGTGGCGCCAACCCTGCGTTGGTTGGATCGCCACGAGCCCGCCACGTGGGCGGCGACGGGGTCGGTGGTGGGCTCCTACGATTGGCTGAGCCAGGCCTTGGGGTCGGAACCCCACGTCGAGTACAACTGGGCCATCGAGAGCGGCATGTTCGACCTCGATGGATCGCTGCTGTCGCCGGTGCTCGAGGCGGCCGGCGTGGACCCCGGGTGGCTGGCACCCGTGCGTCGAAGCGGCGACGTGGTGGGAACTGTTTCGCCCCAAGCCGCGTCGGCCACCGGCCTCGTCTCCGGTACGCCGATCGTCGTGGGCGGGGCTGACCACGTCCTGTCCGCATTGGTTGCCGGCCTGGCGGCGCCGGGCGACCTCCTGGTCAAAGTGGGGGGAGCCGGGGACATCCTGGTCGTCGCCGAGCGCGCGGTGGTGGACGAACGCCTCTACCTCGACTCACATCCGATCACCGGGCGGTGGCTTCCCAACGGCTGCATGGCCACGAGCGGCACTCTGATTCGTTGGCTGCAGGCGCTGTTGGGAGGAACCGACCTCTCTTCCCTGGACGCGCAGGCAGCCGCCCGTCGCCCGGCGGAGGTACTGTGCCTGCCCTACTTCCTCGGCGAGAAGTCGCCCCTGCACGACCCTGACCTGCGCGGCGCCTTCGTGGGGCTGCACCTGGGCCACGACGGGGCGACGCTCCACCGCGCCGTGTTGGAGGCCATCGCCTACGGGTTCCGGCACCACCTCGAGGTGTTCGGCGAAGTGGGCGTTCGTGTAGGCGACGCCAGGGTCACGAATGGTGGCAGCCGATCGACCCTCTGGAAGCAGATCCTTGCCGATGTGCTCGGCATTCCCCTGACGCCCGTCGTCGACCACCCCGGGGCTGGTCTGGGCGCGGCGCTGGCCGCGGGGGTGGGTACCGGTGTCGTCGGCGGATGGGAAGCTGCCGGGGGAAACATCCGGCGCGGCGCCACCGTGGTGCCCAGGAGCGAAGTCGCCGCCGTCTATGGCGACGCATACGCCACATGGCGGCAACTCGGGGCCACGCTCGCGCCAGTCTCAAATGCTCTTTCTGCGCGGGCCCGGGCGTGACGGCCGCACGGGCGTTGACCGTCGTCACTGGGGCGGCGAGTGGCATCGGCGCGGCGGTCGCCGCCGAGCTGGTATCAAGGGGGCACCGCGTGGTGGTGACCGACATCGACGGCGAGGCCGCGGCCCGCCATGCCCGCACCATCCAAAGCGTCCACTGGCAGCTCGACGTGACAGACGATCCTCAGGTCAGCGCCACCGTCGCCGGCCTGGAGGAGCAGGTGGGGGTGATCGGTGCATGGGTCAACAACGCAGGCGTGTCGTCCATGACCCGATTTCTCGAGGTTCCACCCGATCAGCTCGACCGAACGCTGGCGGTCAACCTGCGCTCCGTGTTCGTTTGTGGTCAGGCCGCGGCCAGAGCCATGGTGGGCTCCGGTACGAGGGGCCGCATCGTAAACGTGGCGTCGATGGCCGGCAAGCAGGGCAGGGTGCCCTTTCTCTCCGACTACGTGGCGTCGAAGTTCGGCGTCGTCGGCCTGACCCAGGCCATGGCGTACGAGCTGGCGCCCCACGGGATCAGCGTCAACAGCGTGTGTCCTGGATATGTCCGTACCCCCATGCAGGAACGTGAGCTGGCGTGGGAGGCAGCGCTGCGGGGAACCACACCCCAAGCCGTGCGGGAGCAGTGGATCGCCGACACGCCAATGGGCCGGCTCGAGGAGCCCACCGACGTCGCCGGGGCGGTGGCCTTCCTGCTTTCCGACGACGCCGCTTTCATCACCGGGGAGGCGCTGGCCGTCAACGGCGGCGCGTTCATGGATTGACCGTGGCGACCGCTACGCCAGGGGACGCTGACGCCTTCCGTGATCGGGAGTCCGAGATCAACGTAGTGTTCACCGACAAGGTCCGCGCCCACATCGCCCAGACAGTGACACCGGAACTCGTCGAAGAGCACCGGCGCAACCCGGTAGGCCACCACTCCGCCGCTTTGGCCCAGGTGCTGGCCTACTTCAGGCAGCGCCCGACGGCGGCCAAGCTGGCGGTGGTCGCGGTGGCCCCCGGTCGGGAGTGGGTGGTTATCCGACTCTCGGGTCGCCCGGGGTGCGCCCACGAACCGGTCGACGGAGCGGCCTTCTTCTCCCGCGAGGAGGACGCCCTGCATGCCGTCCTTCTCCGTCGGTTGGGCGAAGCAGGGGTGGCGGTGGGCGATGGCTGAGCGGCCGTACCTGGTCGGTTACGCCGATCGCCTGTCCGCCTTGCCTGGCGAACGCGTGGCGGTGATGCTGAGCGCCCAACCCCCGACCGTCGTACACGCCGATGTGGTCGCCATGGGTCGGGGCGAGGTCTCGGGCGAGGTGCAGGAGGAGGTGGTCGTGTCCTTGGGGCACCTGGATGTCCCTTTTCAGCAGACCGTCGCGGGCTCGTGCGTGGTGGTTCCCGGCGCGGAACGGGATTGGTCGCCGGGACCGTTCGTCGCCGCCGCCTTGATCATGCCCACCTTCTCCGGGCGGCATCAGACGTTGCTCAGCCAGACCAGCGGGCAGCACCGGTGGGAGCTGGGCCTGTCGATTTCGGGTGCTCCCCGGGCGGTTGCATCGTGGCCCGGGGGACAAGCCGAGGCAGTGGCCGACGCTGCCTTGGTGCTGGGGGCCTGGTACATGGTGGCCGCTGACTTCGTACCGGGCGGCGGCCTCGATGTCGTGGCCCGACCGCTTCCACCATCGCCTTCGTGGTGGACGGCCCCGGCGGGCAACGTACGCCCGTGCAACGGAACCGCCCGGGGACCAATGGGACTTCCCGGGTTGCTCAAAGCCCCCGTGTTCTTGGCGGCGCGAGCCGAAGGCGCCACGCATGGCTGGACCGACGGCTTCAACGGCAAGATGGAAGCGCCCAGGCTGCTTAGCGGGGTTCTCGACGACGGCTTGGTCGAGCACTTGCGGACCGGGAGCATTCCGCCTGAGCGGCGGCTGGTCGAATGGGACTTTTCCGTGGGCATTGGCGAAAACGGCGTGCCGTCCATACCGGTCTCCGCCGTCGGCACCCCCCAATTCGACGGCGCTTGCCGCAACGGGCCGTTGCGCGCCGTCACCGGACACGGCTGGGACGGCTCGGAGCACGACTTCCGGCGCGCATCTCGCCAGTACGGGGCGGTCCACTTTCACAGCGATGATCTCGACGACTGCCGCTGGGCGCCGACGGTCGAGTTCGACCTTCCCCCTGATCTCGTCAGCGGGGCCTACGCGTTGCGCGCACAGGCAGGTGACGGAAGGATCGAGCGGGTCCCCATGTTCGTGCGGGCTCTTGTCGCGGGGAACGCTCCGTTGCTCGTGCTCCTCCCAACGGCGAGCTACCTGGCCTATGCAAACGACCACCCCGCTAGCGACGGCCAAATGGCGGAGGCGGTCGCCAGCAGGACCCCGGTGTTGCTCGAGACCGACATGGTGCTGCAAGAGCACCGCGAATGGGGCCTGTCGTGCTACGACACGCATGGCGACGGCAGCGGCGTCGCATGCTCCAGCAGGCTGCGACCGCTGCTCAACATGCGCCCCACCCATCGCTATCACGTCGGCGCCTGGCAGTTGCCGGCAGATCTGGCGCTTCTCTCCTGGCTCGACGACCGGAGTATCCCGTACGAGGTTGCGACGGACGAGGACCTCGACCAACTCGGCACGCCGGTGCTCGCTCCCTACCGGGCCGTGCTCACCGGCACCCACCCCGAGTACTACACGACCAGGATGCTCGACGCCGTTGAGCACTGGGTCGCCTCGGGTGGCCGGCTCGTCTACTTGGGTGCCAACGGCTTCTACTGGCGCTGCGCATTTGACCCCGACCGTCCCGGGGTGCTCGAGATCCGGCGCGGCCAGGCGGGATCACGGGCCTGGGAGTCGGCGCCCGGGGAGTCACATCTGGCCTCGACCGGCGAACGAGGCGGGTTGTGGCGACACCTGGGCCGTGCACCCCAGAAGATGACGGGAGTCGGCTACGCCGCCCAGGGGTTC
This sequence comes from Acidimicrobiales bacterium, assembly GCA_035552775.1. Taxonomy (GTDB): domain Bacteria; phylum Actinomycetota; class Acidimicrobiia; order Acidimicrobiales; family Palsa-688; genus DASZKW01. The sequence goes on along the minus strand of DASZKW010000087.1, from coordinate 20,347 downwards.
GATCGTTCCGGCTGGTACCGGCGGCTCCCCGACGCCGACGACCCGCGGGCCGCGTTCATCCTGAAGGGCGTCGAGACGGCGACCTTCGGGCGCCGGGGTTCGATTGGCGGGGGAGCGGTCGGCCAGGAGATCGACCGTTACGACCGCCAACTCGGCACGCCCCACGACGCCCTCGTGCTAGCCACCTCCGAGGGCCTGACCGAGGGCTACTTGCGCTGCGTCGAGGAGGTGACCTTCATGGTGCCCGGCACCAACGCCCTGCTCGACCCGCAGGTCCGAGCGGACATGGTCTACTTGGTGAACCCCGCTGGCGGCGCCGTGTTCGCCACCGGCTCCATCGCATGGGCTGGAGCCCTCGACCACGACGAAGACATCGACCGAGTCACGGCAAACGTGGTCCGCCGGTTCTGCGATCCCCGCCCCCTCGAGTGGTAAGGGCCCCCGCTTCCGTCTCGCAGGCTGGGACAGCGTCCCAAGTCCATTGACAGAAGATTGAGACCGTGGCTAACGTCCCAGACGAAAGGTGGAGGAGATGACAGATCGACGGCCGGTGGTCGATTTTGACCATCACGCCCCGGATTTCGACGCCAGGGTGGCCTATGGCCGGCTTCGCCGGACCTGTCCCGTGGCCTGGACCGAAGCCCACGGCGGTTTCTGGGTTGTGAGCCGCCACGAAGACGTCAGCACGGTGGCCCGACAAGACGCTACCTTCTCGTCGGGCCGGGACGAGAACGGCCATGGCGGCATCGTCATCCCTGAGTGGAACACCGAGACCTCCATCCCCATCGAGATGGACCCCCCCGAGTCCGTTCCGTATCGCCGCATGCTCAACGCGCTCCTGCATCCGCGGGCCGTGGAACACATGAAGCCGATGATCGCCGACGTCACCACCGAGGTCATCGACGTGTTCATCGAGGCGGGGCGGTGCGATTTGATCAACGATCTCACCAGCCCTGTCGCCGCCCTTGTCGTGGCGCTGTGGATCGGGTTTCCCCGCCAGGACTGGAAGCCGCTGGCCCAAGCCGTCCATGACGTGTTCGGGTCCGCTCCAGGGACGGAGCGTGCCGCGCGCGGGAAGGCGGGCATGCAGTGGATGGTGGAGGAAGTCCACAGTCTGGTCCATGAACGACGGGCCGACCCCCGCGACGACGTTGTCAGCTTCCTCTGCGCCCAGCAGATCGAAGGGCGACCGCTGGGCGACGACGAAGTCGTCTCCATGGTCAAGCTCCTCGTGGGCGGCGGCATGGATACGACCACATCCCTCACCGGCCAGACCCTCGTCCACCTCTGCTCGCATACCGAGCACCGCAAGTGGCTCAGGCAGGATCCCTCGGTGCTGGTCTCCGCGACCGAGGAGTTCCTCCGGGTCTTCGCGCCTTCCCAGTCCATGGGCCGTACAGCCACCGCCGACGTCGAGCTCGGCCAGTGCGCCATCCGCAAGGGTGATCGCGTCCTGCTGCCGTGGGTGGCCGCTAACTTCGATGAGGGCGTGTTCGACGAGCCGGATCAGGTCGTGCTGGATCGTCCGGGCAACCGCCACACCTCCTTCGGCCTCGGCTCTCACCGCTGCGTCGGATCGCACCTGGCCCGGGCCATGTTCCAGGAGATGATCCGCCAGGTGCTCGAGCGCATACCCGACTACCGGGTGCTCACGGATCGCATGGTCCCCTACGCGTCGCACGGCAACCAGACGGGTTGGGACTCGTTACCGGCCGTCTTTACCCCCGGCCCGCGCCGCGGGGCCGGTGCGACATCCGCGCCACCCGCCCCTTAGGGTCGTACCAACAGCCGGGCCGATTAGCCTCGCCGGGCAATGGAGGTTCTGCACCAGCCCGGCAAGTGCCGCCGGCCGCCGGAGGGGTCGATCGTCACCATCGGAGCCTACGACGGTGTGCACCTGGGCCACCGTCAGCTCATCGCCCGGGTTAGGGCGGCGGCGGCCGATCGTGGCTGCGCGTCAGCGGTCGTTACCTTCGACCGCCATCCCGCCATGGTGGTCCGGCCCGATTCGGCGCCTCTACTGCTCACCGACCTCGAGCAAAAGCTAGAGCTGCTGGATGCCACCGGCATCGATTTGGCCGTCGTAGTGCACTTCGACGAGGACCGCTCGCACGAATCAGCCGAGGACTTCGTGAGCGAGGTCTTGGTGGATTGCCTGGGTGCCCGAGCGGTCGTTGTCGGGCACGACTTCCACTTTGGGTACCGGCGCGGCGGCAACGTCGCCCTGTTGCAGACGATGGGCGCAGACCTGGGCTTTGACGTCACAGGTGTGACCCTCTACCGGGATCACCCAGATGGAACCCCGGTGAGCTCCACGCGTATCCGCCGGCTGCTGGCCGACGGTCAGGTGCAACAAGCGGCGCTGCTCCTCGGCCGTTTCCACCAGGTGCGGGGGACCGTGGCAGGCGCCGACGGATCCAGCCGCGACGCCCGGCAGTACCAGTCGGCCACCGTACTGGTCCCTCGAGAGATCCAGTTGCCAGGAGAAGGTGTCTACGCCGGCTGGTACCAGCGCGCCGATCACACCCGCCATCCGGCTGCGGTGTCTCTTGGCCGCTGGACGGGGCCGCAAGGTGCCCCCTTGTTGCCGCTCGAGGTGCACCTCCTGAGCGTCGATGACGTCGACCACGATGGCGGACCAGCGCTCGTCGAGTTCGTAGCCGCTTTTGCACGGTCCCCAGCGTCCCCGATCACCTGACGTCCCGTGAGCGCTAGTGGGGCGCCTGCGCAGGCAGGAATGTCTCGATGTCTCCGGCGATCTCGGCGCCCAGATGCAGGGCGGCGTGGACGCGGCCCGGCCGGTCACCGAATCGTCGCCCGCCTGATCTCGCGGTCGCCGTTCGTTCGGCGATGAGGGTGTCGAAGGACCCGGTAGGGAGCGGGCGCGACAGGTAGAAGCCCTGGACGGTCGGGCATCCGAGCTCGCGCAGGCAGTCCAGCTGGGCCCCGGTCTCCACGCCCTCGGCGACGGCGGTGATGCCTATGGCGTTGGCCAGGTCGACGACCGAGCGGGCGATGGCCTCGTCCACCGGGTCGAAGCCCAGGCCGGCCATGAAGCTCCGGTCGATCTTGACCTGGTCGATGGGAAAGTGCTTCAGGTATCCGAGGGACGAGTAGCCGGTTCCGAAGTCGTCGATCGCCAGCATGACGCCCAGATCCTTCAGGCGGTGGAGGATATCCAGAGCAGGCATGACCTCGTCCATCACCACCGTTTCGGTGATCTCGAGCACCAGTTGGGAGGGGCACAGCCTGTTCGACGCCAGCGCCGCGGCCACATCCCGCACCAGACCGGGTTGCTGGAACTGGCGGGCGGAGAGGTTGACGCTCATCGACATCCCAAAGCCCAGCCGTTCGGTCAAGACCTGCGCCCGGTGGCAGGCCGCGTCGAGCACGAAGCGGCCGAGCGGAAGGATCAGGCCGGATTCTTCGGCCACGTCGATGAACTCGCCGGGTAGGAGCAGGCCCCGCGTGGGGTGGTTCCACCGGACCAGCGCCTCGGCCCCGGTCACCTCTCCATTGCCGGTTGCGAAGAAGGGCTGGAAGTACACCTCGAGCTCCCCGCAGTTTATTCCCGTGCGCAGCTCGCACTCGAGGTCGAGGCGCGCCGCCGACCTGGACCCCATGGCCATGTCGTCGTAGACCTGGTGCGCTCCGCAATGACCCTTGGACTTGGCCTGGTACATCGCCACGTCAGCGTCGCGGAGCACGTCGTCGCCGCTGCGCTCGCCACCCGCCAGGGCGATCCCGATGCTCATCGTCACTGCCACCTCGTGGCCGTCGGGGAGGAGGATGGGCTCTGCCAGCGCTTCGTGGATCGCCGTGGCCAGGACGGCGGCGGCGTCGGCGGAACCGATGTCCTCGGCCAGGACCACGAACTCGTCGCCGCCGAAGCGAGCGAGGATGTCGCAGGCCCTGACGCTTGCACCCAGGCGCTGCGCGATCAGCACCAGCAGCTGGTCCCCGGCGTTGTGGCCGAGGCTGTCGTTGACCGCCTTGAATCGGTCGACGTCGGCGAACAGCACGGCATGGCAAGTGCCGTCGCGGGCGCCCTTTCGCATGGCGTGCTCGAGGTGGTCGACGAGGAGGCGGCGGTTGGCCAGACCGGTCAACGGGTCGTGCAAAGCGTTACGGACCATCTCTTCTTGGAGGGTGGCGTTGGTGAGGGCCGCCGAGGACACGGCACCGAAAGCCTCCAGCAGACCGCTGTCGGCCGCGTCGAAGGGCTCGTCACGGCTGCGTTCGGCAATCACCAGCCAGCTACGCTCGCCGGCGGTGTGGACGGGCGCGCCGAGCTCCTGGCTGTCTGGTTCGCGCGTGCGGATCTCCACACGCGCGCAGCGAAAGAGCACGGCGGCAGAGTCCAGAATGGAGTCCTTGACCCCGGCGGGGGTGGTTTGCCGGTGGGCGTCGAGGGTTGTGTCGAGCAGGCACCTCAGGCGGAAGCGGTCGTGGCGGGCTTCGAAGTGGCCGCCGATCACGTAACGCAGCATCACCAGCAGGGGGACGGCCAGGGCCAGCGCCCACGGGTACACCGAGATCGCCAGAGCTGTGACGGCGGCGACGATCATCCCCGCGCCCGCAACGGCCAGCTTGAGCCCGATCCCGTCGACGAGCGCGGTGCGCCACGGTGTGCCCACGGCACAGAGGATGGCGGCCACGGCTGCGGTGTTGACCACGAAGAACACGGCCGCCCCGAGTCCGGCGGCGGCCAACTGGCCGGGCGTGAGCGTCGAGGTCGGGGCGTCCACGGCGTGGCTAGCTGCGACGGCGAGCCCCACGGCGGTCACCATCTGGCCGAAGTTGAAGACCGACTTGACCAGCGGCCGCCGGCGGATGATCTGACCGAGGAGAGTTGCGGCGGCGAAGCCCAGCACAGGCCAAGCCGACGGCAGGAGCAGGACCATCAGCACGACGAAACCCTCGTCGAGGTCCAGGGCCTCTGATTCTGTGGCGCGGTACAAGACGAGTGGCCAGATCCAGCTGCCCGCCACGAGTAGGGTGAACGTCGCGAGGATCGCCCAGTCTCCGAGGTTCAACCCTCCACCGCCGCTGACCGCGGCACCTGCCAAGTCCAAGGTGATCGATCCACCGGCTACCGCGGCGGCGACTACGAGCGAGGCCCGTTTCGGTATGGCAGGCAGTCGTCGGCTCCGTAATCGGCCGGGCACGCCGCCCGCGGCGTGCATCCGCGGCGTCACGAGCCCCACTGGGACGAGTTCCAGGCGGTCCCGTTCCAGGCGGTCCCGTTCCAGGCGGTCCCGGTGGCGGCGGCCCCTGGGAGGCCCACCAAGCCCGACCAGTTCAGAGGATTCCAGCTGGAGACGGCCCATCGCTGAGACAGGCCAACGGTCTCACCGAGCACGGCAGCCACTCCCCCGAGCGGGTTTTGGGCGAGATCCAACGCCGGTGCGGACGCGGCGGCCAGGGCATCCACGGCGCCGTGGCCGTCGACGAAGGGATTACCGACCGGTCCCGGGGTGGTCGTGGCGAGGATCCGGGCTTTGACCTGGTCGGGGGTCAGCGTCGGGTGCATGGACAGCACCAGGGCGACGGCGCCGGTGGTTATGGCCGTGCTGAACGACGTCCCCGAGCCAACGAAGTCGGCTGCGCCTACCCGAGCCGACGGATACGCGTTGTCGATCGTTGAGCCCGGCGCCCGCAGGCTGACTACTGAGCGGCCCGAGGCGACCAGGTCCGGCTTCAGCCAGCCGTCGGGAGAAGTTGGCCCGACGCTGCTGAACGGCGACATGACGTCGTCCGCGGATGTGGGAGTTCCGTTGTCGTCGAGGCTGCCGACGGTGATCACCAGAGGGTCGTCACCCGGCGCCATGATGGTGCCGTTGAACGGCCCCGCGTTGCCGGCCGATGCCACCACCACGATCCCCGCATTCCAGGCGGCCTCGACGGCCCGGTCGAGCGGGTTCAGGAGAGTCGAGGTGGTGGGTACGGAGCCGAGTGACAGGTTGAGGGCCCGGATGCCGAGGGGGACACGGTTGGCGATGGTCCAGCCGATTCCTGAGATGAGCGTCGACAGGCTGGTGGTGCCCGAAGCTCCTGCCACCTTGACCGACACCAGCCCGGCACCGGGGGCCTCGCCCGTGTAGGTCCCGGCCGACGAGGCGCCGTCTCCCGCGATGAGGCCGGCGACGAAGGTCCCGTGGCCGTAGTCGTCGCGGAACGGGTTGCCTCCCCCGGTCAGGTCCACCCCACCCGCGAGGCGGCCGGCGAAATCGGGAAGATTGTCGATCCCCGTGTCGAGCACGGCCACGTTGACCCCGCTGCCGGTGTCACCCTGACCGGCAAGCACTGTGGCCCCTGTCGCTTCGGGGAACACGGCCGCGCCGGGACGGCCCTGGGGCGGCACCGACTGCACGTCGACGGATATGTCGGGAGTGACGGTGACCCCCGGCAGCAAGGCGAGAGCGGCGGCGACCGCCGGGCTGACCGTTGCTTGGACGCTGTTGACTACCGGGAGAGTGGTGAGGACGGTGCCGAGCTCGGCGACGACCAAGGCGGCGGCTCCGGCCGAACTGCCGGCGGTGACGATGACGGTTTCCGAACCCAGAAGCCCGAGCAGAGCGGCGCTCGACGGCGGGGCCATCGCGACCGACGCAGACAGGAGGGAAGCGGACAGTGCCAGCGAGACCCAGGCGCGGGGGCGGTGGCCACCGCCGCTGGCCGTTGAATTCAGCGACGATCCCGCCCGGCCGAAAATGCGGCGCACTTGCTATCCCCTCGGTGTCGTTTTGGATGAGTTGTCAAACCAGCGAAGCAAAAAGGAGTGGCAACTCCCACCGATCAGCGACATTGCATCGATCAGAGATTGATTGAACGGTCACACCGCCCAATCCGCAGAGCCCCTCGCACCTGTCATCGGTTAACAGCCGACCTGACTTTAGGTGAAATCGGGCCCCTTTGGCGGAAGATTCTGGATTTGGCGATATATGCCCGCGAACCGGACATAGCGCCCCACCGGGAGCTTTGGTCGCCGAAAAGGGACTAAGGGTCCCGGCGCCGGACCCTAATACCCGACGGCCGCGCCCGAGCGAGCTCGTGGGTCGCTCGCGCCTACCAGGTGGTCATCCCGAGCGGCGATGTAGTGGGCGTGGCCGAAGTCTGACGAGAAGGCGGCCGTGCGTTCCACCGTGTGCCCCCGTAGCCGCAGACCGCTGTCCCATGCCAGTGGTGCGTGCCCCTCGACCAGGACACGGCCCGGGCCCTGCTCGCGCCAGGTGTCGAACCCGGTCCGGTTCCGGGGCGGCGCGAGTATCCAGCGCGGTGCGGCCACCGCCACCCCGGGGTCCTCGCCCGCGTGGAGGACTCGGGCCAGAAGTTGGAGGAGGATCTGCGGTTGGCTGTCGCCGCCCATGGTGCCGGTGACGGCGGCGAGACCGCCATCGGGCGCTGTCAGCGCCAGGGGGGACAGGGTGTGCGGCGGCCGGCGCCCGGGCCCGTACTCGGCTGGATGGCCGATGTCGAGGGAGAAGCCGATGCCACGGTTGTTCAGGAAGATACCCACGCCGGGCACCGCGAGATGGGCCCCGAACCCGGCGGCGTTGGACTGGAGCACGCAGACCCCCATCCGGTCCTCGTCGACGGCGCACAGGGCGATGGTCCCCCCGGGGCGGTGAGTGCCGCCACGGAACGAGGCTGCGTCCGGCGAGATCTGAGCGCGGCGGGGGGCGAGGCGCGCCGGGTCGACGAGGGCGTCCCCATCGGCCCCTTCGTGAAGGACGTCGGAGCGGTCCCAGCCAGATTGGACCGCCGCCTCGATGAGCAGGTGCGCCCAGCGGGGGTCATCAGGGCATTCGGGGAGGTCGAGGCCATCGGCTATCCAAGCTCCCGCCAGGGCGAGGTAACCCTGTGAGACGGGTGGCACTGTCCACACCCGGTGACCCCACGCCGGCGCGCTGATCGCCGGTCGCCAGCGGGCGATGGGTACCTCCATGTCACCGCTGACGAGGTACCCGGCTCCGAGGGCGAGGAGGCCCTCGCCGAACTCCCCGCCGTAGAAGCCGTCTCGGCCGTCGGCGACGACGGCAGCGAGGGCCCGTGCTATCCCCGGCCGGCGAACGGTCGCCCCCGGGTGCAGGCCACCGGGGGGTGCGAAGTCGTCCGCCCCGGCCAGGTGCGCGATCGGAGGAACCGAAGCGACGAGGCCGGGGGAGGCGGGGAAGCCGGCGCTGGCGTAGTGGCGAGCCGGGGACAGGACCGTCGCCATGGGCAGCTTTCCCAGCCGGGTGTGCAGGGCGATCCAGCCGTCGACGCAGCCGGGGACGGTGACCGACCTCACGTCGTCGCGAAACGGCATGACCTTGTGGCCCTCGGCCCGCAGGCGCTCGGGGTCGGCTCCCGCCCCGGCGAAGCCGGCGCTCTCCAGAGCCACCGGGACGGCGCCCGGCGCCGCCGCTACCGCCAGGAGGTCCCCGCCCATACCGCACATGTGCTGGGTGGTCACTGCCATCACCGCGCTGGCGGCTACGGCAGCGTCGGCCGCGCTGCCTCCCGAGCCCAACATGGACAGGCCCGCCTGGGCGGCCATGTGGTCGACCGCGCACACCATTCCCGACCCCGCCAGCATGGTCGGGACCGGCTGGACCGGCTCAGCGGTCGTCATCGGTCCCCCCGCTGCGGCGCTGACGCTTGCGGTCGCCCTGGCGCCGCTTGGCGTCGAGGCGCCGGCGCTGTGAGGACCTGGTGGGCCGGGTGGCCCGGCGGGGCGGATCGATGTGCAGGGCGGCACCCAGGCGGCCACCGAGGCGCTCGAGGGCCAGATCACGGTTGCGTGCCTGTGAGCGGCTGTCGCTGGCTACCACCGCGACCACCGGTCCCAGCCGGCGCAGGATCAGCTCCCGGGCCGCGGGGGGCAGGCTGGGGGAACGGGCCGCGTCGAAGCGAACCTCGGCGCGGGTGTTCGACGTGTTGACGTGCTGGCCGCCCGCGCCACCGGACGCGGAGAACCGCCAGGTCATCTCCTCGACCGGCACCACGATGCCACCCGGCAGGCGGAGCACTCCGGGATCGGTCACCATGTGCCCTGCGCCGCGCCCATGGCGCACGGTACCGGCTGCCCGCCAGAAGCTCTCCTGCTAGCATGGTTCCCAGCTCGGCGTGACCGGGCCGCGCCCGGAACCCGGCGTCAACGCCGGCAAGTTACGAAATCCGAGCTACGAGCGACAATCCTGAGCAACGACGAGGACACTGCTGCATGCCTGACAAAGCCGCCACGATCGCCTCCTACCGCCTCCATGACACCGATACCGGGTCACCCGAGGTGCAGGTGGCCATACTCAGCGAGCGGATTGCCCACCTGACGGACCACCTGAAGGTGCACAAGCACGACCATCACACCCGCCGAGGGCTAATGAAGCTCATCGGTCGACGCCGGCGCCTGCTCGACTACGTGCGGGACAACGACGTCGAGCGCTACCGCCAACTGATCGCCAAGGTCGGCCTGCGCCGGTAGCAACCTCGGGGGCGGCCCTGTGCGGGCCGTTCCGCCGCGCCGGGAGCCGAACGCTGGTCCCCACTGCGGCGCTTCGAGAGCGCCACCCACCGAGCGGCACAAGGAGGTCAGCTGCCAGTCGAGACGTACCGGGATCACGCCGAACCGGGTGTGTCCCGACTGGGAACTGGCCCCGCCGCCGCTCCTATCGCCCGGCCCTGCCGGGCAAAACGAAAGGAGCGTGACCCATGACAGGGTTCACATCCGTTGATACACAAATCACCGGGACAGCCAAGACGCTGGTCTTCGAGACCGGGCAGCTGGCCCAACAGTCACAAGGTGCGGTCGTAGGCCGCATCGGGGACACCATGGTCCTGGCCACCGCCAACGCGGCCAACGGCATCAGGGAGGGAATCGATTTCTTCCCGCTAACTGTCGACGTCGAGGAGCGAATGTACGCGGCGGGCAAGATCCCCGGGTCCTTCTTCCGGCGCGAGGGTCGCCCGGCCGATACCGCCATCCTCACCGCCCGACTCATCGACCGGCCCCTGCGGCCGAGTTTCGCCGACGGGTACCGCAACGAGACCCAAGTGGTCGTCACCGTCCTCGGTGCCGACCAGGAGAACCCCCACGACGTGATCGCCATCAACGCGGCCAGCGCCGCGCTGATGCTGTCGGGGATCCCCTTCGAGGGCCCCATCGGGGCCGTGCGCGTCGCCTACACGGTGGAGGGGGAATGGACCCCCCACCCGACCTACCAGGAGGGCGACGACTCGACCTTCGAACTGGTCGTGGCCGGGCGGGTGCTTGCCGACGGCGACGTGGCCATCATGATGGTGGAGGCGGGGGGAACCGAGGACGCCTGGGAGCTCTACCAGTCCGGCGCGCCGAAGGTCACCGAGGAGGTCATCGCCGACGGGCTCGAGTCGGCCAAGACCTGGATTCGCGAGTCGGTCGAGTTGCAGCGCCGGCTGGTGAGCGAGGCGGGCACCCGAGCCCCGCTCTCCTACGTACCTCAGGTCGACTATGGCGATGACGTCGCCGCTCGGGTTGCCGACGTGGGTGGTGACCGCATCGAGTCGGTGACCACCATCACCGCCAAGGCCGAGCGAGAGGCAGCGACGACGGAAGCGACCTCGGCCATCATCAGCGAGCTCGGAGCCGAGTTCGAGGGGAGGGAGAAAGAGGTGCGAGCCGCGGTGCGCTCACTCACCAAGCGGCTCGTCCGTGAGCGCATTGCTGCTTCGGGTAGGCGCATGGATGGGCGAGGTCCGACGGACCTCCGCCCCGTGTCGGCCCAGGTCGGGGTCATCCCGACGGCGCATGGGTCGGGCCTGTTCCAGCGGGGCGAGACCCAGGTGCTCAACATCACCACCCTCGGGATGCCACGCATGGACCAGTTGCTCGACACCATCGGCGTCGACGCCAAGAAGCGTTACATGCACCACTACAACATGCCTCCGTATGCAAACGGCGAGACGGGACGGGTGGGCAGCCCCAAGCGCCGCGAGATAGGGCACGGACTGCTGGCCGAGCGTGCGTTGCTGCCCGTGGTTCCGCCGGCATCCGAATTCCCCTACGCCCTCCGGTTGGTGTCGGAGGTCCTGGCGTCGAACGGCTCGACGTCGATGGCGTCGGTATGTGCGTCGACGCTTTCGATGATGGACGCCGGGGTGCCCGTCAAGGCGCCAGTTGCCGGGATAGCCATGGGTCTGGTGAAGGTGGACGGCGAATACATCACCCTTACCGACATCCTCGGTGCCGAGGACGCCTTCGGGGACATGGACTTCAAGGTGGCGGGCACCGCCGACTTCGTCACCGCACTGCAACTTGACACCAAGATCGACGGGTTGCCCGCCGATGTCCTCGGCGCCGCTCTGGGCCAGGCTCGGGACGCCCGTGTCACGATCCTCGAGGTGATGCGCCAGGCGATCGCCGAGCCTCGCTCCGACGTACGAGAGACCGCCCCCAAGATCGTCAGCCTCGAGATCCCCATGGACAAGATCGGAGAGGTGATCGGACCCAAGGGCAAGGTTATCAATGCGCTCCAGCAGGAGACCGGCACCGACATCGCCGTCGACGACGACGGCGTCGTCGGCACCGTTACCATCGGCGCCAAGGATGGCGCTGCGGTAATCGAGGCCCGTCGTCGAATCGAGCTCATCATGGACCCCCCCAAGGCGGAGGTCGGCCGTGTGTATCCCGGCAAGGTGGTCAACATCACCAAGTTCGGGGCATTCGTCAACATCCTCCCCGGGCGCGACGGGCTCGTCCACATCTCCAAGCTCGGCCGCGGCAAGCGGATCGAACGGGTGGAGGACGTCGTCGATCTCGGTGACGAGGTGGAGGTGCGCGTCGACGATATCGACCCCCAGGGCAAGGTGTCGTTGTCCCTGGCGGCCGAGGCCGGCGAGACTGCCCCCCGGGGCAACGGGGATGGGGCAAGCGGGACCCGCTCTGCGCCTGAGGGCGCCAGCCGGCTGCCCCGTGTGGCCGCGCCTGCAGCAGTGCCCGACGACGTCGTGTCCTTCGAGGAGTCCTGGGAGCAAGAGGCCCGGGCCACATTCGGCGACCTCGGTCCCGACGACGCGGCGACGTCAGCACCCGGTGGTCCGGCGAGCCGCGGCCCGCGCCGCAACCCGCGCCGGCGCCGCCCGTGAGCGACCCTGGGAGCGAACCGACCGGCACAGGTTGGTCCACCATCCTCGGTGGTGGACCAATGCGACCCAGGGCGCTCACGGCGGATTCGCTGGCTGCCCAGCCATGACGGGCGGCCCCGGCGACGGGGTGGCCACCACCCACCTCGACAGTGGGCTCACCGTCGTCACCGATCGCATGCCCCACGTGCGATCGGTGGCGCTCGGGTTCTGGGTCGGTACCGGGTCAGTGGACGAGGACCGGGCCCTCGCCGGCGCCTCGCACTTCCTCGAGCACCTGTTGTTCAAGGGAACGGCGGAGCGATCGGCCCGCCAGATCGCTGAAGCGGTGGACGCCGTCGGGGGCGACATGAACGCGTTCACCACCAAGGAGTACACCGCGTTCTACGTGCGGGTGCTGGCCGACAGCGTGCGGCTGGCAACCGACATCCTCTCTGACATCGTCTGGGATCCGGCGTTCCGCCCCGACGAGGTCGACGCCGAGCGCCAGGTCATCCTCGAGGAGATCCTGATGCACGGTGACGAACCGGCCGATGCGGTCCACGACGTCCTCGCCGGGGCCATGTTCCCCGGGCATCGCCTCGGTTGCGAGGTGCTGGGGGACGCCGCGTCCATCGAGGCCATGGGCCGCGACGACATCGCCGCCTTTCACGCCGCCCACTACCAGCCCGGCAACATAGTCGTGGCCGCCGCCGGCGACGTGGACCACGACACTTTGGTCGCGTCGCTGGAGGACCGCTTGGGCGGCCGTCACGGCGGCGCCCGGCCGGGCCGGGACGCGCCCGCTGCCGGCCCCCGTCCGGTGTCGGTCGTCGGTCGCGACACCGAGCAGGCCCACCTGGCGGTGGGGATGCGCGGTCCTGACCGCGAGGACGAGGACAGGTATGCCCTGTCGGTGATCGACCACGTGCTCGGCGGCGGCATGTCGAGCCGGTTGTTCCAGTCCATTCGCGAGGAGCGAGGACTGGCCTACTCGGTCTACTCGTACCGGGTCGCCTACGAGCGATCCGGTGCGCTGGCGGTCTACGCCGGCACCGCGCCGGCACGCGCCGGGGAAGTGTTGGAGCTGATCGGTACCGAGTTGGACCGCATGGCGACCGACGGCCCGACCCCAGCCGAGCTCGACGCGTCCCGCAGCCACCTGCGGGGGGCCACGGCCCTGGGGCTGGAGGACTCGGCCGCCCGGATGAGCCGCATCGGCAGCGGCCAACTGGTGCACGGCCGGGTGATGAGCATCGCCGAGGTCGAAGCCAAGCTTGACGCCCTCAGCACCGGCGACGTGCGTGATGTCGCCGCCCGGGTGCTCGGCGCCCCCCGGACCCTCGCCGTCATCGGGCCGTTCGCAGAGGGCGACTTCGCACCGCCGGCCAGCTCGGGCGCCGGCCCCGCCGGGGACCGACTGTAACTGCCGCGCCGGCCCCGCGGGAAAGGGACGGTAACTGGCTGACCCACTAGCGTCAGGGCCGTGCGCGTCGGGGTCCTCGGAGCAGCCGGGAGGATGGGCCGGACGGTGTGCCAGGCGGTGCACGCCGACCCCGATCTGGAACTGGCCGCTGCCGTCGACGTCCGCCTTTCCCCGCCGGGCGCGCCAGGTGCGCCCGCCGCACTCCCCGGCGGCCTGGCCCTCTCGTACGACATCGAAGCGTTGGAGCGGGCCGGCGTGGAGGTGGCGGTGGATTTCACCGAGCGGGCGGCCGCCATGGCGAACCTGGCTTGGTGCGCGGCCCACGGCGTCCACGCGGTAGTGGGCACCACCGGATTGGGCGAAGCGGACGTGGCCGAGGTGGGGGAGCGCTTCGGCCGAAGCGGTTCGCCCAACTGCGTTCTGGCCCCGAACTTTGCCATCGGTGCGGTTCTCATGATGCGTTTCGCCGAGCTTGCCGCGCCCTGGTTCGACAGCGCCGAGATCGTCGAACTGCACCACGACGCCAAGGTCGACGCACCCTCGGGTACGGCGATGCTCACGGCGGCGCGCATGGCCGCCGCGTCCGGGGAGTGGGCGGCGGACCCGACGCGATCCGAAGTGCTGGCCGGCGCACGGGGCGGGGTGGGACCAGCCGGCATCCGCGTCCACTCGGTGAGACTGCGGGGCCTCGTCGCCCACCACGAGGTGCTCCTGGGCGCCGCCGGCCAGACGCTGACGATCCGCCACGACAGCTACGACCGGGAGTCGTTCATGCCCGGCGTGGTGATAGCCGTCAAGGCGGTGGCGGGCCGGCCCGGCCTCACCGTGGGGCTCGACCAGCTCCTCGGTGCCTGAGCGACCGGGCCCGAGTTAGGATAACGGTGATATTTTCACCGGGGCAACACAGGAGGAGCATGGCCATGACCAGGGTCGGCGCAGGCCCCACCGAGCAGGCGTGGATCGCCACCGCCAACCAGGATCCCGGTGCCGGCGACCACCGGGTCCCCTCCGGTTATGACGCCCTGTTCACGTGGCACTACGACAAGGGAGCCCAGGCCGGGCTCGACCGCTTGTACGAGAAGGCAAAGCTGTCCATGTGGAACGCCAAGGACCTCCCATGGGACACCGAGGTCGATCCCGAGGTGGTGGCGGTCGCCAACCGGGAGTCGATGCGATCGGCCGGCCTGGAGCCTGACCTTTCGGGGACGGCGTTTTCGAGTTGGAATGACGACGACTGGCTCCGGCTGGGCGTGGAGCAACAACGCTGGATGCTTTCGCAGTTCCTGCACGGGGAGCAGGGAGCGTTGCTCTGCACGGCCCGCATCGTCGAGACGGCGCCGGGAATCGACGCCAAGTACTACGGCGCCACCCAGGTGATGGACGAGGCGCGCCACATCGAGGTCTTCTCCAGGTACCTCGACACCAAGCTCGGGGGTGCGTACCCGGTCAACCCCCACCTGCGGGACCTGCTCGACGACATCATCGCCGACCGGCGGTGGGACATGACCTACCTCGGCATGCAGATCATGGTCGAGGGTCTCGCCTTGGCCGCCTTCGGCCTCATGCACACCACCACCACCGAGCCGCTCCTGAAGGAGATCCTGCGCCGGGTGATGGCCGACGAGGCACGCCACGTGGCCTTCGGGGTGCTCGCCCTCAAGGACGCATACGCACAGATGAGCGCATCGGAGCTCGAGGAGAGGGCCGAATTTGCCTACGAGGCGGCGGTGCGCATGCGTGACAGGCTCCAGTCCCAGGAGGTCTGGCAGCGCCTCGGCGTGCCCGTCGCCCAGGCCATCGAGCTCATCAACCTGTCGCCGGAGCGCCAGCTGTTCCAGCAGCTGCTGTTCGCCAAGATCGTCCCTAACTGCGCCAAGCTGGGCCTCCTCGACGCCAACAGCGGCTGGCTACGGGAACGCTTCACCGATCTCGGGGTGATCGCCTTCGAGCACACCACCGACACCCCCGAGGAGCAGGAAGCCTTCGCCGTCGCCGGTTACCAAGACGAGCGGTGCTACTTCGACTGCTCGAGCAGCAAATCGGCAGGTCAACGGCATCAACCGGGCATGAACTTGTCGAAGTAGCACCGTTCGTCTTTGTAGCGATCGGCGAGACCCGCCGTCGCGGTTGGCTAGGCTCCGCAGATGGGACCTGGACGCTTCGGCGCCGTGCTGTGCGCCATGGCCACGCCCTTCGACCCCGACGGGCGCCTCGACCTCGACGGGGCCGCCACCCTGGCCCGCTGGCTAGTCGACAGTGGCAACGACGGGCTCGTCGTCACCGGCACCACAGGCGAGAGCCCGGTGCTCTCGGACGAGGAGAAAGTGGAGCTCTGGCGTGCCGTGCGCGCCGCGGTCACCGTGCCCGTGATCGCCGGCACCAGCACGGCCGACACGGCTCACTCCGTCAAACTGACACGAGCGGCGTCGGCGGCGGGCGTCGACGGCATCCTGGCAGTGACGCCTTACTACAGCCGCCCGTCCCAGGCCGGGATAGAGGCGCACGTCCGCGCCATCGCCGGCGCCAGCGACCTGCCCGTGGTGCTCTACGACATCCCCGTGCGCACCGGGCGCAAGGTGGCGGAGTCGACGATCGTGCGACTGGTCGCCGACGGTGCCATCGTCGGGGTCAAGGACGCCGCTGCCAACCCGGCCGGCTCAGCCGCGCTCGTCGCCGCCGCCCCGCCGGGGTTCGAGCTCTACAGCGGCAACGACTCCGACACCCTGCCCCTGCTGGCCGTCGGAGCCGTCGGGGTGATCTCGGTGGAGTCGCACTGGGCCGCCCCCGAGGTGGGGGACATGGTCTCCGCATTCTGGAAGGGCGACGTCGAGGCGGCGCGAACGGCCAACGCCCGCCTCCTCGACTCCCACCGCTTCCAGTCGAGCGACGAGGCACCCAACCCGGTACCGACCAAAGCGATGTTGAAGGTGCTCGGGCTGCCCGGCGGTCAGTGCCGGCCGCCGATGGGTCCGCCCCCCGACGGGCTCGACCAGCGCGCCCGCCAGGTTCTTTCCCAACTGCATGGCTGACCCGGTAAAAGTCGTCTTCCTCGGCGGCCTCGGCGAGATCGGCCGCAACTGCGCCTGCGTCGAGGTCGACGGCAGGATCATGGTCCTCGACTGCGGGATCATGTTCCCCGACCTCGACATGCCCGGCGTCGACCTGGTCCTGCCCGACTTCACCTACCTGAGGGACAACGCCTCGCGCGTCGAAGGCTGCATCCTCACCCACGGTCACGAGGATCACTGCGGGGGGCTGTCGTTCCTGCTCCGGGATCTGTCGTTCCCCCTCTACGGCTCCGCGCTCACCCTCGGCTTGGCCCGTAGCCGCATCGAGGAAGCCGGCCTCCTCGGGCGCACGTCGTTCAACGCGGTGAGCGACGGTGAGAGGCGCCGGATCGGGCCCTTCGACGTGGAGTTCATCCCCGTCACCCACTCGGTGCCCCACGGCTTCGCCACCGCCTTCCACACCCCCCAGGGCGTCATCCTGCACTCGGGCGACTTCAAGATCGACCTGACCCCCGTCGACGGCCGGGCCACCGACCTGGCCCGGATAGGCGCCATCGCCTCCGGGGACGGCATCCGCCTATTGCTTTCCGACTCCACCAACGCAGAGGAGGACGGCCACACCGACAGCGAACGCAGCGTGGGTCAGGTCCTCGCCGACCAGTTCAACGCCCACCCCGACAAGCGGGTGATAGTGGCGTGCTTCGCCAGCCACATCCACCGGATCCAGCAGATCGCCGACGCCGCCATCAAGTCCGGCCGTACCCTCGCCACCCTCGGCCGCTCCATGGGCAAGAACGTGGCCCTGGCCCGCTCCATGGGACTCCTGTCGATCGCCGACAAGCACCTCGTCGACATCGAGAAGGTCGCCGACCTCGATCCCAGGCGGGTGTGCATCATCTCCACCGGCTCGCAGGGTGAGCCCATGTCAGCCCTGTCGCTCATGGCGGCCGGCGACAACCGCTGGATATCGGTCGGACCCGGCGACCTCGTCGTGCTGTCGTCGCACGCCATCCCCGGCAACGAGACGAGCGTCGGCAAGGTCATCGACGGCCTGACCCGCCTCGGCGCCGAGGTGGTGCACTCCGGCCTGGCCCGGGTCCACGTGAGCGGCCACGCCCGGCGCGAGGAGCTCAAGACCCTGCTGTCGATCACCAGGCCGTGGTCGTTCGTGCCCGTCCACGGGGAGTTCCGCCATCTCACCCACCACGCCCGCCTCGCCACCGCCATGGGCGTTCCCGAGGCGAGGGTCCTCCTGGCCGAGGACGGCGACGTGGTGCAGATCTCCGACGGTGGCGTCGACTTCGTGGGCGAGGTGCCCGCCGGCTACCTCTACGTGGACGGCATAGTGGGCGACGTCGGCCGCGGCGTGCTGCGCGACCGCAAGGTCCTGGCCGAGGAGGGGGTGATAGTCCTCGTCGTCACCGTCGACGCCAAGACGGGCGAGGTCCTCACCGGCCCGGAGATAATCACGAGGGGATGGGTCTACGCCCCCGAGGCCGAGGAGTTGCTCGGCGAGGCCCGCCAGGCGGTAAGGGCCGCCCTCGAGGACCACGCCGACTCGGGGACGACCGACGTCGAAGCGCTACGCCGGCGGGCGCGGGGAGCCCTCGGACGGTTCGTCAACGAGCGCACCCGCCGCCGGCCCATGATCGTCCCCCTGGTCATGGAGGTCTGATCGAGCGACCCACAGCTGGGGACTCGGCAGGGTCCTAACCGTCTCGACGTGGCCTTACCGGCTTGATCAGTCCACTACTGCTGCGGGCGCTCGGGCGACTGCGGTGATGAAGGGGACGAGCTCCGGCTCGCGCAGCGTCTCTTTCTCCACCAGCGCTTCGACCAGGCGGTCGAGGATTGCGGCGTTTCGAGAAAGCACGCCGGTGGCCCGGCCAAACGCGACGTCGAGGAGTTGACGCACCTCGCGGTCCACTTCGGCCGCGGCCTCGGGCGAGCACTGAGGCTCGGACGAGTCCTCGCCGAGGTAGCCCGCAGTGTGCCGGGTCAGCGTCACCCGGCCGAGCTTGTCGCTCATGCCCAGCTCGCAGACCATCTGGCGGGCGAGTCGGGTGGCCCGTTCCAAGTCGTCTCGCGACCCGTTGGTGGGCTCGCCCAGGAGCCGTTGCTCGGCCGCTGCCCCGGCCATCAGTACGGCCAGGCGGGCTTCGAGGCGGCTCTTGGTGACCACGGCTCGGGGCTCCTCGGCCATGTGCCAGGCCTGCCCCAGGCTCTGCCCGCGGGCCACGATCGACACCCTGGTCACCGCCGGGCTGCCCGGTAGTGCCCATGCCACCAGGGCGTGCCCGGCCTCATGATGGGCCACCACCTGGCCCTCCTCGGCGTCGAGGGGCCGGGCCCGTCGCATCGTGCCCGACACCACCCGGTCCAATCCCTCCTCCAAGTCGAGTTCGCCGATTCCACTGGCACCACGGCGCCCGGCCAGCAGGGCGGCCTCGTTGAGCAGTGCGGCCAGGTCGGCGCCGGTCAACCCGGCGGTCTGGGCAGCGAGCGCCTCGAGGGAGACTGAAGAGTCCAGGGGCTTGCCTCGGGCGTGGACGGCGAGGATGGCCGTCCGACCGGCCCTGTCCGGCGGCTCGACGACGACCTGGCGGTCAAAGCGGCCCCGTCGGATGATGGCGGGGTCCAGCACGTCGGGCCGGTTGGTGGCACCGATCAGGACCACGCCTGAGCCCCGTTCGAAGCCGTCCATCTCCACCAGGAGCTGATTGAGGGTTTGGTCGCGCTCACCCGAGACGGCGGTGAGCGCACTTCTCGTCTTGCCGACGGCGTCGAGTTCGTCGATGAACAGGATCGCCGGCGCAGATTCTCGGGCCTGGCGGAACAGATCCCGCACCCGCGAGGCCCCGACCCCTTCGTACAGCTCCACGAAGTCGGCGCCGGAGATGGAGAAAAACCGGGCACCCGCCTCGCCGGCCACCGCCCGGGCGAGGAGGGTCTTGCCCGTGCCCGGCGGTCCGACAAGGAGTATGCCCCGGGGAACCGCCGCCCCAAGCAGAGCGAAGCGCTCGGGGTTGGACAGGTACTCGCGCACCTCTTGCAGCTCGAGCACAGCCTCGTCCAGCCCGGCGACGTCGGCGAACGTGGCCTCTCCCCTGGCCGCTCGGCGGGCCCGGGCCTGGAGGAACGTGCCGCTGCCCGGTCGCAGGAGCAGGTAGCTGAGGATGATCACGGCGACGAGCAACAGCCCCGGCACCATGTAGGTCGCCGGCATGACGAGGTGCTTGAAGCTCTGCTGGTCCACGTCCGTGGGGACGTGCTTTGCCAGGGCGACTTGGAACAACCCGTTGTTGGTGGCCATGTTGGTCGGCAGGGACGCCCAGTAGTTGCGCCCTGCGCTCTTGAACAACACCCGGTTGTCGTAGTCGAGCAGCGTGGCCGAGTTCACCCGACCACCCTGCAGTTCCTGGGCGAAGGTGGTGAAGCTGACCCCGTGGCCGGCCGAGGTGGGCCGGTTGGCGATCAGCAAGCCAGCGTATAGGCCCAGCAGCATCGGGATCGACAGGGCCACCCAAAACACGGGCGAGCGCAAACCGCTCCGCTTCTCCGCTGACTTCTCTGTGTCCGTCTTCTTCGACACTTTTCGCCTCCGAGGTCACCAGGGAATCCAGGCTGCAGTCCTTTAACGATAGGCGCCGCCGGGCTCGCCGGGCGTAGCACAACCACCTGATTGAGCCCTGTCGGGCGGGCCTTTATGGGGTCGAGCTCATGCCGACCACGGGCTGGTTCAGCCGGATGTCGCCCATGGAGCCGTAGAAGGCACCGTCGCCGAAGGTGAAGATCCCGCCGTCGGAGGCCACCAGCCAGTAGCCGTGGGCCG
>DASZKW010000086.1:0-9048 GCA_035552775.1 Acidimicrobiales bacterium | reverse complement strand
GAAGTAGTTCTGGAGGGTGACGGTGGCCCAGGTGTGGTTTTCCTCCTTGATCTGAACCCGTTCCTTGGCTTCGACGGCTTGGTGCAGCCCGTCCGACCAGCGCCTACCTTCGAGGATGCGACCGGTGAACTCGTCGACGATCTTCACCTCGCCGTCGCTGATGATGTAGTCCTTGTCGCGCTTGTAGAGCTCCTTGGCCCGGAGGGCCTGGGTCAGTTGGTGGACATAGTTGGAGACCACCACGTCGTAGAGGTTGTCGATCCCGAGCAGCTTCTCGACCTTGTTGATGCCCTCCTCGGTCGGGGCGATGGTCCGCTTCTCCTCGTCGACCTCGTAGTCCACGTCGCTGGTCAAGGCACGCGCCACGCCGGCGAACTGGTTGTAAAGGCGCGCCGACTCCGACGACGGCCCCGAGATGATGAGCGGGGTGCGGGCCTCGTCGATCAGGATGGAGTCGACCTCGTCCACGATGGCGTAGGAGTGGCCACGCTGGACCATGTGCTCGAGCGAGCGAGCCATGTTGTCGCGCAGGTAGTCGAACCCGAACTCGGTGTTGGTCCCGTAGGTGACGTCGCAGTTGTAGGCGTCCTTTTTGATCTGCCAGCCTTCCAGCTCGGGCGAGACCCGGCCCACGGTTATGCCGAGGAAACGGTGGACCTGGCCCATCCACTCGGCGTCGCGCCGGGCCAGGTAGTCGTTCACGGTGATGACATGGACACCTTTGGCACCCAGAGCGTTGAGGTAGACGGGCAGCGTGGAAACGAGGGTCTTGCCCTCACCCGTCTTCATCTCGGCGATCCAGCCGAAGTGGAGGGCGGCCCCGCCCATGAGCTGCACGTCGTAGTGGCGCTGCCCGATGACCCGCGTCGCCGCCTCACGGACGACGGCGAACGCATCGATGAGCAGGTCGTTGAGGTCCTCGCCGACGTCGAGGCGCTCACGGAACTCGACCGTCTTGTGGGCCAGGGCCTCGTCGGAAAGCCCGCCGAGGTCCGCTCCGGCCGCGGCGATATCGGGGACCAGGCTCTCGAGGGCGCGCACCTTCTTGCCTTCACCGGCCCGCAGGACTTTTGTGAAGATACTCATGCGCCCTCCATGGTACCGGTAGCCCCCACCGCGACCACTCAGCCCTGCGGATCGAGGAGACGCTTGCGCATGGCGTACATGACCGCCTCCATTCGGGAGTGCATGTGCAGCTTGTCCAAGATGTTGCGCACGTGATTCTTCACGGTGTTCTCCGAGATGAACAGGCCCTCGGCGATCTCCCGGTTGCTCTTGGACTGGGCCATGAGCCGAAGGACCTCGAGCTCGCGGGGGGTGAGCACCGGGGGCGGTAGCTCCTCCTGCTCGGAGGCACGCCGGGCCAGAGACGTGAACTCCGACAGCAGCTTCGACGCCATAGAGGGCGAGATGAGGCTGTCGCCCTGGACCACCGCCCGCACCGCGTCGGCCACCTCCTCGACGGAGATCTCCTTGAGCAGGTAGCCGTTGGCCCCCGCCCTTATGGCGTCGTAGAGGTCGTCCTCCTCGTCGCTCACCGTCAGCATGAGGATCTTGGTGGACGGCAGGGTGGCGCTGATGGCGCGGGTGGCTTCGATACCGCCCATGCGGGGCATGCGCACGTCCATGAGCACGACGTCGGGCGCCAACTCCTCCGCCTTGACCACCGCCTCCTCGCCGTTGGAGGCCTCGGCGACCACCTCGATGCCGTCCTCGGTGCCCAGTACCACGTACAGACCCCGACGGAACAGGGCCTGGTCATCAGCGATGAGGACCCGGATCACCTCGTCGCTGGCCATGCGTCTAACGGTAGGGGAAAACGTCCGGGCCCGGGTGGCTGAGTCTGTCCGGGCCCGGGTGGCTGAGTCTGTCGGGGCCCGGGTGGCTGACCTGGTCTTTGACCCCACACTCGCCTGCAGCGGCACTGCCGGGCCGGTGGCGGCGGCTAATCGCCCAACACCGCCGGAGCTCCCGCTTGGTGCCGTCTCCGTCCCGGGCCGCCGATCGGCCCGCCGGCGGGCAGGGCTTACTCCTAAGCCGCACCATGCTCAGCAACCACGGGTTGCCTTACGTGGGTCGTTTCGCCTGCGACTGGCATCGACTTTCAACCACAGACCCACCCGGGCCCCGCAACACGATACCTCCCAGAGCGACCGAGAAAAGCTACGCGCCTGCCAGCTGGCGCTTGAGGTCGACCAGGACGGGCACCGGACCGGGATCGATGCCGGCGTTGGCTGCCATCCACAGCGAGACGTAGTCCCCGAAGAGGATCAGGTCGAGAAGTTGGGCCAGGTCCCCGTCGCCCTCGGCATGCACCTCGATGACGTCGGCCACCACCTCGCGCAGCAGTTCGTCGACCAGCTCGAAGCGCCGGCCTACCTGGGGGTGCTCGGCGTCGTGGCGCAGGGAGACGGCGGTGAGGACCTGGCGGGTGATGTCGCCGTGTTGGCCCCAGCCGCAGACCTCGTTGTGGCACAGCTCGGGCTGGGATGAGAAGAATGCCGGCGCCTTGGCGTTCTCGTTGATCTGGGTCTTCCAGCGCAGCGCGGCGGTGGTGCCGACGGCCCCGCCGCCGTGCAGGAGCGGCATGGTCCCGCCGATGCGTCGGGCCACCGTCGCCGCGGCACTGGCGTCGCCGGCTTTGGCGAAGACGTCACGGCGGCGCTTGAGCTGGTCGACGGCCTGCGAGATCCAGTAGGCGGCGCCCCGGAACAGACCGATCTCCTCGAGCACGAGGAGTGGCGGGATGGCCACCGCGCCCAGTGCGGCGCGCGGCTGGGGAATGTCCGGCGGCACGGGAATCATGGGCGCCGCCCAGGAGGTGGCCAGGTGGGCGAGCTCGCCACCCCCGGTGACCACCACCATGTGGGCGCCCGCTACCGCCGCGTCCGACGCCGCCTGGATCGTCTCCTCGGTGTCGCCCGAACAGGAGATGGCGAATACCAAGGTGCCTTCGCCGACGAAAGCCGGGCACTCGTAGGACTTCACGACCACTACCGGCACCGGGAGAAAGGGTGCGGCGGCGGCGACGAGCACATCGCCGGCGACACCGCTGCCCCCCATGCCGAGCACGACGACGTGCTCGATCTCCTCGGCCGTCGGGAGCCCCTGGACCAGACGGGTGCGGTCCGCCGCTTCTTCGACCTGTTCGGGCAGTGACTCGGCCAGTTGGAACATGCCGACGGTGTCGAGGGTCACCTCCTACTTCCCGGGCTCGAAGGTGGGTTTGACGCCATCGGCCTCGGCCTTGGCGACGAGCCGGTCGTGCTCCGCTTCACTCACCGTCTCGGCCTCGTCGATGAGCATGATGGGGATGTCGTCGGTGACCGAGTAACGCCGCTTCAGGCGGGGATTGTAGAGGGCGGCCTCGTCGGCGAAGTACAGCAACGGTCCCTTGTCCTCGGGGCAGGCGAGGATTTCCAGGAGCTTGGGATCGAGAGACATCAGGTGAGCTCCTTTATCAGAGCGATGACCTCTGCGGTGCGAGACTCGCACAGCTCGGGCGTGGGAGCCTCGAGGTTCAGGCGCAGCAGCGGCTCGGTGTTGGAGGCGCGGAGGTTGAACCACCACTCGCCCACGTCGACCGTCAGCCCGTCGACACGCTCCTGGGAGGCGTCGGGTTGGCTCTGGACCATGGACTCCGCGACGCGGTCTATCACGGCCCCGGGGTCGGCGACCTCGGTGTTGATCTCCCCGGAGTCGGCGTAGCGCTCGAAGGGCTTGCGCAGCTCCGACAGCGCTACCCCGGCCTTGGAGAGCACCTCGAGCACGCAAAGCGCAGCTACGGAACCCGAGTCGGCTCGGTAGTTGTCCCTGAAGTAGTAGTGGCCGGAGTGCTCACCGCCGAAGACGGCGTCGGTGTCGGCCATGACCGACTTGATGAAGGAGTGGCCCACCCGGGTCCTGACCGGCTTCCCCCCGCACTCCTTGATGATCTCCGGCACCGATTTCGAGCAGATCAAGTTGTACAGGATCGTCGCGCCGGGTTCTTTCTCCAACATGGCCTTGGCGACGATCGCGGTGGTCGTGGATCCCGACACTGGTTCGCCCAGATCGTCCACCAGAAAGCAGCGGTCGGCGTCACCGTCGAACGCCAGACCGACATCGGCGTCCACCTCACGAAGGCGGCTGCGCAGGTCGGCCAGGTTGGCCAGTTGTATCGGGTCCGCCGGATGGTTCGGGAAATCACCGTCGAGCTCCCCGAAGAGCACTTCCAGGTCGAAGGGAAGACCACCGAACACCGCCGGCACCACGAGGCCGCCCATCCCGTTGGCCGTGTCCGCCACCACCTTCAGGGGCCGGAGCGCGTCCAAGTCGACAAAGGATCGGACCTTGGCCGCATAGTCGTCGAGGACGTCGCGGCGGCTCACATCGCCGCGCCTGGCGCCGCCCGGTGGACGAGCGGCGGCCGCCACCGCCGCCTTGATCTCCGCCAGGCCCGACTCCTCCCCAACCGGGCGGGCGCCGGACAGGCACAGCTTGATGCCGTTGTACCGGGCAGGGTTATGGGACGCCGTGAACATGGCGCCGGGAGCATCGAACGCCCCCGACGCGTAGTAGAGCTCATCGGTCGAGCACAGCCCGATGTCGACCACGTCGGCTCCGGTCGAGGTGACACCGTCGGCGAACGCAGCGGACAGGGCCAGCCCCGATTCGCGCATGTCCCGCGCCACGACCACCCGGTCGGACCCGGCGAAGGCGGCGAACGCGGAACCGACCGCTCGCGCCAGATCGGCGTTGATCTGGTCGGGAACGGTCCCTCTTATGTCGTACGCCTTGAACACCGTGTCGAGGTCAGGGGAAGCCATGCGGAGCCCGACCTTAGCCCCCAGACTCGAGACCCCCCGGATGGCCTAGCCAGTTGTCCAGGTCCTCCGCGTGCCAGTCGCTACCCCGGGGCGCGCCGGCCAGTTCGTGGCCGAGCCGTACATAGGGCTCGCTCGGGCCTCCGGGCGCCTCCGCCTCCGCCGCCTCCTGCTCCTCCGACCCATCGGAGCGGCGCCGGCGCCGTCCGGGGAACGCCACGACACCAAGACGCCAAAGGGCCACCAGGCCGACAACCCCGGCCGCGGTGAGGACGTAGCCGGTCCAGTTGAGCGCCGTCGCCCCGTAGTGGAGCGACACGTGCTTGGAGGTAGGGATGACCACCATCAGGTTGGGGGTGACCCTGTAGGGACCCCTCGCCCCGCTCGTCTGCCAGTTGGGAAAATATGAGGTGTTGACGAGCACGGGCACGCCCGTGCGGTCGACGTTGAACGACATCGATTCCTCCCCCACCTTGACGCCCGTGACGTGAACAGGGGGGAGCGGGGTCTGGGGCGGGCTGGTGTCGGACGGGCTGACCCGGTCCCAGGTAGAGGGCCCTGACGCCGCTTCGTAGACGCTCCAGCGGCTCGGGTCGTCGTACCAGGCCACCGAGGGGTTGAGCCATGCCGTGTTTCCCCCTGACACCCCCTTCATCACCACGGGCCGGTTGGTCAGTGGGGTGACAAGGGTCGAGTCGAGCACCTGATAGATGTTCCAGTAGCGCTGCGCCGGGCTCGTGGTGTTCCCGCTCGTGTAGTTGATGGTGAAGGGGCCCACGCGCTTCACCAGTTTCAGCGACGGATCGGCGTTGGCTTGCTGCTGGGTCTGGGGTGAGATCGACATGTAGTACTTCACGCCGAACATCTGGAGGTGCTCGACTCCCTCGGCGACGTTCGGCGCCGCCGGATAGGGCAGGCCCCGCACCGGGTTGGACGGCTGGTCCGACAGCTCGGCGGCGTCGAGGAAGTGGTACGGAGTGGTCCCGGACGACTCGTAATAAAGCCCCTCCATCGACCCGATGCAGCCGTTGGTCCAGTAGGGAAGGAGCATGAGGGCGTCCGGCGTCCCCATGTCGTTCAGCTCGGGCTCGTACTCCCACATGGCCCTGCCACAGCCGACGGTCTTGCCGATCTGTCCCATGGCGGCCACCAGGGCGAAGTACTCGCCGCGCCGGGACTTGTCGGGGGCCTGGTAGCCGCTCAGGTTCCAACTCACCCAACCGGGGACGAAGGAGTTGTCGTTGCTGGTGATGCCGAGCCAGTCGAACTTGCCGGTCGTGCTCGACGTGTGGCCGAACGGGAGTGACCGCAGCGGGTATCCCACCCAGATGAGCGCGGCCAGCAGGGTGACGACGGGGACGGCGACCAGTCCTTTGCTGGTGATGCCAGTGACCTGCGGGCCCGGCCACGCGACCCGGCGCGGCTGCTTGATGGCTTCGACGATGAGGGTGCCCACCTCGACGAACGCGACGCCCACCAGGAGGTAGAGGCACAGGTACCAGAAGGGCAGGACCCGGGCGTTCCACAGCCTCGACTGGGGGGCGACCCGAAAGGCGACGAGCGACAGCACGGCCATGATGGTGAGGAAAGTCCCGATCCTGTGCCGGCGGGCCACCGACACCGCTGCTCCGACGGCAGCGATCACGAAGAGCCACGTGAGGTTGGCGGGGAACAGGGTCGTCACGTAGGCGACGATCTTCTGGTAACCCATGTTGGTCGCGTAGGGCAGGCGGAGCTCGAACGCCAGCGACCACCAGGCGCTGAGCAGGGCGGCAACGACGAGGACGGGGATCGTCCATCGCCAGCGGCGGCGGTCCCGGTACATCGCCGTGAGCACGAGGGCCCCGGCGACGGCGAAGATGGTGGGCAAGAGGTGAGACAACCCGGCGCCGAGCAGGAGGAGGGCGGCGATGAAGCGGTGGCGCCCGGTGTCCAGACCACGGGCCACCACCCCGAGGAAGAGGAGGGCGAACACGAGGCTGATCGAGAAGGCGAACTCCCCCGCCATGGTGGAGGCGATGTTGCCCCCGTAGATGGTGAAATCCCGGGAGAACAGGTAAGGCAGGGTGGCGGCGGCGAGGCACGCCGGTCCGGGGAACGGCATGCGGGCCAGGCGCCCGAACGCCCAGGCGGCGGCGGGCAGCGCGATGAGGCCGAGGACCGCCACCAGCTTGAACGCGATGTTGTAGGGCAGTATCACGTTGACGGCGACGATCATGAGGATCGGAAGCGGGAAGTAGTACGTCAGGGCGGGGAAGCCGGCGTACCAGTCCATGGCCCAGCCCGTGATGCGGAAATGAGGCAGCAGCTTGTGCTCGACGAACCACGGCAACCAGACGTGGGCGCCCATGTCACCACCGGTCGGGGTGGTGTTGGCAAAGATGTTGGACGGCTGCAGCTTGTTGAATGTGTAGACCGTGCACGCGGCCACGACCAGCAGGGTGACGAGGGACTGGGGGCGGGCCACCCAGTGCACCAGGCGCTCCCACCGGAGATGATGGCCGCCCCCCGGAGCCGCGTCGGGGGGTCCGGGGACGTCCGCTTCCTCGTCGGTTTGCGGCGGATCGAGCACGGTCACGGTGCGCCATGTTGCCCCGGCCAGGAGCCCTACGGTGATCGGGGGGCTACCCCGTGGTTACCGGGCGTCTGGGCACTCGTATTTCGGGAGTTGCGCCTGGCACTTTGAGCCCCGGTATGGCTGCTCTCAGCGGTCAAGTCAAGTGGCTCTCAGCGGTCTGTCGCCAGGGCGAGCAGGCCGTCGAGGGCCAGCAGACCGGTACCGCCCTCCCACCACCGGACCTCGCATGCCGAGCAGCTTCGCAGGCGGACCCTTTGTCCGGACACGGCCATGTCGATCACGACCAGCTCGCGGGTCTTGCACCGTGGGCACTTCAATGGGATCCCTCCTCGGTACGGCCGCGGGTCGCAGCCGCCGTCCCTTCGCTGCTGTTGTTATCGGCGGACCCAGCCGACCACTTGAACGGAGTTCAGCGCAGGTGGGTGACGGAGATGACCGCGCTGGCGTTGAAGGCGGCATGGGCGGCGATGCCCGGTCCTAGACGTCCGGTGCGCCACGCCAGCAAGCCGAGCACCACGCCGAAGACGGCGAGGCCTGGGAACTGGACCGCCTGGAAATGTGCGAAGGCGAACAGCAAGGCGCTCACCGCGATGCCGACGGGCGCCCCGAAGCGGCGCAGCAGGCTGCCCAGCACCAGGCCCCGGAAGAACAGCTCCTCAACGATGGGGGCGCCGACGGCGAGGAAGATCAGCACGATGGCAAGCAGGGGCACGGAGTGGACCGAGGCTGTGTCCTGCTGGGCGGGGCGGCCGAGTTGGTGCACGAGCGAGGTGTCCAACTGCTCGAAGGGCAGGTACAGAAGGGGGAGGAGCGCGTACTGGCACACAAGTCCGACGGCGGCGCCGCCGGCCAGGTCCCAACCGGCCGACCTCACCCTGGAGGGGGCGGCGACGGGGCCGAGCCTGAGGCCGAAGTCCCGTACCAGGCTCCCACTCCCCTTGGTCCTGCTGGCGACGAGCGCCCCCCCGACGAAGCCGACCCACAGCCCGACCACGTCAGCTACCAGGACGGCGACGGGCACAGGCCCACGACCCTTGTAGCCGACGGCTGCCCCGGCGACCGAGCTGGCGAGCACCGACACCAGCAGGCCCCCGAGGTAGCCGACCACCGCCTCGGTCAGGCCGTCGACACCGGGCGCCCCCGGCCGCCTCAGGATGCGAGGGCCCGGGAAGACGGCACCGACGGGCGTTCGCCCGTGCGACGGTCGACCTGAGTCCAGCCCTGCGGCACCTTCAGACCGCCAGCATGCCCGGCGCACATCGGCCAGCGATCACCGGTGCCGGCACCGACGTCGTCCAGCCAGACCTGACGGGTCTGGTAGGCGTAAGTCAGCCAGGCGACCGCCGGCGCCTGGCAACCGGGGCGGGCGCACACCGACGATCGGTCCATCAGAACGCCCCGAGGGGACTGGCGGCTTCAGCCGTCAGGTGAATCGGGGCTCGGGGCGAAGCCCCGACCTCCCCGGTGAGCGTCACACCCCGCTCGTAGGCTGCTCTTGTCATGTCGGATACCCGCTTTCGTCGCTCGGCTGGTGGAGTCACGTCGCTCGGCTTGCACGTCGTTTGGTGCCCGAAGTACCGCAGGCGAGTGCTTGGCGGTCGGGTGGCGACCCGCCTGAACGAGCTACTGGACGAGATGGCCGCCGACAACGACTGGCAGATCGTG
>DASZKW010000085.1:0-25784 GCA_035552775.1 Acidimicrobiales bacterium | reverse complement strand
GGAGACCCCGCGCATCTCGTCGTGCACGAAGACGTCGGCGTGTTCGCCAAGCCAGCCGGGGCCGCCCGATGAGCACTGAGCTGCCCCTGTCGGTGTGGGCCACCGCCCAGCGAACCGCCCGCGTCCAGCGCGCCCGGCGCTACCTGCCGATGTCCCTCAATCACCCAGCCAAGATGCTTCCCGCCATCGCGGCCACCACCATCGAGGCCTACACGGCACCCGGAGACCTCGTCGTCGACCCCATGTGCGGGATAGGCACCACACTGGTCGAGGCGATCCACCTCGGGCGCGACGCCATCGGTGTCGAGTACGAGCCGACATGGGCCGAGATCGCCCGGGCCAACCTGCGCCACGCCCGGGCGCACGGCGCCACCGGCCACGCCGAGGTGGTCAGCGGCGACGCCCGGCACCTCACAAGCCACATCGACCGGGCCGCGCGCGGTCTGGTCGCGCTCGTGCTCACCAGCCCGCCCTATGGACCATCCGTTCACGGCCAAGTGGACGCCAAGCCGGGGGCGGGGGTGGCCAAGAGCCACTACCGCTATTCCACCGACCCCGCCAACCTGGCGCATGTCGGCCTCGACCGGCTCCTCGACGCCATGCGCCAGGTGCTCGCCGAATGCGCGGCCGTGCTGCGCCCCGGTGGGATAGTGGCGCTCACCGTCCGGCCGTGGTGGAGAGCCGGCGAGTTGGTCGACCTGCCCGGCCTGCTCGCTTGCGTCGGCGAGGACGCCGGGCTCGTGCTCTTCGAACGCAACGTCGCGCTGCTGGCCGGTCTGAGCGAGGACCGGCTCGTGCCGCGGGTGTCGTTCTTCGCCCTCGACCAAGTACGCCGAGCCCGAGCCCGCGGCATCCCGCGCCACGTTGTGGCCCACGAGGACCTGCTGGCGTTCCGCCGGAGGCTGGCATGAGCGACGGGATCGTCGCCGCGGCAGTCGCCTCGCTGGCGCCAACACTCGCGTCACTGCTCGCGTACACGAACTCACGGGCAGCACGGCGCGAAGGCGAGCGCAACAACCTGGGCGGCCTGGCCGCCACCGTGGACGCCCTCCGCCAGTCCCTCCACGTCCTGGAAGCAGCGACAGGGCGAATCGAGGTCTCCGTCGGCGGGCTGCGCGAGCGGGTCGCCCGGGTCGAGGGCCGCCTGGACGGCGCCAGCGCCCGTGCCGCCCACAGCGGCCGTTCACCCGGGTGAGCGGGCCGAAGCCGCCCTTGGTGGTCCACCCGGCCCGCCATCTCCCGATGAACTCCGAGCGCCAGGCGCGAGCCCTTGCAGCGTGGAAGGCCCTCCTCATCCCGTACCTGCGCGAGCGGCGGGCCGCCGCCGGGCGACTTGACACCGCGCAACCCCCGGAGGCCTCCTCAGACCCCCAGGCTTCGGACCCATAGAGGAGGACCGCCACATGCCCGCCGCCACCGGACGCCGCACCCGGCCACGAGAACAGTCGCCACCAAGAACCGGGCCCGCCCGGGTCGCCACCTTGACCCGGATCTCCACCGACGAGGTCAACCAGCCCTACTCCCTCGAAGCCCAAGCCCAAGGCCTGGAAGCCTTCGTCTCCTCCCAGCCCGGCCAGAAGATCACCCACCGCTTCGTCGACCAGGCCTCCGGCGCCACCCTTGAGCGCCCCGGGCTCCAAGCGGCTCTCGCCGCGGCAAGAGCCGGGGAGTTCGACGTGCTCCTCGTCTACCGCATCGACCGCATTTCCCGCTCGATCGTCGGGCTCATGACCATCGTCGAGGAACTCGACGCCGCGGGCGTCGCCCTGCGCTCGGCCACAGAGCCGATCGACACCCACGGACCGGTCGGCCGGATGCTGCTGCAACTGCTCGGGATCTTCGCCGAGTTCGAGCGCAGCTTGCTAATCGACCGGATCACCAAGGGCTTCGAACGCAAGGCGGCGCGCGGCGAATGGCTCGCCGGCCCCGGCCCCTTCGGCTACCGCCTCGACACAGCGACCAAGACTCTTGTCGCCGACCCCGACGAGGCCGCATTGGTCAGGGCCATCTTCGCCGCGTACGCCGACGAGCGGCTCGGGGCGACCGCGCTCGCCAACCGGCTCAACGACACCGGCCAGCGCAACCGCGGCGACCGGCTCTGGTCCAACCAAACCGTGCTTCGCGTGATCCGCAACCCCGTCTATATCGGCAAGATTACTCACGGCATCGAGATCTACGACGGGAAGCACGAACCGATCGTCGACGGTGATGTCTTCGCGCGCGCTCAAGTACTTCTCGAAGAGCGCTCCGCCGACGCGGCGGTCATCGCGCCGACCACCTCCGAATACCTGCTGAGCGGACTGTTGCGCTGCCAGGCTTGCCGCGGCGCGTACGTGGGCGCGGGCGCGCACGGCCGCAGCGGCTTCTACCGCTACTACGTCTGCCGTACGCGGCAGGCCAAAGGCGCCCGCGCATGTTCAGGCCAGCGCGTCCCAGCCGACGACTTGGAAGCGGCAGTCGGCGCCAACCTTCTCGAAGCCTTCACGCGCGTCGAACTCTTCGAGAAAGGCATTCGTGAGGTGTACGCCGAGATCAGCAACGAACGCCCGCGTCTTGAAGCCGAACATGCCAGCACCGAGACGCAACTGCGCGAGACGATCGCCGCCCTCGACCGGTACCTACACGCATTCGAGACCGGCACCATGCCCCGCCGACCTCTGCGCCCCGCGAGTCGCCGAGCTCTCCGCCCGCCGAGACGAGCTGACGGCGCACCGCGACCAGCTCGCCAACCAACTGCGTGCCGCGATGCCAGAACTTCCACGCCGAGAACTGATCGACGAGATGCGGATCCAGATCGAGGGAGTCATCAACCACGGCAGCCCCGAGGTAGTGAAACAGCTCTTCGCGGAACTGATCGACCGCGTCGAGATCTCACCTGACCGACACGCATTCGCCTACTTCTGGGTCCCGAACGCCAAGAAGCCCGGGCCATTGGCTGCCCGGGCTTCTTGCAGGACCCCGGTTCGTATGGGCCCACATCATGTGGAGGTGGCGGGAATCGAACCCGCGTCCTTCGATGTCTCGACGGGACTTCTCCGAGCGCAGCCGGCGAAAGATCTCAGGTCCTCCACTCGCCGCCGGCGCCGGCGGAGGACCCCAGTCAACTTAGATGTCCCCGGCGACCGGCTGACGCAGCCACTGGGTGAGCCCTACTGGATGACACCTGCGATCCGGCCCGCAGGGCTGGGGCCGGACAGGCGGCTAACTGCTAGTTAGGCAGCTAGAGCAAGCTGAACGTTGTCAGACTTGGCGTTTGTTGTTGGTTCCGGCTCTTTAACGTGGTTCCGGAGACCACGGCTCGCTTCTCCCGAGTTGACAACCGAAGTCGAAGCCAATCACCCCCTTGTAGGGACACAGCGGCTCAGTGTACCCGCCTGTCAGTGTACCCCCGCCGGGGCCCACGGCCCCGGCGTCGCACGAGGCGGGCGCTGGCCGCTGCGGACCAGGACCTCGAGATCGGAGGGGAGCACGGCGCCGACGGTGCGGTCGCCGGCGATGGCGAGCACCACCCGCTGGCCGTCCTTCTTGGTCACGGCGTCGAGGGCACCGTCGCCGGGGTCGGCGCCGGTCGTCGCCACGATGGGTATGGCGACGTCGATGCCCCGGGCCATGCTGCGCTGCCGAGCGGACAGGGCGGACAGGGCGTCGAGGGACACCACCCCGCCGAAGCCGCCTCCCCACTCCTCGAGCATCAGCACGACGCCGGGGACGTCGCCGTAGCCCTCGAGGAGGGCGTCGATGGTCAGCCACCCGGGGGCGGCGCGCACTGGTCGCATGACGTCGGCGACGGTGACGCCGTCGAGTACCCGGTGCACGTCGGCGCTCTGCTGCTCCCCCCGCGCCGAGGAGAACATGAACCACGCCAGCACCCCGAGCAGGATCCCGTCCAGGCTGTCCCCCCGGCCGAAGGAGAGGAGCCCCCCGATCCCCAGCAGGGCGGCCAGGCCGATCCCTGCCCGGCTGGCTGCCCGCGTCGCCCGCCAGTGGTCCCGGGTGGCGGCCCATACCGCGGCGTGAAGGACCCGGCCGCCGTCGAGCGGCGCGCCGGGCAGGAGGTTGAACACGGCAAGGGCGACGTTGATCAACGCCAGCCAGCCGAGGGCGTCGAGGGCGAGGGGGTCGATCCCGGCGTGAGACAGCCCGAACCGGGCGACCCAGCACAGGACCCCGACGACCAGGCTGACCAGCGGCCCGACCCCGGAGATCCGCAGCTCCGCGCCCGGTGTGGCCGGTTCGCCCTCGATGCGGGTGACGCCGCCCATGAACCACAAGGTGATGCCGTCCACCCCTAGGCCGGCCCGCTTGGCAACCACGGCGTGGCCGAGTTCGTGGAGGAGCACGGCGAAGAGGAGGGCTACCGCGGTGGTCACAGCGGTGACCCAGTAGGCAGCGGTCGAGTACCCCGGGGTGTCGTAGGGCAGACGGCTGTCGGCCAGGCTCACGGCCAGCAGCGCGGCCATCAGTACCAGGGTCCAGTTGACGCCGATACGCACCCCGCCAATGCGGCCGAGGCGGACGGTGTCGGTCATGTGAGATCCCTTACCCGACGGCCACCGGGTCGCGACCGACGTACGGCAGGTGCAACATCGGGGCAGGCCGCCCCTGTTCCCCCCCGGGTGGCGCCGAGCGCTTCAGGCGCGGTTGGCCCCCGGGTGGAGGGGAGCCCCTCAGCCGCGGCCACGCAGGCGTCCCGACATCTCGCGGCGGGCATCCATCGCCGCGTCCCGTTCGGCGATGGCGTGGCGCTTGTCGTACTTGCGCCGGCCCCGCGCCAGGGCGAGGTCGACCTTGGCCTTGCCGTCCTTGAAGTAGATGGCGAGAGGGACCAGGGTCAGTGCGTCCTGGCTCGTCCTCTCCGCGATCTGGTCGATCTGGCGGCGGTGCAACAGCAGCTTGCGGGCCCGGTCCGCCTCGACCGCGCCGAACCCGTTTGAGTACGTGTAGGGGGAGACGTGGACGCCGTGCAGCCACACCTCGCTCCCTTGGACCCGGGCGTAGGCATCGCGGAGCTGCACTTTCCCCTCCCTTATCGACTTCACCTCGCTTCCTGCGAGCACGATGCCCGCCTCGAAGGTGTCGACGATGTCGTAGTCGTGGCGCGCCTTGCGGTTCTGGGCGACCGGTCGCGGCCCGGCGGTTTTGGAAGGCATGGCCCTGCCAACGTACCGTCGGGCGGTGCTGGTCGTGTCTCGTTCCGCCGTCGAAGCCATGGTCGCCCACTGCCTCGACGGCTATCCCCTGGAGGCGTGCGGGCTGCTGGCTGGCCAGCCCGGCGAGCGGACCGAGGTGGAGCGTGTCTACCCCACGGCCAACTCGGCGGCGTCCGCCCGCCTCTACACAGTCGAGCCGAGGGCCCTCCTGCGAGCCGACCGCGACGCCACCGGCGCCGGCCTGGAACTGATCGGTGTGTGGCATTCCCACACCCATACCGAGGCGTACCCGTCTCCCACTGATGTCGCCCAAGCCCCCGACCCGGCATGGCACTACGTCGTCGTTTCGCTGCGCGACACCGAACCGGTGCTTCGCAGCTACAGCATCGTCGACGGGAAGATCGCCGAAGAGCGGGTGGTTGTACAATGACGACACAGTTGGTCAACTTTTGGAGGATCCCCGTGAGTGTCGCCGTCCGCTTGCCGAATATCCTGCGCCCCGCTGCCGGCGGCAACACGACCGTGCAGGCGGCCGGGGACAACGTGGGCGAGGTGTTCGACGACCTGGTGCGCCAGCACCCGGCCCTGCGCGACCAGCTCCTGGGCGCCGATGGGGAGCTCCACCGCCACCTCAACGTGTTCCTCAACGACGACGACATCCGCTACCTGGGCAGGCTGGACGCCAAGGTCGGCGACACCGACACCCTCACCCTCATGCCCGCCGTGGCCGGCGGCTGAGGGACCGGAAAGCGACGGAGCAGCGGATGGCACGCTACGAATCGGTCCTCGACCTCATCGGCGGCACCCCGATGGTCGACATCAGCGCCCTCAGCCCCAACCCCAGGGTGGCCATCGTCGCCAAGCTGGAGGGGGCCAACCCAGGGGGCTCGGTGAAGGACCGCGCCGCCAAGGCGATGGTGGAGGAGGCTGAGAAGGACGGCGCGCTGGCACCGGGCCAGCAGATCATCGAGTCGTCATCGGGCAACACGGGGATCGCCCTGGCCATGATCGCCAAGGTCAAGGGTTACCCGCTCAAGATCGTGCTCCCCGAGAACGTGTCGGTGGAGCGCCGCCAGCTCCTCGAGGTGTGGGGCGCCGAGATCATCGACTCCCCCGGATCGGAGGGATCCAACGGGGCCATGCGCCGGGCCCAGCAACTCTCGGTAGAGCACCCCGACTGGTGGTTCCCGTGGCAGTACGGCAACCCCGCCAACCCCAAGACCCACTACGAGGGAACGGGTCCCGAGATCTGGCGGGACTGCCCCGAGGTCACCCACTTCGTCGCCGGGTTGGGCACGGCGGGCACGCTCATGGGCGTCGGCCGGTTCTTGAAGGAACGCAACCCGGCGGTGCAGGTGTGGGCGGTAGAGCCCCCGGTCGGCGAGATGGTCGACGGGCTGAAAAACCTGGACGAGGGCTTCATTCCCCCCGTGTTCACCGACAACGACGGCTTCGACCTGCTGGACCGCAAGCGGGTGGTGGGGCCGCGTGAGAGCATCGAGTGGACGCGCAAGCTCACCGAGGTGGGGATCTTCGCCGGCATTTCCTCGGGGGCGATCATGGCCGCCGCGGTCAAGTGCGCGGCCGAGATCGACGAGGGCGTGATCGTCACCATCGTCTGCGACGGAGGCTGGAAGTACCTCTCCACCGGGGCGTGGACCGACGACCTCGACGAGGTGACCGAACGGGCGAGGAAGGTGATCTACTTCTGACCGGTCCGCCGACCGCGGCGCCGGCTACGCCGCTGCCGACCGCGGCGCCGGCCGCCCCCCTCACCGTGACGGTCCTCGGCTCCGACGGCAGCTACCCCGGTCCGGGCGGGGCGTGCAGCGGCTACCTGGTCACCGCCGGGCCCGTGCGCCACCCCAGTACCAGCGTCTGGCTCGACGCCGGGTCGGGGACCCTCGCCAACCTTCAGCGCCACGTCGGGCTCACCGACCTCGACGCCGTCGTGCTCACCCACGCCCACGCCGACCACTGGACAGACCTCGAGGGCTACTACGTGGCGTGCAAGTGGTTCCTCGGCCACGCCGGCGTCGCCGTCTACGCGCCCCGCGGACTGCAAGGCATGACGATCGGCATTGCCGACGACGGGACCCTCGTCTGGCACGACATCGCCGCCGGCGACCTCGTCGCCATCGGCGACCTGCGCCTGGCGTTCTCGCGTACCGACCACCCGGTCGAGACGCTGGCGGTGCGCATCGACGCCGGGGGCCGCAGCATCGGCTACTCGGCCGACACCGGTCCCGCGTGGGCCATGTCCGCCCTCGGGCCCGTGGACCTTGCCGTGGTCGAGGCGTCGTTTCTGTCCGACAAGGAGGGCACCGTGCAACACCTGTCAGCGCGCCAAGCCGGCGCCACCGCCCGCGACGCCGGCGCCGGGCGCCTGGTCATCACCCACATAGGGCCGACGATCGACCGCGCCGCCGCGCGGGCCGAGGCGTCCGCCAGCTTCGGGGCCCCCGTCGAGGTGGCCGTGGCCGGGGCGCGGTACCAGGCGTGACCGCTCCGCCGAGTGTGCCGGGCGTCGCGAGCGCCGCCGCCGGCGGCATCGTACGCGTCGACGGCCGGGCCCCCGACGAGCTGCGCCCCGTCGAGTTCATCCGTGACTACACCGTCTACGCCGCGGGCTCGGTCCTGGTGCGCATGGGGCGCACCGTGGTGCTGTGCACGGCGTCGGCTGCCGACGACGTGCCCCGATGGATGCGCGGTAGCGGTAAGGGCTGGGTGACGGCGGAGTACTCGATGCTGCCCGGATCGTCGCCCGAGAGGGTGGGTCGGGAAGCGGCCCGGGGCCGCCAGTCCGGTCGCACCCAGGAGATCCAGCGCCTGATCGGCCGGTCCCTGCGGGCCGTCACCGACTTCGCGGTCATGGGGGAGGCCCAGATAACCCTCGACTGCGACGTCCTCCAAGCCGACGGCGGGACCCGCACCGCGAGCATCTGCGGGGCCTACGTGGCCCTCCACGACGCCTGCACCCGGATGGTGGCGGCGGGGCGGATGGCCGCCCACCCCCTGGTGGAGGCGTGCGCGGCCGTGTCGGTGGGCATGGTGGGGGGCAACGCCCTGCTCGACCTGGCCTACAGCGAGGACAGCCGGGCGGAGACGGACATGAACGTGGTCATGACCGCCGGTGGCCACTTCGTGGAGGTGCAGGGCACGGCCGAGGGTGCCCCCTTTTCGCGTGCCGAGCTCGACGCCCTG
Organism: Acidimicrobiales bacterium; assembly: GCA_035552775.1. Taxonomy (GTDB): domain Bacteria; phylum Actinomycetota; class Acidimicrobiia; order Acidimicrobiales; family Palsa-688; genus DASZKW01. The sequence continues at coordinate 17,430 of DASZKW010000085.1, read as the reverse complement.
CTCGACCTGGCCGGCGCCGGCATCCACCAGTTGCTCGCAGCCCAGGCCGATGTCCTGGCCACGGACCCCCCCGACCGGTCGTGACGGCGTTCGTCCTGGCCACGGCTAACGCCGACAAGGCCAGGGAGATCGCCGAGATCCTCGGGGAGACGGTGGAGCTCGTGGGGCGCCCGGCCGAGGTGCCCGAAGTGGAGGAGACGGGCGAGACCCTGCTCGACAACGCCCGCCTGAAGGCGAGGGCCCTCGTGGCCGCCACCGGCCGTGCGGCTATCGCCGACGACACCGGCCTCGAAGTAGCCGCCCTCGGGGGCGCACCGGGGGTGCATTCCGCCCGATGGGCGGGGGCCGGCGCCAGCTACGCCGACAATGTGACCAAGCTCCTCGAGGCGCTGGGAGGGGAAAAGGGGACCGAGGCGCGCCGAGCGCGATTTCGTACCGTCGCCGTGGCGGCGTGGCCCGGGGGAGAGGAGCTGGTCGCCGAGGGAGCCGTCAACGGATGGATCACCGAGGTACCGGCGGGCAGGGGGGGCTTCGGCTACGACCCGGTGTTCGTCCCCGAGGAGGGCGACGGGCGCACCTTCGCCGAATTGGCGGCCGAGGATCCGGCGGCCAAGCACCGCTTGTCGCACCGGGGCCGGGCTATGCGTGCCCTGGCCGGCGCGCTGCAGGACTAGGCCGGCGCCGGCCGTCCGTGCGTGTCATTCTCGGGACGCAAAAGGACACGATGTGTCACTTTGCGTCCCCAGAACAGAAGCCGTGAGCCCGGAAGGCGATATCCGACTCCGGACGCCCGCGGGGTGCGATCATATTGTCAAGAGTGCCGCGCGCCAGTCGACCGCCGCCCGCCCTGTCCCCGCCGCGGCGCCCCCAGCGCCGTGGCACAGCAGGGCGCGCCCCGCCGGATGATGCCATGAGGTCCCCGGTACCGCCGGGGGGCGAGGAAGCGGCGGTCGGGGCGGAGCCGGAAGCGGCGACGGCCTCGCGCCGGTCGCGATTCCGGCGCTGGAGAGCAGCGGTGCCGGCGCCGGTGCGCCACCTGCTCAAGCTCGGCATCGTCCTGCTCATCATCGAGTACCTTGTGCTCCCCCAGATCGCCGGCACCCGCCAGGCCATCCACCTCCTCGGCGGCGTCGACGTGGCGTGGCTGGTGCTCGGCCTGGTCCTCGAAGGGGGGGCACTGGTCGCCTACGCCCAGCTCACCCGGGCCGTGCTGCCGGCTCGCAGCGACCCGGGTTTGACCACCGTGCTTCGCATTCAGCTCACCACTCTCGCCGTCAGCCACTGCGTGCCCGGCGGCACCGCGGCGGGGTCACCGCTGGGTTACCGCCTGCTCACCGGCGCCGGGGTCGGCGGCCCCGAGGTCGGATTCGCGCTCGCCACCCAGGGCCTGGGCTCGGCCCTGGTGCTCAACGCCATCTTCTGGGTGGCGCTGGTCGTGTCCATCCCCATATGGGGTTTCTCCCCGCTGTACGTCTCCGCTGCCCTCGTCGGCGCGGTGCTGGTGGGGGCCTTCACCTTCCTCGTGCTGTCGTTGACGAGGGGGGAGGAGCGCGCCGCCACGCTGATCGGCAGGGTGGCGCGCCGCCTGCCGTTGGTTGACGAGGCGACGGTGCAGCGCGTGGTCCACCAGATGGCCGACCGCGTAGAGGAACTGGCCAAGGAGCCCCGGGTACTGGTGCGGGCGGTGCTGTGGGCGGCGTGCAACTGGCTCCTCGACGCCTCTTCGCTCTACGTGTTCGTCGGCGCCTTCGGCCACTGGGTGAACCCCGACGGTCTCCTCGTCTCCTACGGCCTGGCCAACGTCCTCGCCGCCATCCCCCTGACCCCTGGCGGCCTTGGCGTCGTCGAGACGGTGTTGACCTCGACCCTGGTCGGTTTCGGAACCCCCCGGGGCGTGGCCATCCTCGGGGTCCTGGCCTACCGCCTCGTCAACTTCTGGTTGCCGATCCCGGTCGGCGCCCTGACCTACCTGTCGCTGCAGGTCCAACCTGGGGCCGCCGGTCCTGAGGCCCGCCGCGTCCAGCGCCAGAAGCGCCGCGACGCCTTCCACCGGCTGGTCGAAGCGGTGAGCTCGTCGGAGCGCTGGGGTCCCCTTGCCCGCTCCCCCGTGGCGCCCGACCCCCCTGGCGCCGAGCCGGGAGCCGTCGCTGTCGATCACCAGTCCGGCGCCGAGCCGGGAGCCGTCGCTGTCGATCACGCGCACTACGCCGAGCCTGACACGCGAGCACCGAGCGACGGGGTGCCGGCGGCCGAGCACGGCGCCGACGGTGGCGGTTGAGCCACGCGGCGAGCGCAGAGTCGCTACGCTGTGAGGATTCCACTCGGGGCGGCGCGGAGGTGCCAAAAGTGGCATTACTTCCATTTGGTTTCACCGGCGCGCTCTCGCGCGCCCTTGCCGCCATCACGGTGGCGGCCGGCCTGGCGGCGATTCCGGTGACCGCCGCCGCCTCGCCCCTGAGGGCCACCGCTGCCAGCCTGACGGGACCGGCCGCCGCCGGCGCGGTCGCCGGCTCGCCCGCGGGCAACGCCGGCCCGGCCGCCGCCGGCGCCACCGAGCCGAGTGGCGCCGAGGCACCGGCGCCTGCAGGCGGGGGTGCCACCGCGCCCACCGGCACCGGCGTCCGAGCGGCATCGCTTCCCGGCAGCGGAGTGGGCTATTGGACGGTGGCGTCCGACGGTGGCGTCTACAGCTTCGGCACGGCCAACCTGGGCGAGATGCGGGGACAGCCCCTCAGCCGGCCCATCGTGGCCATGGCGGCGACACCCGACGGCAAGGGCTACTGGCTGGTGGCGTCCGACGGGGGGATATTCACCTTCGGCGACGCCGGTTTCTACGGGTCCGAGGGCGGCCACCCTTTGAGCGCCCCGGTCGTGGGAATGGCGGCGACGCGCGACGGTGGGGGTTACTGGCTGGTGGCGTCCGACGGGGGGATATTCACCTTCGGCGACGCCGGTTTCTACGGGTCCGAGGGCGGTCACCCCCTGAACGCCCCGGTCGTGGCGATGGCGGCGACGTCCGACGGTGGGGGTTACTGGCTGGTGGCGTCCGACGGGGGGATATTCACCTTCGGCGACGCCGGTTTCCTCGGTTCGGAGGGCGGCCACCACCTCAACGCCCCCATCGAGACGATGGCGCCCACGCCCGACGGTGGGGGTTACTGGCTGGTGGCGTCCGACGGAGGCGTGTTCACCTTCGGCGACGCCCCCTTCCTCGGCTCGACCGGCTCCAATCCGGGCCCGGCGCCCATCGTGGACATGGCGAGCACGGCTCACGGCTTCGCCTTCCCGGGCGGGGCGACAGGCTACGACATCTCCTGGCCCCAGTGCGGCGGCTCCTATCCCCTGTCCGGTTCGCGCATCGCGGTCGTGGGGGTGACCAACGGCTGGATAGGGGTGAACGACCCCTTCGGCGGCCAATACGGGCCTAACCCGTGCACGGCCAGCGAGGCGGCGTGGGCCGGTCCCGCGCTCCAGGCCTACCAGGTGGCCACGCCGATCAACGGCGCCTACGGTGACCTCGCCAACGCCACCCGAGGCCCGCGGTACTGCCCGACGGTCGCCATCACCACGGCGTGCGGGTACAACTGGGGCTGGAACAACGCCCTCCAGGCCGTGAGCTACCTCCACCACGAGGGCTTCTTCCCCAACGTGTGGTGGATGGACGTGGAGACCGGAGAGGGCTGGGACTTCTCCACCACCGGGGTCAACGCCCAGATCATCCAGGGCATGGTCGATGCGGTGCGTTCGGACGGCCTTACCGCCGGCGTCTACTGCACGCACTACCAGTGGGGCAAGATCGCCGGCGGCTACCAGATGCCGGGGCTGCCCACCTGGATCGCCGGCGCCGGCAACATCTACACCGGTAGTTACAGCGCCTCGGCGTTCTGTTCCCAGTCGCAGTTCGACTTCGCCGGAGGTATCCCCATGCTGGTCCAGTACGGCTACGTCGGCAGCGGCTACAGCGGAGCCGCCCAGCAGTGGGATCCCGACTACTCCTGCCCCAGGTAGGTGCGGGCGAGAGGACTCGAACCTCCATCCCTCTCGGGACCAGGACCTAAACCTGGCGCGTCTGCCGGTTTCGCCACGCCCGCGTGCCGACGAAGACTAGCCCGCTGATGGCGCAGCAGGATCGCGTAGGCCAGGGCGATGGCCAAAGCGCCGCCGATGAGCAGCACGAGGACCGGGATCGGTGGGTGCCACGCGTTGGTCCAGCCGAGCGGATCGAGGGTGCCGTTCACGCCGACGGCGTAGCGGCGCAACACGGCGTAGAACTCGATTATCTGCAAGCACCCGGCCACCACGATGGGAGCGGTGGCGAGGCGCCTTAGCTGGGGGACCGCGGGCAGGTGTTTGTCGAGCGAGGACGCTCCGATGATCATCACACCGAGCAGCGCGGGGATGTCGTAGCGGCCCTGCCAGAACAGGTAGACGTGGGGCAGCAGGACGACTTGCACCGCAACCCCGAGGAACAACAAGAACGCGATGAGGACGGTCGTGGCCAGGGCCGCCCGCCGGCGGGCGAAGACGAGGCCGGCCCCGACGACGGCAGCACAGGTGCTCGTCCACAACAGGACCACCAGCCAGGGGCCGTCGTACTCGTTGAAGCCGACCGAACCGATCGCCTGGTTCCACCAGCCCTGCACTTGTGACAGAGTGATCGAGACGCGTTGGGTCAGAGCCGGGTGCACGGGGAAGTGGTTGAACTTCATGTACAGGGGGTTGGCCGGAGCGGAGGCGAACTTGTACCAGGCCAGCGCGCCAAGCAGGGCGATGGCGATGATCCCCAATCCAACCCGCACCGACCGCAGCCGGACCATGGCCCTCAGCCGATGCCGGTCCCCGGCGATGAGCAGGGCGAGGCCGGCCAACCCGAGGTAGACGAACGAGATCGGGCGCGACATCAACAACACCACGGACGTGACCGTGACCAGGGTGACGAAACGCCTGGTCGGCGCCTCACCGCCGATCAACAGGGCGGTAGCGACCCACACGACGGAGACGGTGCCGATCTCGAGCTGGCTCGAGCCGAGCACGCCCCAGCCGGCGACGACCGACGGCGTCGTCCCCATCACGACCGCGGTCATCAGCATGTGGCGCCGTCGCGAGAGCGCCAAGGCGACAGCGGTGGCGAAGAAGCCGGCGCCGATGACCGTGTCGACGGACCGCCCCAGATAGAAACCGGGTTGGAGCGGGTCCAGGTATACGGGCAATCCGTTGAGGAAAGTGGGAAGGAGGGGCTCGCGGCTCACGTAGTCGACGGCGTGACTCACGGGGGCGGGCCCCACGAGCCCGGGGCCGCAGTCCGCCGACACAGTCGCCTTGGCGATCCAGCAGCCGGGCAGGACAACTGGGCGGCGGACGGTGACCTTGCCGCCTACAAACTGGTCGGGGACGTTGCGCGCCAGCGGCGGGAGGAGCTGGCCTGAGTAGACCGCTTCGCCCATGAGGTAGTGCTCGAGCTCGTCGGCGCCCGAGAACAGCGGCTGGGCGAGGTTCCACAAGGTGCCGACGAGGACGAAGACGATAAACGTGGACACCCATGTGATCCTGAAGACCCGGCGGTTGGGTTGCGCCCGGGCGGGAGCCGCCAGCGCGCCTCGGTCACTGTCGCCGTCGTCCACCATCGTGCGCTCCGCCACAGTCTCGGTCGACCGCTATGACCGCGAGTCGATCGAGGATGGAGCTCGATGTTGGAGGTAGACCAAGCGCCGAGCCTCCTGGCGGGCACGGCGCACGCTTTTCAAGATGACCCCACTGGTCAGGCACAAAAATGCCACGATCTGGACACTCATGGCCAAGATCGCGGTCGGGAAGCGCAGCACCAGCCCGGTGCGCGCGTAGTCGTTGACCACAGGTATGCCGAGGGCGAAGGCGACGGCGGTCAACAACGCGAAGCAGATGGCGAAAAACTGCAACGGCCTCATGGCCTCGAACAAGCGTATGAGGGTGAACATGATTCGGGTGCCATCACGGTAGGTCCGCAGCTTGCTGGACGACCCGTCGTCGCGACTGCCGTAGGCGGTGGGCACCTCGGCGTAGGCCGCGCCCACCTCAACGGCGTGGGCGCTCAACTCGGTCTCTATCTCGAAGCCGGTCGACTGGATGGGGAACGACTTGACGAAGCGCTTCGACATGACCCGGTAACCGGAGAAGATGTCGGTGAAACAGCCGCCGAGCACGGCGTTCAGGGCGCGGCTGAACGCCGCGTTACCAGTGGAGTGGCCCTTGCGGTAGACGTTGGCGTCGTCGGCTACGGGCTGGCGGGTACCGACGACCATGTCGAGACGGTCGTGGAGCAGCAGGTCCAGCATTTTCGGAGACGAGCTGGCGTCGTAGGTGCCGTCGCCGTCGACCATCACGTACACGTCGGCGTCGACGTCGGCGAACATCCGACGGGTGACGTTGCCCTTGCCTTTGCGCGGCTCGCGGTACACGATGGCCCCGGCCTGTTCGGCGAGCGCCGAGGTCTGGTCACTCGAGGCGTTGTCGTAGACGTAGATCTGCGCTCCGGGAAGCGCGGCGGCGAAGTCGATGACCACCCGGGTGATCGACGCGGCCTCGTCGTGGCACGGCACCACCACCGCCACCCGGAGGTCGGGATCCCCCGGGTCGTCGGCCGTCGTGACAGGCCTCGGCCGGGTGGCAGTGGCCGGCGGTGCAGGTACCCCGGTCGGCGATCTGGTGGTCACGGGATCATGCCCTGGCGCCGGGCGGTCAGGATCAGGTTCTTGCCGAACCAGTAGGAGACCACACGGTCGAGTGCCCTGCTGATCGGGAACACCCAACGGTCGTAGAGTTGAACGGACCGGCGGTCGAGATGACCTTCTCTCGATCCGAACGCACGGTAGAGCAGTGAAGCGAAAAAGCCGATGCTGTCGGCGTGGGTGCACCGATCAACTTTGAATCCGGCCTGCTCCACCACCGAAGCCAAGCCTGCCTTGTGGTAGCGGCGGACGTGGCCGACCTTGGCATCCATGCTGCTGTAGAGGACCGAGAATGCGGGGACGTAGAGCAGCAAGGTCCCGTCGCAGGAAGTGACCCTGTGCAGCTCCTCGAGGACGCCCAGGTCGTCTTCGATGTGCTCGAGGACGTTGAAGCTGTAGACGAAGTCAATGCCGTCGTCCGCCACGCCACTCAGGTCGCGCACGGTGTGAAATCCGTCGTCGAGGAGACGGCGGCGCAAGAGCGGGTCGAGCTCGACGCACATGACGTCGTAGCCCAGCTCACGGGCACAGCGAGCATACGTCCCATCACCGGCACCGAAGTCGAGGACGGCCCGGCCGCTTTTGGGATCCCCACCGCTGCCCAGGATCAGAGCGGCGAGGAAGCGGCGGTAGTTCACGGCAACGTCCAGCACGTCCAAGTTGTCGACGCCGGTGTAGTTGTCGGGGCTCGTCAATGCGCGGACTCCAGGTGCTACTTCGACGTCGCCGCATTGTAACGGACCGGCAATGGCGGTTGGGGGACGAGCCTCACGCGAGGTCCGGGAGGGCGATACCCTCCTCAACATGTCCGAGCTGATCCTTCCCCACGCCGCCGCCCAGGTGGGCGGCGGGGACCGTTCCATGGAGATCTACCAGCGGTTGTTGCGGAACAGGATCGTGTTCCTCGGCACCCAGGTGGACGACACCAGCGCCAATCTCGTCTGTGCCCAGTTGCTGTTGCTGGCGGCGGAGGACTCCAAGCGTGACATAAGCCTGTACATCAACTCGCCGGGCGGGTCGATCACCGCTGGCCTGGCGATCTACGACACGATGCAGTTCGTCCCGTGCGCGGTGTCGACGGTGTGCATGGGACTGGCGGCGTCGATGGGACAGTTCCTGCTTTGTGCGGGGGAGAAGGGTAAGCGCTTCTCGCTGCCTCATTCGAGGATCCTGATGCACCAGCCGTCCGGGCAGGCCCAGGGCCAGGCAGCCGACATAGCCATCCAGGCGGAGCAGATCGTCTACTTGAAGAAGATGATGGCGGAGCGGATCTCGTTCCACACGGGCCAGCCCATCGAGCGCATCGAGGCGGACTCGGACCGCGACCGGTGGTTTACCGCCGACGACGCCAAGGCGTACGGCTTCATCGACCAGGTGATCGAGCGTGCCGTCGACGTCAGTGAGCCGGCACCTGCGTGACGCTTGGGCATACGACGACGGCTGTCGGTATGCCGAGCAGGCCGATCCTCGAACTCGGGTTGGTCACTGACAAACGGTCCTGCTGTTCCCGGATGTCGTAGACCGTCTTGCCGTCGAAGCTGGTCATCCCGATCACCCACATAAAGTCGCCTTCGAGCAACGGTACGTAGGCGAAGCGGAACTCCACATGGCCGTCGCCCTCGATGCCCCGCAGGTCGGCGCCGCCCATGCCGGTGCTATAGCCGAACAGCAGACGGCCCTCGATGTCGTGGAGGTTGACCCACACGTTGAGGTCGTCGACTCTCTCAGCAGCGTGATATCCGATCTTCAGGGTCAGCGCCTGTCCCGCCTCGAGGTGCTGGTCGCCTCCCGCCGCAGGCGGATCGGTGCTCACCTCGGTGATGCTCACTACCCTCGTGAGGGGGTCGGGGGCCTCGGCGGCGGTGCCGTCGAGGTCACCGAGAGTCGCGGCCAAGGCGCGCGCTTCGACGAGGCGCTGGCGGGCGAGCAGATGCTCGTGGAAGGCACGGATGGCGGTTCCGGGCTCTCCCTGGGCCACCAGTTTGCCCTCGTCGAGGACGGCGGCCTGGTCGCAGATACGCCGGATCAGGTCGGCATTGTGACTGACCACGACGATGGTGCGTCCCTGGCGTTGGAACTCCTGGACCCTGTCGATGCACTTGCGCTGGAAGTTCTCGTCGCCGACGGCCAGGACCTCGTCGACCAGCAGGACGTCCGGATCCACGTTGACCGCCACCGCGAAACCCAGCCTCACGTACATTCCCGACGAGTAGTACTTGACCTGCTGATCGATGAAGGTCTCCAGTTCGGCGAAGGCGACGATCTTGTCGAAGCGACGCTCGATCTCCCGCCTGGGCATCCCCAGAAGCGAGGCGTTGAGGAACACGTTCTCCCGGCCGGTGAGCTCGGGTTGGAAGCCGGCGCCGAGCTCCAGGAGGGCGGCGAGGCGGCCGCGCACGAGTATGCGCCCCGAGGTGGGCTGGAGGATCCCGGCCACCAGCTTGAGCATCGTCGATTTGCCCGAACCGTTGTGCCCGAGGAGCCCGAACGTGGATCCCTGGGCGATCTCGAGGTCGATGTCGCGCAGCGCCCAGAAGTCCTCGTATGGCACCCGGCCCATGTGGAGGACCTTGTCCTTCAGCGACGAGAAGGTCTCCTGGTAAAGCCTGAAACGCTTGGAGACCTGCTCGATACCAACGGCGACGCTCATGGTCTCACCGACCCAGAACCTCCCACGGTCGGAGTCCCTGCGAGCTCCGAGTCCAAGCTGGCAGGCAGTCAACGCTAGCAGGCGGCCGGCGCTAGCAGTGGGGTACCGGGAGGGGCTCGGCTCCTCAGGTATCGTCGGCCGGGTGGCGTCACTGGACCCGGGCACGAGCCCCCTGTCGCTGCTGGGCGGCGATGCCCTGCCCAGAGGGGGAGCCCACCGCCTGACCGAGGCGCGCCAACTCGTCGAGGATGGGGCCATCTCGGTGGTGTCCCTCGACGTGTTCGACACCTTGTTGTGGAGGATCGTTCCCCGCCCGAGTGACGCCTTCCTCCTTCTCGGCACCGAGCTGCTGCGGACCGGCCTCCTGCGGGGTTGGGTCGACCCGCCCGCGCTGCGCCGCCTGCGCATGACCGCCGAGGAGCGGGCGCGAGCCCGGAGGGACAGGAACGGGGCCGGTACCGAGGTGACCCTGGAGGAGATCTGGGCCGAGTTCCCCCCGGAGGTGCTGGTCGACGCCAACCCGGGCCGCATGGCGGACCGCGAGGTGGAGTTGGAGCGTCGCGTCACGCACCCCGATCTCGACATAGTGGACTTCGCGGCATTTGCCACCGAGCGGGGATGCTCGCTGATCCTCGTCTCCAACACCTACCTGACGATCCGCCGGCTGGCTAGGTTGATCGGCCGGCCCGAGCTGGAGGCGGTGCGCACCGCCCGCCTGTTCCCCTCGTGTGCCTTCGGCGTGCACAAGGCCAACGGCCTGTGGAAGGTGGTGCTCCAAGAGCTCGACGTCGCAGGGAACCGGGTGCTCCACGTGGGCGACGAGGTGCTCTCCGATGTCGAGGTCCCCCACAGCCACGGGATCCAGACAGTTCACTACCCGCGCATGGGCGCGGCCACCGAGGAGGTGCTCCGGCGCGACGGGGTACTTCCCCCCGACCCCTTGGGACCGGCGCCGGCGGTGGTCCATCCCGTAGCGGGCGACCTCGGCTTCACCGGCCTGCGGGCAAAGGTGGCCGGCCGGGTGGAGTCGGGCGACCTGCCCCCAGACTTGGCGGCGGCGTGGCATTTCGGTGCGTCGGTGCTCGGCCCGGTCCTCACCGGCTTCGCTGACTGGGTGCACCGCCGGGTGTCGGAGATCGGTGTCCGCAACGTGTGGTGCATGATGCGCGAGGGCGAGTTCCTCGCCGACCTGGTGGCCAGGGTCGCCGCCCACCGTGACGACGAGGTGGCCGTCAAACCCATCTGGTTGTCACGACACGTGACCGCTAGAGCCACCCTTGCCGAGGCGAACTCAATGGAGCTGCGCAAGCTCCTGATGCGCCGTCTCAGCCCGACCGTCGGGCAGTACATAGGCAATCTCGGCTTGTCCCTGGGCGAGGTGCCCGAGTTCCGGCCCATAGCGGAGGCGGTCATGGACCACGCCGAGGTCGTCGACCCGGTGATAGACGGTCTGAGCTCCAGCGACCACCTGCGAGCGCGAATCCTCGCGGAGGCGGCCCAGGCCCGTCAGCGGCTCATCGGTTACCTGAGGGCGACGATCGGCGATGGGACCGAGCCCACGGTGCTCGTCGACCTCGGGTGGGGGGGAACCATCCAGTACCAGCTGGCCACGGTGCTGAAGGTGGCGGGTATCCCCGGCCGTCTGGTCGGCCTGTACCTCGCCACCAACGAGGTGGCGTGTGACCGAATCCTCGACGGCCTCGAGATCTCCGGGTACCTGACCTCCTGCGGCACCCCCGAGTACGCCATCGCCCAGATCGGGCGCAGCCCCGAGGTCATAGAGCAGGCCTGCCTGGCTACCGCAGGTTCGGTGGTGGACTTCACCGACGACGGGACAGAAGTCCTCGACGGCTCGATCCCTCCCCCCGCCCAGGTGGTCTCCAAGCTCGTCACCCAGCACGGGGTGAGGGCGTTCCAGCAGGAGTGGCTCCGCTACGAGGGCAGCGTCGGTGCCTGGCCTGCCCTCGACGGTACCGAGCGGCAAATGCTCCTCGAGATCCTGCGGGCGTCGGTGGTCCGACCCACCCGCCAGGAGGCCCGCACGTATGGCGCGTGGACTCACGAGGACAACTTCGGTGTCGAGCGCCGTGAGCGCATAGTTCCCGATCGGCTGGGCCCGTACGTCCCTTACCTGTCGCCGCCGGACTTGTTGGAGATGACCATGCAGGACGCTTTCTGGCCGCTCGGCCTGGCCTCCGAGTACGACCCGGCCCTGGCCGCAGCGACCCAGGCGGTCATCGACGGGGCGGTTCCCATGGACGCCTTCAATCCGGGCCGGCACCCCGCGGCCGCAGAGCTTCGTGTCGATTGCGGCGAGGGTTTCGGTGAGGCCCAGCGCCGGCCGCTGCGAACCAACCGCAACGGCCTGTCGTACCTGCGCTTCGTCATCGAGCAGCCTGGGATACAGGTACTGCGCTTCGACCCGTGCGACCATCCTGGCGTCTTCCGAGTGGACTGGATAGAGCTGCTCCTCAAGGTGGCGGGCCACGCCGACGTCCAACGGGTGCGGATCGAGGGAGAGTCACAGCTCGCCGGCCTGGTCTATTCGGGCTGCCGTTGGCTCTACGACGGCGTGGCCGTGGGCCTCAACGACGACCCTCAGGTGCACATCCCCCTGGCCGGAAGGGCGGCGGGCGACGTCTACGCGGTCGAGGTCCAAGTGGCTCTCGCCGTCCTCCCGCTACCTGTCGCCACCCGCGCCGTCGATCTCGACGCCGGGGACTTCGGCGGCCGCCTGGCGTGGACGGTGGCCAAGATCCGCAGCGAGGCCGCGCAAGGCGGTCTGCCCGCCGTCGGGCGCGGCGTGCTGCGAATAGCGCGCCGGGCGGTGCGTTGAAGGGCCGGGCTGCCTGAAACTCTGGACTGGCTGAAACTCTGGCTGCCTGACGGTTGCGTTCAGGCGGGTGGAAGGCGCAGGGCCCGTGACAGCATCTGACGTCGTGCCGAAATCCCTTCAACCGGCACCGAGGCGCGCGCCGCGTCCGCTTCGGCTACCGCCTCGTCGCGCTGTTCGGCCGCCGCCCTGGCGGCCTGGTTGGCGATTGCGACCTCGGTGCGGGCTCGCTCGAGTGCCGCCCCCAACTCGGCTTCGACGGCGGCGGTCCGGCGCCGCTGGCGGGCAAGGCGGTCCTGGAGGTCGATCACGCTCAAATAGAGCAGGATCCGGTTGGATTCCAGGCGGGCGAGCAGCGGGTTGTCGTCATACACCGCCAGCTGGGAGCGCAGCTCGGGTGCCCAGGGAGCAGACGAGGGGAAGACGAGAGCCAAGCCGAAAACGCAGGGCACGGCAAGAGCCTCGTAGCCGGCGTGATCAGCGAGAAAGTCCTCCAGGGCTGTGCGCACACCGTTGGCGGGGCCCCCTTCGCGCGTGGCGAACGCGAAGTTGCCGTCTCCGCGGAAACCTCCCTCGAAGGTGGTGTCCGACCAGGGGACCACCCCGCCGAAGTCGTAGGGTCGGGTGGCGCCTTCGGGGAGCGCCTCGGGCTCGTAATACTGGTCCCGCCGGCCTGCCGGCCAGCCGATGTCTTGGAGCACGAGCAGCGGCACGGTGTCCGCCCCGTGGCAGGTGGCATGGATCATCTCCAGCTCACCCTTGACGGTGAAGTAGTTGTGGTCACCATCGAGCAGGTAGGCGTCGTGGGCTCCTAGGCGGGGCAGCACCTGGTGACTCGTCTCCGCCAACAAGGTGACGGCTTCGGAACTTTCAGCCAGATAACGCACGTGGGCGCTCGGGGCCGGGTCGATGCTCACCAGGCCGCCGCCGCGCTCGCTGACCCATCTAACCAGGTGTTCGGTGAACGCTCCCCCTTCGGCCCCGATCTCGGCGACGGTACTCACACCGGCCACGGCGAACGCGGCGAAGATGATCTCGCTGAGCTCGGCGAGCGAGTAGCGCAACAGCGGGTCGGTCGGCGCGGGGATGGCAGCGTCGAGGCGCATGGTGAGCACCACGCTAGCGCCGGCGCAGTCAGGTGCGGCTCGCCTACCGGTAGGCTTCGGTCCTCGATGACGGCACTCGAACAACCCGATCAGAGCACCGTCGAGCCGTCCCGGCCCGCAGCCGCGGTCGAGTTGCCCCTGCGGGTCATCACCGGCAACCCGCCTCTGCGCCAGCGGCTGACCGAGATCTGGAATTACCGCGAGCTGCTCGGTGCCCAGACGCGCAAGGAGCTGAAAGTCCGCTACAAGGGCAGCGTCCTCGGTTTCTTTTGGTCGATGCTCAACCCGGCCAGCCAGATCCTGGTCTACTACGTGGTGTTCCAGCTGGTCCTGAAAAACGGGACTCCGTCCTACGCCGTGTACCTGGCCACCGGCCTGCTGTGCTGGAACCTGCTGACCATGTCGCTGACCGTTGCGGTCAACTCCGTGGTGTCGCACGCCTCGATCGTCAAGAAGGTGGCCTTCCCGCGCGAGATCCTCGCCCTCGCCCCGAGCGGGGCGTCGGTGGTCCACCTGGGCCTGCAGAGCATCGTGATGCTCGTCTTCCTCGCCGCCTTCCGCCACGGGCCGGCCGTGGCCTACTTGCCCATCCTCATCCCCGCCGTGATCGCCCTTGTCATGTTCTCCAGCGCCCTTGGGGTGCTGCTGGCCGCCATAAACGTGCGGGTCCGGGACATGGAGCACGCCCTCGCCATCGTGCTCCAGGTGTGGTTCTGGGCCACGCCGATTCTCGTCACCTACCGCCAGGTCCTCAAGATGGCATCGGAGCACGACACGCTGCTCTCCCACGGCCTGTTCCTCTTGTATCGCCTCGACCCCATGACCCCGATAGTGATGTCTTTCCAGCGGGCCATATACGGTGCGACATCGCCTCGCGGGTCCACCGGGAGCATCGTGCACGTGCTCCCCGACCATGCCAACCAGTGGTGGTACACCTGGCAGCTCCTGGCGGTGATGGGATTCTCGCTAGTGCTGTTCGTCTTCGCCCTGAAGGTCTTCGGGCGCTGCGAGGGGAGCTTCGCCGAGGAGCTTTAGGAGACGGGCTGCGCCACGAAGGTGGCGGCGGCGACCGGACCGCGGTTGGGCTCGCATGACCGTTGGTAACGTGGCGCCCCCAATGACCGCGACGCCCGACCGGGCCGGGACCGTCCCGGAGTCGACCAGCAGAGCCGTGCCGGCCGACGACGCCATCAATGCGGCAATGGCCGAGGCGGCCGACCGTCTCGAAGCCGTCGCCCCGGGCTACCTGGAGCGGGTGCGCCAAGCCACGGGACGCCTGGCCGTCCGGGCGCGCCCGGCCGGCGTCGGAGGCCACGAGGACGCCACGCCAGACGCCCCTGCCCACGAGCGGCGCGGCGCCGACGCCGGCGGCCCTTTGGACACAGGCGCCGGCGCTGCCCGCCTGGCCCTGCTTGCAGTCGAGGACGCGGCCACCATCGACGTCGACGTACCCGTGGCGTCGCGCCAGCGCGCGGCCCAACCCCTCAAGGCCGGAGTCAAACGCCTGGTCGGCTGGTATGTGAGCTACCTCGGCCAGCAGGTGACTGTCCTCGGCCGGAGCGTGACCCGCCTCGGCGCCGTGCTCGTCGAGCGCACGGAGGAGTTGGACGCCCGCACCGAGGCGATCAGCGGGGACGTGGCCCGGCTGGCGGAGCGCATCGAGCGCCTGGAGCACCCGGCTCGGTGAGGATCGATCAGTTCCTGCCTGACTTCGCGCCCCACGACGCGATCGGCAACCACGTGCTCCAGCTTCGTCGGGTCCTTCGCGATGCGGGCTACGAGTCCGACATCTGGGCCGACATCATCCACCCCCCCGTCGCCCGCCAGGCCCGACACTACCGTGAGCACCCGTCCGTGCGCCCCGGTGCCGGCGACTTGGCGCTGTACCACGCGTCCACCTACAGCGACATGGCCGGCTGGCTCGCGGCCCGGGCCGGCGCCGGCGACCGCCTTGTCGTCTACTACCACAACATCACCCCGGCGGAGTACTTCGCCCGCTGGGAACCGGTGGCGGCGGAGGGCTGCGGCCGGGCCCGCCGGGAGCTAGCTTCCCTGGCTCCCAGTACCGAGTTGGCCATGGCCGCGTCCGCCTACAACCAGGCCGAACTGCTCGACACCGGCTACCGCTCGACGGTGGTCTCCCCGTTGCTGGTTGACCTGGACGAGTACCACGCCGCCCCCGACTCGCGAGCCGTCGCCCGCCATCGCGCCAGGGGAGGTACCCGCTGGCTCTTCGTCGGGCGCCTGGCTCCCAACAAGTGCCAGCACGACGTGATCGGAGCCTTCGCTGCCTACCGGCGCGCCTTCGATCCCGCCGCCCGCCTGGTGCTCGCCGGCGCCCCGGCGTCCGCCCGGTACCTCCGCGCCCTGGAGCGCCTCGTCGCCGACCTCGAGCTCGGAGACAGTGTCGAGCTCCCCGGCGGCGTCCCCTTCGGCGAGCTGGTGGCCCAGTTCGCCAGCGCGGACGTGTTCGTGTGCTGCTCGGAGCACGAGGGGTTCTGTGTCCCCCTGATCGAGGCCATGGAGCTCGGCGTCCCAGTCGTGGCCTACGCGGCCGCTGCCATCCCCGAGACGGTCGGCGACGCCGGCGTGCTGCTCGAAGACAAGGATCCGTTGACGGTGGCCGTCGCCGTGGGCTCCCTGCTCTCGGACCGGGAGCGGCGTGAGTCCCTGGTGAGGGCGGGGCGGGCACGGGCAGGTTCGTTTTCCCTGCCCCTGACTTCGAAGCAGTTCCTGGGTCACCTAGACGCCCACCTCCGCGGTTCGTGACCGGACGGATCGCCTTCGTCCCCCCTCGGTTCGGTCCCGGCGTGGTCGGCGGGGCGGAGGCGGTGTGCCGGGAAGCCGCTCTGGGTCTGGCGGCCCGGGGCTGGGATGTCGAGGTCCTCACCACCTGCGCCATCGACCACTACACCTGGGCCAACGACCTGCCCGAGGGTGTCACCGACGAGGAGGGCCTCGTCGTGCGCCGCTGGAAGATGGTCCACGACGCGACGAGGGCGGGGCTGCGGGCCCAGCGCCAGATCGAGAGGGGGGAGCTGCCCACCCTCGACGAGCAGATCAGCTGGATCAGCCTGCGGTTCCAGGTGCCGGGGCTTTTTCACGAGATCCTGCGCCACGGCGATCGCTACGACGCCATCGTCTTCGCCCCGTACATGTTCTGGACCTCCACGGTGTGCCTGCCCGTCGTGGCCGAGCGGGGCGTGGCGATGCCCTGCCTCCACGACGAAACCTACGCCCGCCTCGACGTCGTACGACCGGTGCTGGCCGACGCCGCGGCGGTGTGGTTTCTCTCTGAACCCGAGCACGGACTCGCCCACCGCCTCGGTCCCGTCGCGCCCCGCCACCGGGTGATCGGTGCCGGAGTCGACGTACCCGCTTCCTACGACGCGTCCGGGTTCCGAGCCCGCCACGGGCTGGGCCGGCCGTTCGTGTTGTACGCCGGCCGGCGCGAGCCCGACAAGGGCTGGCCGTGGCTGCTCGAGACCTACGCACGTGCCGTGGCGCTGGGGGGGGTCGACGTCGACCTGGTCACGGCCGGGGTGGGGGAGGTCACGGTGCCCGCCGCGGCGGCGGGGCGGGTCATCGACCTCGGGTTCCTGCCCGACGTCGAACGCGACGATGCCTTCGCCGCCGCCGCGGCGTGCGTGCAGCCCAGCCGCATGGAGAGCTTCAGCCGCACCACCATGGAGTCCTGGCTGGCGAGCACCCCGGTCCTCGCCGTGGAGCAGAGCGAGGTGGTGGCCTGGCACTGCGAACGCTCCGGGGGGGGCGTGACCTTCCATGACGAGTTCGACTTGGCCGAGTGTCTGCGCTGGCTCTTGGCGGCGCCGCTAGAGGCGGCCGAGATGGCGGCTCGAGGCAGGAAGTACGTGATCGACAATTACGCCTGGCCGGTCGTCCTCGACCGTATGGAGGAGGACCTGACGGCGTTGCAGGCGGCGAGGGGTGGCGCGGCCGGCGGCCGGGGTGGGGTCGGGGTGGCCGGCCGGGGTCGGGTCGGGGTGTCCGGCTCGGGCGGGGGTGGTGTGTCCGGCTCGGGGGGGGGTGGTGTGTCCGGCTCGGGTGGGGGTGGTGTGTCCGGCTCGGGTAGGGGTGGTGTGTCCGGCTCGGGTGGGGGTGGTGTGTCCGGCTCGG
>DASZKW010000084.1:0-11173 GCA_035552775.1 Acidimicrobiales bacterium | reverse complement strand
GTTAACCTGGACCTTCGTTCCTCGGGGAGTCGACGTAGCAACGCTCGCCTTGGTAACTCGACATGAAATGCGGCTGAGGGCTATTTGATGTCGAGTTAGACCCTGCCCGTCGTAGCTAAGTGCGCATCAAATGGTCGGTGGCGGGAAATGGTGCACAGTTACAAAGGCGAGCGTTGCTACGTCGACAATGCTGTCGCCGACTCGGACCGTTAACCTGGACCTTCGTTCCTCGGGGAGTCGACGTAGCAACGCTCGCCTTGGTACGCACGGGTCCACACCCGAGCAGCCGGCGTCCACACCCGAGGGGCTGGGGTTCCAACCCCAATGAGGCGGCGCCCAATGAACCAATGAACCGGGCTGCGCCCACCAGAACTGCGGGCGCGAACTCGTCGCTCTCTCAGCCCCCGGCGTGCTCGCGCAGATCGTCGAGCACGGTGTCGGGCACGGCAAGGTCACCCCGGCCCGTGCCCACCTCGAGGTCGGGCTTGTACGTGCCGTGATAGTCCGAGCCCCCGGTCACGACCAGCCCGCAGCGCTTGGCGAGATCGCTGATCTCGGTGCGCTCCTCGCCGGAGTAGCGCCCGTATATCGCCTCCACCCCCACCAGGCCGAGGTCGGCCAGCTCGCGCACCGCCGACTCCAGCCGGGGGCCTTCCAGCTCCAGGCTGAGGGGATGGGCCAACACGGGCGTGGCGCCCGAATCCCGAGCGAGGCGCAACGCCGTCGCCGCATCGAGGCGCTCCTTGTCCATGTAACCGGGACGCCCCTTGGCCAGCCAGGTGTCGAACGCCTCCTGCACCGAGCCCACCACCCCCTTGCGCACCAGGATGGAGGCGACGTGCGGGCGCCCCGCCCCAATGCCGCCGGCCTCCTCCTCGATTTCGGCGTAGGTGACGGGAAGCCCGAGCTCACCAAGGAGGGTGGCCATGCGCTGGTTGCGGGTGTCGCGCGCCCGCTGGAGCCGCACCAGCTCGCGCTCCAACGGACCGTCCCCGGCGCCGCCCCCCGGCCCCAGGAAGTAGACGAGAACGTGCATCGTCGCCGGGTGCTCGCAGGACAACTCGCAGCCCGCCACCAGATCCACTCCCACCTCTCCGGCGCGCCGGGCGGCCGGGCCGATTCCATCAAGGCGGTCGTGGTCGGTGAGGGCGACGGCCGACAGGCCGGCGCCGGCAGCCAACTCGACGACCCGCTCGGGGGCTTCGCTCCCGTCGGACACTGTCGAATGGGTGTGCAGGTCGATCACCCCCGAACCGTACATCTGCGGGTCGTCGGGGTCAGGACCCACCGCCAGCCGTCCCTGGCATGCGACAATGGGGTAGTGACAGCCGGCCCGGTCCCGTGGCCCCCCGCTTCCGACACCGACACCGACCCCGGCATCGACCACACCCCGCCGCGCGAGGCGTGCGGCGTCTTCGGCGTCGTGACCCGCGACCACCAGACCCGCGACCACCAGACCCGCGACCACCAGGACATGGAACCGATCGCCGATAAGCGCCGGCCTGTCGCCCACCTCGTGTTCGACGGCCTGTACGCCCTCCAGCACCGGGGCCAGGAGTCCGCCGGCATGGCCGTATCCGACGGCCAGAACATGGTCATCGTCAAGGACATGGGTTTGGTCACCAACGTCTTCAACGACTACAAGCTGGCCGGCCTCCAGGGCCACCTGGCCATAGGCCACACCCGGTACTCGACCACCGGCTCGTCGACGTGGCACAACGCCCAGCCCGTCTACCGCACCGCCGGCACCACCGCTTTCGCCCTCGGCCACAACGGGAACCTGACCAACACCGAGGAGCTGGCCGACGCAGCAGGGATGCTCCCGGGGATGGTCACCAATGACAGCGATCTCATCGCTGAGCTCCTCGCCCGGCACCTCGACGGCCACCCCGGCGCGAGCATCGTGGACGCCCTCCACGTGGTGCTACCCACGCTGCGGGGGGCCTTTTCCCTCGTCCTCATGGACCACGAGCGCCTGATCGGTGTGCGGGACCCCAACGGGTTCCGGCCCCTCTGCCTCGGGGACCTCGCCGGGGACTCGGTGCTGGCCTCCGAGACGCCGGCCTTGGACGTGTGCGGCGCCCGTTTCGTCAGGGAGGTGGAGCCCGGCGAGGTGGTGGTCTGCGACGCCGCCGGCTGCGACAGCGACTGGCCGTGGCCCCCCGAGGAGGTGGACCCCAAGCTGTGCCTGTTCGAGTTCGTCTACCTCGCCCGCCCCGACAGCCGGCTGTATGGTCAGGAGTTGCACCGGGCCCGGTTGCGCATGGGGGAGCTGTTGGCCGCCCAGGCTCCGGTGGCCGCCGACATGGTGATGGGGGTCCCCGACTCGGGGTTGCCGGCGGCGGAGGGCTACGCCCGTGCCAGCGGCATCCCCTACGGCCAGGGCCTGGTGAAAAACCGCTACATCGGGCGCACGTTCATCGCCCCCGACCAGGCGCAGCGCGACGCCGGCGTCCGCCGCAAGCTGAACCCGCTGCGAGACACGATCGCCGGCAAGCGCCTGGTGGTGGTCGACGATTCGATAGTGCGGGGGACAACGACGCGCGCCATGGTGGGCATGCTGCGCGAGGCCGGCGCCGCCGAGGTGCACCTGCGGGTGTCGTCGCCGCCGTACCGCTGGCCCTGCTACTTCGGCCTCGACACCGGCACCCGCGACGAGCTGATAGCGGCGCGCCTGGAGGTCGACGAGATCCGTGACTTCCTCGGCGCCGAGAGCCTGGCCTACCTGCGTCTGGAGGCCCTCAAGGAGGCGACGGGGGCGGCGGGGGCCGGATTCTGCGACGCCTGCCTGACCGGGGACTATCCCGTCGAGGTCCCGGTCGACTTGGCCACCAGCCGCGCTGGTGGCTGACATCGTCGCCGAAGAGGAGGACGAGGACGAACACGGGGAGGGGAAAGGCCCCGCCCGCGGCTTGACCTACGCCGCTGCGGGCGTGGACGTGGGCGCCGCCGACCGGGCGGTGGAGGCGATGCGCGACCTGGTCGCCTCAACCGCGGACCGACCGGGTGTGATCGGAGGGATAGGGGGCTTCGGCGGATTGTTCGCCGTCCCATCTGGCTACCGGCAACCATTGCTGGTGGCAAGTACCGACGGGGTGGGCACCAAGATGGCCGTGGCGGTCGAGATGGGGCGGTTGGAGACCATCGGTGTCGACCTGGTGGCCATGTGCGTGGACGACCTGGTGTGCTGCGGGGCGGAGCCGCTGTTCTTCCTCGACTACCAGCTCCTCGGCCAGGTCGACCCCGACCAGGTGCGGGCGGTGATGACGGGGATCGCCGCCGGATGCCGGGAGGCCGGTTGCGCCATCATCGGCGGTGAGCTCGCCGAACACCCCGGCCTGCTCGCCCCCGGCCAGCTCGACGTGGCCGGCTTCGCCGTCGGCATCGTGGAGCGCGACAAGCTCGTGGACGGCTCCGCGGCGCGCCCCGGAGACGCGCTGATCGGGCTGGCGTCGCCGGGGCTGCGCTCCAACGGCTACTCCCTGGCCCGGCGCGCCCTGCTCGACGTGGCCGGGCGTGACCTGCATGCCCCGGCGTGGGAAGGCGCCGCCCACACCCTCGGCGACGAACTGCTCGTCCCGTCGGTCATCTACACGCCTGCCGTGCTCGCCCTGCTCCGGGCCGGTCCCGCCGTCGAGGTGCACGCCGTGGCCCACATCACCGGCGGGGGCCTGCCCGCCAACCTGCCGCGGGTGCTGCCGGCCGGCGTCGGGGCTGTCGTGGACCGCTCGGCATGGGAGGTCCCCCGGATCTTCGCCGAGATAGCCGCCGCCGGAGGGGTGGACGACGAGGAGATGGGCCGGGTGTTCAATCTCGGTATCGGCATGGTCGTCGTCGTGGCGCCCGGCTCCGTCGACACCGCCATCGACCTCTTGGCCGCCGCCGGCCGGCCGGCGACGGTAATCGGGGAGCTGGTGGCCGGCGGTGGCGTGACCAACGGTGGCGTGGCCGGCGCTGGGGTGGGCCGGCGCTCGCCGGCGGGGCGTAGCCGGCGGGGTGTAGCCGGCGGGGTGTAGCCGGCGGGGCGTGGCCGGCGGGGCGTGGCCGGCGGGGCGTAGCCGGCGGGGCGTGGCCGGCGGGGCGTGGCCGGCGGGTGAATCAGCGCCGGCCGGCGCGTCGTGGGAACGTCCGTAACCGCTGCACGGTGCTGACTTCGGTGATGCGCCGGCGGGCGAGGGCCTCGGCGGCGGCGACGGTGGTGCCCCCCGACTCGGCGGCGTGGGTCAGCACGGCCATGGTGGTGGCGCCGATACGGCGCACCGCGGCTGCGGCCCGCTCGGGGTGGTACCCGGTCAGGCCGTCGGCGATATCGATGACCCCGCCGGCGTTGACCACGAAGTCGGGGGCGTAGACGATCCCCCGCTCCGACAGGTCGGCCGCCAGCCCAGGATGGGCGAGCTGGTTGTTGGCGGCGCCCACAACCGCCCGGCAGCGCAGCTCGGGGACGGTGACGTCGTTGAGTGATGCCCCTAGGGCGCAGGGAGCGTAGACGTCGCAGGGGACCGCGTGGGCCTCGTCCACGCCGAGGGCACTCACCCCCAGGTCGGCGACCACCCGTTCCACGGCGCCGGCGTTGGTGTCGCACACGCTGACCTTGGCACCGGCGCCGACGAGGAGCCGGGCCAGCCCCGAACCGACCTTTCCCACCCCCGACACCACCACGTGGTAACCGCTGAGGTCCCCATCGGGCCAGATCGCCCCCGCCAGCCCCGGGAGATGGCCTTCGCGACCGCCCCGCGCCGGCGGACCGTTTCCGGCCGGCGGACCGTTTCCGGCCGGCGGGCCGTTTCCGGCCGGCGGGCCGTCGAGGTAGGAGGCCACGGCACCCATGGCCCACCACACGCCGTGGGCGGTGGCCTCCGACGGGTCCCCGGAACCGCCCAGATACGGTGAGACGCCCGTGACGCAACGGGTTTCGCGCCAGATGAGGTCCATGTCGGCCTGAGTGGTGCCGACGTCCTCGGCGGTCAGGTACCGCCCGCCCAGGCTGTCCACGAACCTCCCGTAGGCCCGCAGGAGAGCTTCAGTCTTGTCGCGGGCCGGGTCCCCAATGATGACCGCCTTGCCTCCGCCAAGGTCCAGGCCCGCCAGCGCAGACTTGTAGGTCATACCCTCCGCCAAGCGGAGCACGTCGGTGAGGGCCTCGTCCTCGGATCCGTAGGGGTAATACCGGGTCCCGCCGAGCGCCGGTCCCAGCGCGGTTGAGTGGATTGCGATGATGGCCCGCAGCCCGGTTGGGGCGTCGTGGCACCAGACCACCTGCTCATATTCGTCGCCCAGAACGTCGAACACCTGCACCACCGTCACGCTACCGGGCGCCACACGGCACCGCGAACAGCGTGAATGACTAGTCCCCGGCGAGCGCGAAATGGCCATTGTGGGCCATAGCGGGCGGTTCTGCTTTCTCTTACCGTGATGACCGAAACCAAACAACACCGGAAGGATTTGATGACATGACCGAAAAGCCCGCCGACGCCCTCCTCACACCAGCCGAGGTCGCCGCCCTGTTCCGGGTCAATCCCAAGACTGTCACCCGCTGGGCCCGTGCGGGCAAGATCAACGCCATCCGCACGCTGGGTGGCCACCGGCGCTTCCGCGCATCGGAGATCCGCCGTTGCCTCGAGGAGCTCGAGACCGAGCGCATCTGATCTGCGCCGGGGGCTAGCCGCGCCCGGCAAGGTTGACGGGGCGGGCCCGTGCCAGGATGGCGGGCGGGCCCGTGCCAGGATGGCGGGATGAGCCCGCCGTTTGCGTCTGACCGCGCCTCAGCGGTGAACTCGGACATGGGATCGCGGCGTTCCGAGGGGATCGCCGCCAGACCCGCCGGACCCGCCGGACCCGAGGGGGCCCGAAGGCCTGCCCCCAACGTTGCCCTCCCCGCCGGCTTCGTGGCCCACACCGGCCACGCCGGCCTACGGGAACACGGTGACGACGTCGCCATCGTCGTATCCACCACCGCGTGCGCCAGCGCCGCCATGTTCACCCGGAGCCTGTTCGAGGGGCCGAGCGTGACCATCAGCCGGCCCCGCGCCGCCGCCGGGAAGGCCAGGGGGATCGTGGTCGTGGCAAAGAATGCCAACGTGGCCACCGGGGATCGAGGTCTGTCCGACGCCCGCGAAGTGGCTCTACTCGCCGCTCAGGCCGGCGGCGTGGACGCCGAGGAAATGCTGATCGCCAGCACCGGGGTGATCGGCCGCCCCTACCCCATGCCGGCGCTGCGGGCCCATTTCGAACGCCTCATCGTCGCGGGCCGGGGGCTCGATCCCGCCCAAGGGCCCCTCGATCGGGCAGGGCCGGTCGATGACGCGGGAGGGCCGGTCGATGGACCGGGAGGGCCGGTCGATGGACCGGGAGGGCGGCCGGCGGGTTTCACGGCTCACGCCGGGCACCTGGCCGAGGCCATGATGACCACCGACACGGTGGCGAAGGTGGCCGAACGGGCACTGCTCACGACGTCGGGAGCGGCTTCCCGCCAGGCTCGGGTGGTCGGCGTGGCCAAGGGGGTGGGGATGATCGAGCCGGACATGGCCACGATGCTGGCCTTCGTGTTCACCGACGCCGCAGCTGATCCGGTTTGGCTGGCGGCCGAGTGGCGGCGCGCCGTCGACGCCACCTTCAACTGTTTGAGCGTGGACACCGACACGTCGACGTCAGACACCGCCGTCGTCCTCGCCAATGGCGCGGCCGGACCCGTCGACCGGGCCGCGATGGCGGTGGCGTTGAGGGAGGTGTGCCTCGATCTCACCCTCCAGCTGGCGCGCGACGGTGAGGGGGCCACCAAGCTGCTGAGCGTCACCGTGCGCCGCGCCCGGGACGCGGCCCAGGCCCGGCGGGTGGCCAAGGCGGTCGTCAACTCCCCGCTCGTCAAGACCGCGGTCCACGGGGCCGACCCCAACTGGGGGAGGGTGGCCATGGCCATCGGCAAGTGCTCCGCCGACCGCGACATCGACCCCGCCCGGGTGGTCATCCGTTTCGGGGACCTGGAGACTTACCCGAGGAGGACGGACGACGCCGGGCTCGGCCGCCTGCGCCGGGTGATGTCGGCCGACCACGTCGACATAGACATCGAGCTAGCGACGGGCGACTCCGAGGCCACGGTGTACGGTTGCGACCTGTCGGAAGGCTACGTGCGTATCAACGCCGACTACACGACCTGACGGTCGGGAACCCACCACGCCCGTCACGGCGTCGAATACCCGTGAATGGTTTATCTCGGCAACTAGTGCCCTTGCAGAGAACCTTGGCGTGCTTGCCTTCGGTCGAAGGCGCAAAAGGACGTCCAAAAACCGGGACGACAAGCACGCCAAGGTTCTCGGAGGGGGCACTAGGCTGCGCGGCATCGCCGGCGACGATGACGACGATCTCGTCCGCGCGGCGTCAGCCGGGGACCGGGCAGCCCTCGACGTCCTGCTGCGCCGGCATCACGACCGCCTGTTCTCGGTCTGCCGGCGGCTCACCGGGGACGACGCCGACGCGGCCGACGCCACCCAGGAGGCGCTCCTCGCCATCGTCCGCGGGCTGGCCTCGTTCGGGGGTCGCAGCCGCTTTTCCACCTGGGCGTACCGCATCGCCGTCAACGCCTCGCTCGACGAACTTCGCCGCCGACGCCGCCGTCCCCAGCCAACCGATGACACAGAACTGGCTGTGTTGGCCGTGCCCGTGGGCGGCGCGGACACCCGCGTCGGGCGCCTCGACGTCGACGCCGCGCTCATGGGGTTGACCCCGGAGTTCCGCGCCGTGGTGGTGCTCAGGGACCTGTGCGGTCTTGACTACGCAGAGATCGCCGAGGTGCTCGATATCCCGCCAGGGACCGTGCGTTCGCGTATCGCCCGCGGGCGCGCCGCCCTAGTCCCCATTCTCGGGCCAACCGCCGCCGGCCCCGGGCCTAGCGCCGCCGGCGACCCCGGTGGCGCGGTGGCGCGGCCATGAGCCCCCACCTCGGTGGTGGCGGTGTGTACGGTGGCCAAGGGTCGCGCATGACCGCCCGGCGGCTGGCGGGACCGGTGACGCCATGAGCGGTGCTGGAACGACAGGTGGCGGCTCTGCCGGCGCCGGCGGCCCTCGGGACAGCGTCCACTTGGACGACGAGGCATTGTCGGCGGCCCTGGACGGCGAGGCCACGCCCGGCGAGATCGCCCACCTCGCCGCATGTGAAGAATGCGGGAGACGCCGTGACGAGCTCGGCGCGGTCAGCCGTGCCGTCGCCGGTGCCACCGTGGCCGCCCGACCGGTCGACGCAGTCGATGCCGCTGTGGCCGCCGCGCTCGCAGCCCGGGGTTCGGCTGACGCCGCTGTGGCCGCCGCGCTCGCAGCCCAGGGTTCGGCCGCCGACCCCGATGCCGCCACCGCCGCCGGCCACGCCGGCGCTGTCCCGGCAGCTTCGCCAGCCGAAAGCGGTGCGCAGTCGGCGCCCGATGACGGTCCCGACCGCTTCGGCGCAGGGGTGCGCCCTGGCCGGGGGGGCGCCGGCCGGCGCCCGCGGACGTGGCGGGATCGCCTTGTATCGGGCCCGGCCGCGGCCGCCGCGGTCATCGTCGTGCTGGTGGCCGGCGTCGGGTTCGCCATTAGCAGTGCCGGCGGTCGAGGCCCGTCGACGACCGCCGACCGCACCGCATCGTCACCACACGCCCACACCAAGACCGCAGGCGGCTCCGCGCCGGCTGCACCACCCAGCCCGTCGTCGTTCGCGCCGGCCGACGCCCTGGGGACGTTCAGCCGACCCTTGGATCTCGAGGCCGCCTTGGAGGTCCGCCTCAGCCGACCTCCGACGGCCACCGCCGGAGCCGCTCAGCCGACG
This sequence comes from Acidimicrobiales bacterium, assembly GCA_035552775.1. Classification (GTDB taxonomy): domain Bacteria; phylum Actinomycetota; class Acidimicrobiia; order Acidimicrobiales; family Palsa-688; genus DASZKW01. Next base: position 2,376 of record DASZKW010000084.1, on the reverse strand, counting down.
CCGCTAACAACCCCGCCGACACCTACGGCGTCGTGCGGGGCCGTCATTGCCGCGAGCGCCGCTCAGGCTGGTGGCGGCCCAGCCGTCCTGGCCGCGCCGTTGTCGTACCAGGGCCACCCCGCCGAAGTCGGCGTCTACCGGCAGGGCGTCGGCCACCTCGCGGTGGTGGTGGACACGGGCGGGTGCACGGTCGTCGCCGTGTTGCACTTTTGAGAGCCGGCACCGCGCGCCTGAGCCGTTGAGCGCCAGCCGTTGAGCGCCAGGCTTGAGCCGCCGGCGCCTCCACCGCTCACTACCGGCATTTGGTGCGACCGGGTTGGCTTCGGTGTGCAGCACCAACGTGGGGCATCGAATCAGGGGAATGAACGGCCGGCCATCGCAGGCCACGGCTGCCAGGTTCACAGCCAAGGCCTGGGACGGGCTGGCTATCAAGGTCTCGGATTCGATTACAGCTCGACGAATCTCGGGCCGGGCAGCCAGCGCCGGATCGAGCATGCCCAGGGGGCATCCGGCGCCCCAAGTCGCCTGGTAGTGAAGTTGGATCTCTTCGAAGGCCTGGTCATCTACGTGCAAGGGCCAGCGGTCCCACGTGTTGAACAAGACGATTCCGTTGACCCTCTCAGGGCGAAGCGCTGCGGCTGCCAACGCGATCGGTCCCCCGTCGTTGATGGCCACCAGAGCGGGCTCTCGAGCTCGGCCGCCCGCATCACGGCAAGGAGATCGGCGACCCGCTCATCGAGCCCGCAAGGAACTGTGATCGGATCAGACCGTCCGATACCCCGAGGGTCGAAGGCCACCGTGGTCGCTCGCTCAGCCAGGGCATCGACCCAACAAGCAGTGATCGGAACGTGGAACGAGATCGTGCCCGACACGAGGATCAGCGTGGGTCCCTGGCCCAGGGTGCGGTAGACGAGCTGGACGGCATGGTCACGCACGTAGTCGAGCATCTGCGGCTCGGGGGAGCGCCACGGCCGGGGGTGGACCTCGATCGAGTTGGTTAGCACGGCCCGCTCGGTGTCGACCAGGACGGGAGAGGGCTCCAGACCGAGGTCATCGGCCAGTTTCTGTCTGGCTTGCTGATAGGTGGCCAGGGCGTCACGAGCCCGACCTTCGGCGTACAGAGAACGCATGAGCAGGGCCACGGCCGCTCGCGGTAGGGGTGCTGCTCGACCAGAGCCGCCAGTTCCTGGGTCGCTTGTATTGACCGTCCCGCTCGCAGGCGGCCCTCGGCCAGGATCTCCTGGGCAGCGATCCAGCGGTCTTCAAGCCGTGCTGACGCCGCGGCGGCGAAGTGGGAGTCCTCGACGAGGTCGGCCATCGGGGCACCTCTTCGGAGCTTGACCGCCTCCTCGGCCAGCGACGCAGCCCCCTCCGGTTCGGGGGTCAGGTAGTCCGAAGCCAAGTCGACCGGCGCGTCCAAGGACTGTTCGTCGACACTTACGTCGCTAGCGCTAGCCGGCTCGTTTAGGCGGCTGATCACGCTGGTATCGACCAGGTGGGTTAGCGCCACGCTTCTGCCGCCAGCCCGGAGAACTCATGGCCGCCAGCCCGGAGAACGCGATGACCGTTGACACGCTTCCTCGCGGGCGGGTAACTCCCGGCGGCCGAGGCGGTCGAGGGCCTCGCGGACCGTGGAGATTCTGCCCGCTCCGGCACTCCTCAGGGCCTCATTGACGGTCTCTTTCATGGTCGCTGTTCCCAGCTCGGCCCGGGCCGACGCCAGAGCCGTTTCGTGGAGGACGTTTCCCTGTGGTCGGAGTCGGCATCGATCCGACGACCTCGCGCTTTTCAGGCGCATCCGGGGGCTCCTCCTCGAACTAGCGTTCGCCCTGCTCAGAGGGCATAGTCCCTGTTCAGGGCCCATTTTCGTCCTTCCGGCCGATGCCGGCAAGTGCCGGTCCGTGACGCCAAATTCGCGTCTTTTCCGCGTCTTGCGCGTCTTTTTCGCGTCCTTAGGCGGTCCCTTGACGTTCTCGTTCAGTCGAAACTATCATCGAGTATATGAGAACGTCCGCTCCGGCTGCGGCTCCCATCTTTCGTTCTGACCAACAGATGCGGATCCTCGCCGCGCTGTTCGAGCGTAGGGGGGTCGAGCTGTCGGTGTCGGAGATCGCCCACGCGACCGGCGTGGCCGTGGCGACCGCCAGCCGCGAGGTCGAGCGGCTGGAGGAGCATGGGATCGTGCGTTCCAGGAACGTGGGGCGGTCGCGGTTCGTGTCGGCCAACTGGGACCTCCCGTGGGCGGACGCTCTGGCCACCATCCTGGCCCACACCGCCGGCCTGCCTGCCCGCCTCGCCGAAGTTCTGCGACAGGTGCGTGGAGTGCGGCAGGCCTTCGTCTATGGATCCTGGGCGGCCCGCCATGCCGGCGATGCG
>DASZKW010000083.1:0-90612 GCA_035552775.1 Acidimicrobiales bacterium | reverse complement strand
CTCGTACAGGGCCACCGCGATGTGGCCGCCGTCGAGGGGCGGCATGGGCAGCAGGTTGAAGATCCCGACGAAGATGGATATGTCGGCGAGCAGGAACAGCACCTCGCCGAGGCCGGCTTGGGTGGCCTGGTGGGCTATGCGAACGATGTTGACGGGCGACGAGAAACGCACGGCGGTGGACGGCTTGTTGGCCGAGGCGGAGTTGCCGAGCTGGTGCACTGTGTTGGCCACGGCGGAGGGTATGGAGTCGACGTTGGCGACCAGCACCGAACCGATGCCGGTCACCGAGTGACCGAGGGCCGACGCCAAGCCCAGGTGGACGACCCCGCTCACCTCGACCCCCAGGAAGCCTTTGGGTTTCGCCGCAGGTGGGGGGGCATCCTTGCCCGCCACCCGGACCTTGGACAGGTCGGTGAGTGTCGCGTGGAGCGTGAGCACGGCGCCGCCGCGATTGACCTCGAGGGTCACCTGCTGGCCCGGGTGGCTGGACAGGAAGGCGGAGACCTGGGTGAAGTTCGCGAAGCGGTGACCGTCGACGGCGACGATGCGGTCGCCGACCTTGACGCCGGCGGCCTGGGCCGGGCTCTGCCCGGTGGTCAGGCCGTCGATGGCCATGATGGGATTGTCGGCCGGGATGGTCGAGATGATGTTGCCGTTGTCACCCGTCCAGAAGAACATGGCGAACAGCAGCCCGAACGCCACCAGGAAATGTGTCGCGGGGCCACCGAGGGCGACGAGGATGCGCTGCCAGACAGGATGCTGGCGATAGGTGCGGGGCTCGTCGGCGGGGTCGACCTCCTCCAGGTTGTTCATGCCGATGATCCGGCAGTAGCCACCGAGGGGCAGGGCCTTGATCCCGTACTCGGTCTCGCCCCGGCGGATCGACCACAGGCGGGGGCCGAAGCCTATGAAGTACTCGGTGACCTTGATCTTGCAGGCCTTGGCCACCAAGAGGTGACCGGCCTCGTGGAAGACGATGATGGCGATGATGGCGACCACGACGAGCACCGTGGAGCCGACACCGGCGAAGGCGGAGACGAGCGCCACCCCGGCGATTATGAGAGCCAGGCGCAACAGGGCGCTGCGCTGCTCGTTTTGGGGGAGGAAGCGGTGCTCGCCCGCATCGTCGGCTGGGCGGACGGCGGTATCGGTCACTGCCCCACCGTGGTTGCGGCGAGGTGGGCGATCGCCCCGCCGGCCAGTTCGCGGGCGGCGGCGTCGGCGTCGAGCACGTCGCTCACCCCGGAAGGGTCGACCACCGTGGCAGCCGAGAGGACCTCATCGATCACAGTCGAGATGTCGACCCAACGCAGGCGCCCCTTTAGGAAGGCCTCCACCGCCACCTCGTTGGCGCCGTTGAGCACGGCGGGGGCCGTGCCCCCCATGCGGCCTGCCCGGTAGGCGAGGCCCAGGCAGGGAAAGGCGTCGACGTCGGGGGGCTCGAAGCTGAGGGTGGAAAGCGTGGCCCAGTCGATGGCGCCGAAGGCGACGCCCAGGCGGTCCGGGTAGGCCAGGGCGTACCCGATGGGCAGGCGCATGTCGGGCAGCGAGAGCTGGGCGATGGTCGCCCCGTCGGTGGTCTCGATCATCGAGTGCACGATCGACTGGGGGTGGACCACCACTTCGATCCGGTCGTAGCCCACCCCGAACAGCTCGTGGGCCTCGATGACCTCGAGGCCTTTGTTCATCAAGGTCGATGAGTCGACGGTGATCTTCGGTCCCATCTTCCACGTCGGGTGGGACAGGGCGTCGGTGACGCTCACTTCGGCCAACTCGTGTTGAGCGCGCCCACGGAAAGGGCCGCCGCTCGCGGTCAGCACGATGCGCTGGAGCGGCGCCGGCGGATGCTCAGGTAGCGACGCCATGCCCCTTTCCCCGACTATGCCTCGGAGGCACTGGTGGATGGCGCAATGCTCGGAGTCCACGGGCACGATCTCGGCGCCTGCCGTCCGCCTCGCCCGCTGGACCACCGGGCCGCCCGCGATCAGCGACTCCTTGTTGGCCAGGGCCAGGCGACGGCCGGCCTCGAGCGCGGCGAGGGTCACCGGGAGGCCCGCGAAACCCACCACCCCGTTGACGACCACGTCGGCCACGGTGGCGATCTCGGCCAGCGCTTCGCAGCCGGCCAGCACCTTTGTCCCCTCCGGCACCCGCTCGATGAGCTCCGCGGCCCGGGCGGGATCGGCGATTGCGGCCCACTCGGGACGCAACTCATGGGCCTGGGCGACCAGGCTGTCGACTGACGTGCAGGCGCCGATGGCCACGACGCGGTAGCGCCCGGGGTCAGCGCGCACCACCTCGATCGCCTGGGTGCCGATCGACCCAGTCGACCCTACGAGGCTGAGCGTCCGCACTACTTCAGTATGTGGGTGTACGTGGCCAAGTAGTACGCAGCCGGCAGGATGAGCAGGATCGAATCGAAGCGGTCGAGCAGCCCCCCATGGCCCGGCAGCGCGCTACCCGAGTCCTTGAGGCCGAGATCGCGCTTGACCATCGACTCGGCCAGGTCGCCGATGGGGGCAACGATCCCGACGATGACCCCGAGCACGAGGCCGTGCTTGATCCCACCCCATGGGGCGAGGGTCTTGCCCACGATGGCTCCGACGACGATCGCAGCGACGAAGCCGGCGACCGCGCCCTCCCACGTCTTGCCTGGGCTCACCTCCGGAGCCATCTGGCGGTTACCGACGCTGCTGCCGGCGAAGAAGGCGGCGATGTCGCTACCCACCGCGACGACCACCGCCCCGAGGAACAGGCCCTTGCCGTCGTGGGCGCGCAGCATCAAAGCGGCGAAGCTGCCGAGGACACCGACCCAGACGAACATCAAGTTGGTGACCGCCACGTTGGCGAGCGGCCTGGCCTCGACTATGCCGAGCAGGTACCAGAGCATCGACGCCGCGAACGTCAACACCACGACCAGAGGAAGGGCGTCCACACCCCTCCAGTACGCGGCGAACACGATGGCCACCGCGGACACGAGGCCGAGCAGGGTGGCGGGCCTGAAACCGGCCCGCTGCAACATCCCGTAACCCTCGGCGCTGGCCGCTCCGATCACCAACGCGCTCAGCACCAACAACGCAGCGGGGCCGACGGCGTACAGGATGAGCAACAGCACGACCAGGCCCACGCCGACGCCCACGGCGCTAGCCAGGTTGCGCCCGCCGCTCGGAGGTCCACCAGGGCCGCGCGCGGGAGGCGCGCCGGGGCGGGCGGGCCGGCGCCGGCGGGGGGCCGGCGGGGGGCGGCGGGTGCGGGACCTGGGCGGCGGCGGCGCGGCGACCGCGTCCTCGGCGTCCGGGTCGAGCCCGAGGGGGGCAACGGCCGGATGGGCACCGGAACGCTCTTCTTCCAGGCGCTCGAAGGCTTCGTCGAAGGAGTACAGATCGGAATGTTCGGTCCTCGTGGTATCCAAAGCGCCCACCCTTGTCTCCTCACTGCCGAGGTCGGGGAGTGCCTCGACGTCCCAATCGCTGGCCTCGTCGCGCCAGCGCAGTCCCCGGGATCCGAGGGCCTGCCAGGCACGAAGATCGTCTTCCCGCGCATGGGGGTCGTCGGCGAGGATCCTCGGCACCTCGCCCGTCGGCGGGTCCGTCCAATGCGGCAGCTCCGGACTGTTATGACCACTCAAGGTGATTCGCTCTCCCGTGGGTTGTGGCTCGTCTGCGAAGCTCATCGGCTCGTCGGGGGCGGCTGTGGCGCCCACGCTTCGAGGGTCGGGGGCGGCTGCGGGCCGCGGGGGGGTCCATTCCCGGCCTGCTCCGGGAGGCGCCACCGGATCGGTGCCCTCGACTTGGCGCGACGGGCCCTCCCCGCGCCGCGGCTCCTCGGCTCCGCTTCCGGTCAGGGGATGGGCGACGACCGCCTGCTCCTCTGCGGTCACCGGTTCTTGGGCCGTTCCCGCTCCGGCGGCAAAAGCTGCCCACCGCTCGGGAGGCGCCTCGATCGGTGGCTCGCTCCGGGGGGCGCCCGGCGCGCCCGGCGCGGGTAGCGTTGACGCCGCTGCAGGAGGCGACACCACCGGTTCGTAACGTTCCGGCGCCCCAGGGTCCGCAGTCGCCTCCGGGTCGGTCGGGTGAGGCGGCAGGTCTAAATGCTCGGGCGGCATATCTGGCGCCCGAGGTGGGATCTCCGACGCGGGAGGCTCGCCAGGCTCGGAGTCAGTTACGTCCGAGACGACCGGGAACCCCCGCCTCCCTCCCGAGGCGCTGCGGCGTTCGCTGCGGACACGCCAGTCCCCGGGTCGCGCGGACGGTCCCCGGGCAGAGGTGTCGTCCGAGCGTGGCGGCCGTTCGTCGGGTGCGACCGGACGGGTGACGCGCAGCGCACCCGGGCGCTCGTCGCCGCGCACCGGTGCGACCACCGGAGGATGGGGCACGGCCTCGGCGGGGTCCACCGAGTCGGGTAATGGAAAGCGGTGCGGCGACCGGGGCCCCGACGGTGCCGGAGGTACATCGCCGAACTTGGGCTCGTCGTCAGGCCGGCGTCCCGCTGCCTGCCCGGCGTCGAGAGCGGCCTGGGCTTCTTCGGCGCCGATGATCCGCACCCCCTCGGCCTTCGGTCGGTGTTCGCGGTCGTTGCGCTCCTCCACAGGGATGATCCTCCTCGCTCGTGCCGTGAGTCACCGGGCCGGGGGCCGGGCAACTCAGACGGAGAGCAGCTCTTCTTCCTTGTGCGTCAGCAGGCGGTCAACATCGGCGACGTGCTCGGCGGTCACCCGCTCGAGGTCCTTCTCTGCTCGCTCGAGCTGGTCAGAGGAGATGTCACCGTCCTTCTCCAAAGCTTCGAGATCCTTGCGAGCAGCTCTCCGCAGGTTACGCACTGCCACCCGGCCGTCCTCGGCTTTGGCGTGGGCGACCTTCACCAACTGCTTGCGGCGTTCGTGGGTGAGAGGCGGGAACGTGAGGCGGATGATCGAGCCGTCGTTGTTGGGGTTGACGCCGAGATCCGAGCCCTGGATGGCCTTCTCGATCGCCTTCAACGCGCCCTTGTCGTAGGGCACGATCAGCAACGTCTTGGCCTCCGGGGCCTGGATACCGGCGAGCTGTTGAAGGGGGGTGTCGGTGCCGTAGTAATCCACCTTGAGCTTCTCGACGAGCGCCGGCGCGGCCCGCCCGGTACGGATGGCGATGAGCTCGCCCTGGGCGTGCTCGACGGCCCGGGTCATCTTCTCCCGGCAGTCCTCCAGCACGGCGTCGATGTAGCTGTCCTCCATTACCGGATCAGCGTACCGATCCCGTCCCCTCGAAGTGCGCGGCGCAGGTTTCCGGGTTCCATGATGCCGAAATAGAACACCGGCAGGGAGTTCTCCTTGCACAGCGTGATGGCGGTCAGATCCAGGGCCCGGAGGCCCTTCGCCAGGTAGTCGTCGAAGCTCACCTGCTCCAAGCGACGGGCAGCCGGGTTGGTGCGCGGGTCGTCGTCGTAGATGCCGTCGGTACCGGCGTGGGTGCCTTTGAGAAGCACGTCGGCTTCTATCTCCACCGCCCGCAAGGCGCCGGCGGTGTCGGTGGTGAAGAACGGGTTGCCCGTCCCGGCCGCGAAGACCACCACCCGGCCCTTCTCCAGGTGGCGCATGGCCCGGCGGCGGATGTAAGGCTCGGCTATCTGGGACATCCCGATGGCCGTCTGCACACGCGTCGGTTGGCCGAGCCGCTCGAGGGCATCTTGGAGGGCCAATCCGTTGATCACCGTCGCCAGCATCCCCATGTAGTCGGCGTTCGCCCTGTCCATGCCCGCCGCCGACCCGGTGGCACCCCTCCAGATGTTTCCCCCGCCCACCACCACGGCGATCTCGGTACCGAGCTCGGAGCGAACCTCGGCCACCTCCTGGGCCACGCGGTCCACGACCTTGCCGTCGATCGTCTCGTCTGCTGACTCGCTTGCGAACGCCTCGCCGGAAAGCTTCAGTACCACCCGCCCCCACGGACCCCTCGAGCGGCCACCGGGCGCCCCACCGGACTGGTCGGCGCCAGCCCCGGTCGCGCTGCCGGCGGGAGGTCCATCTGCGACTTGATCCACGGGCGGTGCCTAACCGCCGATCGCAACCTGGGCGAAGCGGACCACGGTGGCGTCGCCCAGGACCTGGGCGACGGTCTGCTTGTCGTCCCTGGCGTACGGCTGTTCGAGAAGCACGCCACCGGGGATGCGCTTGTACCAACCGTTGATCTTGCCCTCCACGATCTTCGCCATCGCCGCCTCCGGTTTGCCCTCGTTGCGAGTCTGGGCCTCGATCGCGGCACGCTCGTCGGCGACCTCCTCGCTGGGCACGTCCTCGCGCCGAAGGTGGCGCGGGCGGCCGAACGCGATGTGGACGGCGACGTCGTGGGCCAACTCCTCGTCGCCCCCCGCCACCTCGATGATCACACCGTTGGTGCCCCGACCCGACTGCTCGTGCAGATAGCGGGCGAGTACGCTCCCGGGGGCGGCCTCGAAGCGGACGACGTCGCCGAGTTCGATGTTCTCCTTCAGGGTCACCTTGAGGTCGTCGATGGCGTCCTTCTTGGCGTCGGTCGCTCCTTCTCCTTGGGCGGCTACCAGCTCCGCCATCTCGTTGACGAGGTTCACGAAGTCGGGAGACTTGGCCACGAAGTCGGTCTCGCATTTGAGTTGGACCAGGGCGGCGGCACCGACGGGGGCGTCCACGACAGCCGCGACCGCGCCCTCGGCGTTGTCCCTCCCCGCCCGCTCGGCGGCCTTGCCGAGGCCCCGCTCGCGGAGCCACTTGGCCGCAGCGTCCATGTCGCCGCCGTTTTCCACCAAGGCCCGCTTGGCGTCCATCATGCCGGCACCCGTGGCGTCGCGCAGGGCTTTCACGTCGGTGGCCCTCACGTCGGTGGCCCTTGCGTTGCCCTCTGCTCGCCCGTCCGGTTGTCCGTCTGGTTGTCCGTCCTTGGCGGTGAGATCTGCCATGGTGATTCTCTCCTGCTCCTCATTGTCTGGCGGCGCCGGCCCCGAAAGGGCTGCGGCCGCTCGTGATGTCTTCGTGTGGTTGGTTCAGGTCACCGGTTCAGTGGGTCTGCTGGGCTGCACCGGCCGACGGGTCGGGGGTTGCGCCGGCGACAAGGGGTTCGGCGGGTGGCTCTGCTCCGGCACCAGGGGGTTCGGCGGGTGGCTCTGCGCCGCCGGCAGGGGGTTCGGCGGAGAGCCCTGCGGCGGGCGCGGCTGCCGTCTCGGGAGCTGCACCGGCCGGCGCTGCCGGCTCGGGAGCTGCACTGACCGGCGCTGCCGGCTCGGGCTGGTCGGCGGCCGGGTCCTCGCCTGCGTCGTGCTGGCGCCGGCCTGCCGCCAACCGGGCCTCGCGCTCTTGAGCCTGCAGCGCCGCCTGACGGCGGGCCTCGCGCTGCTGCTGCGCCCGGCGACCCTCCTCCTCGGGATCGAGCACGGCGGGACCGGCGCTCGCCGCCGCCGCTGCGCCGGCCCGCGATGCCCGCCGGGAGGCGATGAACCGTCCCTCCTCCACGGCGTCGGCGACTATGCGACACATGAGGGTGCCGGCGCGGATGGCGTCGTCGTTGCCGGGGATGACGTACTGGATGAGGTCGGGGTCGCAGTTGGTGTCGACGACCGCCACGATCGGCAGGCCCAGCTTGTTGGCCTCGGTGACCGCGATGTGCTCCTTCTTGGTGTCGATGATGAACACCGTGTCGGGAAGCTTCGCCATGCCCCTGATGCCCCCCAGGTTGCGCTGCAGCTTGTCGAGCTCGCGCGACAGGATCAGCGCCTCTTTCTTGGGCATGGCCTCGAAGTCGCCAGCCGCACGCATGCGCTCGTACTCTTGCATCTTCTTGACGCGGCCCGAGATGGTGCTGAAATTCGTCAGCATCCCCCCCAGCCACCGCTCATTGATGTAAGGCATCCCGCATTGGTCGGCGTAGCGGGACACGGGGTCCTGGGTCTGCTTCTTGGTGCCCACGAATAGCACGCTGCCCCCCCCGGCGACCAGGTCCCGCACGAACGAGTAGGCGACGTCGATGCGCTCGAGGGTCTGGTTGAGGTCGATGATGTAGATGCCGTTGCGCTCACCGAAGATGAAGCGCCTCATCTTCGGGTTCCAGCGCCGGGTTTGGTGCCCGAAATGGACACCGGCCTCGAGCAGCTGCCTCATGGTGACTACGGCCATGCCTGATACTCCTCCCATCGGTTGGTCAACGAACCGGGCGCGTACGGCGTTCGGATCGCGCCACGCGCGCTCAGAACGACGACCGTTGGGAACACCCCGGTGGTCTGCGCCCCCGCCTGCCGGGAGCTACACCAGGGTAGCGCAGTGCCGGCTCCGGGCGGTCAGCTCGCCTCCCCGGCAGGCGGGTCTGGGTCCGCCAAATGGGGCTGGGGGTGAGACCCGTCAGCGCCGGCTCGGGAAGCGGCCGGTCCGAGCAGCGAGCGGCGGCGCCTCGTCCCGCGTCCCACCACGCCGGCCGAGACGACGAGGGCGAGCAGGGCGGCGAACGCGAGGGTCGCCGCAGGCTGCGAAGACCGGCTCGCTGACGCCCGTCCCGCCCCCCCGAGCGCAGTCGTGGACCGGCCGCGGCGCCCTGGCGACAGCGCGGAATCGGAGCGGGCCGAGCCGCGGGGGACCACGCCAGCCGTACCCACCTGGTATGCCAATGAGACGGCCACCGTCCGGCCGCCGCCGGCGTCGAGCTCGATCGTGGCCGAATGTCGCCCGTCGGTGACGGGGCCGGGGATGTCGAGCGTCACGTCCCCCGCCTGCACCAGGGCCGGCTTCCCGGGACCGGCGACGACTGGCTGTCCGGGGTCGGCGGCCGGCCCGGGCGGCACCGGCGCCGGTGGGGCGCCCACGGGCGCAGCCGAGGCGATGGTGGCCGGGGCCGCGGGCGCAGGGGTACTCGTGGCCGGATCGACGCGAACGGCCACGGTGGCGGGCAGCGTGAGCCGCAGGCGCACGACGGTCGGTCCCGAGGTGCCCGCCGGCTTGACGCCCAGGGTGGTTACCGCTAGTGCGCCGCCCTGGCCGGCGGGGGCAAGGACTCGCACCCGACCACCCGGTGCCGCTTCCACCCGCCAGGCCCCCGTGGCCAGGGCCGCCAGAGCGTGTCCCGAGCCGTCCACCACCTCGAAGCCGTCGCCGCCCACGGTCACCGCCGCCTGGCCCTGGCTCAACAAGACCCGCAGGTCAGCCGGAGTACCCGCCGGTGCCCCGGAGGGACGGAGGCCGCCGTAGTAGGCGGCGAGGATGTCGGAGGCCGACAGGCCACGCTGCGCCTTGCCCAGCGCCCCGTACTGGCTCATCCCTACGCCGTGGCCCCGCCCCAGGCCTGTGAAGGTCACCGTGCCCGCGCCGGCGTCGAGCGCGGCCCTGAACCGCGTCGACGGCAATGCGCCGGCCCCCGTCGACGCCAAGGCCGCGTCGACGTCGTTGACGAAGTCCTGGGCGGCGAAGCTGAGCTCGACCGGCCCGGCCGCGGCGAGGGGAAGGCCGAGCAAGGGTGCCGTGGTGGGTGACGTAGTCGACGTCTCGGCCGTCGTCGTGGTGGTCCCCTGCCGGGGAAGCGACGTCGAGGTCCCACCCGGCAGCCGGGTGGTCGGCGAAGTCGGCTTCGGCGACGCCGTGGTGGTCGTCTCCGCCGGCGGCGGGGCGACAGTGGTCGACGGGGGGGCGGGGGGAGCCAACTGCAGGGTCACGGTCCCGTTCACCGTGTCGGTGCTGATGGCAGTGATGGCAGAGGTTGCGCCCACCGCCGCGGCCAGAGCGGGCAGCGCCACGGTGACCTGCCAAGTGCCGCCGGTCGGGGCGGCGGCCAGGTCGTCGGGATCGGGGACAGAGGGAAGGTAGGGCTCTCCGCCGGCGACGGTGTGACCGCCGTTGGAGGACGAGTACATGGCCAAGATGGGCTGGCCCTGGTACTGGAGGATCTGGCCGGCGGTCGCCGCGACCGCGGCTTGCCAGGCGGCGTCGCCGGGCTCGCGGTCGCGGGCGACGCCCACGTAGACCTGGCAGGCCTCGCTGGCGCATATGTCTGCACCGACGGCACGCGAGGCGGGGGCCGGGTCGAGCGCGTCGTGCAAGGCGTATGTCCGTGCTGCCACGGCCTGTGCCTGGAGGGCCGCGCTCGGCCATGAGGGTGGGACTTCACTGATGCCGCGGACGTAGTCCTCGATGTTGACGTCGTTGACCACCGCCAACCCGCCGGGCGTGGGATTGACGTTGATGGCCCCCCGGTACTGGCCGAGAGCGGCGACGGCGAGCGGACCGGACCGTTGGCCTCCGGAGGTGAGCGGCTCGAACGACACCCGGTCGACGACCCACCCACCCGGGCCGGGCGCCGGGCTGGTGACAGCTCCACCGGGCGCACCCGCAGGACCGCTGACCGCTGCGCCGGGCGCACCCCCGGGGTTGGTGACCGCTGCGCCGACGGCCCCCGCCGGGCCTGCTGCCATCGCGGCGATCAGTGCGGCAGCCAGGCTGCCGGCCGCCAAGCCCCTCCATCGGTGCATACCGTGGCGGAGGCTAGTCGAGAGCGGCCCGACGGCGCCTCGCTCAGGCCGTCTCTCGCTCCAGCAAGGCCATCCGCCCTCGGAGCTGGAACACGGCTTTGGTGTGGATCTGGCACACGCGGCTCTCCGTCACCCCGAGCACCTGGCCGATATCGCCGAGGGTCAGTCCCTCGTAGTAGTACAGGGTCAACACGAGCTTCTCGCGATCTCCCAACCGGTTAATGGCACTGGCGAGAATCTGCTTCATCTCCTCCACCTCGAACGCGGCCATGGGACCTTCGCCCCGATCGGCGAGGGTGTCTCCCACGGTGGAGCCGTCGCCGCGATCGCCGTGCCCCGACAGCACCTCGTCGAGGGCAACCAGGCCGACGAATGAGATCTGGGTGAAGATCTGTTGGAGGGCCGCCTCCGAGATCTGCAGCTCGGCCGCCACTTCCGGATCAGTCGGTGTCCGCAGCAGCGTCGCCTCCAGCTTGGCATACGCCTTCTCCACCCCCCGGGCCTTCGCCCGCACGGAGCGGGGCACCCAGTCGATCGACCGCAGCTCGTCGATGATGGCGCCCTTGATCCGGGTGATGGCGTAGGTCTCGAACTTGATGCCCCGCTCGGCGTCGTACTTCTCGATCGCGTCGATCAGCCCAAAGATGCCGTAGCTCACCAGATCGGCCTGCTCGATGCTCTGCGGCAGTCCCACCGACACACGACCGGCGACGTACTTCACCAGCGGCGAGTACTGGACGATCAGGCGGTCCCGCAGACCTCGATCGCCGGTGCTTTTGTAGTCGGCCCATAGCTTTGCCACCAAGGCGCGCTCTCGGGCCGCCTCCTGCTCGGCGAAGTCGTCTTCCTGGTCCTGTCGGCCCTCGTCCTCGGTGGTCACCCAAGTTCCTCAGGCACGCGGGTGGGAACTCTCGTATACGGATCGTAGGCGCTCCTTGCTCACATGCGTGTAGATCTGGGTGCTGGACAGGCTGGCGTGGCCGAGCAGTTCCTGCACAACACGCAGGTCGGCGCCCCCGTCGAGAAGGTGGGTGGCGAAGGTGTGACGCAGCGCGTGGGGATGGGTGGGCGACAAAGACCGCCGGTCGAGGAGGCGGCGGACGTCGCGCTGGCCAAGGGGCCGGCCGCGTTGGTTAAGGAACAACACGTCGGCGGGGCTGTCCTCGCCGCACAGCGCGTCGCGCCCAGCATCGGTCCAGCGGGCAACCGCCTCGGCGGCGGCGTAACTCACCGGGACCTGGCGCTGGCGGGACCCCTTCCCCCACACGGTGACGCTGCGGTGCCGCAAGTCGACGTCGCCGACGCGCAGGCCGCACAGCTCGCTCACCCGCAGTCCGCTGCCGTAGAGGAGCTCCAGCACTGCGTCATCACGGCGCCTCAAAGCCTCTCCCACCCTGCGAGCCCGCAGCGGTGGATCGTCGAGCAGAGCGCTCATCTCCGCCGCGGCCAGCACATGGGGCAACCGGCTACCTGATCCCGGCGCCGACAGGCGGGTGGTCGGGTCGCCGCCAACCAGCTGGTGGCGCCATGCCCACCCGAAGTAACGCCGGAAAGAGGACACCTTGCGCGCCATCGTCCGCCGTGCGTAGGCGCGGGTGTGGAGGTTGGCGAGATAGCGCCTGAGCATCAGGCGCGAGACCTGGCCCGGGTCGGTAACCCCCCCGCGCGCCACCCAACGAGCAAGGTCGCCGACATCGCGCCGGTAAGCAACGACGGTCGCCTGGGACAGGCCGGTGAGTGACCGGCACCACTCGTCGATGCACCATGACGACACCGGGTCGCCAGCTTCCGGGGCGCCCAGCTCGGAGCCGACAGCTTCCGGGTCGCCAGCTTCCGGGGCGCCCACCTCGGAGCCGCCAGCGTCGCCGCTGTCGTCGTGGTGCGGCTGGCTGCCCATGGTTGGAGGCTACCGCCTCTCCCGCCCAGGCCCCCGGTAGCTGTCCCGGCTGTCAGCGCCGCCGGGAGCGCCGGACCCACCAGCTACCTCCCCCATCGATCAGACCGAGCTCCTCCAGGCGGGCCAGCGCCCCGCTGGTGGCACCGAGGTCCGCCCCCACCCTGTCGACGATCTTGGCCAACCCGGTCGGTGCCCAGCCGACGGCGTCGTAGGTCTCCCGTTCGAGCCCTACCAACCGGGTGGCGCCACGCCCGGATGGGCCGCCGCCGGCCGAACCGGTCTGCACGGCGGGCGCACCCGGCGCAGGCGTGGTCAAGCCCAGCCCGTCGAAGACGTCGCCGGCGTGGCGGACGGGCGCGGCCCCGTCCAACAGCAGGCGATTGGTGCCCGCCGACGCCGGGCTGTGCACGGGCCCGGGGACGGCGCACACGTCGACGCCCCGGGCCAGAGCGGCATCGACGGTGAGCATCGACCCGCCGGCTTCGTGGGACTCCACGACGACCACCAAGTGCACCAGGCCGGCGATCACCCGGTTGCGGGCCGGGAACCGCCACGCCTGCGCCGGTCGGCCCGGGGCAGTCTCGGACACAAGCGTTCCCAGCGACGCCACCTGCTGCCACAACTCGGCGTGCTGACGAGGGTACGGCACGTCCACCCCGCTCGCCGCCACCCCGGCCATCGGGGCGCCACCGCTCGCCAGCGCACCCCGGTGGGCGGCGCCGTCGATCCCCAGAGCCAGACCCGACACCACGCAGACCCCCCCGTCGGCGAGGTCCCGGCCGAGCTCGAAAGCGACCTGTCGCCCATCCGGCGAGCAATGCCGGGTCCCGACGACGGCGACGCACGGTCGCTCCAAGGCGCTCAGGTCACCCCGCCAGAACAGGACGCCCGGTGGCTCCGGGTCGCTCGCCAGGGCGGCCGGGTAGTGAGCCTCGCCGGGCCAGGTGACCCCGATGCCGCCGGCCTCCAAGCGGCGCCCGACCGACCCCAGATCGGTCCGTCGCGCCTCCGCCTGCCAGCTCCGGCGCCGATCCCAGGCCTGCCACCCCTCACCGTCACCGGCGCCGTCGTCCCCGCCGTCACGCGAGCCGCCGGGGTCGCCCTCACCTTCCTGGCCCGGACCTCGAGCCGCACCGGCCAAGGGGAGCGGCACCAGCCCGGCCGGCGGCTTGCGGGAGGGACGGACGATCTCACCTTCGAGGACCCGGCGCCACGCCTGGGCGGGGGTCGAATCGGCGAGAATGGCGGCGAGGACGGCAGGCCCGGTCCCCGGTAAACCGGCGAGGGCGGCAGCGCACAGGGCTTCGGCCGGGCGCTCGTTCACGACGCCTCCGCCGCGGGGGTGAACACCTCGGACCGCAGGCTGAGGGCTGCGAACACGTCCTCCACCCCTACCGGCCCGCTCCTGCCGGCCAGGTCGGCGACGGTGCGCGCCACCCGGCGGACACGGTGCAGGCCCCGGGCCGACAAACGACCCTGGCGCAGCCGGACCTCGAGCACACGGCGGGCGTCGCGAGACAGAGGCGCCACCCGATCCAGGCTCGACGCGGGGATGTCGGCGTTGCAGCCGGCGCCACGATCCGCAGCCAGCTCACGGGCCGTGGCCACCCTGACCGCAACCGTGGCACTGGGCTCCGCGGTGGGCGGCGACTGTGAGGTCTCGGGGAGGAGCTCGTCGGCATCGGGGCGCTCCACGCGCACCCTGAGGTCGAACCGGTCGAGCAGCGGACCGGAGATCCGGTTGGCGTAACGGGCCCGGCGGGCGTCGCCGCATCGGCACAGCCCCGGGCGGCTGTCTCCGCAGGGACACGGGTTCATGGCGCCGACGAGCAGGAACCTGGCCGGTAAGGTCACGCTCGCCCGGGCCCGACAGATCAGGACCCGTCCCTCCTCGAGAGGCTGGCGGAGGGTGTCGAGCACGTCGAGATGGAACTCGCCCATCTCGTCGAGGAACAAGATGCCGCGGTGGGCGCAGGAGATCTCGCCCGGGCGCATCCGGGTGCCGCCGCCGCCGACGAGCGCCACCAGAGACGCGCTGTGGTGGGGGGCGCGAAACGGCGGCCGCTGCACCAGACCGCCCGCCGGCAGGCTCACGCCCGCCGCCGAGTGGATACGGGTCACCTCGATTGCCTCTGCGGGCGTCAGCGGGGGGAGGATCCCGGGGAGGCGCCTGGCGAGCATCGTCTTGCCCGCTCCCGGCGGCCCTATCAGTAGCAGGTGGTGGCCGCCCGCGGCGGCGATCTCCAGGGCGGCCCGGCCGAGCGCCTGGCCCCGAACCTCGGCCAGGTCCTCGGGCGGCGACGACTCGGCGACGGCCGGGCAAGGGGGCAGATCCGGCCATCCGTCCTCACCCTTCAAGGCCGCCACCAGGCTGCGCAGGCTGAACGCCGGCCGCACCCTCCGGCCGCCGACCAGCGTGGCCTCGATCGCGCTGGCGGCGGGGACGACGACCTCGGGTGTCACCACGGCATCGACGAGAGACAGGACTCCGGGGACTCCTCGGATGGTGCCGTCGAGGCCGAGCTCCCCGAGAAAACTGACCTCGGCGACGGTCTCCGCACCGAGTTGGCCGTCGGCGACCAGCAGGGCGATGGCGATGGGCAGGTCGAGCCCCGCTCCGCCCTTACGCAAGCCGGTGGGGGCAAGGTTCACGGTCACCCGTCTCTGCGGCCAGCGCAGATCGCTGGAGGTAACCGCGGCGCGGACACGGTCGCGCGACTCCCGGCAAGACGCGTCAGGCAGACCGACGATCGAGAACGACGGGATCCCACTCGATACGTGGACCTCGACCGTGATCGGACGACCCTCGATGCCGACGAGGGTGGATGAACCGATGGTTGCTAGCACTGCGGCCTCCGGACAGGACGGGTTGGGGAGGAGGCCATGTGCACCGGCCACGAGCGCCACCCTCAACGCTACCGGGGGCGTGTGACGGCTATCCTGGTTGACCCATTCCTAGAACGCCCCCTCGATTACCTCGACGGTGCCACCCAATACGGCGACCACGTCGAAACGGATCTGGCGGGGCCGCACAGGTGACTCGGTGAGCAGCCAGCGGGCGGCCAGCCGGCGGATGCGGGCCTGCTTGGTGCGGTTGACCGCCTCGGCGGGTACGCCGAATGCGTCGGTGGTGCGTGCCTTCACCTCGCAGAACACCAGCACCCTGCCCTGGCGGACGACCAGGTCGATCTCGCCCTCCCGGCACCGCCAGTTGCGTGCCACCACCTGGTAGCCCTGATCCCGGTACCACTCAGCTGCCAGCTCCTCGCCCCGGGCACCGAGCGCGCGACGGTCCGGGACGGCACCGGCGATAACTACAGCTCCTTTTCGGGCAGCTCTTCGACGTTCACGTCCTTGAAGGTGACCACGCGCACCGACGAGACGAAGCGCGCCGGCCGGTACATGTCCCACACCCACGCGTCTCGTAGACGGATCTCGAAGAACGTACGGGCCCCCTCGCCCTTGGCTTCCATGTCGACCTCGTTGGCCAGATAGAAGCGGCGCTCGGTCTCCACCACGTAGTGGAACATGGGGAGCACGGCCCGATACTCCTGGTACAGCTGCAGCTCGATCTCGGTCTCGTAGCGCTCCAGATCCTCCGCGCTCACCGAAGGAACCTCACGGAGTCGCTGCTCATGGCTACATGCTACGGCAGGCACGATCAGAGAAACGACAGGTCGGTCAGCGGCCACACCCGCCATACGGCCCGTCCCACGATGCTCGACACGGGGATGGCGCCGAAGTAGCGGCTGTCCTCGGAGTTGTCGCGGTTGTCACCCATGACCCACACGAAGCCCCGGGGGACGACATATCGGCCGAACGCGGACGTGAGGGTGCCCGCCGGCAGGTACGGCTCGACGAGAATCCGGTCGTCGATCCAGACGTGGCCCGCTCGCCCCTCCACCGCCTCGCCGGGAAGGGCGACGACCCGTTTGATCAGGTCCGTACCGGACGACGCCAAGCCCACCGTCTGTGCCGCGTCGGCCAACGCCCGGAGCACAGGGTCGCTTTGGGGGGCGGGGCCTTTCTCCAACCCTGGCGGGGCGCGAAACACGACGATGTCACCGCGCCGGGGGGCGTGCAGGTCGTAGGCAAGCCTGGACACGACGACCCTGTCGTTTATCTGTAGCTGCGGTTCCATCGACGCCGAGGGGATGTAGAACGCTTGGGCCACGAAGGCCTTGAGCCCCGTCGCGAGAAGGGCGGCCACGACGAGAAGGATGGCGCACTCGAGCGCGACTCGCGCCGTGCGGCGCTTCATGGCCCTGCCGATCAGGAGCGGGCGGTACGCTTCTCTTTGATCTTCGCCGCCTTCCCCGTCCTGTCGCGAAGATAATAGAGCTTGGCCCGGCGGACGTCGCCCCGCGTGGCGACCTCGATCTTGGCGATGACCGGAGAATGGACGGGGAAGGTGCGCTCCACGCCTACCCCGAAGCTGAGCTTGCGGACCGTGAAGGTCTCCTGCAGACCCGATCCCTGGCGGCGGATGACGGCTCCTTGGAACACCTGGACGCGCTCGCGGCTGCCCTCTACCACCCTCACGTGGACCTTGAGCGTGTCACCGGGCCCGAAGTCGGGGATGTCGGCGCGCAAGCTGTCGCGATCGATGAGGTCCGTCGGTTTCATGGCGCGTTGCTCCCGGTCGTTGGGGGGCACAGAGGGGGGACGGCTCAGGATAGAGGACCGGCGGCACCATCGGCGAGCGGGGCGTCCGCTCCTCCGCTCACACCACGGTCGGTCCCAAGCCGAACTCGGCGAGCAGGGCTGCCTCCTCCTCGTTGAGACCACCACGGGCCGCCATCAGGTCCGGGCGGTGGTCTCGCGTCCGGGCCAGCGCTCGAGCCCGCCTCCATCGCGCCACCCGGGCGTGGTCGCCGGAGCGCAACACCTCGGGCACGGGCCAGCCCCGGAAGTCCGCCGGACGGGTGTAGTGCGGGTACTCCAGCAACCCGTCTGCGAAGCTTTCCTCGTCCGCCGAGGACTGGTTGCCCATCACGCCGGAAACCAGGCGGGCGACGGCCTCGACCACGGCCAGCGCCGCCACCTCGCCACCGGCCAGTACGAAGTCGCCGATGGAGACCTCGCCGTCCACCAGGTGGTCGGCGATGCGCTGGTCGACGCCTTCATAGCGACCGCACAGCAACGAGAAGCCCGCCCGCGACGCCAGGTCCCTGGCCATGGGCTGGTCGAAGCGCCGGCCGGCGGGACCGAGGAGGAGCAGCGGGCGCGGGGGGGCGGCGGCCTCCACCGCACGGAACACCGGTTCAGGGGCGAGGACCATGCCGGGGCCGCCGCCGAATGGGCTGTCGTCGACCGAGCGGTGAGGCCCGGCAGCGCCGGCGCGCATGTCGTGCGCCCGCAGGTCGAGGGTGCCCGCCCGGCGGGCCCTGCCGAGGAGGCTGGCTTCGAGCCAGTTTTCAACCAGGGCGGGGAAAATCGTGAACAGGTCGATGCGCACGTCGTCGCGTCGGTCAGGCCCTAGTACAGGTCGAGCAGACCGGGGGGTAGGTCCACCGTCAACCGGCCTTCAGCCCGATCGGTGATGAAGCGCAGGGGGACCAGCGCACCGCCGTCGAGGACGAGCAGGTCGCTCGCCGGGTTGGCTTGCACGGAAGAGACCGACCCGAGGGGTTGGCCGTCAGTGTCGACCACCTGGGCGCCGATCAGCTCATGTACCCACAAGACATCCGCTTCGTCGAGGGGAGCGGCCGACAGGACCGTGCCGCGCAGTGATTCGGCTGCCTCCCGTCCGGACACGCCGGCAAAGCGGACGATCCAGCGATCGCAGTGGGTGCCGGCGCCGGGCACGGCCCGGGACGCGGCCACGTGGAGCACTTCGGGCACCGGCGTGCCGGCCCGCCCGCTGGCGTAGAGCTCAGTACCCGCGGAGACCCGTTCGGGGCGGTTGGTGACGACGTCGACCACCACGTCGCCCCCGAGTCCGTGAGGCCGAACCACCCGGGCGACCTCCAGCATCGGTGGGGGCCGACCTGGTCCAGGCGGGCCGCTCAGCGCTTCCCCGCGCGACTCAGTCGACGATGTCGACGACGACGTGGACACCCTCCTGTGCTGCGGCGGCGCGCACGATGGCGCGGATCGCCTGGGCCACACGGCCCTTGCGGCCGATTACCTTGCCCATGTCCTCAGGAGCCACGAACAACTCGAGGCGCACACCGCTCCCGTCCTCGGACGCCTCGACGGTGACCCCTTCGGGGTCGTCCACTATCTGGCGGGCCAGGTAGGTGAGCACGGCACGGGCCCTGCCGCCCGGGAGCCGGTTGACGTCGTCGGGACCGTCGGTCTCCACCCCCCGGTACGCCGGCACCGGGTCGTCGCCGGCGTCGGTCGGGGCACTCACCGCATCGGGATCGCTCACTGCACCTTCCTCACTTGGCGGCAGCCGGGCGGCCCGCCTGGTACTCGTCGTAGGCGCCGGAGGCCTTCAGGAGCCTGGTCACCGTCTCCGTCGGCTGGGCGCCCTGGCGCAGCCATCTCAGCACCCGCTCGTTGTCGATCACCACTCGGGTCGGCTCGACCCGCGGCTCGTAGGTGCCGAGGATCTCGATGAACCGCCCGTCGCGCGGGGCGCGGCTGTCCGCCGCCACCAACCGGTACACGGGTTGCTTTTTCTTGCCCATCCGCATGAGGCGGAGCTTTACTGCCACGTTGATGTGTCCTTCTCGGTAGGGGGGAGTCTCGCCCCGATTATCGCCGACGGAACGTCAGCGACCCTTCTTCTTCTTCTTTTTGTTGTTGACCTTTTTATTCGATCTGGCTCCGGACTTGCCCGTCGCCTTGGCCATGCGGCGCCCGATACCGGGCATCCCGGCCATCTGGCGCATGTAGCGCTGCATCTCCTTGAAGCGGTCGAGCAGGGAGTTGACCTCGGTGGTAGACGTCCCGCTGCCGCGGGCGATGCGAGAACGGCGCGACCCGTTGATGATGCCCGGCTCGCGCCGCTCCTCGGGTGTCATGGAGCGGATGATGGCCTCGACGGGGCCGAGCATGCTGTCGTCGATCTGGGCGTTACGCACCTCCTTGGGCAGGCCGGGGATCATGCCCACCAGACCCGAGATGGGACCCATCTTCTTCACGTTCTGCATCTGGTCGAGGAAGTCGTCGAGGCTGAACTGGCCCCGCTGCATTCGCGCCGCGGCGTCCTCCGCCTCCTCGTGGTCGACGACGGCCTCCGCCCGCTCGATGAGGGTGAGGACATCGCCCATGCCGAGGATGCGGTCGGCCATCCGGTCGGGGTGGAACAGCTCGAAGTCGCCCTGCTTCTCGCCGGTGGACTGGAAGACGATGGGCCGGCCGACCACCTCTTTGACCGACAGGGCGGCTCCCCCGCGGGCGTCGCCGTCGACCTTGGTCAAGATGACGCCGTCGAGCTCGAGGGTGCGGTGGAATGCCTCGGCGGTGGCAACTGCGTCCTGACCGGTCATGGCGTCGATCACGAGGAACGTGTAGTGGGGCTCGACGGTCTCGGAGATCCGCCGCACCTCCTCCATCAACTCGGCGTCGATCGACAAACGTCCGGCGGTGTCGACGATCAGCACGTCGCGCCCCAGGCGTACGGCCTCCTCGAGACCCTTCTTGGCCACGGTGATCGGATCGGAGGCCTCGCTGAACACCGGAACCCCGGCCTGGCCTCCGAGCACCGTGAGTTGTTCGACGGCAGCGGGGCGCTGGAGGTCGGCACCCACCAGTAGGGGATTGCGACCCTGACCCTTGAACCAGCGGGCCAGCTTGCCCGCCGCTGTCGTCTTGCCGGATCCCTGGAGGCCGGCGAGCAGGACGACGGTGGGCGGCCGTGGCGCGTAAGTCACCCGGAGGGTCTCGCCGCCGAGGATCGAAACCAGTTCGGAGTTGACCACCTTGATGACCTGCTGGGCCGGGTCCAGGCTGTGGGAGAGGTCGGCGCCCACGAGTTGCTCGCGGATGCGGCCGACAAAGTCCCGCACGACGCGCAGGTTGACATCCGCCTGGAGCAGGGCCAGGCGGATCTCGCGTAGCGCTTGGTCGACGTCGGCTTCGCTTAGCCGGCCGCGCCCGCGGACCCGGGTGAAGATCGCGTCGAAGCGATCGGTTAGGGACTCGAACATCGCCGCCTGCCAGGCTACCCCACCACGGAGTCGGTCTCGGCCAGCGGTTCGAAGAGGGCCTCGACGAACTCCTGGGGGTCGAAGTCGACCAGATCAGCGGGTCCCTCTCCCAGTCCTACGAGCTTTATGGGAATGCCGAGACCGGCGGTGATGGCGAGGGCAATGCCGCCCTTCGCGGTGCCGTCGAGCTTGGTGAGCACCACCCCTGTCACCCCCACGGCGCCGGCGAACTGGGTGGCCTGGATGAGCCCGTTCTGACCGGTGGTGGCGTCTATGACGAGGAGCACCTCGCTCAGCCGTCCCGGTGGCCGTTCTGCCACCCTGCGCACCTTCTTGAGCTCTTCCATGAGGTTGACCTTGGTGTGCAGGCGACCGGCCGTGTCGGCGAGCACCAGGTCGACTCCCCTGGCGGCGGCGTGGGCGACTGCGTCGAAGATGACGGCACCGGGGTCCCCGCCCTCGTTGCCCCGGACCATTTCGGCGCCGGCGCGCTCGGACCACAGTGCGAGCTGGTCGGCGGCAGCGGCCCGGAAGGTGTCTCCGGCCGCCATGACAACCGTGCGGCCCTCGGCGTGCTCGCGCTGGCCGACCTTGCCGATGGTCGTGGTCTTGCCTACCCCGTTGACCCCGACGAACAGCCACACGTTCGGCCCGCCGTCGTCATAGTGAAGCTCCCGGTCGCCGTCGAGCTTGGACACGAGGTCGGACTTCAAGGCGTCGAGCAGGGCGGCGGGCGAGGAGATGCCTTCGTCTTTGATCCGGCGGCGAAGGTCCGCGAGGGTGGAGGTGGTCACGTCCACACCGACGTCGGCGAGGATGAGGGCTTCCTCCAGGTCTTCCCACGTCCGCTCGTCGATCTTGTCGCGCGAACGGATGGAGCCGAGGTATCCGGCAAAGAGGGACCGCGTCTTGCCGAGGCGGTCCCTGAAGCGGGGCGGGGCGGCCGGCGGCGCTGGGGGTGCCTCTGGAGCCGGTGGCGCCTCGGCGCCAGGGGGTGCCTCTGGAGCCGGCGGGGCGGCCGGCGGGGTTTTTGCCGCGGGGGGTGCCTCTGGAGCCGGCGGCGCGTGGGGGGCCGGCGGCGCTGGGGGCGCGTGGGGGGCCGGCGGCCCTTTTGCCGCGGGGGGCCTCGGGGGTGCTGGCCGCTGCGGCCGTGAAGGGCGAACAGGCCTCGCCGGGCGTGGCGGTGCCGGGGGGGCGCTCGGCGCACGACCACGCCGAGGGGGCGTAGCCCGGCCGCTTACCTGCTTCCTTGGGGAGGGGTCGGCAGGCGCAGCGTCGACCTCACGGCGCCGGCGCCGGCCGGTCACCAAAAACGTGGTCGAACTGACCACGGCCACCACGAGCACCGCCACCAACACGATTATGAGCGTGACCATGGGCCGCCGAGCCTACCTACCCGCCAGCGGGCTCCGGACCTGGCAGAAGTCGACATCAAATCGCGCTCTGGCCCTTCTGCTGTCGACTTGGGCGCGGCGGGCGGTACCTAACCATGCAACAAATCGGTATCGGACGGCAATGGTGTCGATTTGTGCAAAAAAAGAACCGCCGGGCGACCCGGAGCCAGCCCCGGTACCCGGGTCAGCTCGGCGCCGTCACCCGTTCGCTGACCACCCGGGACGATCCACCCGGGGACATCGTCACCCCGTAGAGACAGTCGGCCGCTTCCATGGTCCGCTTCTGGTGGCTGACCACCAGGAGCTGGGCCTCCTGGCGGAACTCGTGGACCAGGTCCAAGAACCTGTGCAGGTTGACGTCGTCGAGCGCCGCCTCCACCTCGTCCATCAGGTAGAACGGCGACGGGCGGCTGCGGAACACGGCGAAGAGGAACGCCATGGCGGTAAGGCTGCGCTCGCCGCCCGACAACAACGAGAGGCGGCGTACGTTCTTCCCCGACGGACGGGCGTCCACCTCGATGCCGGTGTCCAGCAGGCGGTCGGGATCGGTGAGGCGGAGCCGGCCCTGCCCGCCCGGGAAGAGGGTCGCAAAGAGGGCCTCGAAGTTTTCGGACACGTCGGCCCACGCCGCGCTGAACACCTCCACGATCTCCGCCTCGATGGCCCGGATCACCTTGCCCAGCTCCCGTCGGGCGGCGCGAACGTCATCCAGCTGGGCCTGCAGGAACTCGTGGCGCTGCTCGAGAGCCTCGTGCTCCTCGAGGGCCAGCGGGTTGACGGGTCCCAGCAGGCGGAGCTCGCGTTCGAGCTCGCGGGCCCGGTTGGCCGGGCTCGTCCCGGGCGGCATGGGTGGGCACTGCGCCTCGCGGGTCGCCTCGGGCTCACAGTCGAGTTCGCGACGCACCATGTCGGTGAGCGACTCCAGGCGGACGCGGGCCTCGGCCTCGTCGAGCTCGGCCCGTCCCACCCGTTCGCGCAGCTCCGACAGGTGTCGCTCGGCCGCAACTCGCTGGCGCCGCAGCTGCTCGAGGCGCTCGGTTAGCGCCCGGGTGGCCTCCGCCTCCTGGCGCCGGGTGGTGCGCAGCACGTCCACCACTCGCTCCACCGCGTCCATGCGAGCGGTGACAGACCCCAAGAGCCGCCCGGTGGCCACATCCTGGCGCTCGAGGAGCTCCCTCCGTGCCGCCGCCTCGTCCCGCTCCGCCACGTTGCGGCGCAGGCGGGCGTCGATCTCGGCCAGACGCCGGGTGAGCATGCCCCGGCGCTCCTCGATTCCGGCGGCGCGAACCTCGAGGTCGCGGCGCAGGGCGCCCACCGCCGCAACTCGCTCTCCGACCCGGGCGCGCGCCGCCCGTTCGGCCAGCGCGTGCTGCGACTGGACCGCGGCCTGGCGCTCGAGGGCAGGAACGCCCTCCTCCAACTCCTTCATCCGTTGTTGCTCGCGCTCCAGGCGGGCTCTCGTCTCCCGGTGCTGGGTCACCGCCGCCTCTGCGTCAGAGCGGGCCTCTTGGAGTTGCAGCTCGCAGCGGGCGGCGGCGTCGAGCGCGGCCCGGCGCTGAGCGTCGTTGGCGTCGACCGCCTGTGCCGCTTCCGCCCTCCCGGCTCGGGCCGCGCCCAACGCCTGGTTGGCGGCGTCCAGCTCAGCCCGCCGAGAACGAGCCGCCGCCCCATGCCGATCGGCGTGGCTCCGGGCCTCCTCCAGTGCTGCGCCGGTTGCGCCCGACGTCGACGCCCCGGTGCGCCACACCCCGCCCGCGCAACGGTCCCCGCCCCGGGTGACCACCGTGAGCTCCGGATGTTCGAGCGCCAGGTCGACGGCCTCGGCCCAACCCCCGTCGACCACCACGGCGCCGGCGAGGAGCCCGTCGAGCAGCGTGTTGACCGCGGGCAGCACCGCTCGGACATGACCGCGCAATGTGGCGACGGCGCTGCCTCGTCGCGATGGCATGACGCCGGCGCTACTCCCCGCCTCGCCGGCGCTGCTCGCCGGGGCCTCGGCGTCGATCCCGGGGCGGTCGGGCAGGGCCACCACCGCTCCCCCCGAGCCCACAGCGGCCAGGTGATCCAGCGCCCGGCGGGCCGCCCCCACCCCGCCCACCACCACCGCGGCGATCGCCTCGCCGGCAGCCACCTCGAACGCCGTCTCGAAGCCGGCGTCGACCTCGACCAGCTCCAGAAGCGTACCGACCACACCGTCCACGGCCCCCAACCGCTCAGCCCCCGCCCGGGCCCGGGCCTCGTCCAGCGCCTGCCCCAGCGCCTCGGCCCTGGCCGACCAGCGGTGGTGGTCCCGGTCCTCCCGCCTGTGGGCTTCATCCGCTTCGGCCTGGTCGGCTTCGCACCGGCCGAGGACCTCGGTGGCAGCGGCGAGGGCGGCGATCAGGGGCGCCGTCGACCGCTCGCAGTCGTCGACGACCTGACGTAGGCGTTGGCCGTCGGCGTCGAGGCGGGCGGCGCGAGGCAGGACAGAGTGGGCTCGTGCCTCGAGGCGGCGTACCTCCGACGCGTCCCGCTCGACCACGGCGCGCAGCGCGCCCAGCTCTTGGCGCACCTCGGCCAATGGGTCAGCCTCGCGCCCCACGTCGTGAGTCCAGCGTCGATCCAGCTCCTCGATCTCGTCTGCAAGGGTCGCCTCCGCGTCCGCCAGCTCCTCGGACTGCGGTAAAAGACTGGCGACGTCGCGGTCGCTCGCTTCGAGCTGGGCATGCAGGTCGGCGGACTCGCCCTCCAAGCTGGACACCACGTCCTGGTCGATGGTGACGGCCCGATCACGTGCGATCGAGCGACGTCGCTCGGAGAGGAGGGCAACCAGGCCCCCGGCCCGGGCCCGTACTCTCTCCCCGCCCGAGAGGGCCTCGCCCAGGTCAGCTTGATCGTCTCGTTGCTTGACCCCCGACAACGCCACCTCGGCGGAGGCGACATCGGCGTCGAGCCGGCTGAGCAGGTCGCGCAGCTCGCCCTCGGCATGCCCCAGCTCGGCGCGGGACTGGGCGGCACTGACCAGGCGCCCCTCGATGGTAGCCAGCTCGCGCCCGGCCAGGAAGCGGCGCACGGCAGTCAACTCGGCCACCAGGTCGCCGTGGCGCCGGGCCGCGCCGGCCTGGCGCTCCAGGGGGCGGAGCTGGCGGCGAACCTCGCGCAACAGGTCCTGGAGCCGCGTCACGCTCGCCTCGGTGGACTCCAGGCGGCGCTCCGATTTCTCCTTGCGCCGTCGGTACTTCAGTATCCCCGCCGCCTCCTCGATGATGAGGCGTCTCTCCTCGGGCCGGGCGTTGAGCACGGAATCGAGGTTCCCCTGGGAGACGATCACGTGCTGCTGGCGCCCTACGCCGGAATCGGACAGCAGCTCGGTGACGTCGAGCAGGCGGCAGGGCACGCCGTTGATGGCGTACTCGGAGTCCCCGGTGCGAAACAGGGTCCGGGTGACCGTGACCTCGGAAAACTCGATGGGCAGGATGCCGGCGCTGTTGTCGATGGTGAGAGACACCTCCGCCCGCCCCAGGGCGCCCCGCTTCGGGGTGCCGGCGAAGATGACGTCTTCCATCTTGGCCGAGCGAACCGTCCTCGGCCCCTGGGCACCGAGGACCCAAGCGACGGCGTCCACGATATTGGACTTGCCGCTGCCGTTGGGCCCGACCACGACGGTCACCCCGGGCTCGAACTCGAGGGTGGTCGTGTCGGCGAAGGACTTGAACCCCTTGAGGGTCAACGACTTCAAGAACACGCACCGCCGAGGCTAGCCGGTGTCCCGGGGTCGTCTGGCGGACACTGGATGCCAAGATGGTGTGGTGACCGACCGTGCCTACATCCCCCGCCCGGCGACGGAACCGATAAGAGTCGACCTCTACAGCGACACCCTGACCCGGCCCACCGAGGGCATGCGCCGTGCCATGGCGTACGCCCCCGTCGGCGACGAGCAGAAGGGTGAGGACCCGAGCGTGAACGAGTTGGTGGAGCGCGTGTGCGAGGTCCTCGGGTTGGAGGCAGCGGTGTTCCTGCCGTCGGGGACCATGTGCAACCAGATCGCGCTCGCCGTGCACTGCCGGCCGGGCGACGAGTTCTACTGCGACAGCAGCGCCCATCCCCTCCACTCCGAGGCGGGCGGAGGCAGCGCCCTCGCCGGCGCCCAGCCGTGCGCGCTCGACGGTGAACGCGGCGTGTACAGCGCCGCCCAGCTCGAGTCGGCGCTCTCGCCTGTGACCCGCTACGCCCCTCACCCCAGGCTGGTATGGGTGGAGCAGACCGCCAACCTGGCAGGGGGAACCTGCTGGCGCCCCGAGCAGATAAAGGCCGTCACCGAGGTGGCGCTGACGCGGCGAATGGCCACCCACCTCGACGGTGCCCGCCTGTTCAACGCCACCGTCGCCACCGGGACCACGGCCGCGGAGGTGGTGGCTCCCTTCGACAGCGCGTGGATCGACTTCTCGAAGGGTCTGGGGGCTCCCGTCGGCGCCGCCCTGGCCGGCGACGAGGCGTTCATCGATGAGGCGTGGCGCCTGAAGCAGCGCATGGGGGGTGCGATGCGCCAAGCAGGCGTCATCGCCGCCGCCGCGACCTACGCCTTGGACCATCACGTGGAGCGCCTAGCCGAGGATCACGCCAACGCCCGACGCCTGGCCGAGGGACTGGCCAGCGTCGACGGGATCGATCTCGACCCCGCGACGGTCGAGACCAACATAGTGGTGTTCCGCGTACCTGGCTGGCCCGGCGGACCCGAGGCATTCGTGGCCCGGCTGCTCCGTGACACGGGCGTCCGCGCCAGTCTGGCCGGCGGGGGCCGGGTGCGCTTCGTCACCCATCTCGACGTCGGGTCGCACGACGTCGACTTGGCCCTGGACTCCGTGCGCCAGCTAATGGCAGCTTGAAACGGCTGGCAGCTCAGACCTGGCATTGCGGACACAGGAAGGTGCTGCGCCCGTTGCCCTTGATGCGAGCGATGGTGCTGCGGCAGCGGGGGCAAGCCTGGCCCTCCCTGTCGTAGACGTTGTGCAGTCGCTGGAACTCGCCTATCTCCCCGAACAGGTCCCGGTACTGCTGGTCGCCAAGAGACGACCCGCGGTGCTTGATCGCCTCCTGGAGCGTTTCGATCATGGAGCGGTACAAGCGCCTGATCTCCTGGTTGGTGAGCTTGTCCGAGGAGCGGTCCGGGCGAAGGCCGGCGTTGAAGAGGATCTCGTCGGCGTAGATGTTGCCGATGCCCGCGATGAAACGCTGGTCCATGAGCAGCGGTTTTAGCTTGGCCCGGCGCACCGCCAGCAGCTGGGCGAAACGCGTCCATGGGACCTGCTCCTCGATCGGATCGAAGCCGAGGTGGGCCAACTCGGGAACTTCCTCCTCGATGGCCTCGGGAACGGTGACGAACAGCTCGCCGAAGGTCCGGGGGTCCACGAAGCGGAGCTGGCCGGCGCCGGTGAAGCTCAACACGACGTGGGTGTGCTTGGACACCGCCTCCTTCGCGTCGCTGCGCAGGAGCTGACCGCTCATGCCCAGGTGCACGACCACGACGTCGCCGCTGTCCAGCCTCAACAGCAGGTACTTGCCCCTCCGGACCGTGCTCTTCAACCGGCGACCCTCGACCCGGGCGACGAACTCGCCGGCGTCAGGGTGGCGCCGGACGCTGCGGGCGCCCGTAACTTCCACCTTCTTGATCCGCTTGCCGACGAACTCCTTGTCGAGGTCGCGTCGGATCGTCTCCACTTCGGGAAGCTCTGGCACGGCGCCTCCTCAGCTCGGACGCGGGGTGCAGCGACCCGCGTCCACCGTCGCCCGACCGCTCGGCGGACCGTCGAGATCGGCGACGCCGATGCTCCCGTCGCTCGGAGGCGCCCCCGGATCTCCACTCGACGGGTCGGTCAATGGGTCGGTCAACGGACCGGTCGGTCCGTCGGCACACAGGTCCTCCCACGCCACCCGGGCTGCGGCCTGCTCGGCCTGCTTCTTCGAGCGACCGTGGCCGCGCCCGCGCGGGCGCCCGGTCACGTGGACGACGGCGTCGAAGTGCTTGGCGTGGTCCGGGCCCCGTTCACTCACCGAATAGGCGGGTAGCTGGTCGAAGAGGCGGGCGCACAGTTCCTGCAAGCGCGTCTTGTAATCCTGGCCACCGGGTCCGGCGGCGGCGGCGGCGATGCGATCCCCGAGGAGGGCCATGACCAGCTGCCCCGCCGCGGGGCCACCTCGATCTATGTAGAGGGCACCGATGAGCGCCTCCATGGCGTCGGCGAGAATCGATGGCTTCTCCCGTCCGCCCGAGCTGTCCTCACCCTTGCCGAGCAGGAGCGCATCGCCCACGCACAGCTCGGCGGCCACCTCGGCCAAGGCGGCGGAACTCACCAGCGACGCGCGCACCTTGGCCAGCTCTCCCTCCGGCAAGCCCGGGTAGGTGCGGAACAGGTGGTCGGTCACGATGAGCCCGAGAACCGCATCACCTAGGAACTCCAGGCGTTCATTCGACTGGTAGCGCGAGTTCTCGGCGCACCACGAGCGATGCGACAAGGCCTGGACGAGCAACTCGCCCTCCTGCCAGCCGAGACGGGCGGCCAGGACGCTCATCTCCGAGCGGCGCTCGAGGTCTCCGTTCAGGGCGCGCCTCTTCCCACGGTCACGAGGCGCCGAGCTTGGCTACCACGTAGTCGACCGCGTCGCGGACCGTCTTCAGATCCTCGAGGTCCTCGTCGTCGATGCGAAACCCGACTGAGCGCTCCCCGAGTTCCTCCTCCAGCGCTTCCACCAGCTCGATCAGGGCGAGCGAATCCGCCCCCAGGTCGTCGCTAAACGAAGCGCTCTCGGTGATGCTCTGCGGGCTCACCTCTAGGATGTCGGCCAGGCAACCTCGGATCAGTTCGAATACGGCTTGGCGGTCGAGAGGGGACTGCTCGACATGGGTCTCGGCGGGCAAGGCGGCGTTGGACTCCTCGGGACGGGTAGCGACGAGGAGAAATGTACTCCGCTGGTAGCGCCATGTGCCGGACCGGGTTCTCAAACGGCGATGGCGGCTTGGAGCTGGGCCACGAGTTGGTGGCTTACGGCGTCGTGGGCGACCTGCACGGCGTTGACGACGGCCGTCGCCTTCGACGATCCGTGGCTGATTATGCACACCCCGTCGACCCCGAGCAGCAAAGCACCGCCGTAGGTGTCAGGGTCCAGTTCCGCCGCCAGCGGCGCCAAGGCGGGCAGGAGGATCTTGGCGGCCTGGCGCCCCTCCTCGGTTTCGGTCATGGCGCCGAGCACGCGGTCGACCACGAACTTCACACCGCCTTCGAGGGTCTTGAGCACCACGTTGCCGGTGAATCCGTCG
The DNA here is from genome assembly GCA_035552775.1 of Acidimicrobiales bacterium. Lineage (GTDB taxonomy): Bacteria > Actinomycetota > Acidimicrobiia > Acidimicrobiales > Palsa-688 > DASZKW01. The sequence continues at coordinate 61,470 of DASZKW010000083.1, read as the reverse complement.
GTGACCACCACGTCCACCTGGTCGGACATCACGTCGCGCCCCTCGACGTTGCCGAGGAAGTGGACGTCAGGACCGGCGCGCCCTGCGGCCAGCAGGGCGTGGGTCTCCTTCACGAGGGGGCTCCCCTTGGTCTCCTCCTCGCCGATGGACAGAAGGCCGACCCGAGGCTTGGTGATGCCGAAGCGGTCCCGGCAGAAAGCGGAGCCCATCTGGGCGAACTGGACCAGCCACGCCGCGCTGCACTCCGAGTTGGCACCCGAATCGAGAAGCACGGTGGGGGTGGACCCCGGCACGGGGATCGTGGTTGCGATGGCGGGACGTCCCACGCCCTTCAGGCGACCCATGCGCAGCAGGGCGCTGGCCATGGTCGCACCGGTGTTGCCGGCGCTCACCATCGCGCAGGCCCGACCGTCGCGGACGGCCTCGGCCGCTCGCACCAGGGAGGAATCCTTCTTTGTCCGCACCCCCCGGGCACCGTCCTCGTGCATCTCGATGATTTCGCGGGCCGCCAGCACCGGCAGCCCGGGGTCACCCAGGCGGTCCGGATCACCGACCAGCACGACGGCGATGCCGAGCTCGTCGGCCGCCCGGCGGGCGCCGGCGACTATCTCGTCCGGGGCGAAATCACCCCCCATGGCGTCCACGGCCACGGGCAGGGCAGTGGGGTCGGTCACCCTGTCGACGTCGTCAGCTGACGTCGACGGCTTGGCGGCCCTTGTACCAGCCACAAGTCGGGCACACCACGTGGGGCAGCTTGGCGTGGCGGCACTGTGGGCAGACGCTGCGGGGCGGTATCGAGAGGGTCCAAGCGCTGGCGCGGCGGCTGCGGGTCTTCGACTTCGAGGTCTTCTTCTTGGGGACGGCCATGATCGAGTTGCTCCTGTCGCAGCGGTCCGGCACGTTGAGGGAGCACCGGACGCAAAACCGGTGGTCCCGGCGGGCGGACCTTGGGAGTTTAGACGATCGGCCGCCCGGGCCGGCGGCGCTCAGCGACGATGGGAGGACCCGCCCCTGAGGGCGTCGAGGGCCGCCCACCGCGGGTCACTCAGGGCCGGCGGGCAGGCGCAGCGGTCGGTGTTGAGGTCGGCCCCGCAGATCGGGCACAGGCCGGCGCAGCCAGGGCGGCACAGAGGGGCAAGCGGCAGCTCCAGGAGGACGGCGTCCCTGGCCAGGGGGCGCAGGTCCAGGTGGTCGGCGCCGAGTGGATACGTCTCCTCGTCCGCCGGCTCGCCGGCGGCGTGCGGTCGGTAGACCTCGCGGACCTCGCCACGCAGGCCGCCCCGCGCGGTTTGCAGGCAGCGCCGGCACTCCCCCTCCCAGGCCGCCGCCACGGTGCCGGTGACCACGATGCCGCCGTAGACCACCTCGAGGACCACGTCCACGACCACGTCGGAGCCGGCAGGGACCCCGCTTGCGGTCACCTCGAGGGCGCTCGTGCCGTCAGCGGCACCGAGGGGCCCCCGCCGGTGCTCCTCCCGTCGGGCACCGGGGGTTCGCCGCAGGCTTGTGATCGGAACGAGAAAGGGGCTCACGGTCATGGGCTGAAAAGCGATGGGCAGACGACGCTTGACGAACGACGGACATCCCGGGTGAAAACAGCCCAGGCTGTGCCTCCAATCTACAGGCGGTCCTGATCGAAGAAGCCCTCGGGACCGCCGAGCGTGTCGTCGTCCGACTCGATGCCGGCGATACCCGAAGCAGGGCCGTTCACCACCGGTCCGGAGGTGGCGGACAGCTTCTGGCGGCCGGCGTGGACGGTCTTGGCCGTGCGTTCGAGCACGATCTCGAATGCGGCCAGCTTCTGGTCGCAATAGTCCTCGGCCTCCAGGCGCAGGCGTCGGGCCTCGTCCTCGGCCGTCTCGACGATCCGGCGGGCGGAATGCTGGGCTTCACGGACGATCTCTGTGCGCTGCACCATCCGCTCGGCGCGCAGGCGGGCGGCCTCGAGGATGTCCTCCCCCTCCCGTTGGACCTTGTGGAGGTAGTCGTCGCGCTCCTTCATCATCCAGCGGGCCTGCTTGACTTCGTCGGGCAGGCGGGCGCAGGCGTCCTCGAGCATCTCGAGGAGCTCGTCTTTGTTGTCCAGCTTCACCGACGACGACAGCGGCAGCGTGCGGGTCCCACCGATGAGGTCGATCACCCGGCGCACCAGGGTCTCGGTGTCGACCGGATCGGGTCTCGAGTCGAGCGTGCTCATCGCGGTATCCGAATCATGCGAACTTCTCCTTGAGGGCCACGAAGACGGGTTCGGGCACCAGACTGCCTATCCGGTTGGCGCCCCCGAAGCGAGCAAAGTCTCGGACGAACTTCGACGCGATGAACGAGTGCTCCGACGCCGACGGGATGAACAGGGTCTGGACGCCCGCCACCGCCTTGTTCATCTGGGCCTGCTGGAGCTCGGCCTCGGCATCGGAGGCGACTCGCAGGCCCTTAACTATCACGTCGGCGCCTATACGGGTCGCCATATCGACCACCAGGGCGGAGAACGAGTCGATCTCGACGTTGTCGAGGTGGGCGATCGACGCCTCGATCATCGCCAAACGCTCGTCCAGGGTGAAGAGAGGCTCGCCCTTTTGGGGGTTGCGCGTGGGCGCCACGACGACACGATCGAACATCTTGGCGGCCATCTCCACTATCTCAAGGTGCCCGTTGTGGAATGGGTCGAACGATCCCGGATACAGGGCGATCCTCACATCCCACCTTTCGGTTCCACGAGCGAGACCTTCGGTTCCACGAGCGAGACCCTCGGCTTCAGGGCGCGACCTGCGGTTCTGCGGGCGCGGCGCCAGACGGTACCGGCCCGGCGATGGTCACCACGGTAGCGCCGTACCGCCGCTCACGGACGCGTGTCCAACGATCGCCGAGTCCGATCGGCGTCCCGCTCTCGATCACGACCAGCCCCGCCCAACCGGCCAAGGAGGCGAGAAGGTCGCTCCAGCGGTCGAAGGCGTAGGGGGGGTCGGCCAATACCAGGTCGGCCGAAGCGACCCCATCCGCTGCCGTCGCCCACCGCAGGGCGTCGCCGATGACGACCGTCGCCCGCTCCGGTCCGAGGGCGAGCATTGCCAGGTTGGCATTTATGGCAGCGAGGGCGGCGCGGCCGGTTTCGACGAAGGTGGCGTGCTTCGCACCGCGCGACAGGGCCTCGATCCCCAGAGCGCCGGTACCGGCGAACAGGTCGACGACCACCGCTCCCTCGAGGTCCATGGCGGCCCCGACCATGTCGAACATGGCCTCCCGCACGCGGTCGGAGGTGGGTCGGGTGCCCCTGCCCGCAGGGGCGCGCAGAGATCGTCCCCTGGCGACGCCGGCGACAACGCGCACGCTGCAGGCTACCTGGAGGACACACTGGTCCCCCATGGACAATTCCTCCCCCGCCGGCCGACCAGGTCCCCCGCCCGGGCCCGAAGAGATCATCACGTGCATCGACTGTCTGGGGCGTGCCCACCTCCTCACGACGTGGGCACCGGACGACCCACCGAGACCGGGCGACGTGGTCGCCTACCGCTGCGAGGACTGCCTCGACCGCTGGGACCTGGTGGTACCGGACACCGAGTGACGCCCGCGGTTCAGCTCTTGAACAGGAACTCGCGGTCGTCGTCATCGACCATTGACCGCACCTCGTCGGCCAGATCACCATGGCGGTCCAGGAACGGGTCGGTGTCGACGATGGCGAAAGCCACCTGGCGTGCCGCGACCACCAGCTCTCGATCGCAGCGCAGTGAGGCCAGCTTTAGGTCGGTGACGCCCTTCTGCCTGGCGCCGAGGATGGTGCCCTCCCCGCGCAGCTCCAGGTCGACCTCGGCCAGCTCGAAGCCGTCGGTCGAGCCTTCCAGGGCCGACAGGCGCGCTGACGCGTCCGACGGGGGGGCGTCGGGGTCTATGCCGTCGGCGAGCAGGTAGCACCACGACGGGTCGGCGCCCCGTCCCACCCGCCCCCGCAGCTGGTGGAGCTGGGCGATGCCGAAGTGATCGGCGTCCTCGATCACCATCACGGTGGCGCCGGGGACGTCCACCCCCACCTCGATCACCGTCGTGGCCACGAGGACGTCGACCTCGCCCCGGCGGAACGAGCCCATCGTCTCCTCCTTCTCTCGGGCGGGCAGCTGGCCGTGGAGGAGGCCCAGTCGCAGCCCGGCCAGCTCCCCCCCGGCCAAACGGTCGCGCTCCTCGCTGGCCGAGCGGGCCTGGACGCGCTCGGAGCCCTCCACGAGGGGGCAGACCACGTACGCCTGGCGTCCTTCGCCGACCTCGGAACGCACGCGCTTCCATGCCTCGTCCTCCTGGGCGGCTCCACGGGCCCAGGTGGTGACGATCGGCGTGCGCCCGGGGGGGAGCTCGTCGAGGACCGTGGTATCGAGGTCGCCGTAGACGGTCATGGCGGCGGTGCGCGGTATGGGAGTGGCCGTCATGACCAGCACGTCGGGCACCGCTGTCCCGTCGCCCTTCTCGCGCAGGGCGGATCGCTGCTCCACCCCGAAGCGGTGCTGCTCGTCGATAACCACCACCCCGAGGGAGGCGAACGCCACCCCCTCGGTGAGCAGGGCGTGGGTGCCGACGCAGATGTCGATGGTCCCCCCCGCGAGGTCGGCGTGCAGTCGCCTCCGCTCGGCGGCGCCAGCCCGGCTGGTGAGCAGGGCGACGCGCAGGGGCCGGTCGGCGAACAGGGAGCTCTGCTGGTGGCCTCCAGCGCCGGCCGGGCGCGGCTGGTGGCCTCCAGCGCCGGCCGGGCGCGGCTCGTGGCCTCCAGCGCCGGCCGGGCGCGCCTGGTGGCCCTCGGCGGGCACGGCCAGCCCCTCGAGCAGGGCACGGACCCCGGCATGGTGCTGCTCGGCCAGCACCTCCGTGGGCGCCATGAGCGCCCCCTGATGGCCGCCTTGGACGGCGTCGAGCAACGCCGCCACCGCCACCACCGTCTTCCCCGCACCCACGTCACCCTGGAGGAGCCGGTGCATGGGTCGGGGACCTGCCAGGTCGGCGTCTATCTCCGCGATCGCCCTCTCCTGGGCGGAGGTGAGGGGAAAAGGGAGGCCCTCGCGGAACCGGCGTACGAGTTCCCCGTCGATCCGGTGCCGGATACCGATGGAATCCCTCTCCACCGCACGCTTGCGCATCACCAGGATCATCTGGAGCCGCAACAGCTCGTCGAAGGCCAGCCGCCGGCGCGCGACGGTGGCCGCGCCCATCGACTCGGGAAGGTGGATCTGGGTCATGGCCCATGAACGGCCCACCAGATCCAATCGGTCCCGCCACTCCCGGCGCAGGGGATCCACCAGCTCGCCGGCACGGTCGATGGCCTCGGAGATCCACCCTCCGATCTCCCAGCTCGTCAGGCCGAGCTTCTCGGACTGCGGGTAGACGGGGACTATTCGGCCGGTGCGGTCGCCGACGAGGTCTACGACCGGGTTGGTCATCTGGCGACGCCCCTTGTAGCGGTCGACCTTGCCGAACAGCACCACCGACATGCCGACCGACAGCTGCCGGGAGCGCCACGCCTGGTTGAAGAACACCACGTGCATGTAGCTCGCCCCGTCGAACACGTCGATCTCCACGAGCGCCCGACCCTGGCGGGTGCGCCGGCCGGCCACCTTCTTGACCTCGGCGAGGACCGTCGCTTCTTGCCCGTCGCCGAGCTCGGCGATCTTGGCCTGGGCGCTGCGGTCGAGGTAGCGGCGCGGGTAGTGGGTGAGCAGGTCGAGCACGGTGTTGATCCCGGCGTCGCCCAGAGCGGCCCGCTTGGCTTCCCCCACACCGCGGAGCCGCTCGACGTCGATGTCGGCCAGCGCCGTCAGCGATCTCACCAGTCGACGCCCTCGAGCCCGCTGAGGCCGGCGAGGCCGTCGATGCTGGTGGTGTTCTTTTCCTGCCAGTAGGAGCGGATGCCCTCGGGGCCCTTGCGGGCAGACCACTCGTCCATGGTCGGCCGGTGCCCCTCGAAGGTCATCAACGGAACGCCGTACCCGCAGGAGTCGGCGATGCGGGCAACGGTGACCACGACGATGGAGCGAACACCCACACCGTCGGCCCCCCCGAAGTTGGTCGCCAGTGACGAGAATTCTGGGGTACCCGCCAGCGCGACCCGGCCCGCTCCGTGGAGCCGGACGATCCTCGGGGGTCCGTCGAAGGCGCAGAACATCACCACTATGCGACCGTTTTCCCGGAGGTGGGCGACGGTCTCGATTCCGCTACCTGTCTGGTCGAGGTAGGCCACCGTGCGCCCGTCGACTACCGCGAACTCGCCGCGGTTGCCCTTCGGCGAGCAGTTCACCGAGCCGTCCGGGCCCGCCGCTGCGGTGGCCACGAAAAACACGGGCTGGGCGCCGAACCAGGCGGCGAGGCGCTCGTCAATGACCGGATATGTCCGTCCCATGGGGCCAGTATCGCCGACCGCCGGCCGGAACGGTCCGACTAGCCGCCCGTCAGAAGGCGTCCTGGCCGTGCACGTTGCTGTCCCTGGTGATGGTGCCGAGCGAGCTGCCGAAGACGCCGGGTACGATCTTTTGCATGAAGCTCCCGCTCATGTCCGGGAAAACCGTCGTCATGCACTGGTCCTTCAGGTAGCCCCGCTTGTTCGAGTTGTGCCACGTCTCGATGGGCTCGTCGATGACCGCCCCGTTGGTGTTCTTGAACTGCACCCGGCTGGGCAGCCGGTCCAAGATGCTCGCGGTTGTCTTGCCCCCGTCGTCGCCGGTGTTGATGATCGACATGATGGAGTCACGCGACATGTTGGCGGTGATCCCTGATTCCTTGACGCCTTCGCTGCTACCCGCCTTGAACATGGCATCGTCGCCGTAGACCTTGAACGCCCGACCGCCCGCCTGCGTGAGGACGGTTAGGCCCCCGGCGCAGAATACGTCGTGCAGGGCGTTGGTGGCCTTCTGGATGAAGCCGCTCTCCATGAAGAGCATGAAGTCGCCGTAGGTCACCGACGCAGCCATCTTCTGGTATTGGGCGTCGTTACCACGCTTGCTATGCGCCAGCGCCGACTTGAACTTGGCCAGGTCCTTCGGGACGTAGTCGGACCGCAACAGCAACGTGCAGCCCGTGAAGTCGCGGAAGCGGGCGCCGCCCAACCCTGACTGCATGTACTTGCCCCGGGTGTCGTTGGCCTCGTCGGTGCGGGCGATGCCATCGGCCAGGAGGTTCAGCATGGCGCCCTCGAGCGCAGGCTGGCCGAGTGCCCTCCCTGCCGACCCGGCGAGCAGGTCGGCGCCGGTCAGCGTGCGCCGGTCGCCGTCGCGCGCCGACGCCCGCTGCCACCACTCGATGACGGCGCGCTCGGGGCTGCCGGGGGTCCGCAGCGACGGCGGCACTTGGAGGCCCAGCGCGGCGAAGCGGACCATCCAGTCGTCGCCGCCGATATTTTCCACGGACTGGGGGTTGCGGGGCAGGTTGGGGTGGGCGTCGGTCGGGTCGGCGCCCTTGACCTTGGACTTGTCGTACTGGCCGGCGGCGACCAGGCCGCCCTGGCCGTAGGCCATCTGCTGGACCCGCCGCCAGTTGTCGTCCTTGAAGTAGTCCCACTCGTCGTTCTTGTCGATGTACTCGACGTACCACTGCATGATCTGGGTCTTGTTGATCATGTGACCGGCCGCGTAGGAGTCCTGGAGGTAGTGGTCACCGAAACCGTTGTTGAGCAAAGCCTCGTTGGCCCGCTCGGAGACCTGCGCTTCGACCTCGGCCAGATCCTCGTCGGCTTGTAGCTTGTCGCCGGGCCGGGCGCTGTAGTCCTCCTTGGCAATAGCCGCCTTCATGGTCTTGGCCTTGCGCAACGCCGCCCTCGAGTCGCGCGCCGCGGTGATGGCCGCGTCGTGGTAGCCGGCCCACGCGTGCCAGCTCTCGGGCACGAAGTGGCAGGCGTTGCGGGCCAGGGTGGCGCCGTAGGCATTGGTCCCGCCGCCGGCGCCGATACCCTGGCCGATGACGGGCTTGTCACCGGCGAGCAGGTCGGCTTGGCCTGCCTTGCCGCTGATGAAGTCCGGTACGGCGGCGCCCTTGAACGACGTCTTGTCCAACTTGTTGTCCGAGTACATCTCCTTGGCGTCGATGACGTCCTGGTTTTTCTTCTCGGTCTTGGTCAGGCTGTCGTTCAGCTTCGAGTAGATCTCCTTGAGGCGCAGGAACGTCTCCTTGCGCACGCTTTGGACGATCTCGAGGCGCTGCTTGGGGGCGGCCGACTTCATGATCTCCAGGCTCCCGTAGAAGTCGGCCAGGGTGTTGAGCTCTCCGTAGGTCACGAGCAGCGACTTGGTGGGGTCGGTGGCCGGCAACCTCACCGTTACCACTTCGAACTCCGGGTCCTTCTTGGACTTCTTGTAGGGCTCATCGGTGGATGCCTCGGTGGGCGGGCTCGTCTGCCACTTGGCCACCCGGGCCATCTCCTGGACGAGCACGTGCATGACCTCGCCCTTGGCGACCACCCCCACGCCCGGGAGATTGGTGTCGACCGAGCCGACCTGCTGCTTGGGGGTGCCGAGCACCGTCGCCTTCTTGGGGTTGACCTTGTACCAGCGGTTGCTGCTTCCGACGAAGGTGCCCTCGCGCTCGGTCTGGGTGACGAGGTCCTGCCAGGTCCCGATCTTGGCCAGCACGTCGGGCTTGGCATCACCGAGCAGGCTGTGCTCCCACGACGAGTGGCGCTGGACGGCGAGCCCGTCACCATGGGTGTGCCCGCAGGTCGCGCCACATGCTCGGGATTCGCCGAGTGGGCTCCGCGCCCGAGCCGCCAGGCTGCCAGACGGCCGTGCCAGGCCTCCGACGCCGCCCTGACGGCCGACGGCGGCCAGCACGGCGCTGTTGCCCGCCGTGCGCTGCATCGCCAGCAATCCCTCTGCGGAATGCAAGCTGCCGGGGCGCGTGGGGTCGACGCCGCCGGGGCGCGAGACCACCTTGGAGGACTTGGAGGACTTAGAGGACTCGGGCGCCCTGGCCGATCGGGCCGGGCCGATCCCGGGCGTACGGTCCCTGACCTGTTCGTGCCCCATGGATGCTCCCCGGCCTCTCGACGGTATCAGTGCCAGATCTTAGCGAGGTCCGGTTGCCCGATAGGGCAGCCACGGGCGCCGCCGGGCATTTCACTCGATGCTGAACAGGTAGGGATAGAGGGGCTGGCCGCCGTGGTGGACCTCGACGGTCACGTCGGGCTGGTGCTCGGAGAGCCATTCGGTGATCGCCCTGGTGTCGGCGGCCGCCGCCCCTTCGCCCTCGATGATGGTGACGATCTCGTGGTGGGCGTCGTCGATCAGGCGGCCGAGCAGGCTGGTGGCCGCCTCGGGTGCCGTGGCAGCCACCGCCTCGATCCGCGACCGGGAGAGTCCGAGGAAGTCACCCTCGTGTATGGGCCCCCCGTCACTGCTGCTTTCCCTGGCCGCACGGGTGACCTCGCCCGCCACTACACGCGCCGCCCCTGCGGCCATGAGCTCGGCGTTGGCGTCGGCGGATCCTTCCGGGTCGTAGTCGAGCAGGGCGGCGAAACCCTCGGGGATCCCCCGCGTGGGGACCACCCTGACCGTCTTGTCCGCGGTAGCCGCCGCCTGCTCGGCCACCGCGATGATGTTCTTGTTGTTGGGCAGGACGACCACCTGCTCCGACGGGGCGGCGGCGATGGCGTCGGCCAGCTGTTGGGTGGACGGATTCATGGACTGGCCGCCGGCGACGGTCTGTGTTACTCCGAGCGAGCGGAAGATGCGCCGGATCCCCTCGCCCGTGCACACCGCCACCACCGCGCACGCCACGGGAGTAGCCGGGTCCGGAGCAGGCGGATTGCCTACCGCCTCGCGTACCCAGCGCTCCTCCTCCACCTGGTCCCACAAGTCGGTGACCCGGATGTTGCACGGGCGGCCGGCGTCGAGCGCCGCCTCGATGGCCGCGCCGATGTCGTTGGTGTGGATGTGGCAGTTCCAGATCCCGCCACCGCCCACGACGACTATCGAATCGCCGACTCCGGCCCACACGTTTTTGAACGTCGGGACGCTCTCGTCGGGGGCCTCGAGCAGGTACATGACCTCGTAGCGCAGCTCACCGGCGTCGCCGCCATCCCCCGCGCCGTTCTGCGCCGGGCGAGGGGCGTCGCCCGGGCTGGTCGCCTCCTCGGGGACGGGCAGGGGGCGGCCGACGGCCACATAGAGGAACGAGTCGAGCAGCAGGAGGAGTCCCGCGCCCCCAGCATCCACCACGCCGGCTGATTTGAGCACTGCGAGCTGGTCGGGGGTGCGAGCCAGCCCCTCCGCAGCTCCGTCCCTCGCGTTGGCGAGCACGTCGACCAGGGACGCCCCGGCCCCGCACCTTTCGGCCGCCTCGGCGGCGGCCCGCACCACCGACAAGATGGTGCCCTCAACCGGGTTGCCTACGGCGGCGTAGGCTCCGTCGGTGGCCCGTCGCAGAGCGACCGGCACCACTGTCGCGTCGATGCCGCCGGCGTCGCGCACCACATCGGAGATCCCCCGGAGGATCTGGGAGAGGATGACGCCGGAGTTGCCTCGCGCCCCCATGAGCGAGCCATGGCTCAGGGCGGCGGTAACCGCGGCCAGATCGTCGGCGTCGTGGGCGCTCAGCTCGCCGATCACGGAATCCAAGGTGAGGGCCATGTTGGTGCCGGTGTCGCCGTCAGGGACCGGATAGACATTGAGGCGGTTGATGGTCTCTTGGTGCGCGCGCAAGGCGTCGCGGTAGGCGGTGACCACGGCCACGAGGTCGCCGGCACCGAGGCGCTCCAGGGTCACCATTGGACGGATGCTAACCTGGCTCGCTCCCGGTGAGATCCGGCGGCGGATCCGACAAGGTCCTGGAAGGAAGGTGCGTCCCGAGATGGCAGCGGTCTGTGAGGTGTGTGGTAAACACCCCTCGTTCGGAATGAGCATCAGCCACTCCCACCGGCGTACCAAGCGGCGGTGGAACCCCAACATCCAGCGGGTGCGGGCAGTGGTCGACGGCAGCACACGGCGGGTCCAGGTCTGCACCAGTTGCATCCGGGCCGGCAAGGTCACCAAGGCTGTCCGTTAGTCGCCGGCGCGGCGCCCGCACGGAACAAGCGGTCAGCCTGAACGAAGCGCCTCGGGGTTCCTGCCTGCTAGGAGCGCGACCACGTCGTCGCGGCGGAACCGAAGGTGGCCCCCCATGGTGCGCAGCGAGGCCAGCTTGCCGGACGCGGCCCAGTTGATCACCGTGCGCTCGGTGACGTCGAAGAGGGCAGCCACCTCGTGGCTTCGCAGCAGCTGGGGGCCCTCCGGACGAATCTCGACACCAGCCAAACCGCCGGATCGCCGGGACACGGGACCGACCTCGCCTGGTGGCTGCCCCGCCGTGCTCGCCCGGCGCCATTGCTCCAGGTGGCCACCCATCTGCCTGGCCACGGCGCGCACGGCGCGCTGTTCCCGGGCTGTCATCTGCTTGTTCATCCGCTCGAGAACGCAGAACACCCCGATCACCGAACCGTCAGATGACCGCGCCGGAATGCCGTAGAGCCAACGGGCGCCGAGGGGCGGCACGGCGAACGGGCTTTTCGACAGCTCCGGGTGAACCAGGAGGTCGCTGACCTCGACCCCTTCATGCCGTCTGGCCACGTACTCGAGGAGCGACTCGGCGCCGGCCAGATGCCGTCGCTCGACGCCGAAGGACAGGGTGCTCCACCCGCCCCCCGGCCGGGGTACCGACAGCAGCGCCATGGGGACCTGGCACGCTGTCGCCCCGAGCAGGAGGAGGTCGGCGAAGACCTGACCGTCTCCGGCCTCAGCTTGGTGGCCGGGACGGTTCCACGTTCCCGGCGCAGGTGACGTCGACGGAGCTGGGAGGCGGGCGCTTCGACCGAGGGCGTGGCGCGTGTGGCGCCGGGCATCCTCGACGAAGTCCCGGGACCGCCGGAGGCCGACCGGTAAGGCCACGGCCAGGGCGTCGAGCAGTCGCGCCGCGGCATCCTCCCGTTCCGGTACCGCCAGGCCGGTCGACAAGAAGTCGAGGAGCACCCGACTGTCGTCGACCAGGACAGCGGCGCCGAGGTGGGCCACGACAGCGACGAGGTCCTGGCGGCGGGGCTCGTCGTAGCCCGGCCCGCAGGACATGGTGGCGTCGGCGGCCGCCATGAGGGCGAGACGCTCGCCCTGTAGCGCCGTGTATTCCGGCGGCGTCGCCGTCACCTGGCCGCGCTCGGGGCGGTGATCGGCCCAACGTGCGACCACGGCGAGCACGGACCGCAGGTCCGGTGCCCACGCGTCGGCGCCCAGGCGAAGGGCGCGCAGGTCGTCACCACCGAAGGCCGGACCGGTCACCACGGCAGGGACGCCCGCCCGCTGGGCGGCGCCGAGGGCGGCAGCCGCCGCGGGCAGCTCTCCGGATCCGCTACAGGTCACGGCCAGGGCGTGAGCTGATCGCGCCGACAAGAACGCGTAGAGGTCCTCGGCCGCGTCAGGTCCCGAGAGCTGGTCGACGCTCCAACCGGAGCCCCGCAGGGCCGCCCCCACCCCGTCGGCGTCAATACGGTGAGCCTCTGCCGGCGGGCTGATCACGACCACCGGGGTGCTTCGAAGGGGCTGCGACGGGATCACCGACGTAGCGAGCAGCCGGCGCCCGAGCGCGGTTGCCGCAGCCACGACCGCCCCGTCGAGGACACCGCCGAGCTGTTGGCGCGCAAGCTCGTGGCCGGCGCTCACCAGCAGCCGGGCGATGTCGTCGGGACCCGACCCATCCCCTTCGAGCAAGCTGCGGGCGCCTTTCTCGTCCGAGGAGGCAAGGGCAGCGACCAGCGCGGCGATGGACACGATTTCCCATCGGCGGCGCCACATTCCGACTTGAGCGGAAACGGAGAAGCGCCCACCACCGCCAGAGCGTCACCAGGGATGCTCCCAGCCTGCTGTGATGAGGGGGCGCCCGGCGAGTCGTCGCCGCCGCGGGTCGGCGACACAGGTCCCCACGCGCACCGGCGCGCTGAGCGAGGCGAAGGCGACCGCCACGGCCTCAGGGTCAGGGGCGGTGAACACCAGCCGGTAGTCCTCACCGCCTCCGAGCGCCTCATCCAACGTGGCGCCCTCGGCGACCGGGACGGTGTCGATCTCCACACCCACCGCCGACGCGTCGGCGAGGCGGACGAGGTCCGCTGCGAAGCCGTCGGAGACGTCGATCATCGCCGTGGCGCCCCCGACCCGAGCCGCTGTCCCCTCGGCCACCTGTGCGCGCGGCCTGGCATGGTCAGCGATACGGGCCGCCGCCGCTTCGAGCAGGAGCCGGGGGGCGCCTTCGGTTCCCGGCTGCGGGGCCCGGGGCGCAGCATCGGCTTCGAACGAAGCGGTCGCCCCTTTCCCCGACCCCTCCCGCAGGAGGCGCAGGCCGGCGGCGGAGCCCCCTAGTGGCCCGGTTACCCAGATGCCCTCGCCTGCTGTCGCCCCTGATCTGGGCACCGGTGTGCCTTCGACCGATCCGGTCACCGCCACCGTCACCACCAGCACCGGGCTGCTCACCAGGTCCCCCCCGACCACCGGGCACTGGTAGGCCTCGGCGGCCGCCCTGATCCCCTCGTACAGCAGATCGAGATCCGTGCCGACCGGTCCGGCCACCGTCACCAGCGCGTGGCCCGGTCGGCCTCCCATGGCGGCCACGTCGCTGACATTGGCGGCCATGGCCTTCCATCCCAGGTCGTCGAGCCCGGTGAGCGACAGGTCCGCGTGCACGCCTTCGACGACGGTGTCCGCGGCAAGAAGCAGCCACCCCCGGGGAGCACCCACAACCGCCGTGTCGTCGCCGATCCACACCTCGCCCGCCGGCGGTCGCCTCAACATGGCGGCCAACCTGGCGATGGCGGCCATCTCACCGTTCACATCGGGCATCCGTTACCTTGAACCACGGCGCGAGCGTAGGCAGAACTAGGAGGACGCGCGACACCATGAAGGCCGTCGAGAGCTCCGTCGAGCCCCTCACCTCCCACAAGAAGCTGCTGGCGTGGGTCGACGAGTGGCGCGCCCTGCTCACCCCGGCGCGGGTGGAATGGTGCGACGGTACCGCCGAGGAGTACGACGCCCTGTGCCAGAGCCTCGTCGACGCCGGGACCTTCACCAAGCTGTCGGAGGCCAAGCGCCCCAACAGCTACTGGGCAACCTCCGACCCTGCCGACGTGGCCCGGGTGGAGAGCCGCACGTTCATCTGCTCCGAAGCCCGAGCCGACGCCGGCGCCACCAACAACTGGCAGCCGCCAGAGGAGATGAAGGCGACCCTCACTGAGTTGTACCGGGGCTGCATGGCGGGACGCACCATGTACGTCGTTCCGTTCTCCATGGGCCCGCTCGGGTCCCCTATCGCCCACATCGGCGTGCAGTTGACCGACTCGGCCTACGTCGCCGTCAGCATGCGGATCATGACCCGCGTGGGGACCGGTGCCCTCGAGATCCTCGGCGACGGCGGCGAGTTTGTGCCCTGCGTGCACTCCGTCGGCGCCCCCCTCGAGCCCGGCGCCGCCGATGTGGCGTGGCCCTGCGACCCGGACAACAAGTACATAGTCCACTTTCCCACCACCCGCGAGATCTGGTCGTACGGCTCCGGCTACGGAGGCAACGCCCTGCTGGGCAAGAAATGCTTCGCTCTGCGCATCGCGTCGGTCATGGCCCGCGACGACGGCTGGCTGGCCGAGCACATGCTCATCGTCAAGGTCACGTCGCCGGCCGGGGAGGCCCGCTACATCACCGGGGCGTTCCCCTCTGCGTGCGGCAAGACCAATCTGGCCATGATGATCCCGACCCTGCCGGGCTGGAAGGTAGAGACGGTCGGCGACGACATCTGCTGGATGAAGTTCGGGCCCGATGGCCGACTGTGGGCCATCAACCCGGAGAACGGCTTCTTCGGCGTCGCCCCCGGCACGAGCAACAGGACCAATCTCAATGCAATGCTGACCCTGTCGGCCAACTGCATCTTCACCAACACTGCGCTCACAGACGACGGCGACGTGTGGTGGGAGGGCATGACCGAGGAGGCCCCGGCCCACCTGACGTCGTGGAAGCGCGCTTCTTGGACCCCGCAGGCCGCCACGCCGGTGGAGGAGGGGGGCCAGGGGCTCGGCCCTGCCTCCCACCCCAACGCCCGGTTCACCGCCCCGGCGTCGCAGGACCCGGCCATCGCCCCGGAGTGGGAGGACCCCCGGGGCGTCCCCATCTCGGCCATCCTCGTCGGGGGGCGGCGCTCCGGCGTGGTGCCGTTGATCACCGAGGCGTTCAACTGGCGCCACGGGGTGTTCCTGGGCTCGATCATGACTTCGGAGACGACGGCTGCGGCGGCCGGGACGGTGGGCAGGCTGCGCCACGACCCCTTCGCCATGCTCCCGTTTTGCGGCTACAACATGGCCGACTACCTGGGGCACTGGCTCGCCATGGGACAAGCCACCGATGCGTCGAAGCTTCCCCGGGTGTTCTACGTCAACTGGTTCCGCAGGGACGCCGGCGGCCGGCTGTTGTGGCCCGGCTTCGGTGATAACAGCCGGGTGCTCGAGTGGATCTTCGAGCGCTGCGAGGGGCGGGGTGCTGCGGTCCCGTCGCCGATCGGCATGCACCCGGCCGCCGGCGCCATCCCCCGCGACGGCCTTGGGGTGACGGACGACGACATGGCCGAGCTCCTCCGGGTCGACGCCGACGAATGGAAGGCGGAGCTCCCCCTTATCGCTTCGCACTACGAGTTTCTCGGGCCACGGGTCCCGGCCGCACTGCACGACGAGCTCGAGGAGCTGCGGCGCCGGCTGGGCTAGCGGGCGTCGCCGGCCGGCGGTACCTGTTGTGCAGAAGTATGGGCTATATCCCCGAGAACTGCACAACCGGTACCCGGTCGTTACGATTGCCGCGCGTGGTCCGGGAGACCTGGACCCACGAGGAGGAAGGTAGCCCAGTGGCTGTCAGCGCCTACGTACTGATCCAGACCGAAGTGGGCAAAGCGGAGTCGGTGGCGCGCGAGGTCGGAGGGATCCAGGGCGTGGTGGCCGCCGAGGACGTGACGGGGCCCTACGACGTGATCGTCCGGGCGGAAGCGGCATCGGTCGACGAGCTCGGACGCATGGTTGTGAGCCGGCTCCAGATGATCGAGGGCATCACGCGGACCCTCACGTGCCCGGTGGTCAACCTGGGCGACTGACCACCACGCGCTCACGGCGCGGGTACCGGGCCCGCCCGCTCGGCCTTCAGCGCACGGCACCCGCCTCGAGCATCGCCTTCACGTCGCCGACCGAGAAACCGAGGTCGCCCAGCACTGCCTCTGTATGTGCGCCGGGGGCGGGCGGCGGGTGGGGGATGTCGGGTGGCGTCCGGCTGAAGCGGGGCGCGGGGCCCGGCTGGACGACCCCGGCCACATTGACGAACGTTCCCCGCGCCCGGTTGTGGGGATGCTGCGTCGCTTCCTCCATGGTGAGCACCGGAGCGAAACAGGCGTCGGTGTGCTCGAGCAGTGCGCACCATTCGTCCCGGCTCTTGGTCCGCACCGCGGCGGCCATCCGCTCTTTCATCGCAGGCCACGTTGACCTGTCGTGCTGGTCGGGCACCAGCCCGCCGCCGTCGGCGCCGGCGCCGAGGCCGGTCAGTCGCAGCATCTCGGAGTAGAACTGCGGTTCTAGCGACCCGATCGTGATGTACCGGCCGTCGGCGCACTCGTAGGTCTGATAAAACCACGCTCCGGTGTCGAGCAGGTTGGTGCCGCGCTCGCCCCAGTCTCCGGTAGCCGCAAACCCCCAGATCATGGTGGAAAGCAGGGCGGCACCGTCGACCATGGCTGCGTCGACCACCTGGCCCCGCCCCGACCGCGACACCGCCAGCACGCCGGCCAGGATCCCGAGGGCCAGCAGCATTCCGCCGCCACCGAAGTCGGCGAGGAAGTTGACGGGGGGCAGGGGCGGCTCCCCCCGGCGCCCGATGAGCGAGAGCGTGCCGGACAGGGCGGCGTAGTTGATGTCGTGGCCGGCGCAGGATGCGTACGGCCCGTCCTGGCCCCAACCAGTCATGCGCCCGTAGACCAGCTTGGGGTTGCGGGTCCAACAATCCTCGGGACCTAGGCCGAGGCGTTCGGTAACCCCGGGGCGGAAACCCTCGATCAGGGCTTCCGCACTGGAGACGAGGCGGAGGACGACCTCGATGCCCGCAGTTGTCTTCAGGTCGACCCCGATCGAACGCCTGCCGCGACCCATGGTGTCGGTCGGGACGGTGTCGGTCGGGACGGTGTCGGTCGGAACGGTGTCGGGGGCGGCGCGCCGGACGGAGGAGGCCCGGTCGACTCGGATCACGTCCGCACCCAGGTCGGCGAGGACCATGGCAGCGAACGGCCCCGGGCCTATCCCGGCGAGCTCGATCACCCTGATCCCCTGCAGCGGCCCGGGCATGGGTCGATCATCGCTCCAAGCCTCCCCGCCGGCAAGTTGTGGCGCCCCGGGGGGCGGCTCGCCGGGCGTCGCCACCGGGCTAGGGCACGAGGGTCACGAGGCGCTCGGCGATCGCCAGGCTGGACGTGGCGGCGGGCGAGGGGGCGTTGCGCACCACCACCAAACCGCCGCTGGCGTCGATTGCGAAGTCGTCGATCAGGCTGCCCGTGTTGTCCACCGCCTGGGCCCGCACGCCGGCGGGGGCGGCCAGCAGGTCGGTGTCGCTGATGGCAGGGACATAGGTGCGCGCCGCCGACGCGAACGCATGGCGGGACAATGACGTCGCCAACTCGGCCACTCCTGTGCGCCAGTAACGCCGGGCCATGCGCCACGAGCCGGGCCACGAAACCAGGGAGACAAGAGCGGCGGGGTCGACGTCGGACCGGCGGTAACCCTCCGGGGCCAGGGCAAGCACGGCATTGGGCCCAACGAGGACTTCACCGTCGATACCCCGGGTCAGGTGGATGCCGAGGAAAGGGAACCGCGGGTCGGGGACCGGGTACACGAGCCCCTTCACCAGGCCGGCGGCTCCCGGCGCCAGGCGGTGGTACTGCCCCCGGAACGGCAGGACCCGCAACCGAGCCCGCCGGCCGGCACCGGTGAGACGGTCGGTACCGAGGCCGGCGCAGACGACCACGGCTTCGAAACGACCGCCGGACCCCACGCCGGCGCCGGCCGTGACCACCCGCCAGCCGGGCCCGTCGGGGCGTACCGCTTCCACCCGCTCCCGAAGCCGGACCTCGCCCCCGGCGCCAGCCACGTCGGCGGCGAGGGCCCTGGCGACCGCCCCGAAGTCCACCACCGCGGTGTGCGGGCTGTGGATCGCCGCCACCCCCGTGACGTGAGGCTCCACCCGGGCCAGGCCGGGGGCGTCGAGGCGGGCCAGGCCGGGCACCCCGTTGGCCGACGCCCGGTCCCAGATGCGCCCGAGCCCGGGGACCTCGCCGTCGTTGCGGGCGACGATCACCTTGCCCGCCTCACGAACCTCGATGCCGTGGCCGGCGCAGTACCGGCGGAGCGCCTCGCCCCCCCGCCGGCACAGCTCGGCCTTGAGCGACCCGGGCCGGTAGTAGATGCCGGCGTGCAGCACCCCGCTGTTGTGGCCGGTCTGGTGGGTCCCTACCTCCGCCTCCTTCTCGTAGACGACCACGGTGGCGCCGGGTCGCTCGACCAGGAGCCGGTGGGCGACGGCGAGGCCCACGATGCCGCCACCCACGACTGCAACCGAACTCGCTCCCGTCACGGCTTCACATCCGGTTGAGCAACTGCGACTTCTGGGCGTCGAACTCTGCCTGGGTGAGCACGCCCCGGCGGCGCAGCTCGTCGAGCTTTTCGAGTTGCTCGGGCAGCGACAGCTCCCGCCGGGCGCCGCCCCGGTAGCGCCTAGCGGCGATCTGGCGATAGATCTCGTTCTGTATCGCCGAGGGGTCGGGAAGGTCGGCGAACACCTCGGCGCTGTCGCGGCCGGCGGACTCGAGGAGCAGGTCGCCGGCGCCGATGATGCGATCGAAGATGCTCTGGCGGTAGCTGATGTCGCTCAACTGGTCGAGCGGGATCTCCCGGCCGACCTTGGCGATGACGCCCCTGCGGTGCACCAGGCGATCGGTGGTGACGACGAGGTTGGTGGTGGACCACCTGACGTAGCGCCCGAACATCCACGCCAGCGCGACCACCACCAAGGCCAGGAGCGCCCAGTCGGCGAGGGCCGGCGCCCCCTCGGCGAGGGCGGCCAGCCCACCGGCGAGAACCACGACCACGGCGCCCGTGGGGACCGCCAGCGCCCACCAGTGCGGGCGCACGTCGACGACGATCTCCTCGCCCGGGTTGAGCAGCCTGGCGGGGAACGGCACCGTTCAGCCGAGTTTGCTCGCGATCGACGACGCGGAGCGCAGCGCCAGCCCGTCGGCCCCACTGGCGTCCCAGCGCGCCGAGGGACGCCGCGCCGCCTCGGTGATCATGTCGGTGAGCAGGGTGGGGAAAGAAACGGCGGCGTCTCCGACCCACAGGTACCGGGCGAGGGACCCGGGGATGGTGTTGATCTCGTTGACCCACCAGTGAGCGTCCTCAACCAGAAAGTCGATCCTCGCCACGCCGCGTACCTGGGCGGCCGCGGCGATCGCACCAGCCGCGTCACGTAGGCCTTTCTCCACATCCTCGGCGAGGACGGCGGGCAGTTGGCGCGGCGCGCTCACCATCCCCTCCCCCCCCAGGTACTTGTCGCGGTAGCCGAGGATCTCGGCGGCGCCCGGGGACCTCAGCGGTCTTTCCAGCAGGGACAGCTGCAGTTCCGGCCAGACCCGCACGGCGACGTTGATGTCGTAGGCGGCGGCCCGGTAGGGCTCGGCCACCGCCCCCCGGCGCCAGTGAACCCCGCCGGCGGCGACCCGGGCGACCGCATCGGACCAGCGTTCCCAGACCTCTATGCCGATCGACGATCCGCCGAAGCGGGGCTTTAGGATGAAGGGCCCTTCGAACGCCGGGGGCGACATGCCCGGTAGCACCAGGGCTCGGGGAAGCGACGGGAGGCCGGCGGCGGCGGCGGTCGCCCCGAACGCCAGCTTGTCCATCCCGAGTGCGGCGCCGGCGACGGCCGGCCCGGTGTAGGCCACGCCGGCGGCGTCGAGCGCCCCCTGCAAGGTGCCGTCCTCGCCCGGCCCTCCGTGGCAGCAGTTGACGACAGCGGACAGATCGAGCGCCTTCTCCTTACCGAGCAGGCCGCCTTTCCCGGCGACGAACCCCCCGCCCGGCGCGGCGACCAGCCGGAGCGGCGTCGCCCCCTTGGGTACGCCGTCGACGAAGGCCTCCGCCTCGGCCCCCGGTTCCACGGCCCAGAACTCGCCGGATTTGGCCCAGTAGATGGCCGCCACCGGGTGACCGGCTGTCGTGAGGGCCCGAGCTGCCTGCAGCCCGGTCAGGACACTGACGTCGTGCTCGGGCGACGGCCCCCCGAAGAGGACGCCGGGCGTGCTCATCTCCATGCTCCTTTGTCTGCTTGCCTGATGCTGGCGTGATGCGTCGCTCTGCTCGGTGTGAGGATGCCGATCATCCCACGGGGGCGGTCATCCGGTCGCTCAGGGGAAGTGATCGGGCAGGTCGTTCTCGTACAGCACGGCGTCACCGGGCCCGGTGTTGGCGGTCACCCATGCCACCGCCTCACCGCGATGACGGGTCCGCACGACGCTGATGGAACTGCCCGCCGCGCCGGCCAGCAGGGCGGCGGCGTTGGTGGCGCCGACGACCACCAGGTGGCTGGCGATCTCGCCGCCCGCTCGTGCGAACGCGGCGTTCTCCTCGTACTGGCGGGCGCCCAACTCCACCATTCCCGGCGTCACCACGACCCGCCGGCCGCCCGGTTCGCCCTGGCGCGCCAGCAGGCGCAGAGCGGCGGCGGCGCCGGCCGGGTTGGCGTTGTAGGTGTCGTCGATGACGATCTGGCCGTTGCCGCCCCGGATCACCGCCTGGCGGTGCTCGGCGACAGGCAGGTCGCGGAGGCGGGCGACGACGGTGGGCACGGGCACGCCGAGCTCGAGCGCCACGGCGACGGCGCAAGCGACGTTGGTGGGCGCCGCGCTGATGGCCACGGCGGCCGTGCCCCCGCCGGCGAGGGGTTTCGGCCCCGTCCCCTCGCTGGCCACGAAGGTCTCTTGATCGCCGGCGCCGAGGGTGACGACCAGGCCGGAAGCGGCAAGATCTACCCGTACGTCCAGGCGCTCGGACGTCGTGCCGCAGCGCCACACCTTCTTGCCCTCGACCTGGGCACGGTCGGCGAGGGCGGCGAGCAGGGGATTGTCCACGTTGAGCACGGCGACAGGCGCACGCTCGAGGATCTCGGCCTTGGCCTCGGCGATGCGCTCGACGGTACCCATGCGTTCCAGGTGTACGGGGCCGACGGCGGTGATCACGGCGATATCGGGGGGCACCATCGCGCACAGCTCGGAGATTTCCCCCGGGCCGTATGTGCCCATCTCGGCTACGAAGATGTCGGTGCCCGGGGCGAGGTGCTCGTTGACGGCGGTGGCCAAACCTGCCCGGTTGTTGAAGCTGCGCGGCGTGGGCACCACCGAATGGGTGCCGGCTAGAAGGTGGGCGACGTAGCCCTTGGTCGAGGTCTTGCCGTAGGAGCCGGTTATGGCGACGACGGTGGGGTGTACCGAGGCCAGGCGGACGCTCGCCTGGCGGAGGAACGGCGCCAGGCGCCGCCGCTCCAACGGGGTCGTGGCCACCAGGGCGGCGTCGATGACCACCGGTAGTCCGAGGGCCACCGCGCAGGCGACCACGGCGGCGGGGCGCAGGCCCCCCGTCGCCGACGCTCCGATGACCGCCCCGGCGATGACGGCGGTGGTCGCCGCGAGGGTGCGCAGCCTCGGCGTCCACACGAGCGGACTGGTCCGTCCCCGAAGCGACAGGCCGACCGGGGCTGCCGCGGCGATCGCCGCAGCGACGACTGCCACCGGGGTGACCACCGCACCTGCGGCGAGCCCGGCGACGGCGAGGGCGGCGAGCGTGCTATTCAGCAAGAAAATGCGGTCCGACCGCGCGTGGCGGCCGGCGCCCGCGAGCCACCAGCGGGCGGCGAAGCGGCTGGTCGACGAGGCCAGGTAGTGCTCGCGCTGGGCCACCCGCAACCAGCGGAGTGACGCGACGGCGGCGGCGGCAAGTCCGACGACGAGGGTCGCGACCTCGACGGCCCCGCTGTTCACTTGGCGGGGCTCGACTCGGGTCGGTGGCGCTCGAGGGCGGCGCGCAGCTCGGCGACGGCATGGCGCGGCGTGAAGTGGTCGACGCCGGTGACGACGCAGAGCCGACCCTGCCGGCAGAACCCGAGGGCGGTCTCCGCCCCGGCGACGGGGGCGGCGGTATCGTCGGCGCCCCAGACCAGCTCGATGGGCCCAGGGTAGGCGGCGAGGAGCTCTCCGTAGCCCCCGTCCTCACCGACCGCCTTGACCAGCACCTGGCGCATGACCCCCCGGGCGTTGCGGTAGTCGGCCGACCCGTACCGTTGCCGCAGGGCCTCCATGGCGCTGTCGCTCACCAGGTGTGCCCTTCGCAGGGTCCTGCCCACCCGGAACGGGATCGGCGGCCGGCGCCGCCTGGTACCGGGAGCATGCACCAGCGGCACGCCGGTCAACACCACGGCCCCCACCCGGGCGCCGTGGGTGGCCGCCAGGTGCACGGCGACCCGTCCGCCGAAGGAGTGTCCGAGCACAACCGGCCGCTCGGCCAGTTCGTCGAGCACCGGCGCCACCCAGTTGGCGTAATCGGCCGGCGACCACCCCGCCGGCGGTTCGGGGGCGGCGCCGAAGCCGGGCAGGTCGAGGGCCACCGCGTCGAGGCTCTCGAGCACGGACGCGAAGTCGCCGTGGGAGCGCTGCCAACCGTGCAGGGCGAGCACCCAAGGGCGGTCGTGGCCGTGACGGACGCCGAAGAGGCGACCGCCGGCGAAGGTGGTGAGGGGCATCGGGAGGGTGGCGAAGTGTTGGCCTGAGTGGGTGATTCTGTCTCAGCGGACGGTAAGTGTCACAACAGTTGATGGGCGCGGGCCGCCCGCGAGCATGGAGACCGGGGGATTTCGGTCTTACCCCCGCGTACACTTGCCGGCGTGACCTCCGTGGTGGTTCACATGCCCGCCGACATGCTCGCCGAGCGTCACGCCCTCGGCCTCGACAAGCGCGACGAAGTTTGGGAGGGCGGGTACCACATGGTCCCGCCATCGAGCAACGACCACCAAGGCATTGGGGCCAGGCTTCTCGTCGCCATGGCGCCACATGCTGCCGCCGCCGGTCTCGAGATCCGCTACGAGGTGGGTCTGACGGACCCCGAGGTGGCCGATTGGAGCGACTTTCGCGTCCCCGACCTGGTGCTGTTCCGCTCCGAGCACGGCAGCTCGCGGGCCGTGGAAGGGCGGGGCGAGCTGGTGGTCGAGATCCGCTCGCCGAACGACGACAGCTTGAAGAAGCTGGGCTTCTACGGTCGGGTCGGGGTGGCCGAGATGGTCCTGATCGAGCGCGACACCCGGCACATCCGGCGCTGGGTCAATACAGGAGCCACGCTGGTCGAGACGGCCCCCGACAGCGACGGCTGGCACCATCTAGCCGCCATCCCGTTCAGGTTGCGCGGCCGCGATGCCACCCTGGAGGCCGGCGCCGGCGATGCACCCTCGCGCCTCTGGCCACCGCCCTAGCGTCTGCGACGCCGGCATCGGGAGCGGCGGGTGTCCCACTCCTGGCGCGCGCCCTCCAGTACCGGGGGGAAACCGAGCACGTCCGCGCCGGGTGCGTGGGGATAACGCCCGCATCGCCGCCTAGTAGAACAAGGCCGGAGCCAGCATCCACCAATCGGTCACACCCCGTCCTTATGGTCGACGGGGTGCCTGCCACGACCACCCGCCCACCTTCCCCTCCCGGGTCGGTGGTGCCCGACACCCCCCGAGCGGCGGCAGCCCTGCTCGCCGATCTGACCGCTGCCCAGCGGCGGGCGGTGGAGACCGAGACGGCGACGCTGTGCGTGCTGGCCGGGGCGGGGGCGGGCAAGACCAGGGTGGTCACCCGCCGCATCGCCTACCGGGTCCTGACCGGGTCGGCGCAGAGCGGCCACGTGCTGGCGCTGACATTCAGCCGCAAAGCGGCCGGCGAGCTGGGTGCCCGGCTGTCGGGCCTGGGCCTGCGGGACCGGGTAACGGCAGGCACCTTCCACGCCGTGGCCGCCGCCCAGCTACGCCAGTGGTGGCGCGACACGGGGAGACGGCCTCTGACCCTCCTCGACCGCAAGGGGCGCCTTTTAGCACCGCTGGCCGCCCGTCGCCCCGCCCTCGCCGGCGTGGACATTGCTGCTCTAGCCGGACAGATCGAATGGGCCAAGTCCCGTCTCGTGGCACCTGCGGGCTTCGAAGCCGCGGCGGGCGGGCGGGCCCTGCCGGCGCCCGCAGCCGACATAGCTGCGCTCTACGAGCGCTACGAGCACGAGAAGACCCGTCGCGGCCTACTCGACTTCGACGACCTCCTCGCCCGCTGCGTCGACGCCCTCGAAGGTGACGCCAGCTTCGCGGGGGCGCAACGGTGGCGGTGGCGCCATTTTTTCGTAGACGAGTTTCAGGATCTCAACCCGTTGCAGTACCGCGTGCTGTTGGCGTGGCTGGGGCCCCGGGACGATCTCTGCGCGGTCGGCGACCCCAACCAGGCCATTTACGGCTGGAACGGGGCGGACGCCGATCTACTCGTGCGCTTCGGCGATCGCTGGCCCGAAGCGGAGGTCGTGCGCCTCGATGACAACCACCGCTGCACACCCCAGGTGGTCGCCGCCGCCGCATCGGTCCTCGGCGCGGCGGGCGCGTCGTTGCGCTCGTCACGGCCCGACGGCCCCCCAGCGCAGGTACGGGCCTACCCCAGCGAGGCAGCCGAGGCCCACGGTGTGGCCGGCCAGCTGCGCCAGGCCCGTGCGACGGGCTTGGCCTGGTCACATCTCGCTGTGCTGGTCCGTACCAACGCCCAGGTCGTCGCCTTGCGCCAGGCACTGCGCGCCGCCGGCATCCCCCATCGCGTACCAGGCGGCGCCGCGCTGCTCGATGAGCCGGCCGTGCGCGCAGCCCTCGACGACCTGCGCGGCCGTGCCCAGCTGCCCTTCCCCCTTCTCCTCGGCGACCTCGATCGCCTGGCACGCGGTGACGAGGCACCGCCTCCGGCCGGCGGGGGAAACGGAGCCGTGGATGCGGAGGCCGACCGCACCGCGCTCGGCGCCCTCGCGGCGTTGGCTCATGAGTATGAGCAAATGGATCCGGCGCCAACTGTCGCTGCCTTCACCGCCTGGCTGCCTGCTGCAGCGGGAGATGACCGAGCCGGCGACGCTGGCGACGCGGTGACGATCTGCAGCTTTCACCGCGCCAAGGGACTCGAATGGCCCGCCGTGTGGGTGTGCGGTCTCGAGCAGGGACTCGTACCCCTCGGGCGTGCCACCGGGCCTGGGGCCGAGGACGAGGAGCGTCGCCTGCTCTACGTGGCCCTGACCCGTGCCGAGCGCGAGCTTCGCTGCTCGTGGGCCGAGACCCGCAGCTTCGGCGGCCACGCCGTGCGCCGGGAGCCCTCCCAATGGCTGGCCGCCATCGCCGGGAAACCGGCGGGCGCGGCGGAGGCCCCGAGCGGGCAAGGTCAGGCGCTCGACGCCGAAGCCTGGCGTCTCCGCCTGTCAGAACAGCGCCGGCGCCTGGCGGAAGGACGGAGCGGGCCCGCCAAACTTCGACGGGGGGCCGCCTTGTCGGACCCGGACCCGTTGCTCGTCGAGGAGCTCCGGACGTGGCGCGCCGAGCGGGCACGCGCCGCGGGGGTCCCCGCCCACGTGCTGCTCCACGACCGGACCCTGCACGCCCTGGCCTCCCTGCGGCCGTGCACCGACGATCAGCTCTTGGCGGTACCCGGCCTCGGCCCGGTCAAGGTGGCCCGCTTCGGGCCCAGCCTGCTGGCCCTGGTCGACGGGCATAGGGAAACGGCGTAAGACTTCTTGGGCGCCGGTCCGTCGGGCGCTATGCTCGCGGGGTGCCCTTCTGGTATTCGATCGAGGTGTTCGACGGTTCGTCGTCGGCTTCCCTGTGGGCCGAGGCCTACGGAGACACCCTCATCGAATCGGCCCTCAGTTCCGGTGCCGTCGATTGGTCCTGGCACCGCCACGCGTGGGGCGTCGTGCTCGAGGTGTCTTTCGAGGACGAGGCCGCCTGGGAGGCGTTCCGCTTGCTCACCCCGGTCAGGGCCTCCCTCGACGCGGTACCCGATCCGGTCACCGGGCTCATCGTGTACCCCGGGCGGGGAGGCAGTGCGTCGAGCGGCGTGCCCCGCCGGCCCCGGCCGAGGATCGGTTCGGGCTCGGCCTCGCTTCCCCTGCCGTGGGAGCTCGGATCCGACGACGTCTTCCCCCAGTGGCCCGTCGCACCAGTCATTCGCCAGCCGACGGTGACCCTGCCGGCGCTGGCCGGCTTCAGCGCCCGCCAGCGCTGATACCCGCCTGCGGCCCGGCTAGCTGGTGGCCGGGCGGCTGCTGCGCCGGCTCGGCTAGCTGTTCGGGCGTTCAGCCTCCCGCCTGGCGCCGCTCCCGTTCCGCGAGGAGCGAGCGGAATCGCTCCGGGGTCACCTGGATGAACAGCGCCTTGGCCTCGGCGGTGACCGAATCGGTTGCCGAGCAAGTGCCCACAACTGTCAGCTTGCGCCCGCTGCGCTCGACGACGCGGGCCTCGAAGCGCAGCGCAGCGTGCAACGGCGTCGGCGAGCGGTAGCGGATCTCCAACGTGGCGGTCATGGCCGGGCGGCCACCGACGGCTTGAGCCAGGCCGAGCACGTCGTCGAAGGCTGCCGCCAGGTAACCGCCGTGGACGCAGCCCGGCGGCCCCTCGTAAGCGCTTCCGAAGCGCACGTCGCCGACGACGGCATCGCCTTCGACCCGCACGGCGATCGGGGGAGCCAGCGGGTTGGCCTGCCCGAGCATCGGGGACCAGTCGAAAAAGGCGCTGGACCGGCCGGCTACCGACGACTCCGCGAAACCCTCGTATAGCCGGCGCCGCTCGTAGCCGTCGAGCTCGCCGGCCAGCGCTTCGAGGCGCTCCGCCATGCGTTCGAGCCGCTCGGGTGGCGCCGAGGTGGCGACCAGGCGCTCGATCAGGAGGCGGGTGGCGGCGCCGATCCGCCGCGTCGCCGCCTGGCGGGGACCGGGCTGCTCGGCGTGGAGGGCGGCCAGGTTTGCGCGCAACCCGTCGGCGCTGAGCGGCGCCTCCATCTCAGTGACCGATGGCGGCTCGCTCCCGGCGCCCGGCGCGCTCACCTGTCCAGGTCCACGAAGACGGGGGCGTGATCGGACGGCTGCTTGCCCTTGCGGGCGTTGCGGTCCACCAGGGCCCAGCTCACGGCTTCGGCGAGCGGGGCGGACAGCAGCAACAAGTCGATGCGCATGCCGCGGTGGGAATGGAAATCGCCGGCCCGGTAGTCCCAATAGGTGTACAGGCCGTCGTCAGGCCACCGCCGGCGGAAGGCGTCCACCAGGCCCCACGACTCCAGGGCGCTCAGGGCCTCCCGCTCAGGGGCACTGACATGGGTCGACCCGACGAAGGCTCCCGGGTCCCAGACGTCGCTGTCGTCGGGCGCGATGTTGAAATCCCCACACACCGCCACGTCCCTGTCGGGGGCGGTGGAGAGCGAGAGATGCTCCCGGAGGCGACCGAGCCAGGAAAGCTTGTAGCGGTAGTGCTCAGAATCGACGCTCCGCCCGTTGGGCACGTAGACGCTCGACACCCGGACGCCCCCGCAGGTGGCGCTTATGAGGCGGGCGTCGTGGTCCGCTTCGAGCCCTGGGGCGAAACCTGCCTGGACGTCGGCGAGGCCAACGCGAGACAGCAGTGCGACCCCGTTCCACTGGCCGGCGCCGTGATGGGCCGACTCGTAACCGAGCGATTGGAAGGCCATGTGGGGAAAGGTGGCGTCGCTCAACTTGGTCTCCTGCAAGCAGACGACGTCGGGCTCCGCGTAGGCGAGCCACTCCTCGACCCGGCCCAGGCGCGCCTTGAGCGAGTTGACGTTCCAGGTGGCTATGCGCACGGTCGCCTAACGGGCCGGCGGCGTGGTCGTCAGGGTCTTCTTGGCGGCGCGTTTGCGCACCGGGCGAGCCCCGTCCCCGACCGCAACGCGCCGCTCGTCGAGCGCGGTTTGCGGTTCCTCGACCACTTCGCGTGGTTCGCCTGGGGGCTTCTTGGCGGCGCGCTTTTTGGCCGGGCGCTTGTCTGCCGGGGGCTTGTCCACCGCGGTCTTCTTGGCTGCAGGCTTGCCGGCTGCGGGCTTCTTGACTGGCCGCTTGCCAGCCGACCGGGCCGGTGATGACGGGGCGGGAGCCGGGGAGGCGGTGGGCGAGGGAGAGTCGACGGGAGCTGCCTTCTTGGTTCGGGCCGCTCGCTTTGGCGCCGGCGTGACCGCCTCAGCGCGCGGCTCGGGGGACGAGACGACGGTGCCTCCAGCCGCCTTCTTCTTTCTAGTCCGGCGCCCAGGAGCAGCAGCGATGCGAGCGGGGAGGTCCGCTCCGTCCGACGCCTCGGCGACTGCCGGCCGGACGGTCACCGCCTCGTCACCCGCCGGGGCAGCAACCGCCGGCCGGGTGGCCGCCGGGCGGGTCCCCGACCGTTTCCTCGCCGGGCGCGCCGGCGGGGCAGCCGGTGCCGCCAACTCGGGGACCGGCTCGGGGACGCTCTGGTCGGGACCCGCGGACTCGGCATCGGCGTCCAGGCGGGCACTGATCTCCGCCTCCACTGTTTCCTCGGTCGGGGCGCCGGCGATCTGGGCGAATCCCGGCAAGGCCAACTCGACGCCTCTCCTGAGGGGATCCAGGGCCTGGACCACGAAAGTACATTCCTCGCCCTTGCTGAGCACCTCCCGCGCGGCACGCGGGGCGGGGTCGCCCAGGGCCGACAAGGGGACGTAGCACGTGGTGCCCTCGGCGACGATGAACGCACCGTGGGACGAGAACGACTCCACCACTCCGGTCACCGTGCTGCCGAGGGGATGGGCGGCGATGAAGGTTATGAACGCCAGTGGCTCGTTTACCGGCTCGGCCGGCGGTTGTCCCCCGCGCTGGCGCCGGCGGCGCTTGCCGTCGGTGGGATCCACCGCCTCCTCGGTGGCCCGGGCGATCGCCCTCTCCACCTTCTTGACCTTTCCCTTGCCCTTGGCCCGCTCCGCCGCCACTTCCAGCCCGGTGGCCTCGTCGCCCGCCGGGTCGGTTTTCCTGCGCCGCTTGGCTTCCTTCACCGCCTCCCGGCTCTTGGGACCCCGAACGGGGGTCCTGGGCGTGAAGATCCACCCGACCCCCGGCACCGGTTTGCCCCCTATCAGGCGGCCGATCTCGAACAGCCAGTCGTGCTCACCGTGGAACTCTTGAAACGAGTCGTTGGAGAGCACCGTCGCCCCCGTCTTCTCCGCGATGCGGAGGAGGAAGGCGTCACCCCGGCCGATCGCTCCCGCCGGGGGCGAGACCACCTCGCCCGCCTCCTCAGCTTCCTCGAAGGTCGCGACCTCGCCGGGATCGATGCGGTGCCCGAAAGAGGCGTCCACGACCACGGTGACGATGTCGTCGGGGTTTTCCAACAGGAACTCGCGCACCGCCTGGTCGAGTTGGCCGAGACTGGGTAACGAGCGCCCTTCGGTGGCGATATTGGAGCCGTCGACAACGACGTGGCGGGAGGGCATGGCTTGACACAGTCAATCATGCCCCGGCCCGGCGACAAGGGAACCCCCGTCAGTAGCATCCGGCCATGGCGGACGATCCCACCGGTGAGGTGACCGACCTGCTCCAGGGCTTGATCCGCAACCGCTGCGTCAACGACGGGTCAGATGCGAGTGGCCACGAACGGCGCAACGCCGACCTCCTGGTCGATTTGTTGGAGGGCCCGGGGCTCGACCTGGTGACGTACGAGCCCGCTCCAGGACGGGCGTCGGTGCTGGCTCGCATAGAGGGTTCCGACCCCGCAGCGCCGAGCCTGCTGCTGCTCGGCCACACCGACGTCGTACCCGCCAATCCCGACCGCTGGCAGCGCGACCCCTTCGGCGCCGAGCTTGTCGACGGGGAGGTATGGGGTCGCGGCGCAGTCGACATGCTCAACCTCACGGCGTCGATGGCCGTCGCCGTCTGTCACCTGGCCCGCCGCGGTTGGCGTCCGAAGGGGACGCTGTCGTTGCTCGCCGTGGCCGACGAGGAGGCGCTCGGGGCCCACGGTGCGGGATGGCTCACCGCCCATGAGCGCGACGCCGTGGGAGCCGACTACGTGATCACCGAGCCCGGCAGCGTCCCGATCCCGCGAGCCGACGGTGCCCGCCTGCCCGTCACCATCGCCGAGAAGGGCAGCTACTGGTGCCGGATCGTGGTCGGGGGCACGTCGGGCCACGCGTCCCAGCCCCATCGCAGCGACAACGCCGTGGTGACCGCGGCCGAGGTCGTGCGCCGCATCGCCCGATACCGGCCGGAGGCCAGGATCCACCAAGCGTGGGAGCGCTGGGTGCGAGGAGCCGGTTTCGAGGAGGACCTGGCGACCGGTCTGCTCGACCCTGCCGCCATCGACGGGTTGTGCGAGACCCTGCCGGTGGCTCAGGCTCGGCTCGCCCACGCTTGTACCCACACCACCTTCGCTCCCACCATGATCGACGGCGGCGTCAAGACCAACGTCATCCCCGATCGCGTGACCATGGAGGTCGACATCCGGACCTTGCCCGGCGACTGCGCCGGCGAGGTCAGCGCCATGGTCGACGACGCCCTCGGGGATCTGGCCGGACGGGTCACGGTCGAGGCCATTGCCGACGATCCGTCGACGTCTTCGCCCGCTGACACGCCCCTTTGGGACGAGCTCGCCCGTGTCAGCCAGCGGTTGGTCCCGGGGTCGAAGGTCGTGCCGTCGATGACGGTAGGAGCCACCGACGCCCGTTTCTTCCGCCGCATCGGTGCTACCGCCTACGGTTTCGGGCTGCTGGGCGACCGGGTGACCTTCGAGCAGTACGCGGCGATGTTCCACGGCGACGACGAGCGAGTAGACCAGACGTCCCTGCGCCTGTCGACCGAATGTTGGATCGAGCTCGCCGAAAGGTTCCTGGGCTGACCCACGGCGCCGCCTAGCACCCCCTAGCGCCGGCCGAGGGCCCGCTCGAGCAGGTCCTCCTGCTCCAGCTCGTGCATGGCGTGGCTGCCCGTGGCCGGGGAACCCGACGCCACCCGCGTCACACGACGGAAGCGAAAATCGCTGCCGACCAGCGCCCGGATGCGATCGCGGACGAAGCCCCACGCTCCCATGTTCTGCGGTTCCTCCTGGAGCCAGACCACCTCCTCGGCCCGCTGATAACAGGCGAGCAGGTCGGCGATCTGGTCGGCGGGCCAGGGGTGGAGCTGCTCGACGCGCACCACAGCCACCTCGGCCGGCCCCAGCCGGCCCCCGAGGCGCCGAGCCGGCGCAAGCTGGCCGGTCGAGCCGTCGGCGGGATCGCCGCCTTCGGCGTGCTTGGAGCGGTAGGCGATGAGGTCGAGCGCCACCTTTCCGGTAGCCAGTACCACCCGGCGCACGGCGTCTCGGTCCTGCACGTGGGGATCGTCGAGCACCTCGTGGAATCGGCCGGACGCCAACTCGGCGACCGGGCTGAAAGCCTCGCGCCCCCGGAGGTAACGCTTGGGGGTGAACACCACGAGCGGCTTGCGAACAGTACGCAGCACTTGGCGGCGCAGGAGGTGAAAGAGCTGCGCCGCGGTAGTCACGTCGGCCACCTGGATGTTGTCCTCGGCGCACAGGTCCAAGAAGCGTTCCATCCGGGCCGAGGAATGCTCGGCGCCCTGCCCCTCGTAACCGTGGGGCAGGAGCAGTACCAAGCCGGATGTCTGCTGCCACTTGATCTCCGCGGCAGCGACAAACTGGTCGATGACTATCTGGGCCCCGTTGACGAAGTCGCCGAACTGGGCCTCCCACGCCACCAGCGCGTCGCGCTGGACAAGCGAGTAGCCGTACTCGAAGCCGAGAGCGGCATACTCCGACAGCAGCGAGTCGTAGATGGCGAAGCGACCAGCCCGGTCCCCGCCGCCCACGATCTCGGCCACGTGCTCGAGGGGTATGTACTCGACCCCGGTCCGGTAGTCGACGAGCGCGGCGTTGCGGTGGCCGAAGGTGCCCCGCCGGGTGTCCTGGCCCGCGATCCGCACGTCGTGGCCGTCGATGACCAGGGTGCCGTAGGCCAAGGCCTCCGCCAGGGCCCAGTCGACCTGGCCACCATCCCACAACTTGCGGCGGGTTTCGAAGACCCGCAGCAACTTGGGGTGGACGCTGAACCCGTCGGGATAGGTGGCGATGGCGTCGACGACCGCTTGGAGGTGATCGGACGGAACCGCGGTGTTGATGGGCGGCAGCACGGGCGCAGCCTCGGGCGGCGGGGGCAGCTCGGCGGGCTTGGGGGGTGCCGACGCACGGGTCTCTTCAAGGGCGGACTGCAAGCGGCGACCGAAGTCGGCCAACGCCTCCTCCGCCTCGTCCATGGTGATGTCGCCGCGCCGGACCAGCGCCTCGGTGTAGAGCTTGCGGACGCTGCGGTGTTCTTTGATGAGGTGGTACAGCAGCGGCTGGGTGAGGCTCGGGTCGTCTTGTTCGTTGTGGCCGTAGCGCCGGTAGCACACCATGTCGATCACCACGTCTTTGTGGAACGCCTGGCGGAATGCAAAAGCCAGACGACCGACCCGCACGCAGGCTTCGGGATCGTCGCCGTTGACGTGGAAAATGGGGGCCTGGACCATCTTGGCCACGTCGGTGGCGTAGATCGACGAGCGCGCCGACTCCGGGTTGGTGGTGAAGCCCAGCTGGTTGTTGATCACCAGGTGGACGCTTCCCCCTGTCTCGTAGCCGGGCAACGCTGACATGTTGAGCGTCTCGGCCACCACGCCCTGGCCCGCGAACGCGGCGTCGCCGTGTATCAGCAGCGGCAGGACAGGGTGGGCGACGTCGCGTTCCTCTCGGACCAGCTGGTCCTGGCGCGCCCGGGCCATGCCCTCCACCACTGGGTCGACCGCCTCGAGGTGTGACGGGTTCGACGACAGCACCACGTCGATCGTGCGTCCCGAGCGTCCCGTGAACTTCCCCTTGAAGCCCTTGTGGTACTTGACATCCCCCGATCCCTGGGTGCTGTCGGGGTCGATGTCGCCCTCGAACTCGCCGAACAGCTCGCCGTATCCTTTCCCCACGATGTTTATCAACACGTTGAGACGGCCGCGGTGGGCCATTCCGATGACCGCTTGGGCCTGTCCGGCCACCGCGGCGTCGTCGAGCACGGCGTCGACCAGGGCGATGGCAGCCTCGCCCCCCTCCAGGCCGAAACGCTTCTGACCGATGTACTTGGTGTCGAGGAAGCGCTCCAGGGCTTCGGCGGCGTTGAGGCGCCCCAGGATGTGGCGGTGCTCTTCGGACTCGACCTCTGATGGGACCCCCTCGACGTGGGTCTGGATCCAGCGCTTCTGCACCGGGTCCTGGATGTGCATGTACTCGACACCGATGGTGCGGCAGTAGGCATCTCGCAGCACGGCGAGAATGTCGCCGAGCTTCATGTAGGAGTGACCGGCCAGGCCGTGGCTGAAGAACTCCCTCTCGAGGTCCCACACCGTCAGCCCGTAGGTGGCGGGATCAAGCTCGGCGTGCATGTGCGGGGTCTTCCAGTCCAGCGGATCGAGGTGGGCGATCAGGTGGCCGCGGACCCTGTACGCGTTGATGAGCTGGTCGACCTCGATCTGTTTTTCGACCCGGCCGCGGGCCCGATCCCCGGGGTCGTTGACGTCCCTGTGGAAACGGACGGGCTCGTACGGCACCCCCATCGAGTGGAACACCGCCTCGTAGAAGCCGTCGCCGC
Organism: Acidimicrobiales bacterium; assembly: GCA_035552775.1. Classification (GTDB taxonomy): domain Bacteria; phylum Actinomycetota; class Acidimicrobiia; order Acidimicrobiales; family Palsa-688; genus DASZKW01. The sequence continues at coordinate 27,723 of DASZKW010000083.1, read as the reverse complement.
CGAGTAACAGCCCGTGAGCCTTCGCCAGGAAGAGCCCCGATTCCGCCCCCTGGACGATGCGGTGGTCGTAGGTCGAGGTGAGGGCCACGACCTTGGAGACACCCAGCTCGGCCAGCTCCCGGGGGTCGGCGGCCTGCCACTCGGCCGGGTAGTCGATGCTGCCCACGCCGATGATCGCCCCCTGACCAGGCATGAGCCGCGGCACCGACTGCACGGTGCCGAGGGTCCCGGGGTTGGTCAGGGTGACTGTCGCTCCGGCGAAGTCGTCGACACCGATCTTGTTGGTGCGGATCTTCCGGATCAGGTCCTCGTAGGCCGTCCAAAAGCCGCGGAAATCAAGGGTATCGGCCTCCCTGATCACCGGCACGAGCAGGGTGCGGCCGCCGTCGGGCTTCTGCCGGTCGACGGCGATCCCGAGGCCGACATGGTGGTGGTGCACGACCGCCGCCGCTGCCTTGGGGTCGCCGGGGTCGGCGGCGACGAATGACGAGTTGAGCGCCGGCACCGAATCGAGCGCACGGACGACCGCGTAGCCGATCAGGTGGGTGAAGCTGACTTTGCCCGCCGCTCCCGTGCGCGTCAACTGGTTGTTGAGCATTCGCCGGTTGACTTCGAGTAGGCGGGCGGGCACGACCCGGAAGCTGGTGGCGGTGGGCACCTCCAAACTGGCCGTCATGTTGGCTACGACCCGTGCCGCCGCGCCCCGGATCGGGGTACTGACGGAGCGGGAATGCTCGGTCGGGGCCGGGTGACGGGCGCCGCCGTCGCCGGAGGCGGCAGGACCGGTGGCGCCGTCGGATGGCGGGGGCGCTGCGGTGAGGGATGGGGACGGCGCGGGCGAAGCCTGAGCAGGGGGAGCTGCAGGAGCGGCGGTGGCCGTGCTCCGCGACGCCCCCCCGGAGACCGGGGTGGCGGCGGCGCCAGCCGGTTCGCCAGCCGCGGTCGGGCGAGCCAGGTTGGCGCCGCCCGGTCGGTACCCCTCGAAGAACTCCCGCCAGCTGTCGCTCACCGAGGCCGGGTCGCGGCGGTACTGCTCGAACATCTCGTCGACCAACCACGCGTTGGCTCCGAACGCATCGCGGGACTGCGGTTCATCGGGCATGGCGCCGCCCAGAGTACGACCGAGGCGCCCGGTCCCGGTGGGTCCGCTCGAGGCGCGGATCCTGGGACAATGGGGGGGTGCCCGCTCAGTTCATCTTCACCATGCGCGACCTACGACGTTTCCATCCGCCCGACAGGGAGGTGCTGAGAGGCATAAACCTGTCATTTTTCCCCGGCGCCAAGATCGGTGTCATCGGCTCGAACGGCTCGGGGAAGTCATCGCTTCTGCGGATCATGGCCGGCATCGACGACGGCTTCACCGGGGAGGCCCGCCTGACCCCGGGTTTCTCGGTCGGCTTTCTGGCCCAGGAGCCCACCCTCGACCCGACCAAGGACGTGGCCGGCAACGTGGCCGACGGTGTCGGCCCGATCAAGGCGTCGCTCGACCGCTTCAACGAGGTGTGCGAGGCGATGGGCGAACCCGATGCCGACTTCGACAAGCTCTTGGCCGAGCAGTCCCAGCTGCAGGACAAGATCGACGCCGCGGGGGCGTGGGACCTCGACCGCACCCTCGACATCGCCATGGACGCCCTGCGCCTTCCTCCGGGTGGCGCCGAAATATCTACCTTGTCGGGTGGAGAACGACGCCGGGTGGCGTTGTGCCGCCTGCTTCTCGCCAGGCCCGACCTGCTGCTGCTCGACGAGCCCACCAACCACCTCGACGCCGAGTCGGTGGCGTGGCTCGAGCGCGCCCTGTCGGAGTATCAGGGGACCGTGGTGGCGGTGACACACGACCGCTACTTCCTCGACAACGTCGCCGGCTGGATCCTCGAGCTGGACCGCGGCTTCGGGATCCCGTGGGAAGGCAACTACTCTTCGTGGCTGGAGCAGAAGCAGGCCCGGCTGGCGGGCGAGGAGCGCGCCGACCAGGCCCGCCAGCGCAGCCTGGAGCGGGAGCTCGAGTGGATCCGCATGTCGCCGCGCGCCCGCCAGGCCAAGGGCAAGGCGCGCATCAACTCCTACCGTGAGCTCGTCGCCGAAGCCGAGGCGGCCGAGCGCCGCCCGGACAAACTGGAGATCGTCATCCCCCCCGGGCCCCGGCTGGGCGACGTGGTCGTGGAGGCCGAGCACCTGGTGAAGGCGTTCGGCGACCGGCTCTTGGTGGACGACTTGTCGTTCCTGCTCCCCCCCGGCGGCATAGTCGGGGTGATCGGGGCCAATGGGGCGGGGAAAACGACGCTATTCCGCATGATCGTCGGCGACGAGAAGCCGGACTCCGGTGATCTGCGCATCGGTCCGACCGTGGAGTTGGGTTATGTCGATCAATCCCGCGAGAGCCTCGACGGGGGAAACACTGTATACGAGGAGATCACCGGCGGGATCGACCACCTGGTCGTGGGTGGACGGGAGATACACGGTCGTGCTTACGTGGCCAGTTTCGGGTTCAAAGGAAGCGATCAGCAAAAAGCTGTGAGTGTCCTGTCCGGGGGCGAGCGTAACCGGGTTCAGCTGGCCAAAGTCCTGCGCAGCGGGGGCAACGTCCTGCTCCTCGACGAGCCCACCAACGACCTCGACGTCGACACGCTGCGGGCCCTCGAGGAAGGTCTCCTCGGCTTCCCCGGTTGCGCGGTGGTCATCAGCCACGACAGGTGGTTCCTCGACCGGGTCTGCACCCACGTCCTCGCCTTCGAGGGGTCCTCCTACGTACGCTGGTTCGAGGGCAACTTCAGCGACTACGAGGTGGACCACCGCAAGCGGGCCGGTGTCGACGCCGATCAGCCCCACCGCATCAAGTACAAGCCCCTCGTGCGCTGAACACTCAGGCCGGGGCGCGGTGTGCCGATACTCAGTCATGACCATGAGCACCCTGACTGCCACGAGCAGGGCGGTGACACGCCTGATCGAACCGGGAAGCGACACCGCATGCGCCCACTGTGCGATGCCGGTGAAGTTCATGGCCAGGGTGCGACTGCGCCAGGTCATCGCCAACGTGTACGTCGACGGGCGCTGGCACCGTGTCGAGCACTTCCACGATCCGTGCTACGAGGCGGCAGGCCAGCCCTACGGAGCCCCCCAGGCCTGAACCTGGACTCCCCGAGGGTAAGCAGACGCCGGCCGGTAGCCTCCGCGGCGTGGAAGTCAGCGACGCGCTGCGCACGACCGGTGCCATCCGCGAGTTCACCGACGAAGAGGTGGGCGACGACATCGTCTACCGCATCCTGGACACGGCGCGCTTCGCGCCGAGCGGCGGCAACCGCCAGGGATGGCGGGTGGTGGTGGTCAACGACCCCGCCCAGCGACGAGCCCTGCGGGACCTGTACCTGCCGGGCTGGTACGACTACCTGGCCCAAAGAGCTGCCGGCCTGGTGGCGTGGGCCCCGGTCACCGATCGGGAATCGGAAAGCCGTGCCCTCGCCGACGCCCCCCGGCTGGCGGCAGAGGCGGCCGCGGGACCCGGGGGCTTCGCCGAGCACCTCGACCAGGCGCCAGTTTTGCTGGTCCTGCTCGCCGACCTGCGGGCCCTGGCCGCCACCGACCGGGACTTCGACCGCTACACCCTGGTCGGCGGGGCATCGATCTACCCCTTCGCCTGGAGCATCCTGCTCGCCGCCCGCGACGCCGGCCTCGGCGGGGTCATGACCACCATGCTCACCCGGTCCGAGCCCGCGGCGCGCCGGGTGCTCGGTGTCCCCGACGAACTGGCCGTCGCAGCCTGTATCGCCCTCGGTCACCCCGTGCGGCGCCCCACCAAGTTGCGGCGCGCCACCGTCGAGGACTTCGCCACCCTCGACCGCTTCGACGGCCGCCCGTTCGGAGCGGAGATGCCATGAAGCTGGCGCTCACCGGGAGCCACGGGCTCATCGCCCGTCACCTGGTCCCCGCCCTGGAGCAGCGCGCCCACCAGGTGGTCCGAGTGGTACGGGGCCGTCCCGGGCCCGGCGAGGTCCACTGGGATCCCGCCACCGCAGAGCTCGACCGGGGCGCCATCGAGGTGGACGCAGTGGTCCACCTCGCAGGGGTGGGCATCGCATCCCGGCGCTGGAACGACGCCCACAAGCGTGCCGTCCTCGACAGCCGGCGCCACGGCACCCACCTGCTGGCCGAACGGTTGGCGGAGGCGGCGACCAAACCGGCTGTCCTGGTGAGCGCCTCGGCCATCGGGTACTACGGCGACCGGGGTGAGGAGGAGTTGACCGAGCCCAGCGCGCCCGGGGACGATTACCTCGCCGGGGTCTGCCGCCAGTGGGAGGAATCGACGGCACCGGCGCGCCAGGCCGGCATCCGGACGGTCCTGCTCCGCAGCGGCATAGTCCAGGCCTCCGACGGCGGCGCCCTCAAGCCCCAACTCCCGCTGTTCAAGGCCGGCATGGGGGCCCGGCTGGGCAGCGGTCGCCAGTGGACGAGCTGGATCTCCATCGAAGACGAGGTGGGCGCAATCCTCCACGCCCTCGACGACGAGCGGGTGAGCGGCCCCGTCAACCTGGCCGCGCCGGAGGCGGTCCGCAACGCCACTTACACCCAGGTGCTCGGGCGCGTCCTGCACCGTCCCGCGGTGCTCGCCGTGCCCGCCCCGGCGCTGCGGATCGCGCTCGGGCGCGAGATGGCCGACGAGATCCTGCTGGTCAGCCAGAAGGTTATCCCCGGGGTGCTCGACGCCACCGGCTACGACTGGCGCCAGCCGGCGCTCGAGCCCGCGCTGCGGGCCCTGCTCGACCGCTGAGGCCGGCGCGACAGCACCGAGCCCCTGCGGGTCTCCGACGTGGTTGCCGGTAGCTTGCGGGGGTGCTGTCCGCCGATGTCGCCGTGGTCGGCGCCGGACCGGCGGGCTCGGCCGCGGCGATCGTCCTGGCCCGGGCCGGCCGGCGGGTCGTGCTGATCGACAAGGCCCGCTTCCCCCGCGACAAGTGCTGCGGTGACGGTCTCACGACCGCCGCCCTGCGTCGCCTCGACGGCCTCGGGCTGCGACCTGGCGACGTGGCGTCATGGCAACCGATCGACGGCGTCGTGATCCGGGCTCCCGACGGCCGGCAAGCGACCTTTCCGCTCCCCACCGAAGGCACCTACGCCGCCGCCGCACGCCGGGTCGACCTCGACGCCGCTCTGGTGGCCCTGGCCGCCGACGCCGGCGTGCGAGTAATCGAAGGCTGCGCCGTCACCGGCGCCGGCAACGATCTTTCCCCCGGCACCGTGCAACTCGACACCTCCGCTGAGCGCGTGAGCGCCCGCTACGTCATCGCCGCCGACGGGATGTGGTCCCCGATGCGCAAGGCGTTCGACGCCCGCGACGAGCCCGGCTACCTGGGCGACTGGCATGCCATCCGCCAGTACTTTACCGGCGTAGGACCGGAGGCAGCGAAGATGTGGGTGTGGTTCGAGCCGGACCTGATACCGGGCTATGCCTGGTCGTTCCCTCTCCCCGGGGGCAGGGCGAATGTCGGCTTCGGGATCCACCGCAGCGCCGGGCGGACCACTGGCCAGATGGGCCACCAGTGGGCCGACCTGCTCGCCCGGTCCCACCTCGCCGCCGTGCTCGGCCCCGCGGCGCACCCGGAGGGACCGTCCAAGGCGTGGCCCATCCCCGCCCGCGTCGGGCGCAGCCCGCTCAGCGCCGCCGGCGGGCGGGTGCTCTTCGTCGGAGACGCGGCCAGGGCCACCGACAGCATGACCGGCGAGGGCATAGGCCAGGCGCTGGAGACCGCCGAGATGGCGTCGCTGGCCATCCTCGCCGCCGGGCCCCACGCACCGCAAAGGGCGGCCGCCGGGTACGGGCGCACCATCGGGCGCAGCCTGGTCGTCGACGACCGCCTGTGCCGGGTGCTGTCCCGCCTCCTCGGCCGGCCGAACCCCCGGTGGATGGGCCCGCTGGCCAGCAGCGACTGGACTAGGCGAAACTTCGCCCGCTGGATGTTCGAGGACTACCCGCGGGCCCTGATGGCCACGCCGCGCCGCTGGCGGTGGGGAGCCCTGCACGCCCCGCCGCCCTACCCGGCCGGCGCCGGCACGGCCTCCTAGCCGTCGGCGGGAGCCCAGCGCGGCGGGCGGTGGCCCCTAAAGGCGGCCAGGCCCTCAGCCGCCTCCTCGGACGCGAAACGGCCGGCGGACTCTGCGGCCGCCCAAACCAGGCCGTCGTCGACTCCCCGGCACGCCACGCTCGCGAGCAAAGGTTTGATCCCCGCCAGGGCGCCGGGCGCGCCCAGGCGCAGGGCGTCGAGGACGGCTGCTGTGACCTCGGCAACCCTGTCGTCGGGGACGGCCATGCTGACCAGGCCCGCCGCCGCTGCCTCCTCGGCCCCGAACGCCTCGCCCGTCATCAGCCACCGGGTGAGCGCCCGGGCCGACACCCGCCGTAGCAGGGGCACGGCGACGATGGCAGGCAGTAGACCGAGGCGCACCTCGTTGAGGGCGAAGGTCGCGCCCGCCGGGGCCACCACGATGTCGCACGCGGCCACCAAGCCGACGCCGCCGGCGCGCACGTGGCCGTTGACCTCGGCGACCACCGGCTTGGCGCTGCCCAGCACGGCGGCCAGGATCCTGGGGAAACCGGACGTCACCGCCGACCCGCCCCCCTTTAGGTCGGCGCCGGCGCAAAACACCGTCCCGGTGGCGGTCAGGTGCACGGCCCGCACGGCGCCGTCGGCGAGGGCGGTCCCCAGGCGGGTTTCCAGCTCCTCCACCAGCCTGTCGGACAACGCGTTGCGGTTGGCGGGCGAGTCGAGGGTGATCTTGGCGATCCCCCCCATGGCGCTCATGTGCACCAGCTCGTCGCCCACGGAGACGACCGTACCGTGGCCAGACCGGCCGCGCCGTACCAAGGCGAGCGTTGCTACGCCGACTCCCCGAGGAACGAAGGTCCAGGTCAACCGTCCGAGCGGGCGAGAGCATTGTCGACGTAGCAACGCTCGCCTTTGTAAGCGACGGCGCCGCCGGTACCGTCGGGCCATGGCTGATCTGGGTTTCGACGGCAAGGTGGCGATCGTCACAGGTGCGGGTGGAGGGCTGGGCCGGGCCCACGCCCTCGAACTGGCGTCGCGCGGCGCCCGGGTCGTGGTCAACGACCTCGGGGGCTCCCGCAGCGGCGAGGGCGCCGACGAGGGACCGGCACAGGCGGTCGTCAAGGAGATCACCTCCGCCGGAGGTGAGGCCGTGGCCGACGGCAACAGCGTGGCCACCCCCGAGGGGGGCCAGGCCATCGTCGCCGCCGCCCTCGACCACTTCGGCCGGGTCGACATCGTGATCAACAACGCCGGCATCCTGCGCGACAAGGCCTTCCACAACATGACCCCTGACATGGTCCAAGCGGTGATCGATGTCCACCTGAAGGGAGCGTTCAACGTGACCCAGCCGGCGTGGGTGAAGATGCGCGAGCAGGGCTACGGGCGGGTGCTCAACACGTCGTCCAACTCGGGGATCCTCGGCAACTTCGGCCAGGCCAACTACGGGGCAGCCAAGATGGGCCTGGTGGGGCTAACCCGGGTGCTGGCGGCCGAAGGGGCCAGGTACAACATCAAGGTCAACGCCATCTCTCCCCTGGCGTGGACCCGCATGACCGAGGACATCTTCGGCGCCGAAGCGGCAGAGCGGTTCCGGCCCGATCTGGTGGCGCCCGTGGCCTGCTTGTTGGTCCACGAGGACTGCCCGGTGTCAGGCGAGATCTACAGCGTGGCCGGCGGCCGGGTCGCCCGTTTCTTCGTGGGCATGACCGAGGGATACTTCAACCCGGACCTGAGCGCCGAGGACGTCAGGGACCACTTCGACCAGATCCGCGACGAGGCTGGGTACACCGTGCCGGGCAGCCCCGCCGACGAGCTCGCCGTCCTCGCCAAGCTGTTCGACCACACCTGACGGCACCGAGTTCAGGCCGCCCGCCGGCAACAGCATCAGCTCAACGGCAGGCGCCGGCGCACCGACCAGCGGACGCCGTCGCCGACCATGACCCACACCTGGTCGGCCCGGCAGGCGATCGGCAGCCCGGCCTCCAGCTCGTCGGCGACCTTGGTCAACTCGACGCCGTCGCTGGCGTGGCCGACGGTGAGATGGGGCACCACCTCGTCGAACTCGTCGTCCCACGGCGGTGTGCCGAACCGCTCGGCCAGCATGGCGGTCAGAGCCAGGAATGGTGCGGTCGGCTCGGGACCCAGCCACAGCACCGAGCGCCCGAACCATCCCACCTGGCTCAGCGAGAACTCGAAGGCGGGGACCTCGGCCAAGGCGGCGGCGAGCTCGTCCAGGTCGTCGTCGCCCAGCTCGTCGGGTGGCAACCACGGCACGATCAAGGTGATGTGGGCGGGCACGCCGGCCGGCGCCACGGGGTCGTGCTCGAGCCTCCAGCGCTCCACCAGCGCCTCGGCGGCGGGAACGGGGACGAGGACGGCCGACTGCACGCGGGCGCTGCTCGTGCCCGCCGGCATCACCGGCCCCCCTCGCCCGGGTCAGGCCCGGTCCCCCGCTCAGAGGGCCGCTGGGGCCCGGGGCGCCGGGCGCTGGGGCGGACCCGGCGGGGCTCGCCGGGCTGCTTGGGGAAGTTGGGGGGCCACGGCGCATCGCCGAGTCCCTCGTCCTCGTCCCTGCGGGCCAGCTCGAGCAGCGGCTGCAGGGTCAGGGCCATGCCGTCGGCGCCGGCGGCGGGGTCACCCATCGCCGCGTAGCGGTCGGGGACACTCGCCACCGTGAACGAGTCGAGCTCGGCGCCGGCGACCTCGTCCCAGGTGAGAGGGGCCGACACCCGTGCGTTCGGCGTGGCCCGTACCGAGTAGGCGCTGGCAACGGTGCGGTCCCGGGCGTTCTGGTTGTAGTCCAGGAAGACCCTCTGGCCCCTCTCCTCCTTCCACCACTTGGAGGTCGCCAGCTCCGGCCGGCGCCGCTCGATCTCGCGGGCCAGGGCGAGGGCGGCGCGGCGCACCTCCAAAAAGTCCCAATGGGCCTCGATGGGCACGTTGATGTGGATCCCCCGGCTCCCCGATGTCTTCGGGAACCCGGTCATCCCGAGCTCGTCCAAGAGGGTACGGACCTCGAGGGCGATCGTCCTCACGCCGTCGAAGCCGACGCCGGGCATGGGGTCGAGGTCGACGCGCAGCTCGTCGGGGTGGTCGAGGTCGCCGGCGCGTACGGCCCACGGGTTGAGATCTATGCACCCGAGGTTGACCGCCCACACCAGGTGGGCGGCGTCGGCCGGGCACAGCTCCTCGGCGCTGCGACCCGAGGGGAAGCTCACCGTGACCGTCTCCAGCCACTCGGGCCGCGATGCCGGCACCCGCTTTTGGAAGAAGACCTCGCCGTCCACCCCGTCCGGGTAGCGCTTAAGCACCGTCGGGCGCCGGTAACAGCCCCGCAGGGCGCCATCGGCGACGGCCAGGTAGTAGTGGACGAGGTCGAGCTTGGTGACTCCGACGGCGGGGAAGAAGACCTTGGCAGGGTTGGTGACCCGTAGCTCGAGGCCGGCGGCCTCCACGGTCGTGTGATCGGTGACCACGTCAGGCCTGCGCGCCCGAGCCATCCGCCGCGCCGCCGACGAGCCCGTCGCCGCCGAGCCCGCCAACCAGGCCTGTTGCCGAGAAGACGGTGGCCAGTTCCTCGGGTACGGCCACTTCGAGCTGGTCGAACGTGGCGCTGCGCGGGTCCCGGTCGGGGCGCCATCGCCGGAAGCGGGCGGTGTGGCGCAGGCGTTGACCTTGGAGGTGCTCGTAGGCGGCTTCCACCACCAGTTCGGGGCGCAGGAGCTCGAAGCTCAGGTCCTTGCCGGCGTTCCACCGGCTCCCCCCGCCCACCCGGGGCCGGCCGGCCCCCGAGGCCACCAGCACGGCCCCGGAGGCACCGGCCTCCAACCCGGCGTCACCGCCTCCCGCTCCGGCGCCGGCCGCCTCCGCCCAGCCTGCCCACGGGTGGTCGCGGACCGCGCCCGCCCGGTACGGCGCGAGCACGGCGACGAGGTCGGTTCGCTCGGCGGCGGGGAACGCGCCAATGACGCCGACATGGGCGAGGCGCCCCTCGCCGTCGTAGAGCCCGAGCATCAGCGAGCCGATTTTTTCCCCAACCCCTCCTGCGCGGTACCAGCGGAAGCCGGCGACTACGAAGTCGGCGGTGCGCTCGTGCTTCACCTTGTGCATCGCCCGCTGGTCCTCCAGGTAGGCGAGCCCCGCCCCCTTGGCGACCACCCCGTCGAGCCCGGCCCCCTCGAAGCGGGTGAACCAGTCGCCGGCCACCCCCCGGTCGGCGGTGGCCGGCGTCAGGTAGACCGGCGGCCGGGCGCCCGCCAGCGCCTCGACGAGCAGGGCCCGGCGCCGTGCGAACGGCTCCTTGCGCAGGTCGCGGTCGCCCAGGGCCAACAGGTCGAAGGCGACGAAGCTCGCCGGCGTCGAGCGTGCCAGCGTCGCCACCCGGGACGCGGCCGGGTGGATCCGCTGTGACAGCGCGTCGAAGTCGAGGCCGGCGGCCCCGGCGATGACGATCTCCCCGTCGATTACGGCTCGGTCGGGCAGGTGGGCCCGCGCCGCGGCGACCACGTCGGGGAAGTACCGGGTGAGGGGGCGTTCGTTGCGGCTCCCGAGCTCTACCTCGTCGCCGTCGCGGAAGGCGATACAGCGGAAGCCGTCCCACTTCGGCTCGTAGAGCCATTCTTCCTGGGCGCCCCCATCCCTACCCGGCAGCTCCCTCGTCAGCTTGGCGAGCATCGGCGCCACTGGGGGCATGACGGGTAGGTCCACGTCGGGCGAGTGTAGGAGGGTCGCGCCACTGGTCGCCTCCGGGGCCGGCCGAGCCGCGGGCGAGGTGTTCGGCCACCCGCCGGCCGACGGGGAGCTCCTCGAGGCCTTCGAGGGGAACGGGCAGCGCCAGATTCCAGTTGGGCCACTCGTCGGTGGTACCGGGCATGTTGGGACGCTCCTCGACGCAGCACACGTCGTCGAGGGTGGCGGTGACCACCGCGCACGGAGCCCCGGCCAGGGCCGCGTAGGTGCGCTCGACCACCTCTGCCATCGGCGTGGTGTCGTCGGCGCCGGTCAGGTCGGCCAGTCGTTGGCGCATGGCCAGGATGCCGTCCTCGTTGGGTGCCAGATGAGCGGCGCGCTGGGCGGCGAGGTCCGAGCCGGTCCAGGCGCCGGCAACCGTCGGCAGGTCGTGGGTGGTCACCGCCCCGAGGGCCTGCTCCGGCCACCGCTCGGGACCTTCGGGCTCGAACCACACCAGGCGGTACGACAGCACGCCGCGCTCTGCCAGTTCGTGGCGAACTCCGTCCTCCACGGTGCCGAGGTCCTCGCCGACGATGTAGGCGCCGGCGCGTGCCGCTTCGAGAGCCAATATGTCGAGCAGGTCGCCGGCCGGGTAGCTCACGTAGGTCCCGTCGGTCGGCGGCGCGCCGTCGGGGATCCACCACAATCGGAACAGGCCCATCACGTGGTCGACTCGCAGCCCCCCGGCGTGGCGCAGAGCGCCTCGTATGGTCTCGACGAAGGGCCCGTAACCGGCGCCGCGCAGCTTCCACGGATCCCACGGTGGCAGGCCCCAGTCCTGGCCCAGGGTGTTGAAGCTGTCGGGGGGCGCCCCCACGTGCATGTCCCGGGCGAAGCTGTCCTGCCATAGCCAGGCGTCCGCCCCGCCCACGTTGACGCCGATGGCGAGGTCCTGCATCAGGCCGACCGGCGCAGCGGCGGCGGCCAGCTGGCGGTCGAGGTGCCACTGCAACCAGGCGTGGTACCGGACACGCCGGCCGCCCTCGACGCTCGCCGCGAAGCGGGCCACCCCGCCGGCGCCGGGATGGCGCACCTCGACCGGCCAGTCCTGCCAGGGCACGCCGTGGCGTTCGGCGAGGGCGCACCAGGTGGCGAACCCCTCGAGCGCCCCGCCACGCGAGTCTCGAAATCGATCGAATGCGGCGCCCCCGTCGGAACCCCCGGCGCCCCCGTCGAACCTGGCGAACAGGGCCTCGAGGGCCTCGGACTTGAGGGCCCACACCCGGTCCCGGTCGATCATGCGCTCGGCGTTGAGGGCACGGCCGGCTGAGCCCAGGCGCTCCACGTCGGCGACCTCGGCGGCCCCGGGGAAGTCTTCGACGTGCAGGTAAAGCGGACTGGGGAAGCAGCGGCTGCTCGGGAAGTAGGGGCTCGATTCGTGGTGTTGGCCGGCGCCCCCGGCGTGCAGCGGGTTGATGAGCGCCATGGTCGCCCGGAGAGACGCCGACCAGCGGGCCAGCTCCTCGAGGTCGCCCAGGTCGCCGATGCCCCAGCTGGACTTCGACCGGGTGGCGTAGAGCTGGGCGGACCAGCCCCACTGCCGGCGCCGCGGAGGCCCCGGGCAACGACCGGGGCTGGCGATGAGCGTGCGGGGGGTTCCCCCGTCGGGCTCCAAGCGGTGATAGCCAGCCGTCAGGTCCGGGGGCAGCGTCGCGCCGGCCGTCGCGCCGGCCGGCGGGCGGCCCCCGGCGCGCTCCGGCTTCGCCACCCGTATCTCCCTGCCATCCTCGGTGACCAGGAGACCGGGGGGCACCGCAACCGGTGGCCGGTCGAGGCGCACCACGATGGGCCCGTCCTGGCCGCTTGCGCCTGCGGGCTCGCCCATCGCGCCCAGCACGGCGGCGACGGTGGCGGGGGCCACGTCGCGCCATCGGCCTTCGGCGTCGGTGTACCCGGTGGCCACGCCCCACGATCCGGGATCATTCATGTCGTCAAGCGATACCCGGTCACCATCGACCTACGCTCGTCGGGCGTAGAATCGTGCGGTGCCCTACGGTGCTAGGAAAGTACCGTCGTCCCCAGCGTGTGGTGAAGCCTGATACGGGTGCCGCCTGTGGCCGTCGGCGATTCCACTTCCACCGCGCCCACCAAGCGGCGCATGATCTCAATGCCCCGCCCGGCCGGGGCCAGGCTGCCGCCGTGAGCGTTGGCCTGGTCGAACGCCTGAAAACCGACCCCTGTGTCGCTGACCTCCACCACTATCTCGTTTGGGCGCAGGTCGAGTACCAGGCGAAAGAGCCCCTCGCCGTCGGGGAAGGCGTGTTGGACGGCGTTGCTGCAGGCCTCGCCGACCGCCAGCACCAGGTCGTCGCGCAGGTCATGGGGCAGGCCGGCGTTGTCCAGGTACGCGGCCACGACCCGGCGCGTGGTGCGCACGAAGGTGTGGTCGGCAGGAAGGGTCAGATCGAGCGAGAGGTGCACGGTTCAGGAAAACTTCCCACGCGACGGGTCGGCTTCGCATGGTGAGCGACGAAAGCGGATCGCTTTATGCTACTCGCTTGACTGCGGCTGCGCCCGTGCGCGTGGGAGCGGCCACGGTGCGCGCCGGCGCGTGCTCTTGGGCGGACCGGAGCCTGGTGGCCGAAGGGAGCTTCTACCCCCGCCGCACCATGACCGCGAGGGCCCGCCTGGCGTGGTACTGCGAACGGCTGCCCCTAGCCGAGCTGACCGCCACCTACCGCTTCCCACCGACGCCGGAGCTGGCTGCCCAGTGGGCGGAACGCACCCCGGAGGGCTTCACCTTCGACGTGAGAGCATGGTCGCTGCTGACCGGGAACCCGACGTTTCCCGACTCACTGTGGCCCGACCTCCAAGGAGCCGTGCGCCCCGCGCGCCGGGAGCGTCGCCGCCTTTACGCCTCTCACCTGCCCGCCGAAGTGCTGGACGAGTGCTGGGCCCGCTTCAGCCACGCCCTCGGTCCCCTGCGCCGATCCGGGCGCCTGGGGGCGGTGGTCCTGCAGTACCCGAGCTGGTTCTCCCCCCGTCCCGACACGTGGGCCGAGCTGGCCCTTCTCCCCTCCCGGCTCCCCGATTTCCCACTGGCGGTGGAGCTGCGCAGCTCCAAGTGGTTCGAGGGCGACGCCTGCGAGGCGACACTGGAGTGGCTTGAGGAGCGGGGCATCGCCCTGGTGTGCGTCGACGGCCCCGGGGCCGTGCCACCGGTGGTGGCCGCCACTTCCGACCTGGCCCTGGTCCGCTTCACGGGCCGGCGCCCACCGGACGACGAGCCATGGGGGTGGTCTTCGTACCCGTACCGCTACCGGGCGGACGAGCTGGCCGAATGGGTCCCGAAGATCGCCGATCTGGCGTCGTCGGCGCGCCAGGTGCACCTGCTCATGGACAACTGCTGGCGGTCCGACGCCGTCGACGGTGCCACCACCCTGCTCCGTCTGATGGACGGGTTGGGGAAAGAGCGGCCCCCCGGCGCCTAGCGGTCCTCTGTGCCGTCGACCAGCGCCGCGGCCACGGCCGAGCCGTGGTGGCAGATCATCCGCCAATCACCGTCGGAGTCGCGCACGAACAGGTTGAGGGTGGCGATGGTCACCCCCCCGTGCGCTTCACCCAACAGGTTCTCGTCGAGCGACACCCAAGCGGTCCCTCCGGCGACGAAGGGCCGCTCCTCGGTCAGGACGAACTGGAGGTGGGCGGCCTGCTGGAACAGGGCGAAGTAGGAGGCGGCCACCGGTCCCCAGCCCCGCAGGGTGGACCAGCCGGGGTGGGTGCAGGTAGCCCGCTCGGAACGCTCCCACAGCGCGGACATGGCGTCGAGGTCGCACTCCTCGAACGCGGCGTAGTAACGGCGGTTGGCGGCGATCACCGCGTCGGCGGCCTCCATCAGTCAGCCCCGGCGGGACCGGCGGGGGCCGTCAGAGATGTCACCTCGGCTGACCGTACTACCGCCGCCGCGTTCAGCGCAGGGGCCGGGTCCGCGTGAGTGTCGCACCCCGTCGTTAGCCTCGGTACCGATGAGCCTGCCGCTTCCCACCTCCCTGTCGCCTTCCAAGGTTTCATCGTTCAAGGATTGCGCCCTGGCGTTCCGGCTCTCCGCCATCGACCGCCTCCCTGAAGCAGCGTCGCCCCATGCGGCCAAGGGCACCCTCGTCCACCGCGCCCTCCAGCTGCTGTTCTGGGAGGAGGACAGAGGCGACCGCACAGTTCAGGCTGCGCTGACCAAGCTGCAGCGAGCCGCCGACGAGGTCCTGGCCGACCCCGAGTACCGGGACCTGGGTTTGGCCGGCGACGAGCGCGAGGCCTTCGTGGCCGATGCGGAGACGCTTGTACGCAACTACTTCGAGCTGGAGGATCCCAATTCCGTGCGGGCCATCGGCACCGAGTTGCGCCTGTCGGCGTCGCTCGGCACCATGACGCTTCGCGGCATCATCGATCGCCTGGAGCTCGACGGCGACGGCGAGTTGGTGGTGACCGACTACAAGACGGGGCGGGCACCGTCGGAAAACTACGAGCAGGCCCGCCTGGGAGGGGTGCACTTCTACGCCTTCTTGTGCGAGCACGTGCTCGGCCGGCGCCCGGCGCGGATCCAGTTGCTCCACCTGCGTGAGCCGTTGCGAATCTCGTCCGTGCCCTCCGACGCGTCGATCCGGGGCCTCAAGGTCCAAGCGAGGGCTATCTGGGCGGCGGTGGAACGGGCGTGCGAGCGTGAGGACTTCCGGCCCAAGCCAGGCAGGCTGTGCGAGTGGTGCAGTTTCCGCGCCTACTGCCCGGCCGCCGGCGGCGACATGGCCCTGCTTCCTAGTGAGCAGAGTCCTGTTCTCCCGGTCCCGCAACGGCGGGTAGTCGGGCGCGGGGCGCCGTGAGCGGCAGGAAAACAAGACCGGGTCGGTTGGTGGCTTCAACCGACCGCGTAGTCTTTCCTCGTCCGCTGAACCGGTCGCTGCGAGGCGTCGGGGGCTTCGACCTTGCCGTCGACCGGACGTTCCAACGCCACCTGCGCGATCGGCCGGTGGTCGACCGGGTCATGTACGGCGCCAGCGCCGTCGGCGACCACGGGATCCTCTGGTTCGCCATCGCCGGCCTCCAACAGGTCCGTCGGCGTCGCGCCGGTGTGGCCTCGTGGCGCCCCTTCGTGCGCACGACGGCGGGTATCGGCATTGAGTCCGCCTTGGTCAACGGTCCCGTGAAGTGGATGTTCCGCCGGGACCGACCCGCCGTCGACGCGGCAAGGCCCCTGCGTCTGCGCCAGCCACGTACCAGTAGCTTCCCGAGCGGGCACGCCACCTCCGCGTTCTGTGCCGCCGCCCTTCTCCGCGACGGCGACCCCTGGTGGCCGCTTTACTACTGTGCCGCCGTGGTGGTGGCCCTCAGCCGGGTCCACGTACGCATCCACCACGGCTCCGACGTGGCCGGAGGCATCATCCTCGGGATCGCACTCGGCGAGGTCGCCCGATACCTGGTGCCCCTCACAAAGGCGAGCGTTGCTACGTCGACAATGCTGTCGCCGGCTCGGACGGTTAACCTGGACCTTCGTTCCTCGGGGAGCCGACGTAGCAACGCTCGCCTTGGTAACCCGGAATCGGCGGCGGAGTGAGAGGGTTGCACCATGGGTGACCACATCGTTCGCCGTTACCTGGGACTACCGCTGCCCCTTCGCCCGCAACGCCCATGAGCATTTGGTGGCCGGACTGCGCGCCGGCGCAGATTGGGAGGTGCGGTTCGTCCCCTTCTCGCTCGACCAGGCTCACGTGGCCGACGGCGACACCGCGGTGTGGGACGAGCCCGACCGCTACCCAGGGCTGCTCGCCAACCAGGTCGGGATCGTGGTGCGGGACAGGATGCCCGAGCGCTTCTTGGAAGTCCACGACGCCTTGTTCCGCGCCCGTCACGACGATGCCCGAGACACCCGCGATCCCCAGGTACTGGCCGACGTGCTTGCCGGTGCGGGGGTGGACCCCGGCGCCGTGCTCAGCGAGGTCGACGACGGCTGGCCCCTCGACGAGTTCCGCAAGGAGCACGAGGCCTCAGTCGATGACCACCGGGTGTTCGGGGTCCCCACGTTCATCGCCGGCGACAGTGCGGTGTTCGTGCGCGTGCTCACCCGTCCCGCTGGCGACACTTCCCTCGCCACCTCCACGGTCGACCGCGTGCTGGCGCTCGTCACCGGCTTCGCTGACCTCAACGAGTTCAAGCACACTTCGATCCCCCGCTGATCGCCGGCACTGGGGCCGCCCGTGAAGTCGTCAGCCGGTGCCGGACCGCCCGTGGAGCCGGCAATCGGCTCCGGAGCGCCGGTGGGCAACTCCGGGGGCCTCGATGCCCTGGGCCTGTGCGCTGGCGAGGCGGTCCGCTTCCGCGGCCACAGCGGCGGCCACTGGCAGCCTGCGGTCGTGGCCCGACGCGAGCGCGATGGCAGCGTCGGCCTGGTCGACGGTGATGGTGCCGCCCGGTCATTGCCCCCCGAGCGCATCGAGGTCCGATGCGTCGGCCCGCGCCGCGGACGCGGGTGGGAGCCGCTGGTTGCCCGGGCGCACCGGGCCCGGCCGGCGCCGGAGACCACCAGAACCGCAGGAGCCGCAGTCATCGAGGCGGCGAACGGGGCCGGGCAGCAGCTCTCGCTATTCTGACCCGCCGGCGCGGGGCGGCCCCATGGCGGAGTCCTCCTGGGCCTCCTCGACGGTGAGCTCGGCGGCGGGGTCGGCTTCCAGGCGTTCGTCGGGGATAGGAACCCCGCTTCGCACCGAGCGTCCGAACGTCCCTCCGCCGAGGCGCTGCTCGGCGCGCTCCAACGCGGCCAGGCGGTCCCGCAGCCCGGCGGCGACCGCGTCGTCGGCGCCCTCGGCGGTGAGCCGCTCCGCCGGGTCGCTCATGTCCCCCGGCTCGTTGGTCGCGGAACGGTCGGATCGTGCGTCGGCCGTGGTCTCGTCGATCAGCCCTTGCAGCCGGGTCCGCTCCTGGTCGAGCAACACCCGGGCCCGATCGTCGTCCATCATGGCGCCCCGAGGGAGTTCACAGGCAGGGTCACAACGGTCGCGCGGTACAGAACCATGACCGACACCGTACCTACTTGACGTCCCTTTCGGGCCCACTAGGCCGCCTGCGTGGACGCCTCCGCGCTGGCTCGCTTGGCCGCCTCGGCCAAGGCGCGCCTGGCCTCGGCTATGCCCTGGAGACCCACGTCCTTGGTGTGTTCGTCAAGGCGCCAGTCGACGTCCATGGCTTCTATGAGGACCAGTTGCCGTGTCATGGTCCCATCATCCTCGGGGGGTGTGACCATAACCTTGTCGTTCCCCTTCGGGCCTAGGCTTCACACGTGGAGATGGTGGAGCAATGAGCGACCTCGGGAGCGATCTCTCGGCTGAGCTGGGCTACGCCGCCACCGCGTCGCTGCTCATCGTCAGCTGCGACGACCTCGGCGTCACCTACGCGGCCAACTGCGGGGTGTACGACTCGCTTCGCACCGGCATGGGCACCGCCGGTGGCCTGGTCGTCCCCGGACCGTGGGCGCGCGAGGCCGCTGCCAGCTACCGGGGCGAGGACGTCGGCGTCCACCTAACCCTCAACGCCGAGTATGACCTGTACCGCTGGGGTCCCATCACCCACTGCCCATCACTCCTCGACGGGGACGGCGGCTTCCCCCGCACCGTCGAAGATCTCTGGGAGCACGGCGACACCGACGAGGTCCGCCGTGAGTGTCGTGCCCAAATCGAGCGCGCCATCTACTGGGGCTTCGACGTGAGCCACCTGAGCGCCCACCTCGGCGTGCTCGAAGGCCGGCCCGAGTTCTTCGACGTGGCCCTCGAGCTGGCGGTGGAGTTCCGCCTCCCCCTCCGCCTGCCGCCGGCCGAATCGGAGCGCCGGGTGGGCTTCCCGTTCCGCCACCTGGCCGCGGAGGAGGGGGTGCGCTCGCCCGACCATCTGCTGCGGGTACCGCGGGGACGAGGGACGCGCCGGGCGCTGGAGCAGCTGCTGAGCGACCTACGCCCGGGCGTGACCGAGGTGGTGCTACGGCCCGCGATCGATGCCGGTGAGCTGCGCGCCGTCATAACTGACTGGCCGGCCCAGGTGGACGACCACGCCCTGGCGGTCACCGCCGCCTCGCTTCGCTCGCTCGCCATCCGCGCTGGGATAATCCTGATCGGCTACCGGGCGCTGCGCGACCTTCAGCGCCGCCGCTGAGCCGTTCGCGGGCGCACGCCGGAGGGAGGCGCCAGCGTGTTCTCGGGGTGGCGCCGGTGTGTTCTCGGGAGCGCTAGGTCGTCGACGGCAGGGGGCCTATAGCGACAGGCGCCTTGGAGCTGGCCGCCCCACCGCTCGCGACCTCAGAGGTGATGGCAAGCGCGTCCACCCGGCCTCCAGCCCGGAACTCCTGGATACCAGGGGAGGCCCCGAGCACCCCGTAGGAGATCCGCTGGCTGCCGACGAGGCCCCACAACTGGTAGGTCTCGGACGGGGGAAGCGCCCGCAGATTGGAACCGTAGAGGTAGCCGCTGCCGTCCGGCTCGATCACCGCGCTGGCGAGGGGCGGCCCACCGGTGGGCGCCTGGAGGGCGACGTGGAGGGCCCCGTGTTCGGCCAGCGCGGCGCGCACCGACGTCATGGTCGGCACCGCGCTATGAAGCAAGTCGTTGGTGCGATGGTCGAGGTTGGCCACCTGGACCCCGAGAATGGCGATGACGCCAGCGGCCACCGCGGCGCCAACGGCCACCACCACACGCCCCCCGGTACGCCGGCGGGCCGAGGCGATGGAGACCACTGGCGCGGTCCCCGGCACCCGGTCGAGCTGCACCGCAGGCGGGGCGTCCTCCAGGTTGGCGGCGATCCGCTCCCACACCTCACCGGGGGCCTCGCCTCCGACGTAGCCGAGCAGGCCAGCCACCTCCCGGTGCTCGGCCACCTCGGCCCGACAGCGCGGGCAGGCAGCCAGGTGGCGGCCCAAAAGGGCTGATTCGTCAGGCTCGAGCGCGTCGAGCGCGTAGGCGCCGAGCAGCTCCTCCAGGTGCGCGTGCGTCGTTACTCGGCCCATGCGCCACTCCCGACGTCGGCCAGGCTGCCGCGCATGCGTCGCAATCCGGCTCGGATCCTGCTCTTTACCGTGCCTTCTGGAGTGCCTAATGCAACCGCGACCTCACGGTAGGTCTGACCGCCCCAGTATGCCAGCTCTATGGCCCGGCGCTCCTCGTCGGGAAGCACGGACAGAGCGGCCTTCAACCGGTCGGCGATCGCCAGGTCCCAGACCTCGTGCTCGACGTCATAGCCGGCCTCGGCGGTCGCCAGGGCGTCGCGCTCCTCGCGCTTTCGCCGGGCGGTATCCGATCGCAGGACGTCGACGGCTCGCCCGTGGGCCTGGGCGAGGAGGAAGGAGCGCAGACTCCCCCGCTCGGGATCGAAGCGATCGGGATGGTTCCACAGGCGGAGGAAGACCTCCTGAACTATCTCCTCGCCCCTGGAGGGGTCGCCGAGGACACGCCGGGCCAGGCCGTAGACGGCCCCGGCGTGGCGCCTGAACGCCTCGGCGAGTGCCTCCTGGCGCCACCGCCCGATGGAAACGACGAGCGCGGCGTCGCTGACGTCGGTGAGCGTGACGGCCATGCCAGCGGGTTCTTCGGCACCGACCGGCCCGTGGATGACTTCAGGCCTCCCCTTTGGTCTCCCCGAGCGGGAAGGGTCCTCGCTGTGGGCTCGGGGCACTCGTCAGACGTCGCTGAGGGCGGCCACGGCAAGCCGGGCGTCCAGTCCCGCCTGCGAGGACCAACCGGCCAGCAGAGCGAGGACCGCGGCGGGGTCGCCGACCGTCTTCAACTGCCCTCGCATGAAGGCCACGCTCGGGTCGAGCTCGGCGCGCGCCATGGCCCGTGCTTGGTCGGCTGGTGCCGTGAGCGCGACGTGTGGGTCGGGCGCCGCTCCCATGGCGGCACCGACCGCACGGCCCCCATCGAAGATCCGGTGGTAGCGGACGTCGCCACCGGCCAGGCCGCTCACGGTGACCTGGATGGTCATGGACAGATCGGCGGCGACCAGCCCGACAACGTCATTCGAGGCCGCCAGCCAGTCCTCGCTCAGCCAGGCAGGCATGAGCCGCCGAGCCCCCACACCGGTGCTGCTTGCGCGTGTTGCTCTTGCATCCTCACCGTCGGACCAGCTCGCGCACGCCGGCGAACAGGTCGTCCTCGCCGCCCGGCCCGGGAGCGACGCGTCCGGTGCGGTCCTCGGCGAGCAGGTACTCGTCGTATGGCCAGACCGTTTCGGCAACCCCGGGGGGAAGCCCGAACCAGTGCCGCGATGTCGGATCCACCTGCGTGGCGTGGGCCCGCAGGGCGTCGGCCTGCACGGCGGTGTAACCGCTGATGTCGACCACCGTCGTCGCCGTCGCCTCGGCCAGCGCCGCCGCCACCCGGGCCAGGCGCTCGTCGTCGAATGGCGACTCGAGGCCGAGGTTCACGTAGGCCTCGTGGGTCCGCTGGATCCGCCGAGCCGACCAGGTCACCCAGTAGAGCTTCTTCGGTTCCCATGCCGGCCCGGCATCGGGGTAGAGGTGCGGATCGGCTGCGGCGGAGAAGGCGGCGGTGGCCACCTCGTGGGAACGGATGTGGTCAGGATGCGGGTAACCGCTCTGGTCCTCGGGATAGGTGACCATCACCTGTGGCCGGGTGCGGCGGATCACCGCCACCAGCCGTCCGACGGCCTCGTCGAGGGGCGCCCGGGCGAATGAGCGGGAGTCGGCGTTTTCAGGGGTGTCCGGCATGCCCGAGTCCCGGTAGCCAAGAAGTACGACCTCGTCGTAGCCGATGATGGTCGCCGCCGCGTCGAGTTCCGCCCGCCGGACCTCGTGGAGGCGCTCCCGCACCCCAGGGCGATCCATCGCCGGGTTCAAGATGTCGCCCGCCTCCCCGCCGGTGCACGTGACCAGGACGGTGTGGGCGCCCTCGGCGTGGTAACGGGCCACGCTGCCCGCACCCTTGGAGGCCTCGTCGTCGGGATGGGCGTGGACGGTCAACAGGCAAAGGTCCGACATGCCCCCAACTTAGAGGGCGACGCCGGAGTGGCGGTCGAAACGACTCACCGTCTCCACGTGGGGGGTGCCGGGAAAGACGTCGACCACCTGCACGTCCGCCAGGCGATAGCCGGCGCCGTCGAGCAGGGCAGCGTCGCGCCCGAGAGACGCCGGATCGCAGCTGACCAGGATCAGGCGTGGCGCGCCGGTCGAAGCGAGGGCGGTCACGCCGGGGCGGCCCAACCCGGGCCTGGCGGGGTCGGCCACCACCACGTCGGGCCGCCCCGGGACGCCGTGACCGGGTGAGCCGGCCCAGTGGGCGACCTCGTCGGCGACCACGCTCGCGTCCAGGTCGACCAGGTTCACCCTGGCATCGGCGGCGGCGTGTGGGCTCGACTCGACCGCTACCAGACGCGCTCCGCGCCTGGCGGCCAGGATGCCACCGATCACGCCCACACCGGCGTAGGCGTCCACCAGCACCGAGCCCGATGTCAGGGCGTCGCCCGCGGCGGCGTCGACAGCATCGACGACCGCGGCGGCGGCCGCCGGGCCGGACTGGAAGAAGGATCGGGCCGAGACGCGCCAGCGCCGGCCGCCAACGTCCTCATGCAACCAGCCGGGCTGGTTGCCGGCCACGACGAGGACCCCAGCGGGCACCTCCAGGAACGGACGACCTCGCCGGGCGCCGGCCGGCGTCCGCGTCGAGCGGTCGCTGCCCCCGGGACGGCCGCGCCCAGGGCGGCCGTCCCGGGGGACGCCACCAATCACCGCCAGGCGCTCGCCGCCGGCGACACCGACCCGCAGGGTCACCTCGTCGACACCGCCCGCCCGGGTGGCGCCGATGACCTCGTCGAGGCGGGGGTGGACCACCAGGCAGTGATCCACCGCGATCCTGTCGGAGGAGCGGTGCCGGCGGTAACCGAGGCCGCCGCCGGCCATGACCGCCAAGCGCGCCGTCGTACGGTAACCGCCGAGCGGGAGAGACCCGGTCAGCCTCACGTCGGCGCGCGGCCCGGGCCCCGGGACCCCGGCCCGTCGCAGAGCCTCGTCGACCACGCGTGCCTTGAGGTCTGCGGCAGTGGCGCCGGCGACGTGCTGCCAGGTGCAGCCACCACAACCCCGGTCGACGTTCGGACACGGAGGCGCGACCCTGCCCGGGGCGGCGTCGAGGATCCGCACCGCGCGGGCCCGGGCGTAGTCGTGGTGCTCCTCGACTACTTCCACCTCGGCCCGCTCGCCCGGCAACGCCCCGTTGACGAACACGACTCGCCCCCCGGCCAGGCGCCCGATGCCGTCCCCGCCGGCGGCCACCCTGTCGACGGTGACCTCTACGCTCACCCGAGGGCGTCGATGGCGGCGGCCAACTCCAGGTCGGCCTCCGTGAGTCCCCCGGCCGAGTGGGTCGCCAAGGTGAGAGTGACCGTGGCCCAGCTGATGGCGATGTCGGGATGGTGGTTGCGGGCCTCGGCCAGCGCGCCCACCTCGTTGACGAAAGCCAACGCCCCGGCGAAGTCACCCCGCTTCACCACCGACACGATGGTGTCGCCGTGGCGTTCCCAGCGCAGCCCGGCCAGGGCCGCCGAGATCGAGGAGTCGTCGAGGAGTTCCACTACCGTCCCAGCATGGCAGACGTCGACGAGGTACTGGACGGGTGGCTGGCCGAGGAGTTCGACCGCGAGCCGGTCCGGGCCAGCTCCCTCGGCTTGTCGCGCTACGACGACCAGCTCGGTGACCACAGCGCGGCGGGCTTCGAAGCGGAGCAGCGACGGACGCGTCTGTGGGCCGCCCGCTTCGCCGGCCTCGAGCACACCGGACGCTCCCTCGACGACAGGATCGACGTAACCCTCGTCCTCACCGCCTTGGCGGGGAGGGCGGTGCTCGAGGAATGGGAGGGGTGGCGCAGGGAGCCCGCGACCTACCTGAACCCCTGCCTGATGGGTCCGTTCTCGCTGTTCTTGCACCGGCTTCGCCCGGAGCCCGAACTGGTCGCCGCCGCCGTCGCCCGGCTACGTCAGGTGCCGGAGGTCCTGGAAGCGGGAAGGGCCAACCTCGACGCTGATCTCACCCCCCGCCTTCTCATTAAGCGCGGTCTGGCGACATGCAGGGCGGGAGCGGTGTACTTCAGGGACATGTTGGCGGCCGAGGTGACAGACGACGGTCTGCGGGCCGACGTGGGCGGCGCGGCGGGCGCCGCGGCCGACGCGATGGCGGACTTCGGCCAGCACCTCGACTCCATGCTCGGCGCAGCACGGGGGGACTGGGCCCTGGGCGAGTCGCGCTACAGCGCCCTGCTGCTCGAGCGCGAGCTTCTCGGTTACGGCGCCGGCGAACTGCACACCCGAGGCGAGAAGGCGTGGGCCGACCTCGACGCCGAGATGACCAACCTGGCGCGAGGGGTCGATCCCGGCGCGCCCGGGTGGCGGGCAGTGATAACCGACTTGTCGGCCGATCATCCCGCGGATCCCGAGGAGATGCGCTCCGGGTACGAGCGAGCCTGCTCAGACGCCCGCGCATTTCTGGCCGAGCGCCGCCTGGTTACCCTTCCCGAGGGCGAGGAGTGCCTGGTCGTGCCCTCCCCGGTGTTCCAACGACCCGTCATGGCGGTGGCGTCCTACGCGGCTCCGCCGCCCCTTTCGTCCTCGGCGATCGGTCACTTCTTCGTCCCCTATCCGCCTGAGGGAACATCGCCCGAAGCACTCGACCAGCGCCTGTCGGACAACGGTTGGTACGCCATCCCGAGCGTCTCCGTGCACGAGGCGTACCCCGGTCACCACTGGCAGCTCACCTGGTCAAGGCGCACGTCCCGCCAGGTCCGCCACTGGGTGGCCACGCCTTACTTCATCGAAGGGTGGGCCCTTTACGCGGAGCGCATGATGCGCGAGGAGGGCTTCTTCACCGACGCCCGCCAGGAGCTGTGCCATCTCGGCATGCGCATCTTCCGTGCCGCCCGCATGGTCGTCGACACCGCTTTGCACGCCGGTGAGATGACGGTCGACCAGGCGGTCACCCACCTTCGCGAGCGGGCCGGTCTGACCGAGGCGGTGGCGAACGCCGAGGTCAGCCGTTACTGCGCATGGCCCACCCAGGCGCCCTCATATCTCACGGGTTCTCTGGAGATCGAGCGCATCCGGGATCGGTGGCGGTCCGGGCCGGGAGCGGGAAGGGACCTCCGCGAGTTTCACGACGCCATCGCCGCGTCGCCGGGACTACCAGCGGCGCTGGCCGAACTGGCCATGTTCGGCGAGTAGTGCCCTTGGCTTGGGTGCACGAGGTTCAGGGTGCACGAGCTCGCATCCGCCCGGCTAGCGGATAGAGAAGCCGACGGCACCGTCGGGCGCCTCCTCCACCACGTCGACTCGTGTCACCCGGGCCTGGCGGGGTCCCCGCCCGCACCATTCGACCAGCGCGTCCACTGCCTCGGGCTCACCCTCCAACACCACCTCGACCCGCCCGTCGTCGAGGTTGCGCGCCCAACCGGCGACGCCCAGTTGGCCGGCGCGGTACGAGCAGGACGCCCGGTAGCCGACGCCATGGACCCGACCGCTCACCCACACACGGCGTCGCACAGCCACGCCTGCCACGGTAAGCGACGGGAGTGGTCTCTCACTGGCGACGGGACCGCGCTGAGGAGGTCCGCCTTACGGTAAGTAAACAGTATTGGGCCTAAGCCGGACCAAGCCCGACCAAGGCCGCACAAGGCTAAAGTCGAAGCTGGCTTCCCCCGCCACCCGACCCGGCCCGGAGGAGCTCAGTGCCGGTTGACGAAGTAGACCGTTTGCGCCGGCGCCTGGCCGCGGCCGGGCCCCGTCTGTACGTGGGTGTCGGGGCGTTGGGCATGGCGTTCGCCGACCCCCAGCAGGCCGTGCTCGTGCTCGGCCCGCCGCGTTCGGGCAAGACCACGGCACTCGTGATCCCCAACGTGCTCGCCGCTCCTGGCGCGGTGATCAGCACCTCCACCAAGCTCGACGTCATGGGCGCAACCGTGCGCACCCGCAGCGCACTGGGGCGGTGCTGGCTGCTCGACCCGACCGGGACGGTCCCCGCTCCCGCCGGCGTGACGCCGTTGCGCTGGTCGCCGGCGATGGCGGCCACGGACTGGGACGAGTCGCTGATCACCTCCCGGGCCATGGTGACAGCGGCCCGGCCGGGCGCGACACGGGGCGAGGCGGCCCACTGGACAGAGAGGGCGGAGGCGCTCGTCGCCCCGCTCCTCCATGCTGCCGCCATCGGGGGTGCCGACATGCGCACCGTGGCGCGATGGGTCCTGCGCCAGGACCTCGATCCTGCCCGGGCCATCCTGACCGGACACGGCGTCGCCCTCGCCGCCGACGTGCTGGCCGGGCTGGCGGCAACCGACCCCCGCGAGATGTCGGGGATCTGGTCCACAGCGGCGGGCGTCCTGTCCGCCTACCGTTCCGAGGCGGCACTGGCCGCCGCCGAGGCGCCGAACCTGGACCCGAGGTCCATTGCCCTCGGCACCGACACCGTCTACGTGTGCGCCCCGGCCCGGTCCCAGGCCCTCGTCGCGCCGATAGTCGTCGCCTTCCTCGAGCAGGTCAGGGCCGGCGCCTACCGCGCCGCCGGGCGCCGCTCCACCCCCGACGCGGCCCTGCCCGTCACCCTCGCCCTCGACGAACTGGCCAACATCGCGCCCCTGCCCGACCTGCCGGCCATGGTGAGCGAGGGCGGCGGCCAGGGTGTGCTGACGCTGGCGTGCCTCCAGGACCTCTCCCAGGCTCGGGCCCGCTGGGCTGTCGAAGCCGAAGGCTTCATGTCACTGTTCGGGACCAAGGTGGTCCTTCCCGGCATAGGCGACCTCGCCACCTTGGAACTGGTGTCCCGCCTCGGCGGCGAGGTCGATGTACCCCACCGGTCGATTAGCCAGGGCCCGTGGTGGGGACCGGGACGGGGAGCGGCGACGGTGAGCTGGGTACCGCGCCGCCAGCGCCGCCTCCCCGTCGACGCCGTCAACCAGCTGGCTACCGGTACCGCGGTGGTCCTAGCCGGCCGGGAGCGGCCGGCCATGGTCCGCCTGCCGCCGTGGTGGGCAGCGGCGCCCTTCGCTCCCCACCTGTCTGCGGCGCTCCCCGGGTGCGACCCGCCCGGGGGTGCGCCTTCCCCGGCACGGGCCCCCGACCGCGCCCCGGATGAGAAAAAGGCCGGGGCGCCCCGGACAAGGCTTCGCGCCCGGGGGCGGGGCGTCGAAATGTGAATGCCGGGTGCACACTGTGTTCCGTGGCTGATCTAGCGAGCCCGCGTGCATTCGCGGCTTTTGTCGGCAATGGGCCGCTCATACAAAGGCGAGCGTTGCCGCTTCTTCGGATCTGTCCCGTCGCGGACGGTCCGGACAACGGTCAGAGATTAGGGCGCTGCGGCCATGGGCATACACAGTGGCGGACACGAGATGTCCTCGTGCCTCGGAGGGAGTTAGAAAAAATGGGCATCGGGACAAGCATTGTTCTTATTGCCATTGGCGCGATTCTTGATTTCGCCGTCAAGGTCAGCAGCAACAGCTTCAACGTCAACACCATCGGCTTGATCCTTATGATCGTCGGAGCCTTCGGAGTGGTCGTGTCACTGTTCTTCTGGAACTCGTGGGGCGGTTTCGGGGGCGGCGAGCGCAGGACGTACGCAAGCGGGCGGGGCACAACAGTCGTCGAGGAGCGTGCCGAGCCTTACTAGTAGCTCGTTGGGCACCCACCAGCCTGGCGCCCTCAGCGGAAATCACGGGAGCGCAGGCTCGTGGGAGCCAGACGCAATGGCACAAGCCGTGAGGCGACCACGTTGATCACGCCTTGTGCCTTCTCGAGGCGCCCGCCTACGACCAGTGCCGGCGACGACCGGGCCACCCGCCGGTAACGGGTCCAGACTGCGTCGACGCAGATGACGTTGACCAGGCCGGTCTCGTCCTCCAGGCTGAGGAACACCACTCCTTGGGCCGTCGCCGGCCGCTGGCGGTGGGTTACGACGCCGCCGACGTTCACGTGGCATCCCCCTGGCAACGACGCCAGG
>DASZKW010000082.1:0-1602 GCA_035552775.1 Acidimicrobiales bacterium | reverse complement strand
CATGGGGTTTTTGGGGCCGTCGGGGCCGGCGCGGGGCGCTGCGCTGGGGCAATGGGCGTACCGGCCGGTGGGTCGCCCGCATCGGCGGGGTGGGCGATCCGCGGCCGGGCGTGGCCCGTACCCTCTGGCAAGAACGAGACGTGCGGGCGGCGGGTGTCCTCACGGCGGCGGAGCACGCAGTCCACGCACAGGGACAGACACCAGGCAGGAGGCCACCATGCACGACCGAGACGCACTGAGGATCCGGGTCCGCTGCGGGCGCCTGGCGCTCCTCCCCCTGGCCGCGCTGGGCACCACGGCGGCGCTGGCAGCTGCGGCGATCGCGACGGGGCCGGCCGGGGCCGCCGCGACCAAGACGACGACGGTGACCGCGACGGAGACGGACTTCCACATCGCCCTCTCCAAGAAGACCTTCACCGCCGGCCGCTACACGTTCCTCGCCAAGAACAGGGGCCAGACGACCCACGCCCTGGAGATCACCGGGCCGGGGCTGTCCCACGCCACGACCAAGAACTTCGGGCCGGGACAGAGCGCCAAATTGACGGTGACCCTCAAGAAGGGCGCCTACGACGTCTTCTGCCCGGTCCCGGGGCACAAGCAGCTCGGCATGAACGTGAACATCAGCGTGGGCGTGACCGTCCCGGCGGCGGCGGGGGCGGGGACGGCGGGGACCGGGACGACGCCGACCACATCGAGCGCCGGGGCGGGCGGGGCCGCGTTCTGACGCCCGGAGCGCTCAGTTATCCTCGCCGCCAGGAGATGCCCGGAGCACGGACGTGAGGTGGTGAAGCCGGTGTCGGAGCCACAGGGCGCGGGGAAGCCCGACATCACCGTGCTACCCGACCCCACGCTCGACGTCTCCATCGTCGTGCCGTACTACAACCCGGGGGCGCGGCTGCGCTCGACCGTCGAGCACATGGTGCGGGTCCTCGACTCGTCGGGCATGAACTTCGAGATCATCGCCGTGTCCGACGGCTCGACGGACGGCAGCCCGTTCACGCTGGCGGGGTTCCCCGCGAGCACGGTCCGGCGGATGGAGTTCGCGACCAACGCCGGCAAGGGGCACGCGCTGCGGGCGGGGCTGGGGATGGGACGGGGGCGGTATCTCGGCTTCATCGACGCCGACGGCGACATCTCCCCCGAGTTCCTCGCCCCCTTCGTGTCGATCATGCGCAGCGAGGAGCCCGACATCATCATCGGGAGCAAGCGCCACCCCGAGTCGTCGGTGCACTACCCGCCGCTGCGCCGCCTCTACTCGTGGGGCTACCAGCACCTGATCCACCTCTTGTTCCGGTTGAAGGTGAAGGACACCCAGGTGGGGATCAAGCTGGTCGACCGCCGGGTGATCGCCGACGTCCTGCCGCTGCTGCGCGAGAGCCGCTTCGCCCTCGACCTCGAGTTGCTCGTGCTGGCGCACCGGCTCGGGTACACCAAGATCGTGGAGGCGCCGGTGCGGATTGAGGAGCGCTTCGGCAGCACGATCTCGCTGAAGGCGGTGTGGCTGCTGCTGGTCGACACGCTCGCCTTGTTCGTGCGCTACTCGGTGCGCCACCAGTACGACCCGGCGCTGCGGGCGCGCAGCGGGACGTAGTCGCGCCCATC
>DASZKW010000081.1:0-7497 GCA_035552775.1 Acidimicrobiales bacterium | reverse complement strand
GCATGACGACCTCGATGGCCAGTTCGTGTCGCTCGTTGCGACAAACCCGGAACAGCCCGAGGACGCGAACGAAGGCGACATAGAGCAAGGAGAGCACCACAACCCATCTTGGCCCATAGCGTCATCCTGGCGAAGGTCCAGCTGAAGGGCTTGGACAGGCTTCTCGGCACCCACAGGCAATCACGAGCAGTCCAAGCGAGCTTGCAGGGTGCGGCTGCTTGCTATGGTGCCTCTCTTGCCGACGCGATGGCCGAACCTCGGCGCCGCCCTGCTCGCCTGCGGTTTGGCGCTCGCAGCCTGCAGCGGCTCCAGCAGCCCCTCTCGGACGGGTCCAAGCGCGACGCGATCCCCGCGATCACCTGGGTTCACTCCGGTGACCCTGACCACCAGCCCGGCCTCATGGACCCTGCCCGCTCCGGTGTCACGCCCCGTGGTGTTGGCCGAGGGCTCCGACGTCCTGATCCTGGGAGGGCTGACCAGCGGCGACGTGTCCACCTCTGCGGTCGAAAGAATCGACCCGACCAACGGATCGGGCAGCCGGGTGGGCAGCCTGGCGATGGCCGTCCATGACGCCGCCGGCGCCCTGTTGGGCGGACGGGCCATCGTCTTCGGCGGTGGCTCCTCGTCGACCGTGGCGACAGTGCAGTCCTTCTCGGGAGGGACCGCTACTACCCTCGGCCGCCTACCCCAGCCTCGCTCCGACCTTGGCGCGGCCGTGGTTGGCAGCACGGCCTATGTTCTCGGCGGATTTGACGGGAGCCGCCTGGTTCCATCGGTGGTGGCAACCGTCAACGGGACGAGCTTCGCCAGCGACGGTGCGCTGGCCCAGCCCGTGCGTTATCCGGCCGTGGCCGTCGACGGTGGGAACATCTGGGTGATCGGCGGAGACCTCGGGACGGCGGAGAACGCCACGGCCGGCGGTCAGACCGACGACATCCAACGTTTCGATCCTGCCACCGGCCAGGCGACAGTCGTCGGCCATCTGCCGTCCCCTTTGGGTCATGCCGGCGCCGTGGTCCTTGACGGCCAGCTGTTCGTCATCGGCGGCCGAAGCGGTACCGTCGCTTCCGATCACATCTGGCGGGTGGACAGCACCACTGCCGCCGTCAGCCCCGCCGGTACGCTGCCCGGGCCGCGCTCTGACGCAGGGATTGTCGGTGTGGCCGGCGCCGCCTGGGTGTTGGGCGGGGAGCTCGCCGGGCCAGTGAATCCCCTAAACACCGTCGTCGAGCTGCGCCCTGCTGGGCAATGAGCGCTCCCAACGGAAAGAAGGGCCCGTTTGGGCTGAGCAGACAGACGACCTCTTGGGCAGGCGAGTCGATCGCCATCATCTGTGTGCCGGCAAGGCCCGCGAAACGACGGGCCAGGAGCGGAAGGAGTTGGGCGTAGGCAGCTCCATTTGGGCGGCGCTGAGCACATCAGTGCGCGCTCGCTGGTCCAGAACGAACCTATGTTCAACCCGTAGCGCATTGGGCGGTCGGAGAACGCGTTCCTTGTCAGGCCCGTAAGTGTCAGTCCTCAGCGACTATCGGCCGCGTCGTGGCGGCTGTCCGACAGATCTCCCCGCCGGCGAGATGTCACGAGCACGGCGAAAGGCATCGCGGAGAGCGCCCGTTGGGCGATCACCGCCGCGGGCTTGCGCAGTGAAGCGAGGACGAGGGCGGCGACGGCAGCGCCCAGCAGCAGGCCGGCCACGACATCACCTGGATAGTGCGCCCCGACATATACGCGGGCGAAGGCCAGGAAGAGCGCAACAAGGATGGCAGGTATCCCGAAGCGCCAGCTATACCAGGCGAGCCCCAGGGCAAGGGCGCCTGCGACGGTGGCGTGATCGCTCGGAAAGGAGTAGTCATTCGCCTTGCTCACCAGTACGAGGGCAGATGCATGCGTCCAGTACGGACGGATCTCGGCTGCGGCATGGGACACAAGCTGGTTGAGCCCCAGAGCGATCACGGAGGCAGCACCCGTCAACACGACAATGGCTACCGAAGGAGCGGAGTCGCGGCGGCGGCGAGCCGACCAGTAGGCGCCAATTGTGAGGACGGCCAAGAGGAGAAGCCCTCCCCAGAGGGCCCAGGCCGCCATGAACGAGTGAGCCCAGCCAGTGTGCCGAGACAGACGGTTGGCATCCAGGTACACCCGGGTGTTCAGTCCGACGGGACGGAGAACGGTCGTGGTGGCCAACATCAGCCGCTCCGCAGGTCGTCGGAAAGGTATCGGAGAAGGGTGACGGCCCCGCTCATCGTCGGGATTGCCCCGCCGCGTCACGGGCTTCTCCGGCACCGCCGCCCGCAGGTACGCCTACCTCTGGGCCTCCGAGGCCCGCATTCTTCATCCCGTCAACCCCGCCCGACCGACATGACGAAGAAGTCCCGGGACCACCCGGGATCGAAATACCGCCCAGGCGTGGCGGCCATGTTCGACAACAGGTCAGTTCCGTTGGACGGGCCAGCCGGAGCTGTGGGCGAGGGCGGATCATAGGTGGCGAAGTTGACCCAGTCGGTGTTGATGTCGAGCTCCATCGCCCGAACGGCGCCGGCACGAGCCATGACGTCGGCGAGCTCGGTGATGTTCATGGCCGGCCCCCCGACATAGACCAGGGCTCCGTCGGCTGTGACGCCGACGCCCGAGCGCCAGACGTAGACCTTGTTGCCGAGGGTGTATCCCCACTTGGCCGTGTCGTTGGCATTGAGCCCGGCCACGGGCTGGCCCCCGTCGACCACCAGGTCAAGGTTCTGGCGCACAGCGACGACGTCCGGCGTCATCCCGACGTCCCGCCCCCATTGGCCCACGGTCACCTTGCCGTTGCTGTGGATGACGAACGAGGCAGCACCCGGGCGCAGGGGCGCGACCGACTTGCCCTCGTTGTAATAGCCACCGTTGGCATTCGACATCAAGAATCCCGAGTTGAACGCAGCCACCATCGTGGCAGCCGCCTGGGGACCGACGGGGGCGGTGTTCCGCCAGGGGCCGCCGCCGGGGATAGTACTGCCGGAATACAGCGTGGCGGAGAGCAGGTCGGTGTCCATCCACGCCACACCGACCACCACGCTCGTATGGACGGCGTCGGGCCGTAGGTCAGACTCGTAGACGGCCGGGACCCCGTCGACGAGGCGTCCGGCCGGTCGCCACTGGCCCTCGCCGGCCACGGGCGGGCTGGCGATGGGCGTGATCGGTTGCGGCGGTGGGAGATGCGCCGGCACGCGCACACCCGCCGAGCCCGATCTCGGCGCTGGAGGCGACGAGGAAGGCGGAGGGATGGCCCCCTTGGCCGGCCTCCCGCCCACGGGCGGGGCGTGATGGGAGTACCACGTGTTCTCTGCCCATACGACGATCGGCGCACCGCCGTGCTGGCGAAACCACTCTGCCAGCCGCGCCCCGGCGCTGGTGCCGAGCGCTGGGTTCGCCAGGGCCGAGCCGGCAGACCACCACACCGGGGCCAGCAGGACGATGAGGGCGATCACGGCGCTCCAGGCCTTGTGCCTCCATATCCAGCGGCGACGACGGGTCGATTCCGAAGGCGGGGGCTCCGGATCCGGGGGCGGCCTCGGCTGCACGGTCGTGCGCTGCACAGAGCTGACCCTACGGGGAGGACCTTACGCCAGCATGAAGGCAAAGGCTGCGGCAGCCGTCTCGCGCCTCATAACAGGACCGATATCAGAAACCGGTGCGAAGCACCGTCGCCCGGCAGAGTCGCCGTTCGCCAAGCAGGGCCGTCCCGTCATCAAACTGTCAGGTTGGTCGGGGTAGACCTACAAGACAGTGAGAATCCTGCTGGCCGAAGACGACGAGGGGCTCCGATCGGTGGTCGAGCGCGGCCTTCGGGAGAGCGGTTACGTGGTGGACGCCGTCCCCGACGGTGACCAGGCGGCCGCCTACCTACGCCTCTATGACTATTCGGCCGTGGTCCTCGACTGGCGCATGCCGAAGCGATCGGGCCTCGAAGTGCTCATTGAATTGAGAGCCGGGCGGATGCCCACCCCCGTCCTCATGCTGACGGCGCGCGACACGACGTCGGACCGAGTGGCCGGACTCGACGCCGGGGCCGACGACTACCTGGTCAAGCCGTTCGACTTCCCCGAGCTGCTGGCCCGGATCCGGGCCCTGCTGCGCAGACCACCGGATGCCCAGCAGCCCCGCCTGGTGTGCGGGGACCTGGTCTTCGACCCCACCACCCGAACCGTGACTGTCGGGACAACCACGATCTCGCTGACGACCACGGAGCTGTCCATCCTCGAGCTGCTGTTGCGGCGGGCACCAGCGGCGGTCGGGCGCCGGTCGATCGCGGTGCAGGTGTGGGACGAGGAGGCCGACGCCGTAGGCTCCAACACCATCGACGTGCACCTCGCCCGCTTGCGGGCCAAGCTGGCTGGCGCTCAGTCCCGCATCGAGACCGTGCGGGGCATCGGCTACCGGATCGTGGCCACGTGACCTGGTTGCGCTGGAAGCCCCGCCTCGGCCACGCCGCCCGGGTGGCAGCGGTCACCACCGCCGTCGTCGCCGTGGTCTACGTCGCCGTGGCCCTCGCCCTCGATGTCCTGGTGGGCCACCGCCTCACCCGGGACGTCGATCAGCGCCTGAGCGAACGGCTATCTGACGCCCGCCACCAGGTCCTTCCCCTTCGCGCCGACGCTGATCGGACTGATCGCGATGTCAACGAGGCCCCGGTGTTCCTGTGGACGGCCACCGCCGGGGGCCCGGCGGTGGCGGTGACCCCCAACGCCCCCGCCCTTCCCCAGCACGCCTGGTCCACATCCCATCCGACGACCGCCACTCTCGGCTCGGGAACGTTCCGGTTGGCCGCCACGCCTTTGAAAGGCCAGTGGGCCGTAGTCGGACAGAGCCTGGCCCAGGCTACCCACGTGCGGGGAGTGCTCATCGCCTCAGAGATCCTCGTCGGGCCCGTGCTGCTGTTGGCGCTTTACTTCGGGTCCCTGGCCATCGGGCTCAAGGCCTCCGCGCCCGTGGAGCAGGCCCGCCGCCGCCAGCTCGAGTTCACCGCCGACGCGTCCCACGAGCTTCGCACCCCGCTCAGCGTCATCGAGGCGGAGGTCGGCTTGGCCCTCAGCCACCAGCGGGACGCCGGTTACTACCGCGCCAGCCTGGAGAGGGTCGCAGGGGAGGGCAAGCGTCTTCACCGCATCGTCGAAGACCTGCTGTGGCTGGCCCGCTTCGACTCCGAGCCCCCGCCCCCCGGAGACGAGCCGGTGGACCTCGTCACCATCGCCCGGAACTGCGCCAAGCGGTTCGAACCGATCGCCGCCGCTCGCAACCTGCAGCTGTCGGTTGCCAGCCGCGCCACGACGCCGACGTGGATCAAAGCACCGCCAGAGTGGATCGACCGGTTGTTGGGGGCGCTGATCGACAACGCGTGCCGATATTCCCATGCCGGCGGTGAGGTCAGAGTGGTGGTCGGACGATCCGGCGCCAGGGTCCTCTTCGCGGTCGAGGACAGCGGTTCCGGCATCGCGCCCGAGGACCGATCCGGTCTGTTCGACCGCTTCCAGCGCGCCACTGACGAGCCAGGCGGCGCCGGCCTGGGACTGGCCATCGCCGACTCGGTGGTCCGGTCGACGGGCGGGCGCTGGGACATCGGCGAATCTCCTTCCGGTGGGGCGCGGATGGAGGTGTCCTGGCACGCCGCCGCTGCTCGTGACGGCCGCCCAGGTGACCGGTCGGACAGCCAACTCGGTCCCGACGGCGGTGCCACGCCCTCCCGCCCATCGGACGATAAGCCCGAGCTGGAACCAGAGCCGGTCCCGCCAGACGGTACGCACCGATAGGCGCGCCGTCCCGATGGCTCCACCCCTACCGGCTCGCCAGACACCTAGCCGCGGCATCAGGGGAGGAGTGTCGTCATCCCCCGCCGTGGCCGTGGACCGACGACGCCAGATACGGACCGACCCGACTGAGGAACCACCAACCCAGCAGCGCACCTGCCGCTACAGAAGCAGCAAGCGTCCACTGCCGGGCGCCGGCCCTGGGCACGCGGCGCCGAGCGCTCCCCATCCAGTCCTTGGGGGCCAACCGCGCGGTGTCGGCCAGGTGGCCGAGCACATGGATGGTCATGGCTCCGAACCACAGGACGAAACTGACCTTGTGCACGAAGAGAAAGCGCTGTCGCCAGGGCTCGCCCACGAACATGAGGGCCACACCACTGGCCAGGACCACCGCCGTCAGGACGACCACGAACGGCCCGAGCATGCGCAGGATCCAGGGAGGCGGCCCCTTGCGGCGGTAGGCGGGAGCGCCCTGGTAATAGCGCAGAAAGCGGTAAGCGGTGCTTCCCGTCTTGAGGGCCACCGGGGGGATCAGGAGCATGCCGACGAACACATGCGGGCCGAGCAGTGACCGGATCGACAGGATCGTGACCCCCTCGACGGCAAGCAGAGCGATCAGCAACGCCGAGTTCGAGCCGGTGAGGCGGGCGTTGCCCTCGACGCCAGGGTCAACAAGGTCCTGACTTGAGGTCGGGGGACTCTCCTGAGAACCGGAAGGCCGCGTCACCGCCGCCGACCATTTGGTAGCACGCCCTCCTCAGAGCCTGGCTGAGCGCCGGCTTTCCCCCGAGGACTCAGGCGCGCCATGGCGAACACTCTACGAAGGCTTCCTGACGCCAACATGAAGCCGGGGCGCCAATGCTTCGTCGATCCAGGATCCCAACTTTCCGGCCCGATCTTCATGTCGCCGTAAGGCTCGTCCTTTACCGTCGGAGCCATGAGCACCTCTGACCCGCCCACGCGGCGGCCCCAGGGCCGATTCTCACGAGGAAGCGACCGTGACGAGGCCCTCGGACGGCTCAGAAGGATCACAAAAGCCCTGGCGGTGGCCACCCTTGCCGCGGTGGGCGCCGTCTCGGCCTACGTAGCCAACACGACCCCAGGCCGTGCCGCCTCGCCAGGCCCCGCCAGCCCGGCCACCACGGCTCCGTCGGCTGGGTCACCCGCTCCCTCACCACCCACGACCTCGTCGCCGTCGACCTCGTCGCCAACCACCTCGTCGCCGCCCGCCCAGCTGAGCCCGCCCCCGACTGCACCGCAGCGCACGGTCAGTCCCCCGCAGGTGGTCTCGGGCTCCACGTCCCCCTAAGCAGATGAGCGCAGTCTCTCTTGTCCCGAGCCTGGGCAGATCCGAGGTTCGGGCCCTCGGGACCACCGCCGAGGTGCTGGTCACCGAATCGCGGACCATCGCCATGGCCGACGTCCTGCTCCGCCGCCAACTCGAGCGGGTCGACCTGCTAGCAAGCCGCTTCCGTGCCGACTCGGAGGTGTCGCTGCTCAACGCCGGCGGCGGGCGCCCTGTTCAGGTGAGCGAAGGCCTGGCCGAGCTGGTGGAGGTGGCCCTCCGGGCTGCATGTCTCACCGACGGCGCCGTCGATCCGACCGTCGGGGCGGCCATGGGCCGGATCGGCTACGACCGGGATTTCGCCGCCATGGTGAAGGACCAACCCGGAGGCAGCCCGGCACCGGAGCCCGCACCGGGCTGGCAGACGATTCA
>DASZKW010000080.1:0-26773 GCA_035552775.1 Acidimicrobiales bacterium | reverse complement strand
CCCTCGTCGTGTTCGTGTCGTTCGCCTACCTGGTGTCCAACGGCGCCCTCGATTGGGGTCCGCCCAAGCGACGGGGACGCACCGCCGGCTTCGACCAGTCGCGGTCATCGATGGCCACGGTGAGGCGCGTGCGGCGCCCCGAACAGGTCATCTACTCGACGGTGCCCACGTCCGTCGACGACGAGACGGACACCGAAGCCGACACCGACACCGGCGGCGGGACGGATACCGGCGGCGGGACGGGCGGCGGGTCCGACCCCGATGGCGCCCCGGGCATCCGTGGCGATGGCGTCCCGCCGGTTCCCGCCGAGGCACCCTCCGGTGGTTAGACGGGTGCTCAGGGGTACCAAAGCGGTCAATATCATTCGGTGTTACATTCAAAGCCCTATAGGGCTCTGAATGTAACACCAAACGTTCGTAGGGGGGGACGCCACACGTGGCGGGAGACACCGGCCGGGGTACCGTGCCGGGAGAGCCGGGAGAGCCGGGACCTCCGGGGAGGTGCAATGGGTCTGGACAAGCTCAACCACAACTTCTTGACGGGGACGCTCGAGGAGATGGTCAAGTGGGCCCGGGCGTCGAGCTCGTGGGCGGCGAACTTCGGCCTCGCCTGCTGCGCCATCGAGATGATGGCCGCCGGGGCAGCCAACTTCGACCTCGCCCGCTTCGGGATGGAGGTGTTCCGCGCCTCGCCCCGCCAGGCGGACGTGATGATCGTCGCCGGCCGGGTGAGCCAGAAGATGGCACCGGTGCTGCGCCAGGTCTACGACCAGATGATGGAGCCCAAATGGGTCATCTCCATGGGCGTGTGCGCCAGCACGGGGGGGATGTTCAACAACTACGCCATCGTGCAGGGCGTCGACCAGATCGTGCCGGTGGACGTGTACGCCCCTGGCTGCCCGCCGGGGCCCGAGACGCTCATCCATTCGATAATCACCCTGCACGAGAAGATCCGCCAGGGCCACATCACCCGTCGGGTGTCCGACGGTACCGGGCTGGCTCTCCGCCTCGACGCCGCGCCGACCCGCTCCGAGCAGCGGGTGAGCGTGCCGCCCCGGGCACCGTCTTCGAGCCGTGAGGCCCGAGCGCCGGGCCCCGACCTGCCCACACCCGCCCGGTCGACGGCTGACCAGCCATGACCGACACCCCCGATAGCCCCGCCGGCGAGCCCGAAAGCCCCGACAGCCCCGCCGGCTCTCCTGCGCCGGCAGGGCTCTCACGACTTCACGGGCACCCGGTGGTCACCTACTTCGGGGCCACCGTCGTCCACACCGAGCGCGACGGTTACCTGGCCTTGATGGCGGCCCTCAAGGCCGACGGTTACGACATGTGCGTCGGGGTGACCGGTGTCGATTACCTCACGCATCCGGGTCGGGACCTGCCTGAGGAGATCCGGGCGCAGCGCTTCGAGGTGGTGGTCGAGCTCATCTCGTTGAAGTCGCGCCAGCGGGTCCGGGTGCGCTGCCAGGTCCCGGCCGCCGAGCCTCACGTCCCGACACTGTTCGACCTGTGGCCCGGCAGCGAGGCGCACGAACGCGAGACCTACGACCTGTTCGGCATCACCTTCGACGACCACCCCGACATGACGCGGATACTCATGCCCGAGGACTGGGAGGGCCACCCCCTGCGCAAGGACTATGCCACCGGCCACATCCCCGTGCAGTTCAAAGAGGCCCCGAGCGCCCGATGAGTCTGCACACCCGATGACCAGCCGGCCTCCGACGGCCTACCAGCCTCAGTCCAAGACGTCCGAAGGCGCCCAGGAGATGGTGGCGCGAGGCCGGACCCGCGCCGAGGAGCTGCGGCGCGAGATGGGCGGCGTCCTCCGCCTGCCCGAGGGCGTGGACGCCGACCCCGGCGACATCGACGTCGACGTGGCCGAGGACGAGACCATGATCCTCAACCTGGGTCCGTCGCACCCCTCCACCCACGGCGTGCTGCGGATAATGCTCGAGCTCGAAGGTGAGCAGATCCTGAGGGCCAAGCCGGTCATCGGCTACCTCCACACGGGGATGGAGAAGACCGGCGAAGAACTGATGTACCACCAGGGATCCACCAACGTCACCAGGATGGACTACCTGGGCCCGTTCTTCAACGAGCTCGCCTTCTGCTTGTCGGTCGAGCGCCTCTTGGGCGTGGAGGTGCCGGTGCGGGCCACTTGGATCCGGATGCTGATGTGCGAGCTCAACCGGATCAGCTCGCACATGCTCTTCCTCGCCACCAGCAGCGCGGACATCGGCGCCATCAACATGCTCGTGTACGGGTGGCGCGAGCGCGAGGTGCTGCTGAGCTTCTTCGAGAAGGTCACCGGCCTGCGGATGAACCACAACTATTTCCGCCCGGGCGGGGTGGCGGCCGACCTGCCCGACGGTTGGCGCGATGACGTGATGGCCATCTGCGAGGCCATCCCCAAGCGCATGGACGAGTACGACGACCTGCTCACCGGCCAGCCCATCCTCCAAGAGCGCACCGAGGGTGTGGGCGCCATCGACGCCGACGTGGCCATCGGGCTAGGCGTGACGGGGCCGCTCCTGCGCTCCACGGGCGTGGCGTGGGACCTGCGCCGTGACCAGCCGTACCTGGCCTACGACCAGGTCGACTTCGACGTGATCGTCGGTACCTACGGCGACTGCTGGGACCGCTTTGCCATACGGAGCAACGAGATCCGCGAGTCGGTGAAGATCTGCCGCCAGATCGCGGACATGATGCCGGCGGGCGATTACCGGGTTCAGGACAAGAAGGTCACCCCTCCACCCCGCAGCCGCATCGACGAGTCGATGGAGGCGCTCATCCACCACTTCAAGCTCTACACCGAGGGTTTCCGGGTGGAGCCGGGCGAGGCCTACGTTCCCGTGGAGTCGCCGAGGGGCGAGCTCGGCTGCTTCGTGGTCTCCGACGGGTCGAGCCGGCCGTACCGCCTGCACATGCGGACGCCGAGCTTCGCCAACCTGCAGGTGATGCCGCCCATGATGCACGGTGGGCTCATCGCCGACGCCATCGCCATCATCGCCACCATCGATCCTGTGCTCGGGGACGTCGACCGGTGACGGACCGGGTTGATGGCTGACGTGTCGGGGAAAGAGCGGCGCCGTGGCGCGGGGCGAGAAGTTTTGACCGGGAGGGCCCTCTCCGCGAGGATGCGCTGACGTGGCCCGGCTGAGACCCGACAACGAGGAGCAGGCCCGGGAGCTGATAGCCCTGTACCCTCAGCGCCGTTCAGCCCTGATCCCGATCCTGCACCTGCTGCAGGAACAGGACGGCTACCTCACCCCCGACGGCATGGCCCACGTCGGAGAGCTGTTGGGATTGGCGCCGGCGGAGGTAATGGGGACGGCGTCGTTCTACGACATGCTCCACACCGAGCCGGTGGGTCACTACCTCCTCGCCGTTTGCACCAACATCGCCTGCATGCTCGCGGGTGCTTTCGAGCTCCTCGAGCACGCCGAGAAGCGCCTCGGCATTTCCCCGGGGGGTACCACGGCGGACGGGATGTTCACCCTCGAGGACGCGGAATGCCTGGCTTTATGCGGTAACGCCCCATGCCTCACCGCCAACTGGCGCTTCTTCGGCGACGTCAACGAAGCCAAGTTCGACTCGATCGTCGATCACCTGGCCGGAGGCCGCCTGGCCGACCAGGTCCCCCCGCACGGGACCCTCAACCGGGTGCGACGAGAGGTGGGCCTGCTGGCCAGCGGGGCGACCGTCCACCCCTCCGCTCCCGGGGGCGCGCTGGCCGCCGACGGTGTCGCACCGGCCCGGGCGGAGGTCGCCGCGGGGACGGCGCCGGCCACAGGAGCGGTGAGCGGCATGGCCCAGGGTTCGAGGGAGCAGGGTTCTGAGGCGCAGGGTTCTGAGGCGCAGGGTTCTGAGGCGCAGGGTTCCACTGCCAAGGTCTCCAAGAGGAAGGGTTCCAGGACCAAGGGCCCCAAGGCGCGTGGTGCGACGAAGCAGGACGGCGAGGAGCGGCAGTGACGATCACCGACGCCCCCAGGATCGTCTCCCGCCACCTGGGCCGCGACCGGAGCTGGACCCTCGACTCCTACGTGGCCGATGACGGGTACCAGGGCCTGCGCAAGGCGCTCACCATGACGCCCGAGGAGGTCCACGAGCAGGTCAACGTGGGCAACCTGCTCGGCCGCGGCGGCGCCGGCTTCGAGGCGGGGCGCAAGTGGGGGATGCTGCGCAAGGCCGACCCGGTGTACCTGGTGGTCAACGGTGACGAGAGCGAACCCGCCACCTTCAAGGATCACATGCTCATCGAGGAGGACCCCCACGCTCTTATCGAGGGTTCGCTCATCTGCGCCTATGCCACCCGGTCGGACCAGGTTTTCCTGTTCGTGCGCGGCGAGTTCGCCCTCGGTCTGGAACGGGTGTCCGCCGCCCTCAACGAGGCGTACGCCTACGGGGCGGTGGGCAGGGACATCCTGGACAGCGGCTGGTCGGTGGATATTGTCGTTCATCCCGGTGCCGGCGCCTACATCTGCGGGGAGGAGACGGCGCTGCTGGAGAGCCTGGAGGGCAAGCGTGGCTTTCCCCGGATCAAGCCCCCCTTTTTCCCCGCCGCCATTGGCCTGTACGGGGCTCCGACGGTAGTGAACAACGTCGAGACGATCGCCAACCTGCCCTGGATCATGGTGCACGGTGGCGACGCCTTCGCCGCCCTCGGCACCGGACGGTCCAAGGGGACAAAGATCGTGGCGTTGTCGGGTGACGTGTTGCGTCCCGGCAACTACGAGCTGGAGTTCGCCAAGGTCACCTTCGGCGAGCTGATCAACGACCCCCGCCTCGGCGGTGGCATCAGGGACGGCAACGAGCTCAAATGCGTGATCCCCGGCGGCGTGTCGGCGCCGTGGTTCGGGGCGGACAAGCTCGACGTCACCTTGGCCAACGAGGACATCGCCGGTGCCGGTTCCATGGCCGGATCGGGGGCGGTGACCCCGATGGACCACACCCGTTGCATGGTCCGGGCGGCGTGGCGCATCAGCCGTTTTTTCCATCGTGAGTCGTGCGGGCAGTGCACCCCGTGCCGGGAGGGAAGCGGCTGGGTCGAGAAGATCATGTCCCGCATCGAGTCGGGCGCGGGGCGAGAATCCGACCTCGACCTGCTCATGGACGTGTGCGACGGCATCGCCCCGGGCGTGAGCTGGCCCCCCGCCCAGACGACCATCTGCGTGCTGGGGCCGTCCATCCCGAGCTCGGTGGCGTGGGGGATCCGGCTGTTCCGGGACGAGTTCTTGGCCCATGTTCGCGAGGGACGCTGCCCGTTCCCACCCGATCGGCTCCGGGGCGGCCCCGGGGGCCCGGCCGAGCATGCCGGCGGCGTCGATGTCTGACAAGCGGCGCCAGCGACGCGGCGGCGACCCGAAGGAGGCGTCGGTGCCCGACTCCAAGGCCGCCGACGCCGGCCAAGCAGGGACCGACACAGCACCCGCGGGGCAGGCGCCCTCGGGCGGCGGCGAGTCGGGCACGGCCGAGGCCGGCGCGGCGGCGACCTCTAAGTCGGCTTCCGGGGCAAAGGTCGAGGAACGAACCGAACCTGGAGCGTCCGCGGCCAAAGGAGCGCCCCCGGGGATGGCCGGCGCCACCGGCACCCCCCCACCGCCACCGCCACCCGAGGTGGAGGTCGTCAGCATCACCGTCGACGGTCGCCAGGTGACAGCCCGCAAAGGCGAGATGATGATTACCGCCGCGGAACGGGTGGGCACCTACATCCCGCGCTTCTGTTACCACCCGCGCATGAAGCCGGTCGGCATGTGCCGCATGTGCCTGGTGGACGTCAAGGGCCCCCGTGGCTATGCCCTCACGCCCGCATGCTTCACGCCCGTGGCCGACGGCCAGGAGGTGGTCACCACGTCGGAGCGGGTGAAGAAGGCCCAGGACGGGATACTCGAGTTCCTGCTCATCAACCATCCCCTCGACTGCCCCGTCTGCGACAAGGGCGGCGAATGCCCACTCCAGGACCAGACCCTCGCCTACGGCCCCGGCGAAACCCGCTTCGTCGAGGAGAAGCGCCACTGGGACAAGCCCATCCCCATTTCCGCCCTGGTCAACCTGGACCGCGAGCGCTGCATCCAGTGCGCCCGTTGCACCCGCTTCGCCGAGGAGGTCGCCGGCGACCCGCTCATCGACTTCGCCGGGCGCAGTGACACCACCGAGGTGGCCACGTTCCCCGATGTCCCGTTCAGCTCCAATTTCAGCGGCAACATCGTCCAGATCTGCCCGGTCGGGGCCCTCACCTCCACGCCGTACCGTTTCCGGGCCCGCCCGTGGGATCTGGAGCAGGTGGAGAGCAGTTGCACGTCGTGCTCGGTCGGGTGCCGCGTCGCGGTGCAGTCGAGCTCCGACAAGGTGACCCGCTACCTCGGCATCGACACCGACCCGGTCAACTGGAGCTGGCTGTGCGACAAGGGCCGCTTCGACCACGAGGCGCTGAGCAGCGAGGAGCGGCTAACGGTCCCCCTTGTCCGCAAGGGCGACGAGTTGGTCGAGGCGAGCTGGGGAGAGGCCCTGGCCGCGGCGGCCGGCGGGCTGAAGGCAGCGGCGGCCGGGGGGCTCGAGGTCGCGGCGCGCGCCGGTGGCGCGGCGGGCGGGTGGCGGGGTGAGCGCCTCGGGGTGATCGGCGGGGCGCGCCTGGCCAACGAGGACGCCTACACGTGGGCCAAGGTGGCCCGCGTCGCCCTCGGTACCGACAACGTGGACTGCCAGCTCGGCGACGGCCTGGCGCCCGAGGTGGTCCTCGGCCTTCCCCGGGCCACCATCGACCAGGCGACGCGTGCCCCCCTCGTCATCACCCTGGCGCCCGACATCAAAGAGGAGCTACCGGTCCTCTACCTGAGGCTTCGCCACGCCGCGGTCAACGACGGCGTACCCATCGTGGAGTTGACGCCCCGCCGCACCGGGCTGTCACGCTACGCGCAGAGCACCCTGGTCTACCGGGCCGGCGAGGTGGGTGCCCTCGTCCAAGCCCTGCTGCCCGCTCAGGGGGCCGCTCGGGCCCGGCTTCCCGCTCAGGGGGCCGCTCGCGACGTGTCGGGGGTGGCCGCCGGGCTGGTCGAAGCCACCAGGGCCCGCATCGCCGCCGCCGTGGACCACGGCGCGCCCGGCGCACCGTCGATAGTGGTGATCCTCGGCCGCCCCACCGTCTCCGAACCGGCCGCCTCCATCGCCGAGGCCGCCACCGCGCTGGCCGGCCTGCCCGGCGTGGCCTTCCTCTCGGGGCTGCGCCGCTCCAACGTGCACGGGGCCCTGGACCTGGGACTGGCGCCGGGGATCCTCCCCGGTCGGGTATCGCTGGAAGACGGCCGGCGTTGGTACGAATCCCGGTGGGGCAGCGCGCTGCCGGCCGAAGCCGGCCTCGACACGGGCGCCATGCTGGCGGCCGCGGCCGAGGGACGCCTCGCAGGGCTGGTCCTGGTGGGAGCAGATCCCGTGGCCGACTTCCCGGACGCCACATTGGCGGCGGCGGCCATGGAAGGAGCGGGCTTCGTCGTCGCCATCGACACGTTCCTCAACCCCTCGGCGCGCCACGCCGACGTGGTGCTGCCCGCCGCGACCTACGCCGAGCGGCGGGGGAGCTTCACCAACCTGGAGGGGCGCATCACGTGGCTCGGCCAGAAGGTGAGCCCCCCCGGCGTGGCCTGGCCCGACTGGATGATCGCCGTCGAACTGGCCGCCCACCTGGGCGTCGACGCCGGCCTGTCCAGCCTGGAGGAGATCTGGGCCGAGATCGAACGGGTCTCGCCCCTGCACGCCGGGGTGAGCCAGGCCCTCGTCACATCCCGTCAGGGCCGCAACGGGATCGTGGTGCCGGTCGGCCTCGGGGGCGCGGGCGGCGAGGGAGAGGTGCCCAGACCGCTTGACCCGATG
Source organism: Acidimicrobiales bacterium (assembly GCA_035552775.1). GTDB lineage: Bacteria > Actinomycetota > Acidimicrobiia > Acidimicrobiales > Palsa-688 > DASZKW01. The sequence continues at coordinate 18,907 of DASZKW010000080.1, read as the reverse complement.
GCGGACCCCGGCATCGGCACGACCGAGGCCCACATGGTTCCCCCCAACTCCCTGTACGGGTCGGGTGCCGGCCGGGCGTGGTCGGCCGGCGCTGGCGTCCCCGACGCCGACGTTCCCGAGGCCGAGGTGGAGGGGAGGCGCAGCGCCCCCGACGACACGCCCGGGCCCGACGTCACGCCCGGCTTCCAAGGTCCCCCCCCGGGCGAAGCAGAGGACGTCGCCGCGCCGGAGGAGGCCGGCGACCCTGGGGAGACCGGTCCGGAAGGGGAGGCCGGCGATCCGGCACCGCGCGAACCGCCCGCGCCGCCCGCCGCCCTGCGCGCGCCGACCGAGGCGCGTCACCCGACCGGGTCAGGTGACGCGGTGTCCCCGCCGGCCGCCGGGGAGTTGCGCCTGGTCGCCACCCGGTCCATGTGGGACGGGGGCACCCTGGTGCAGCACTCGCCCCACCTGGCCGGCCTGCACCCCGTTGCCGCCGTGCGCTTGCACCCGGCGGAGATGTCACGTCTCGGTGTGGCCGACGGCGCCGCCGTGCGGGTGAGCTCGGCGCGGGGGATCATCCTCGTCGTGGCGGTGGGCGACCACGACGTACCCGAGGGCGTGGCCGCCATGGCCGTCAACCTGCCCGGTGCCACCGCCACCGCGCTGATCGACTCGTCCAGCGCCGTGACCGACGTCTTGGTGGAGCCGATCCGCTGATGGTCGGCGATCCCATCTTCGCCCACGGCCTCACCCTTGCGGTATGGATAGTCCTCGTCGTCAAGGTGATCGCCGTGTTCGCCATCGTGCTGGTCTCGGTGCTGTTCATGGTCATGTACGAACGCAAGGCGGTCGCCGCCCTGGGCAACCGGCCCGGGCCCAACCGGGCCGGTCCCGGCGGTTGGCTCCAGTCGCTGGCCGACGGCACCAAGCTGTTCTTCAAGGAGGCGTTCATCCCCACCCGGGCGGACAAGGCGGTCTACAAGATCGCCCCGTTCATAGCCCTGCTGCCCGCCATCCTGGCCATCTCGGTGGTGCCCCTCGGCGGCACCATCCACCTCGGCCACAACCTCGACACCCGCCTCCAGCTCGCCGACCCTCCGTGGGGGGTGCTGTTCCTGCTCATGACCTCGGCCGTCGCCGTATACGGCGTGATGCTCGCCGGCTGGGCGTCGGCGTCGAAGTACTCGCTGTTCGGAGCGGTGAGGGCCAGCGCCCAGATGGTGTCCTACGAGTCGGCCATCGGGCTGACCACCGCGACGGTCGTGCTGCTCACCGGATCACTTCACACGAGCGCCATAACTGCGGCGCAGAAACCGGGCTTCCTCTACAACTGGAACATCATCCACGCCGGCATCGTCCCGTTCGTGATCTTCTTCATCGCCATCACCGCGGAGATGACCCGGGCGCCGTTCGACCTGGTGGAAGCCGAGGAGGAGATCTCGGGGGGATTCAACATCGAGTACGGCTCGGTGGGGTTCGCCCTGTTCTACCTGGCCGAGTACGCCAACCTGGTGGTCAACTCCACCATCATCACCACCTTGTGGCTGGGCGGTCCCGACGGCCCTCAGATCGACCATTTCAGCATCGGTCCTTTCTGGTTCGCCCTCAAGGTGCTCATCCTGCTTTACATCTTCGTGTGGATCCGGGCGACTCTGCCACGCCTGCGCTACGACCAGCTCATGGACCTGGGCTGGAAGCGGCTGATCCCCCTCGCTCTGGCTTGGCTGATGGTCGTTGCCGCCTTCCAGGTCAGCCGCTGGTACGGGGTGGCCGCCATCGGCGCATCCCTACTCGGCGGGGCACTGTTGTGGCGAGCCATCGACGTGGGCAAGGAGGCCAGCGCCCTGGAGGCGGCCACCCCCACCGGCGAGAAGAGGTCGATCCCATGAGCTTCATCAACTTCTTCAAGGGCTTCGCGGTGACCGGCAAGCAGCCCCTCAAGCCCAAGGTCACCGTCCAATACCCCGAGGAGAAGCGCCGCAAGCCCGAGCGCTTCCACGGACGCCACGTCCTCAACCGCTACGAGGACGGCATGGAGAAATGCATCGGCTGCGAGCTGTGCGCCGGTGTGTGCCCCGCCCGCTGCATCTACGTGCGCGGCGCCGACAACCCGCCCGACGCCCCGGTATCGCCCGGTGAGCGATACGGCTTCGTTTACGAGATCAACTTCTTGCGCTGCATCCACTGCGATCTTTGCGTCGAGGCGTGCCCGACAGAGGCCATCACCGAGTCCAAGATGTTCGAGTTCTCCTTCACCAACCGCGAGGACGCCATCTACACCAAGGCAGAACTGCTCGTCGATGACGAGGGCTTGCCTCGGGTCATGCCGTGGGAGGACTGGAAGCCCGGCGACGACGTCAACACGTCGGCCTGGGTGCGGGCCACGTCGCCGGCGGGCTCGGCCGCCATGGAGGGCAAGCCGCTGTGGTCGGGTGAGCTCGGCTACGGGGTCCGTCCCGCCCAATCCGGCCAGTCCGACGCCGAGGCCGCCGACGTCCCGGCCGAGCACGACGTGTCCCTGCGCGAGGTGGCGGCCAACGCCTTGAAGGGTGTCGGCGTGCGCACCGTGCGGCCGCAGAGGAGAAATGACCCGGGGGCCTCCGCCGCCGAGCGGCGAAGCGACACGGGGGGCGGGTCGTGATCGCTGTGCTCCGCGCGCTCGGCGCCGCCGCGGCACCGCCCATCGGCGGCACCTCCGCCGTCCACCTGGCTCACGCGTCGGCGTGGGCTGTCTTCGTCGTGGGCGCGGTGGTGATCCTCGTCGGCGCCGTGGGTGTCGTGCTCATGCGCAACCCCGTCCACTGCGCTCTCATGCTCGTCCTCACCCTCTTCGGGATCGCCCTGGAGTTCGTCGACCAGGCCGCCGACTTCCTCGCCGCCGTGCAGATCATCGTCTATGCCGGCGCCATCGTCATCCTGTTCCTCTTCGTGATCATGTTCCTCGGCGTCGACCGCAAGGAGGTGATCGGCAAGGAGCCCCTGAAAGGCCAGCGGCCCCTGGCCGGTGTGGTGGGCGTCGCCCTCCTCGTGGAGGTCTACGTCCTGGCCCGGGTGCGCCACTGGACCTCGGGCGCCCACAGCGTGGCCGGCCCGCTCAACACCTACTTCCCCGGGACCAAGACGCCGTCCGCCGAGAACGTGCAGCTGCTCGGCCAGACGATCTACACCCGTTACCTGCTTCCCTTCGAAATGACCTCGGCGCTGCTCGTGATTGCCGTGGTCGCCGCCGTGGTGCTGGCCCGACGCCGGGAGCGGGTGGCCAGCGAGATGGCCCGCGACGAGCAGGAGGCGCCGGCGCCGTGACCGTCCCCGGCGCCTGGTACCTGATCCTGGCCGCCCTGCTGTTCACCATTGGAGCGGTCGGCCTGCTCCTACGGCGCAACATCCTCGTGATGTTCATGTGCGTCGAGCTCATGCTCAACGCCGTCAACCTCACGTTCGTGACCTACGCCCGGATGCTCAACGACATCGGTGGCCAGGCGACGGTTTTCTTCGTTCTCGTGGTTGCCGCCGCCGAGGTGGTCGTGGGCCTCGGGATCATCGTGGCCATATACCGGCGCCGGCGCGGGGCGACGGCCGACGACGTCCACACACTGAAGGGCTGAGGCCCACTTGAGCGCTGCCTATCTCATCGTCGCGTTGCCCCTCGCCGGCTTCGTCATCAACCTGTGGCTCGGGCGCAAGCTCGGCGACCCCGGATCGGGATGGCTGGGCACCCTGGCATCGGTAGGGGCCTTCGCGGCAACGGTGGTGGTGTGGGCCACGCTCCTCGGAAGGAGCGCGACCAGCCGCTCGGTGGACAAGAACATCTTCACCTGGTTGCCCGTCGCCGGCCTGCACGTCAACTTCGGACTGCAGATCGATCCCCTGTCGGTCACCATGGCTCTTTTCGTTACAGGTGTCGGCAGCCTCATCCACCTGTACTCGATCGGCTACATGAAGGCAGACCCCGGCTACCCCAGGTTCTTCGTGTACCTGAACCTGTTCCTGTTCTCCATGGTCGTCCTGGTCCTGTCGGACAACTTCTTATTCACCTTCCTCGGGTGGGAGGGCGTCGGGTTCTGCTCCTACGGGCTGGTCGGTTTCTGGTTCGACCGGGAGACGGCAGCGGTGGCGGCCAAGAAGGCGTTCGTCACCAACCGCGTCGGCGACTTCGGCTTCATGGTCGCCATCTTCTTCATCTTCTTCCACTTCGGCTCGCTCAACTACAGCGCGGTGCTCGGTGGCTACCACGCCGGCCACGCCTTCGGCCTGCTCGCCGGTCATCCCGGGGCCATCTCGGGGGTCACGGCAGCCGCCATCAGCCTGCTGCTCCTGCTCGGCGCCGTGGGCAAGTCCGCCCAGATCCCCCTCTATATGTGGTTGCCCGACGCCATGGAGGGCCCGACGCCGGTCTCCGCCCTCATCCACGCCGCCACCATGGTGACCGCCGGGGTCTATCTGATGTGTCGCGCCGCGCCGATACTGCACTACTCGCACTCGTCGCAGGTCGTGGTGGCCTGCATCGGCGCGGCCACGGCGTTGTTCGCCGCCACCATCGCATGCACCCAGGACGACATAAAGCGGGTGCTGGCCTATTCGACGATCTCGCAGCTCGGCTACATGTTCCTCGCCGTCGGCTCCGGCGGCTACACCGACGGCCTGTTCCACATGATCAGCCACGCCTTCTTCAAGGCCCTGCTTTTCCTCGCCGCCGGATCGGTCATCCACGGCATGCGCGACGAGCAGAACATGAAGAAGATGGGTGGCCTCGGCCGATACATGCCTCTCACGGCCGTGACCTTTTGCATCGGTTGGCTGGCGATCTCGGGGATCCCACCGTTCTCGGGGTTCTGGTCCAAAGACGACGTCTTGGTGTCGGCCTGGCAGTTCAACAAGGCCCTGTGGGCGGTTGGCCTGGTGACCGCCGGTCTCACCGCCTACTACATGAGCAGACAGGTCGCCCTGGTCTTCTTCGGCGAGGCGCGCTGGGAGGAGGCCCGCCCCGCCCATGACGAGGCGGCGGACCATGAAGGCGCCCTCCACCCTCACGAACCGGACCTGACCATGCGTTTCCCCCTGGTCCTGCTCGGCGTCCTCGCGTTCGCCGGCGGGATCGTCAACCTTCCCTACAAACCGTTCAACGCGCTGGAGCGCTTCCTTTCCCCGCTGTTCCCCACCGCCATCGATCCCAACATCGTCGTCGGCACCCAGACCAAGGTCGTCTTGTCTGTGGTGACCACTGCGCTCGCCGTCGCCGGCCTGGTCCTCGGCCTCACCGCATGGCGCCGCGCCGAGCGCCCCGCACTCGAGCCGGCGTTCCTGCGCCACGGCTGGTACATCGACGAGGGGTTGGCCGCCACCGTCGACGGCCCCATGGCCGGTGTGGCCGGCGGGCTGGCATACGAGGTCGACGCCAGGGGGATCGACGGCGTCGTCGGCGCGGTGGCCTGGATGGCGGGCGCCGGAGGCCGCCAGCTGCGCAAGCTGCAGACCGGTTACGTCCGCAACTATGCCCTCGGCATAGGGCTCGGCGCGGTGGCCCTGCTCTGCTACGTCGCCACTCGGGTGGGGAGCTGAGCGTGGGCTATCCCATCCTCAACGTCTTGATCTTCCTGCCCCTCGCCGGAGCCGTGGTCGTCATGGCCATCCCTGCGGCGCGCGCCGACCTGGCCAGGTACATAGGGGTGGGTTTCGCCGTCGTCGAGCTGGGCTTCGTGGTCGACCTCGTGGTGCAGTTCAAGACCGTCGCCGGGTTCCAGTTCGTCTCGAACCACTCGTGGATCAGCGCCTTCGGCATCTCCTGGCACCTCGGCGTCGACGGCATATCGCTGTTCCTCGTGGCCATGACCGCCCTGCTGTTCCCCATAGCCATGGCCGGCCCCCGGGTCGCCTCCAACCCGAGGTCGTTCATGGGCTGGATGCTGGTGCTCGAGGCTGGCTGCATCGCCACGTTCGTGGCCATGGACCTGTTCGTGTTCTTCGTGATGTTCGAGGTCACTCTCGTCCCCGGCTACTTCGTGATCGCCGGGTGGGGCGGCCTACGGCGCAACTACGCGGCGTTCAAGTTCTTCATCTACACCTTCGCCGGCTCAGCTTTCTTGTTCGTCGGGATCCTGTCGGTGTGGTTCCTCGTCGGTCGCCGTACCGGGCACAACAGCTTCGACCTGATCACCATCACCCGCACGGCCAGCCACCTGCCCCTCGTCGACCAGAAGCTCATCCTGCTCGCCTTCGTGGCCGCCTTCGCGGTGAAGATCCCACTGGTGCCGTTCCACACGTGGCTGCCCGACGCCTACACCGAGGCGCCCACCGCCGGCTCGATGGTCATCGCCGGAATCCTGTTCAAGCTGGGCGCCTACGGGATCTTGCGGTTTGGCGTATTCATCTTCCCCACCGCGGCGATCGACCTCGCCCCGCTGCTGCTCACCCTCGCCGCCATCGGCATCATCTACGGCGCCGTGGTGGCGACCGTGCAGCGCGATTTCAAGCGGCTGGTCGCCTACGGGTCGGTGGCCGACGTCGGGTTCATAGTGCTCGGCGTGTTCGCCTTCACATCTCAGGGAATCACCGGTGGCGTGCTCGAGATGGTCAACCACGGACTGACCACCGGGGCCATGTTCTTCCTGGTCGGGATGATCTGGGAGCGGCGCCGGACGCTGCGGATCTCCGAGCTCGGGGGCCTGCAGAAGTCGGCACCGGTGATGGCCGGCGTCTTCGTGCTGGTGATCATGGCCGCCATCGGCCTGCCCGGGCTCAACGGGTTCGTGGGTGAGTTCCTGGTCCTGGTCGGCACCTTCATCACCCACCGGTGGTGGGCGGTGGTGGGCGCCGTCGGCGTGATCCTGGCCGCCGTCTACCTGCTGTGGGCGTTCCAGCGGGTGTTCCAGGGGCCGGCCCGCGGCGCCAACGCCACCATGGCGGACATGACGTGGCGGGAACGGGGCGCCATCGCGCCGCTGCTCGTCGGCATCGTGTTCCTCGGCGTGTACCCGGCGCCGGTGCTCAACCGGATCACACCGTCGGTCAGCAATCTCCTCGCCCACGTCCACAGCGTCGACCCGCACTTCAAGATCCCCCCGTCGGGGACCACCAAGGTGGTCTACGCGGTGCCCGCCAACCAGGCGGTGGACGGTGCGCTCACGGGGGCGGCCAGGTGACGGCTTCAATGGTTCTCGGTTTGCTCGGTGGCCCGTGCACGGTGGCCCCGTCGGGTGCAACGGTCGCCAACTTCTGCGACACCCCCGGCAGCCTCCACATCCCGGTCGCCTACTTCAGCATCGCCCCTGTGCTGATACTGGCCGGCGGGTCGCTCGTCGTGCTCACGGTCGCCGCCGTGCTGCCCAAGCGCTCCCGCCCGGGACTGTGGGCGTTTCTCACCGCCGCCATCGGTGGGGCGGCGGCGGTCGTCTCCGCGTTCAACTGGGCCGACATCTCCACCCGCGGCCCCCGGGCGACCATCGGCGGCCAGATCATCTACGACCACTTCACGGTCCTGTTCGAGCTGCTCATCGCCAGCGCCACCGTGCTCGGCGCCCTCCTGTCCGACAGCTACCTCCAGCGCGAAGGCCTCGACGGCCCCGAGGCCTACGTGCTCATGCTGCTGTGCGGGTCGGGGGGCATGCTGATGGCGGCGTCGGGCGGCCTGGTCATGCTCTTCCTCGGGCTGGAGATCCTGTCCATCTCCCTGTACGTGATGTCCGCATACCACCGCCGGCGCCTCGAATCGGGCGAGGCCGGGCTCAAGTACTTCATCCTCGGGTCGTTCTCGTCGGCCATCTTCCTCTACGGTGCCGCCCTGGTCTACGGGGCCACCGGATCGACTCAGTTCGGCGAGATCGGCCGCTTCCTCGCCACCAACACCATCGCCAACAACGGCATCCTGCTCGCCGGGATGGCCCTGCTCATAGTCGGCCTCGGGTTCAAGGTGGCGGCGGTGCCGTTCCACTTCTGGACCCCCGACGTCTACCAGGGCGCGCCGACGCCGTTCACCGGTTACATGGCCGCGGTGGCCAAGGCCGCGGGCTTCGCCGGCCTGCTGCGGGTCCTGCTCGAAGCGCTGCCCACCCAGGAGGTCAACTGGCGCCCCGCCATCTGGGTCATAGCCGTGCTGACCCTGCTCGTCGGCTCCGTCCTGGCCATCGTGCAGAGCGACCTCAAGCGCATGCTGGCCTACTCGTCGATCAGCCAGGCCGGCTACGTGCTCATCGGCCTGCAGGCGGCGTCCAAGCAGGGCACCGCCGGCGCCCTGTTCTACCTGCTCACCTACACGTTCATCATCCTGGGCAGCTTCGCGGTTGTGGGGCTCATCCAGGGTGAGGGCGAGGCCCGCAACGACCTAGGCGCCGTCCGGGGGCTGTCCAAGCGCCGGCCGGCGTTGGCGTTGACGATGCTGCTTTTCCTCCTGGCCCAGGCGGGCGTGCCCTTCACCAGCGGGTTCCTGGCCAAGTTCTACGTCATCGCCGCCGCCGTCCAGCGCGGCCAGTACGCGCTGGCGGTCATCGGCATGCTCGCCGCGGCCATTGCCGCCTTCTTTTACCTGCGGGTTGCACTGCTCATGTACGTGGCGCCCGGTGACGGCTCCGCAGCCGAGACCGCTGCTGATACATCGCTCGTCGCCGGGCTGGCGCCGGCGGCCGGCACGGATGGGTCCGGCGCCGACGGGCACGTGGCCGGCGGGGCTGTGGCCGGCGGCGACGAAGCTGACGGCGGGGTGACTGGCGGTGTCGCAGCCGGCGGCCGGCGGGTGGCGACGCTGGAGGCGCCGCCGGCGACCAAGGTGACGATCCCCTTCACGGTGGGCATCACCCTGGCCGTGTGCGCGGCCTTCACGATCTTCGCCGGTGTGTCCTCGCCTGTGCTCGACTTCGCCAGGCACGCCAACATGTTGTTCTGACCGTAACTGCACACCGCATCGATGGGTAGGGAACTCTGATGTGCCGGTTACTGGCCTGGGTCAGCAGGCGGCCGTCTACAGCGGGAGACTTCGGCGGACAACGTGTCGTGTCGCAGTTCACCGAGCTGGCGCGCGTGCACGCCGACGGGTGGGGCATGGCATGGTGGGACGGCGCGTCGGACCCATCGCCTCGCCGCGCGTCGGACCCATCGCCTCGCCGCGCGTCGGGCCTATCGCCGAGCAGCTCCCGCTCGACCGTTTGCGCAGCCGACGATCCTGCGTTCACGGCGGCGTGGTCGAGTGTCCGCAGCGACGCCGGAATCGTCCACCTCCGCTGGGCGAGCCCGGGGATGGCCGTCACAGAGGAAAACTGCCATCCCTTCGTGCGGGGTGACTTTGCCCTGGCCCACAACGGTGGCATTTATCCCATGAGTCGCCTGCACCAGATCCTGCCTCCTGAGTGGGAAGCCACGGTGCGGGGCACGACCGACAGCGAGCGCTACACCCTGGCCGTGGTGGCTGGTCGGGAGGCCAGCGGCGGCTCCGTCGCCGACGTGATCGTCGACGTGGTGGTGAGGCTCTTCGCCGAGTGGTCGCCGTCGAGCCTGAACGCGATGTGCCTCACGCCCGATTCAGTTGTCGTGGTGTCCGCTTTCAACCCGAACGGACAGGCGCCTGTGCCGTCCCAGTCGGTGGACCAGTACTACTCGCTCGGTTACCGGGAGAGCGCGGAGGGGATCGTCGTCGCCTCGTCCGGCATCGATCAACCGAAGTCGCAGGGTTGGCGCCTCATCGACAACATGACCGCTGTGGAGATCCACCGCCGCACGTTGGCGATCGAGTACCGAGCCGTACCCGTCGAAGCTTCGGCGCCGGCGGTCCCCCCCAAACCCGACCGTGCCCCAGACCTGCGCTGAAGCGCGAGACCGGGCCGCGTCTCACCCAGCCCGGCCTCACCCGGCGATCCCGTCGACGGCCTGCATTGCTCGCAACCCGTCGAGCGCCCCGCCGGGATCGGGAAAGTGGTCCAGGGCGCGGCGCTGCGCCGTCGCCCCGTTGCCGCGCCGCAGGATCTCAGAGATGCCGCCGGTCACCCGCTGGTAGTCCCCGGCGTCGTGGAGCGCGTCGGAGACCAGGTCGACGAGGTGGGCGACGACTGTCGCCGCCGGTTGCAGGGTCACGGTCAGGGGGTCGACGAGGTCGCCCTCCAGGCCGTAGCGGGCCGCGCGCCACAGCGCGGCGTCGAGTACCGCCACCGTTGGTGTGGGGACGGCGCCAGCCGCGCCCGTCAACGTGGCCACGGTGAGGGCACGCACCACGCCGGCGATGGTGATCGTGTCCTCGACCAGTAGGCAGACGTCACAGACCCGGTACTCGAGCGTGGGCAGCTTTGCGGACGGGCGCACGTACCAGTAGAGGGCCGACGCATCGTCGATGGCGCCGACCTGCTCGAGGCTGCCGACGAGGCGCTCGTAGTCGGCGAAGTCCTTCAGCAGGGTGGGCATGGCCGCTGTCGGCCACGCCCGCCACAGGAGGGTCCTGTAGCTGGCGTAGCCGGTGTCTGCTCCCTCCCACCACGGCGAATTGGCGGACAGCGCCAGCAGGACGGGCAGCCACGGCCGGACTCCGTTCATCACCTCGATCCGGGCGTCGAGCTCGTCGACGGCCACGTGGACGTGGCAACCGCAGATGACCTGGCTGCGAGCGACGTGCTGGTAGCGGTCGACCAGGGTCCGGTAGTGCTCCTTGTCGGTGTTGACCTCCTGGTCGTGCCACGACGACCAGGGATGGCTGCCCAGGGCGACCGGGATGGCCGCTGATCCTTCGGCTGCTTCCGCCAGGGCCCGCCGGAGTCCCACCAGTTGGCCGGTCGCCTCGTCGAGGTCTGTGCATGTGGTCGTGTTGGACTCGAGCTGGCAGTGGTTCAACTCAGAAGTGACCTGATCGCCGGCGAGATCGTGGGCACGGCCCAGGACCTCGCCGGCACGGCTGACCAGGTCGCCCGACCCCGCGTCGACCAGGAAGTACTCCTCCTCGATACCGAACGTCGAGGTCATAGGGCAGCGCGTTTACCCCCTTAGGGTGATCCGTATCCGTCGGACGCCTATAGGCGGCAGTGGTAGCAGACCTCTCCACGAATAGGCCCTGGCGTGCCAGGTCCTCGAGGTGCTCACGGGCTCCCTCGATCCCGAGCGCTGCACACAGCTCCGGGGTGAACCAGGTGAACAACGCCCCGGCGGGCGATCTCCCGGACGGCTTCGGGGTGGTGTCCGAAGATCTCCTCCGCCAGGTACGCGGACAGAATCATCGACAAACCCTGTAGCGGCAGTCGCCCCGTCGCCCGTCAGCTCGAGGTGACGCTCACGGTCCCAGAGACCCAGGCGAAGTTACCCGAGGTCCATGACCGAAATCCGAAGCCGTCCAGATGGGACAGGACCTGGTCGGCGGTCGAGCCGGGGTCCAACGCGGTGGGGTACAGCGCCTGGATGAGCCTGAGGAGCGGCGCCATCTCCACCACGACCTGTGCCGTGGACTTGCCACCCGACGAGTTGGCGACCAGCTCGGAGTAGTTGGGTTGCGAGCCCAGGGTGTTCGCGGTGGGGTGGGCCAGTTGTTGGAGGTAGGCGACCGACGAGGCCAAGATGAGCTTGTTGCCCGAGACGGCCAGCGCCGGCGCCACGCCGGCCTGGCCGGACGCGACCGACAGTCCGTCCTCGCCGTCGCTGGTGATGGGGGTGAACGGCACCCCGGCGCGACGAACGGCGGACAACACGGTATCCACCAGGTTCTTCGCGGCCGCCGGGTCGGCTTCAGTGGCGACCACGCCGAAGTCAGGAACCTTGCCCGCGGTCACGCCCGGCCCCACCACGATTGTGGTGTCACCACTGAACAGCGGCAGCACCTGGGCCGGAGAGATCCCGTACTGGCCGGCGGCCGACAACGACGCCTGTGGGATCAGCTTCAAGAAGCGGGAAAGGATATGCGAGAGGTCGGCGATGCTCAACTCGCCGACGGTGTCGCCCGGCAGCCCAGCGGCCAATGTCAACGAGGCCTTGGGCGCTGACGGCGGGTTGGCGAACTGGCCGACCACCTGGCTGGAAATGGCGGAGGGCGTGGCGCTCAGGTCGAACGCCACCCCTTCGAGTCCCGCCGGCGCACCGTAGCCCCCCAACAGCGAACGTAACTGCGGCGGCAGCGTCGACAGCTGGGAGGACTCTCGCGATACCGCCATGTGCTCGAGCGCTCCACCATTCGCCCAGCCCGTGACCAGGGCGCCGGCCCGCAGCTTGCCCGTGACAGACCTGTACTGCGCGGTCGTGGTGAGCCCGCCCGAACCGGCTTTGGCTTGGGCCGCCACGGCGTTGATACCCACCTGGGAGGGTGACAGCACGACGAACCCGCTGATCAACGAGTACCGGGCGTTGAGGTGGTGCGCCGCCGCCAGCTTGGCCAGCTCGGCCCGGGCCGCGGAAGCACTCGTGGTCTGGACCATGGCCACCGGGGTGGTGCCGTTCGCTCCGAGGGGCAGTACCAGCGCGCCGACGTCATCTCCGACCCAGGGCTTGATGTCGGTCTGGTAGTTGACCGGGGAATGGGCGAAGGCCTGGGCCAGCAGCGATTGCTCGATGGCGGAGAAGCTTTGGCCTTTCAGATAAGGCCGAGCGGGCGGGAAGGCACCGACCACCTGGACCAGGTTTTTGCCCTGGGTTGCCGGCGGCGACAGCGACGCCGAGACGTAGAGCAAGGCGTTCGACGGGACGAGGCTGTCCATCGACGAGGTGGACGCCGGGCCGGTGGTGTTGCCGCACGCGGCCAACGCCGTTGCCGCCAGCGTGGTCACGCCTAGTGCCGCCAGGACCCGCCGCATAGCGCTCACCGCAGCTCCTCTCCAAGCTGAGGCTCACCACGATAGGCCTACCCGTTGCGCGTCGCCTCGTTGTCGCATTCGACGGGGAGGCCGAGAGACGGACCGGGGGGCCCGCCGGGATCACGGTCCGGCGCTGGGGACCAAGAAGCGCCCGATGACCGGCAGCTCCCAGAACGACTCGGCGCGCGCCACGGCGATGGCGGTCGACAGGGCGTTTTCGGGGGCGTCGTAGATGGCGTAGCGGGGCAGCCAGTCGGGGTCGAACTTGGCGTTGAACTTCCACAGCGATTCGATCTGCATCGAATCACCCATGCGCCGCAGCAGCCAACCCTGCACCTTCTGGGACAATCCCTCGCCTGTCTCGCCGGCGAGGACGGCCCGCATGGTGGCGAAGTTGAGTCCCAGCCCTTCGCCGCCGGAGGCCTGGAGGTGGCGGATGGTCTCCACGACGGCAAAATCGATGAGCCCGTTGGGGTGCTCGCCGTTGTCGCGGCGCATGAGGTCGAGGGAGTAGCCGCCGATACCGGGAGCGGGCACGTACTGGCAGAACGCCACCGCCCGACCGGGCGCGCCGCCTTCGCCCGCCGGGGCGTGGACCACGGCGAGCAGCAGTCCTTTGTCCTCGGGCTGGAAAACCCGGCCCAGCGTCATCGAGAAACCTCGCTCGACGTCGCCCCGCCGGCTCTGGGTCATCACCGCCTCCAGCTCGGCCCGCAGCCCCGGTTCCAGCGCCGAGGGGTCGTGGAACGAGATGGTGTAGCCGTACTTGGCCACCCGGTTGACGGCTTGGCGCAGTCCCTTGAACCTGCCCCCCTGAAGGGTGAAACGACCGGTGCGTACCACGCCCTCGTCGCCGACATACAGGTCGTGCATGCCGCTCGTGCGGTAGATGGGGAGCCATTCCTCGCCGGCGCCGAGGACCCCGAGGGACCAGCCCCGCTTGTCTACGAACGCACGGAAGGCACCCCACACCTCCTCGCGCTCCGCCGGTGGCCCGATGGGGTCGGGCGACACCAGGCAGGTGCCGTTGTACACCGCGTAGGCCACGAGGGTGTCACCCCGGAAGTAGAACTGCTTGTCCGGTCGCAGGGCGAAGTAGTCGAGCGTCCCCGAGCCGTGGCGCTCGACCACCGAGCGGGCCCGGGCCAGGCTGGTCGCAGCCGCCCCGTCGGCGTCCTTCGCATCAGGGGTCCACTCCCCGGCCCCGCGGGCGCGCCGGGCCACCACGGGGCGAAGCACCAACCAGGCCAGCGCCACCGCGAGGGCCGCTCCGACCGTCGCCATGGCCGGGGTGAAGAACTCGTCCAGGCGGTTGGGGAGAGCCACGTGGCGCACCCCGACGAGGCGCTCCACGCTGGCGCGGAAAGCCGCGGTCCAACCGATGCGGTGCTGGCCGTGGTGGCGGGCGGCGGTGTACCACGAGCCGAGCTCGAGGCCGACGGCGCCGGCGACCACCACGGCCACGCCGATGCCGACCAGCCTGAGCACCCCGCGACGCAGCGGCGGGATGTCGCTCGCCGCGGAGAACGAACCACGGTTCACCCACAAGAACACGGCCACCGCCAAGGCGACGATCGTCTCCTCGACGTCCACCCCCTTGACCAGGTGGGCGATGGCCACCACCAGCAACACCACCTGGCAGATCGTCCACGCCCGGCGCTGCCCACGTCGCACGCCGCGCGCCAGGATGAGCAGCCCGAGGCCTCCGAGGGCAGCGAGGGCAGCGGCGACCTCGGGCACGGCGATGGGCACGAACATCTGGAGGAAGTGGAGGCGGTCGCGCAGCGGTTCGGCCACTGCGGAGACCAGGGACACGAACCCGGCGGCGGCCACGAACACCGACGCCGCCCGCCTCACCCGCCGGCGGCGGGTGTCGTCGCTCGGCGCCGGCGGCCACGATCGGCCGCCGGGGAAGGTGGCGACCACATCTAGGTGTAGGTCACTCGACGCCGAAGGGCGCAGGGCGACGAGGCGCTCCAAGACGGTGGCGCCCTCGAGTTCCTGGCGCCCGTGGACCAAGCGCAGGTGGATCTCGGCCCCCGCCTCGATCTCCACCCAGCTGATCCGGCGGGACGCGACGAACACCGCGGGTAGCCCCAGCCCCCGCAGGCGGGACGCCACCTCGCTGACCGTGTCGCCGGCGCAGCCGGTGTTGGCGTAGAACCCGGGTCCCAGCGTCACCAACTCGGGGTGAGCCGTGTGGGAGGTGACCAGCCCGGCGGCTCCGGCGGTGACCAGCTCGCTGGCGGCTCGGCGCGCCAGGCGGTTGGGATCCCGCCGGCCGCCGCCGTCATCGGCGTCGGCACCTATGGCTATGCTCGCCATGGCACCCCACGTGCGCCGCAGGGACACGACGACGAGGGCGGCGAGGACGGCGAGCTCCACCACGGTGGCGACCACGAGCAGGCCCAGGCGCCCGCCGGCCAGCTCGCCCTGCGCGTCGTGCCAGATGCTGACCGGCAGGCGCAGGACGAAGGCGGCGACGAAGGGAAGCAGGAGGAGCCATGCGTGGCGCCCCAACTTGCGGTAGGCCAGCCTGGAGGCCAGGAAGCGGGGAAAGGCGGCCGGGTCATCGAGATCGTCCAGCCCCGCCAGCCAGCGCGCTCCGGTCCCGCCTGTGGCCTGGATGCGGCGCACGTTGGTCAACATCTCAGTGCGCAGGTGATGGGCGAGAGGGGTCTCGCCGGGATTGCGGGGATCCACGCGCGCCGACAATGCGTCGTAGCGGTGGCCCGGCTCCACGCGCACCCGCCGTGCGCCGGCGGCGGTGTGGACGTCGAGCTCGACGGCCAAGGCCACCTCGGCGCCCAGCCGTTCACCGAGCGCGGCGCGCGACGACGGCGACCAGGCGAGCTCGGGGTCCCGTGCCCCGGGCAGCACCACGACCCGACGCCCGGGCCCGGCGGCGAAGGAAGCCAGCGAGGTGGTCAGGCAGGGGTGGGCGGTCAGGGCGTCTACGACGGCGCGCCCGGCGTCGGGCGAGCCGGGAGATTTGTCGCCGCCGCCGGCTCCGTCGAACAGCCCGCCGTTGACGACGAGGACCCCAGGCCCGGTCCAGGCGTCGACGGCCGTGGCCACCTCGGCGGTGGCCCGGGCCGACGCCGGGGTGGTGGCGGCAGTCAGGTGCAGGTCGGCCGCGATGAGGACCCGAGCCCCGGTGGGTACCTCGACCGTGATCAAGTCAACGGGATCGGAGGGGATGGGAGGGTCGTTGTTCATGGAGAATGGCGTCGGTATGTGGCCCTATGCAGCCCCCGCCGACACCGACGCCGTGGCCGCGCGAGCCCGGCGCTTCGGCCCCTTACCGTACTCGTCGTTGAACCTGTCCGGGCGTCCTGTCGCCGAGGGGCCCGGTCCGGGCGTCGGCGCGACAATGGCCGTCCACCTGGACCGGTGGTGGGAGGACCTCGAGCGCCCGGATCCCTTCGTGGTGGTGGAGCACGGTGCGAGGGGTGGGGCGGTGGCCGCGGGCGTGCTCGGCGCGTCCCCGGCCTGCGCCGGTGCCCTGCGCTACGTACTGGTCGAGGCCGACCCGGCCCTGAGAGCCATCCAATCCGGCCGGGTCCGCCTCGAGCCGCCGTCGCTGGCCCTCGGTCCCGTGTTCAGCGCCCGGCACGAGGACGCCGAGCCCGAGGTCGCGCCGGGCCGGGGACCGCTCGCCACCTCCTTGGCCGAGCCCCCGGCGACGGCGGCGCATGTGGTGCTGGCCGTGGGCTGGGTCTCAACCCTGCCGTGGGATCTGTGGGAGCGGCGAGGCGACGGTTGGGTCGAGGTCCGCGTCTGCGCTACACCAGACGGGGGCCTAGGGGAGATCCTGGTGCCGGCGGCCCCCGCCGAGTTCGATTTCCCCGGTGTCGGCGAAGGGTGGCGGGTGCCGGCGGAGGTGGCGGCGAAGGCGTGGCTGGATGAGTGGCTGGGCCACGCCGGCCCCGCTCGCGTCGCCGTCGTCGACAGGGTGGTCGCATCCACCGCCGAGCTTGTCGTTGCTCCCGGCAAGCGCCCACACCGCCCTGCGATCGCCCTTGACCAGCTCGACCGGCACCGCCGCGCCATCTGCCGCCGCGAGCCCGCCCTTTCCCCCCTCTGGTTGCTCGAATGGCACGTAGGATCGGGATATGGCTGAGTCCCAGCATGACGAAGAGGGCGGAGCCGCCATCGAGGCGTTGTACCTGGAGAACCGGAAGTTCCCGCCGCCCGACGAGTTCAAGGCCGGCGCGTGGATCACCGCCGCCAGCGTCTACGACGAGGCGGAAGCGGACTGGCAGGGCTTCTGGGCCAAGCAGGCCGCCGATCTGTTGGACTGGGACAGGGACTGGGACACCGTCCTCGAATGGGACCTGCCCTTCGCCAAGTGGTTCGTCGGGGGGAAGCTCAACGTCTCGTACAACTGTCTCGACCGCCACGTCGCTGCCGGGCGGGGCGACCGGGTCGCCTACCACTGGGAGGGCGAGCCGGGCGACACCCGCACCATCACCTACGCCGACCTGCTGGCCGACGTGGAGCGTTTCGCCAACGCGTTGAAGGGCCTCGGCGTCGAGCGCGGCGACCGTGTCGGCATCTACATGCCCATGATCCCCGAGCTGCCCGTGGCCATGCTGGCCTGCACCCGCATCGGGGCGCCGCACGTCGTCGTCTTCGGCGGGTTCTCCGCGGACGCCCTGCAGGGACGGATGAACGACGCCGACGCCAAGGTGCTCGTCACCGCCGACGGTGGGTTCCGCAAGGGGAAGGCCAACCTGTTGAAGCCGGTGGCCGACGCGGCCCTGGCCGACTGCCCGTCGGTGACCGCCGTGGTGGTGGTCAAGCGGGTGGATGAGCCCGTCTCGATGACCGACGGCCGCGACCACTGGTGGCACGACGTGGTGGACGGCGCCGACGCCCACTGCGAGCCCGAGCAGATGGACAGCGAGGACCTCCTGTACCTGTTGCACACCAGCGGGACCACCGCCAAACCCAAGGGCATCATGCACACCACGGGTGGTTACCTGACCCAGGTCACCTACACCCAAAAGTACGTGTTCGACCTCCACGCCGAGCGCGACGTGTACTGGTGCGCGGCGGACGTCGGCTGGGTGACCGGCCACAGCTACATCGTGTACGGGCCCCTCGCCAACGGCGCCACCGGGGTCATGTACGAGGGCGCCCCTGACCACCCGGACAAGGACCGCTGGTGGGCGATCATCGAGAAGTACAAGGTGTCGATCCTGTACTGCGCGCCCACCGCCATCCGCACCTGCATGAAGTGGGGCAGCGAGTATCCCGAGCGCCACGACCTGTCCAGCCTGCGCGTCCTCGGCTCGGTGGGCGAACCGATCAACCCCGAGGCGTGGGTGTGGTACCAGCAGAACATCGGCGGGGGCCGCTGCCCGGTGGTCGACACCTGGTGGCAGACAGAGACGGGGGCGATCATGATCTCCCCGTTGCCGGGGGCGACGGTCACCAAGCCCGGTTCGGCCACCTTCCCGCTGCCGGGGATCGCCGCCGAGGTCGTCGACGAAAAGGGCCACAAGGTTGACGTTGGCGGCGGGTACCTGACGATCACCCGGCCGTGGCCCTCCATGCTGAGGGGCATCTTCGGCGACCCGGAGCGCTACAGGTCCACCTACTGGAGCCGCTTCGAGGGCCGCTATTTCGCCGGCGACGGGGCCAAGCTCGACGACGAGGGTTACCTGTGGCTGCTCGGGCGGGTCGACGACGTGATGAACATCTCGGGTCACCGGGTGTCGACCACCGAGGTGGAGTCCGCCCTCGTCGACCATCCGAGCGTCGCCGAGGCCGCCGTCGTCGGTGCCACCGACGCGGTGAGCGGGCAGGCCATAGTCGCGTTCGTGACCCTTCGCGGGGGCATGGAGGCCAACGAGGAGCACGGCGAGGCCCTGCGAGCCCACGTGGCCGATCGCATAGGGCGCTTCGGTCGTCCCAAGACGGTGATCTTCACCGACGACCTGCCCAAGACGCGCTCGGGCAAGATCATGCGCCGGCTGCTGAAGGACGTGGCCGACGGTCGTGACCTGGGCGACACCACCACCCTCGCCGACCCTGCCGTGGTCGACGAGATCCGCCGGCGGGCGACGGTCAGTCCCACCGAGGAGTAGGGGCCTGAGCCCCGAAGGTACTGACGACCGGGACAACTGGTGGTGGCGGTCCTCGACCTCTTCGGGGGAGGGGGGGCCGGAGGCCGC
>DASZKW010000079.1:0-27299 GCA_035552775.1 Acidimicrobiales bacterium | reverse complement strand
CCAGGCGAACGGGGCCACCACCCCGGCGAGGCGCTGGACTCCGCCGCCTTCCTCGTCGGCCATGGCCAGCGGTGCCACCCCACCAGGCGCGACCCGGTCGAGGGCGCCGAGGCGGGCGGCGAGGTCGACGGGAGCGGCACCGCTCCCCAACAACAGCACGCCGCCGACGCCGTCGGCGACGAGGGGACCGAGCGCGGCCACGTCGAAGTTGAGCGACGGCACGACCACGACCTGGGCGGCGCGCCGGGACAGTGGCCACGCCCTGACGACCGACGCGTCGGAGCAGGCCTCGGCCGGTGCTGTGTGCGGAGGCGCGGATGCAGACGTTGCCGGGGCGGGGGCGGGGGTCGACGTGCGAGGCTTCGCGGTGGCAGGGGGGGTGCTCTCCTGGGGCGCTCCGCCGCCGGGTCGACCCGGCGTCACGCCGCAGGCGGTTACTGCGGCGGCGACCGCCAGCGCCCACCACGACAGGCGCGTCCGGCCCTGGTGCCGGTGGTGGTGCGAGGGGTGCTCGTGCCGGCGGTTCCGGTGCCGGCGGTTTCGTGGCCGGCGGTTTCGGTTCACCGCGCCCGGGCCGGGACGACGCCTTGTCGACTACCGTCGGGTCGGCGCACTGCGACACACCGTAGTGGCGGGCCTTCGAACGGACGTCGACGGGAACGGGTTGGAGGACAAGCAACGATGGCTTTTTGCGCTTCGTGCGGGGCGGCGGCTGATCCGCAAAACTGTTTCTGCCGGACTTGCGGGGCCGCGCTCCCCGATGCCGGCGAGGGATCGCATCCTCCCGGCCGGTCACCGGGACCCGCAGTTGGCGACAGCACTCTCCCCCAAGACCGATGGTCTACCGTGCCGCCGCCGCCTTTCGGCGCCCCGGGTGCCCCGCCGTCGGGATCGGACAACCCGACCACTTCACTGCTGCCGGCGCTCGGCGCGCCACCGCCGCCCCCTGCCGGCGTCGGGTTCGCCGGCACGGCTCCCGGGTGGGCGGCACCTCCCACCCTCCCGGGGCCCGGCGCGCCCACGCCTCCACCCACTGGAAAGACCCCAAATTTGGTGGTGGCCGGCCTTCGTAGTGACGGACCATCGATCTGACCGCAGTGTGACAGCGCCACCCGTCGCTTTAGGCGATGTCGTCTTGGTCTGCCACGTCGTCAGGGTCATCTAGGTCAGCGCCGACCTCCCGCGCTTCCACCTCGTCGAGGGGGAGTTGGTCGTCGTCGGCCTCGTCATCAAAGTCAATCTCGGAATCTTGGGTGGGATCGCTCACCATTCGCTCCTGTCGAGCACCATGCAAGCCACAGTAGGGCACTCGGGCCAGGACGAGGCCAGGAACGACAGCGCTCTCCCAGCTGGGCCCGTTAACGTTGCCCTCATCCCGCACCCGGATCTCGGATGACCGTCCCACCTCACTTCGCCGAGTACCCCTTCTCGCCGAAGCCCGGGGTCCGGCTCCATGAGTTGTCTGCGGGCGGCGGCATCCGCCAAGACCGCTACCGGCCATTGTGGACCGCCGCCGACTGCCCCGTTCGAACCGATCTGATCCCCTACGAGGACATGTTCGTGGAACCCCTTTATCAGCTGTTGCGCCAGCAGCTGTTGGCCCACGAGATTGGAAAAGGCGCACGAGGATGGCGCCCCTTGCGTCAGAGTCCTGCACGTTTCGCCGGCCGCGAGCTCGGCGCTGAGGACGTCGCTCAACCGGGACTCACACCGGGCGGCTGGCGACGGCTGCGCCATCTACCACCGCCTGGTTGCCGCCGCGCTTGACGGCGAAGACCCCCTTGCCGCGCTTGGCGGCGCGTTGGACGAGATCCCAGCGGATCGCCGCGACCGTTGGATCAAGGTGTGCGACCCGATCTGGACCCCGGGTCAGGCGACGGAGTCGAACGGCGCGGTGTGGCCGACGCTGGGCACCGCGCCGTGGGCGCTTCGGAGCGGGGCGCCCTTCGCCGTCGCCCTGCCCGCGGTGGTCGATTGCGGGGGCGACACCGACACCATCGCCGCCGTGGCCGGGGGGCTGCTCGGCGCCGTGGGGGGGCATCGGCGCCATCCCGTCACGGTGGGCGACACCTCTCAACGGCCAGCTCCCCGGGCATCCCCATCCGGCCCCCGATCTCATGGGTCTGATGGCGCTGACTCAGCGGCTCGACGGCGAGGAGGTACAGCTCGACGAGCCCCGCACCGGAACCGGCATCGATCCTGTTGAGGTCGACGCCGGCCTGTGGCTGTCGGACTTCCACGGCGCGACAACCGCACCACAGGACGCCCTGGTGATCTCGCTGTGCCGCACCTGGGGGCGCCTCGACCATCTCGACCGACGCCAGATCTACCTGACCGACAACGCCGACAACCTCGACGTCGGCGCCGTCATCGGCGATGTCCTCGACACGATCGAAGCCGCTCACGGCGAACACCGACCGGTGCTCGTCCACTGCTGCGGCGGCCAATCGCGCACGGGCCTCATCTTGACGGCCTACCTGAGGCGCAAGTACGGCCTCGGCGTGCGCGAGGCCACCGAGTGCGCCGGGCGGCTATGGCCACACCTCAGGCTGTGGGAACCGTCCTTCGACCAGGCCCTGCAACGCCTAGCCCCGTGGACGCCACGCATCCCGGCGCATGCGATCCCCCTCGTCGACGGCCGGCCACCGCTGGCATGTCAGCGGCGAACTGGACCCGTATGAAGACCGACGAGGCGACTCCCTCACCACCTCGATATGGACCACGCCGCCAGACGACGCAGCGGTGACGGGCCCATGTGGTCACACCCCCCTGGAACAATGGAACTCATGACGACCCGGTACGACGTGGCACTGGTGCCTTTGCAGGGCGGGTATGTGGCCAAGCGCTGCCCCGTGCGCGCCCAGCTCGACGTGCTGCGCCCGTGCGTGCCGTTGCCGATGTCGGCGGCGGCGCAGAGGCGGACGGCCCGGGGGCGGGTGTTCGAGGGGGAGGTCGTCGAGTCGGTGCTCGCCTCGGTCCCCGACGCGGCGGAGGTCGCCGCCGAGGACCGGGGGGAGCGGGAGCGGTCGACCGTGCAGGCGATGGAGGCGGGGGCGGGGGTGATCGTCGCCGGTCGCTTGCCGGCCGATGTGGTCGGCCGGCGGGCGGGCGAGCCGGATCTGCTGGTGGCTGGCGGGTCGGGTGGCTACCGGGCGGTCGACGTCAAGGGCCATCGCTGCCTCGAGGTCGGCTCGGGCGGTCTCGTGGCGTGGTGCTCGGCGCTGGGGTCACCGGGTTGGGAGTCGGCGACAGTGGACCCGCAGCGGTCGGCGCGCCGGCACCGGGGGGACCTGTTGCAGTTGGCCCACTATCAGCGGATGCTCGAGGCGGCCGGCTTCACGGCCGGTGACGGCCGTTACGGCGGGATCATCGGGGTCGAGGGTGTGGTGGTGTGGTACGACCTGGACCAGGCGATGTGGAAGACGCCGTCGTCGACGGGCAGACAGAAGGCGCGGACCACGATGGAGGTCTACGACTTCGAGTTCGACTTCCGCCTCGACATCATGGCCGTCGCCGCGGACCACCTGGGCGACGCGGGTGTCGACCCGCTGGTGGTCCCGGTCAGGATCGGCGAGTGCGGCGAGTGCCCGTGGTGGTCGCATTGCGGTCCGGCGCTCACCGCCGGCGCTGGCGACGTGAGCCTGCTGCCACAGACAGGATGGCGGTCGTGGCGTGTCCACCGCGATCACGGGGTCACCGACCGGGCCGGCCTCGCCGCCCTCGACCACCGCACCGCCGCGCTGGTGGCCGCCAAGGTGGACCTGCGGCCTCTCATCGCCGCCATCGGCACGGTCACCGACACGACGCCGGTGGGAGAGGTCATCGGGGCCCGCAAGACCGCGCAGATCGCCAACCTCCACGCCGCGGGGATCAGGCGGGTGGGCGACGCCGCCAGCTTGTCGTCCGGGACCGCCTCGTACTGCGACGAGGCGCCCGGTTCGCTGCCCGACCAGATAGACGCGGCGCGCGCCGCGCTCGGCGACTCCGTGGTCTACCGGCGCCGGGGTATCTCAGGGGTGACAGTGCCTCGCGGCGACGTGGAGGTGGACGTCGACATGGAAAACGTCGAGGACGGCGTGTACCTGTGGGGGACGCTGGTGACCGTTCAAGGCGGTGTCCCGGGCGTCTCGTCGGGTTACCGGGCGTTCGTGACCTGGGACGCCCTCGGCGGGGAGGTCACAGGGGAGTCCGGTCTTTTCGGCGAGTTCTGGGCTTGGCTGCACGACCTGAGGGTCCGGACCACGGAAGCTGGGCGGTCGTTTCGGGCCTACTGCTACAACGCCGGCGCCGAGAACGGCCAGATGCGCCGTCTGGCGGCCACCGTCGGCCCCGGCGTTGCCGGCGAGGTGGAGCGGTTCGTCGACTCCGATGACTGGGTCGACCTGCTCCGGGTGTTCAAAGCCCAGCTGCTCACCGGGTCGTCCGTCGGGCTCAAAACCGTAGCCCCGCTGTGCGAGTTCGCCTGGGACGTCGACGACCCCGGCGGCGCCGAGTCCATGGTCCGCTACGACATCGCCACCGACGCCTCCGACCCCGAAGCGGCCGCAGCCGCCCGGGTCTGGCTGGTCGACTACAACCGCAACGACGTCGAGGCGACCGCCGCCTTGCGCCGCTGGCTCGACACGACCGCTAGCGGGTTCCCCGCGGTCGAGGACCTGGGCCCGTAGCCCGATGGGCGGCAACGACTGCGGCAGGATGAGACGGCGCCGACAGCAGAGGTTGCCATGGGCGAACGGACGGGAAAGCCGTGACCGTGCGCCGGCCGCCCTGTCCGGTGGACGGAAAATTGGCTACGCTGCCCCCCGAACTCCGGCCTTGAAGGTGCCCCGGGATGAAGGCGGTTGATGAGACTAGCGTCGTTAAATCAGAGGGAATGGCCACAAGCAGCAAGGGCACGGCTCCTTGTGGGCTTGACCACGATGATTGTGGTCATCATGTCAATCGGTGCGATCGTGTCGGTTTCCGGATTTGGCTCCCCGCCGCGGGCCCGAACGACCTCGGGCGGCGTCGTCGCCTCGAACACCGGGCCGGTCACTGGTCTAACGCCGGCGACGGCGGACCCCACGACGACGGTCGACTCCACAACGACGGCCAAACCTGCTTCGACGACTACGACGACGACCGCACGGTCTCATCCCAGCACCGCGGTTTCCGCCCAGACCCCTTCTCCTGTGGCCACGACAACGACGCCATCAGGTGCGTGTCCTGCTGGAGCCTGCGTCACGCTCGACGCCACCCATCCCATCGGGCCGGTCACCCACGCCGGCTCGGGCATCAACCAGGGAGTGGAGCCGAGCATCAACGACGCAGCGGACCTCAGAGCCCTGGCCACAACGATGTACCGCTCGGCGCCGCCGCTCAGACCCGACGGTTCCTACAACTGGACCAATTGGGATATAGCTAGCTCCACAGGCGCCCAAACGACGCTGGTCCTGTCGGACATGTGGACTCTGACGGACTCGAATGGCTATCGGGTTACTCCCTGGTCGAACTGGTCGGAGTACGCCTCCTGGGTCCGCTCCACCACGGCTAATATCTTGGCGAGCGGCAGGACGGTGGACTACTGGGACGTGTACAACGAGCCCGGCTGGCATAACTATTACAGCCCGGCGGATTTCGCCGCAGAGACGCCAGACGACCTGCTTCAGCAGTTCCTCGTCGCCTACCAGGCGATCAAATCCGTCGATCCAACGGCTGCGATAATCGGCCCATCGATCGGCTTGTGGGCGCTGCACCCACTCCCCCCGAACACCCTCACCCACGAGCCAGACTTGACCACCTTCCTGGATTTCGCAGCCGCACATGGACTGCAGCTGGCTGCCGTCACCTGGCACGACAACGGCCAGACGCTCGCAGACCTGAACGCCGACTTCATCACCACATGGGCGCTGGTCCGCTCCCTACCCGGACTCGGTCAGCCGAAAATGTTTCTCGACGAGTACGGAACCCCGGGCAACCAGCCGATTCCTGGTTGGGATGTGGGCTACCTGGCCGCTATCACCGACGCCGGTATCAGTTCCGCAAGCCGGTCCTGCTGGGAGACTTGCGACGCCCCTGACCTGGACGGCCTGCTCACCGACAACGGGCAGTCGACGACGTCGGAGTACTACATCGGGCTCACCTACGCTCAGATGAGCGGGCAGATGGTGGCGACCAGCTCGAGCAATAACACGATGCAGGCTCTCGGCTCGATTGACTCCTCCAAACGCCAAATGGTCGCGCTGGTCGGCCGGGCGGTAGCCCCTTCGGCGAGCAACCCAGCGCCGCCGACTTCGGTACGGGTAAACCTGGTGGTGCCGTGGAACTCACCGCGGGTCAACGTCGCTCTCAGCTACGAGCCTTCCCAGCCCGGAGCCGCCGTCAGCGGTCCGATCCGCACCAGCCCGTCGAACCTCACCACACAGCCTGACGGTGCCGGTAATGAGTTGGTCAGCTTTAGCATCCCCAACTTTGCCGACGGTGCCGCCTACAACGTCGTCGCCACCCCAAGCCAGTAGTCCCAGGTACTCGCTGTATGCGAGCACGGCGGTGGTGGGAGCGTACAGCCCGGCTCGGCGCCTGGGACAACTTTTGGACGATCGGCCATAAATCCACCAATTGACCGGCGAGCCGTCCATCATTGGCAGAGTTGCCGATGCTTCCAAAGGCGAGAGAGGGGTTATCTCATGGCCAAACACGAGTTCAGATTCGTCGTCACTGACGTGGAGCTGTCCGAGGACGATCGCGACCGGGTGAACCAGGCGATCGGGCAGGCGGTAGCGTTCGCGCTCGCCGATCAAACGCCCCCAAACGCCGTCTCCTACCAGTACCGGAACATTTTGTGGCGCGGCATACCTCCCGTCGAACTGCAGCACGAGCTCGAGCAGGTCGTCGAGGCCAAGACGAGCGAAGAATGATCGATCGCGCCGGGCCGGATGGCTCGATGAGCTGTCCGAGCCGGGCGTGCGAACCGGGTGTCCGCATCCTCGGGGTCATGCGTCCCTCGGGGCACCTCGCCTACCTGCAGATGCCTGCGGTAGTGGACCAGCGCTTCGTCGCCCGGGCGAAGGCAGAGGGCAGCCCGGAGCGCCGGTTCCGTTTCACCGGCGACTGTGTCGAGAATTCTTGTCCTCAGTGGACCGGTGAGCGCTGCGCCGTTGCCGACGAAGTGGTATCGACCGTCGTGGTGGCCATCCCCACCAAGCTGGCGGCGTGTCCCATCCGCCGGACCTGCAGGTGGTTCGCCCAGAGCGGTGCCGGAGCCTGCCGCGCGTGCGATCAGGTAGTCGCCGACGTGGGGGGCACCGCAACCTACCGCTCGCGGCTGGCAGGGCCGTGCTGATCCCATAGTCTAAAGGCGCCGCCCTAGCCGAGGCAGCAAAGGGCGCGGAGGCCATTCCTAGCGTCGTTCCTAAGATGCCCTGAACCGACCCCGGAGCACGTCGCATGACTCGACTGACAGTCAGCGCCCTTCGTCATAGGCGGCTGGTCCTGCTCGTATGGCTGGTGGTAGCCGGAGCGGGTTTCGCCACGATCGGCAGCGCCACCAAGTCGTTGTCGACCGAGTTCCAACTGCCCGGGCAGGCGTTCAAGACCGATGCCACCATCCAGCGCTTGTACCACAACGGAGGTAGCCAACCCCCGGTGGTGCTCACCGCCACTGTCACTCCCGGCACCGCGCCGGGGCCGGCGACGGTGGCTGCCGCCCACCGCTTGTTCGTCGCCGCGGCCCGGACGGCGGCCGATTCGCGGGTGGCCGATCAGGCCACCACGGGTGACGCCGGGCTGGCCACGAAGGACGGCCGGACCAACGTCGCCCTGGTGTTCATTCCTGTGCCCCAAGGCGGCTTCACCGCCCCGGACCCGGGCAAGCCCATGGCCCGTTCGCTGGCCCAGGGCGCCCCGCCCGGCTGGTCCACCGGCGTCACCGGGCTCGCCCAGTTGGAGGCGGGGACCAGCGGCGGCAAGGGGACCACCCCCCTCACCGAGACAATGCTCGGGGGCCTGGGTGCGCTGGTCGTGCTGGCCTTCGTCTTTGCCAGCTTCATCGCCCTGCTGCCGCTGCTGATGGCCGCGGTCGCCATCCCCACCACCTTCCTGCTCGTCTACGGGCTCACCCAGTTGACGTCGGTGAGCTTCATCGTGGAGTTCTTGATCGCGCTCATCGGCCTGGGCGTGGCCATCGACTACTCGCTGCTGGTCGTGACCCGTTGGCGGGAGTACCTGGCCAACGGCTTCGCCAACGACGACGCGGTGACCGCAGCCATGGGCTCCGCCGGCCGAGCGGTCGTGTTCTCGGGCATCACCGTGGCCATAAGCCTGCTTGCACTGGTGGTACTCCCCGTGCAGTTCCTGCGCTCCATGGGCATCGCCGGTTTTTTCATCCCCCTCATATCGGTCGCGGTCGCCACTACCCTTCTCCCCGCGCTGCTCGCCACGATCGGCCCGGCCCTCGACCACCCACGTGTGCGCCACGAGGTGCACGCCAGCCGGCCCTGGACCGGTTGGGCACGGCTGGTGCTACGCCACCGGGCGGTTGCCTTCGCCATCGGCGCGGTGGCGGCGGCGGCTCTGGTAGTCCCGTTGTTCAGCCTGCACCTGGGCGAGCCCGGGTCCAAGTCACTGGCCCCGTCCGGCTCAGCCCAGGCCACGCTGAGCCAGTTGCAGGCCGGTGGGGTGCCGTCGGGGATCATCAGCCCGATAGACGTGCTGACCACGGCCGGCGCCGCCGGCCCCGTGGCAGCGGAGGTCCGCCAGATCCCCGGGGTGCACACCGCCTTTGCCACCGTCGGGACCGCTTCGGCGCGAGGTACAGGGCTGGTCGAGATCCTTCCCGTGGCCGAGCCGAGCTCGGCTGCTGGTTCGGCGACGGTCAACGCCGTGAGCGACGCCCTGTCCGGCCGCCCTGACGTGATCGGCGTGGGCGGCCAGGGACTCGGCCAGTCCGACTTCATCCACGCCGTGTACGGCCAGTTTCCACTCATGCTGGCACTGATCGCGCTCGTCACCCTGGTCCTGTTGGCCCGGGCGTTCCGGTCCCTGGTGCTGGCCATAAAGGCGGTGATCTTCAACCTGGTGTCGGTCGGCGCCGCCTACGGGGTCATGGTATGGGTCTGGCAGTGGGGCCACGGTAGCCATGCCCTGTGGTCGGTCCCCGCTACCGGGTCGATCACGGTTTGGGTCCCGCTCATGGTTTTCGCCTTCCTCTTCGGGCTGTCGATGGACTACGAGGTCTTCATCCTTTCCCGCGTGCGCGAGGAGTACGACGCCGCCGGGTCGACCGACGCTGCGGTGGTGACGGGCATAGGCCGGACGGGGCGTCTGGTGACGAGTGCCGCCCTCATCTTGTTCCTCAGCTTCCTCGCCATGTCGAGCGCCCCCGGCACCGACGTCAAGGTGCTCGCCACCGGTCTAGGGGCGGGGATCCTCATCGACGCCGTGCTCATCCGCTCCCTGCTCGTCCCCTCCCTCATCGGTGTCCTGGGCCGGTGGAACTGGTGGCTCCCCGTGTGGGCCGCCCGTATCCTGCGGGTCGCCCCCTCCGCCCCGGTCTTGGAACCCGCCGTCGCCTGACCGACGGGCCTGAAGAGGTTTACGGCCGGCGCGTCCTCTCTCCGACACGGCTGGCTAGGAGCCGTCGGCGCGCTCTATCCCCCTCGCCGGCTCAACTCAAGAGTCGTCGGAGCGCATCGAGCGCACGGCGCCGGCTAGCGCCTCGGCGTCGAGCACATCGGCCATCAGGCCGATCTGTTCCTCCCAGATGTCGTCGGGGACCTCGGCCTTGATGGCGTCGTCCAAAACGTGGTACACGTCGAGGCCCAACTGGGCCCCTGCCAAAGCACCTGCATAGGCCGGATCTCCCTTGGTCACCGTCTCGGCCGCGATCTCGGCTGCCTCCGGATCGGGGGCACCGAGCAGCACGACCAGTGACTTGGGGTCGTCCGCCTTGGCGATCCGAGCGATCGCCTCCTGGCTCTGCAGGTCCATGGCTCCTGACGCAGTTCAGACGAAGCACTCGGTGGCGACGAAGGCCACCTGGGCCCCCGCCGCCTCGGCACAGGCAGCGATGGCTGTCCCCGAGATGCCGTCGCGCTCGCCGAGGGCGATGACCTTCCGGTTCTTGAGCACGGGTCTCAACTCACCTCCTTCCTCTGCTCGTCCAACCACTGGTCGAGACGCTGCGGCGTCAGGGCGGCATCGGACAGGCGCGCCACCTCCTCGCCGTCGCGGAACAGCAGGAACCCGGGGAGACTCATGACCCCGAGCTCCATACACAGCCTCCGGGCCTTGGGAGCTTCGAGCTTGACCACCTTCATCTCCCCGGCGTACTTCTCGGCAAGAGCCTCGACGTGGGGCAGGAGCGTCAGGCAGGGCTGGCAGTCGGGTCCCCAGATGTCGACGAGCACCGTGCCCTCCGAAACCACATCCCGGAAGTCGTCCTTGGTCACCTCGGCGAGGACTGCGGAATCGCTCATGGGGACATCGTATTCCGTTCCAGCACCACGCTCATCCCGTCGGACAGCTGGCACAGCCTGCCGAGGAACAGGCTGCCCTTGGCGATCAGCATCACCCGGTTGGCCGTCCCGGTGGTGAGCCGGTCCAGGGCGTGGGGGAGGTAGCACAGCGCCGAGGCGAGGTGGCCCTGGGTGGGGCTGTAGCCGGGCATCCCCCGCTCGGCGGCGAAGGCGGCGATCTCGTCCTTGGCGATGTCACCCCTCCGGGCGGCAAGCGCGGCGATGGTCCGGTAGTTGCGGTCGGGCACGTTGCCGCTACCCTGCGGCTCGGTCAGCTCAGGGTTGTGCAGCTCGGTGGCGTAGTCGTCGACGGCGGTCATGGGCATGCCCAGACGGGCCAGGGGCTCAACTGCGAGCGCCTCCATGACCTGCGGGTTGGAGCCGCCGGCCGCCACCGTGTGCTTGCCGACACCGTCGAGGCGGATGCGGGGCGAGGTTTTGTCGTCGGCCTCGACCAACGCCACGGCCCCGCCGAGCACGTCTTCGAGCACCGGCATGGCGCACTTCAGATGGCCCTGGAACTTCATCCCGAGCTTGGCCATGCACCCCCCTCCGATCACCGCCACCCGGCCGAAGACGCCAGCCGACACCAGGCTGGCGGCGATCACCAGGGCAGGGACCGGCGCCGCGCAGAAGTCCTTGATGTCGGCACCCGACGCCTCGCTCAGACCGGCGGCGGCGGCGACGGCCTTGGCCATGTTTCCCCCGCCCCTCTGGTAGCGGTCGCCGACGGCTTCCTCGCCGCAGCCGAGGACGTAGTCGACCGACGCCGGGTCGACGGCCTTGGCCTCTAGAAGGTGGAGCAGGGCCAGGGTGGCGGTCGCCTTGGCCGCCAGGTTGTCGAGCAGGACGTGGGCGCCGAGCGCTTCGTCGTCGAGCTGGCCGCAGCGGAAGGCGGCGGCACCGTCGATCACCGTAAGGGCCCCGGGCTCGGCGGCGACGGCGTCCACGTCGCCGGCGCAGCGCTCGACGCGCTCGAGGTCCAGGCGCTTGCCGAGGGGGTGGGCGGCGAGGGCGGCGGCGGCGCGCTCGGCGGCGGCGGGCGACAGGGTGAGCAGGTTGAAGTCGTCGACAGCTGCCAGCAGACCGAGGAACTCCTCCTCGGGCATGATCTCGCCCGACCTGGTCCAGCGGCTCGCATCCCCCGATGCGTCGGCGCCCCCAGCCCCCGGCGCGGCGTCGCCCGGCGTGTTGACTGCATTGACCCACCAAGGGCGGGGGGGTAGGTCGCGGGGGTGGAGGGCGTTGACGTAGGCCTGGTTGGCGGGGTAGGCGACCGCCTGGTCGAAGCTGCGCAACGACGACGTGAAGGCGGCAGCGACCGCGGCGTCGTGCAGCTCCCGGCGGGGCTTGGAGCCGTGGCGCGCCAGGGAGGGGACGTGGGCCAGCACCTGGGCGCCGGCAGAGATCACGACGTCAGGCATTGGACCCCACCGCGTCGAACACCGTCGGCTCGTGCACCGCTGTCTGTACCGCCTCTAGCGCTCGCTCGAGAAGCTGGCGGCGCCACTGTTTCTCTGCCTCCTTGCCGAGGGAGGGGTCCCCGGTCGGGTACGGGATACCCCGGGTGCGCACGATGCGCGGTGCCCCTACCCGCTCGGCGATCGACACCAGGTTGCACAGGAGCGCGGTGGGGATCCCGGCCCGCTCCAACTCCTTCGCAAGCGTTGACCCGCAACGCGTTCCTGTCCCTCACGTCGCGGTCAGGATCGCCGCCCGGGCCCCGGAGTGTCGCAGGTCGGCGGCCCACTCGATGCCGAAGCGGCGTGCGTTGGCCACCGAGGTGCCGTTGCCGGCGGTGACGAAGTACTCGCCGAACAGTCCGCCGATGGCCCCCTCGGCCTCGAGCTCCCGGGCGGAATCGAGGGGCAGGATGCGATGCGGGTCCTCGTTGGCCCACGCCGTCGAGAACCCGCCGTGCACCGACATGTACCCCCCCGGCTCCAGGGCGTCGCGGCCGTCCAGTGAGTAGCGGAGCCACTTGGTGGCCCGGGCGGACTCGAGGCCGTCAGGGTTTTCCCCGGGGACCAGGGCTCCCTCGGTGAGCAGGGCGATCATGACCGCCGAGGCGTCGGCGACCGGTGCCGCCGGCGTGACCCGGTCGAAGCGGGGCAGGGGGATCTCGGTGGCGGTGGTGTCGCCCCCGAGCCGGGCGAGCGCGATGTCGACGGCGCGCGACGCGGCGCTGGCGTCGGCCACCACCGGCCGGCGGGCCAGCTTGCCGATACGCCCGTCCTCGGCGGTCAACACCTCGCCGTCGAGCAGGCGCCGGATGCCGGCGGCCAGGCGGTCGAGGGAAGGGGCCATACGCCGGGCCACCTCGCCACTGGCCAGCACCGGCACCGCGCCCGCTTCGTCCAGGCCCGGGTTGTCCTCGTGCATCGACGCCACGCTCGCCAACCCCGCTTCTTGGGCGGCGGCCACGACCCGGGCGCAGGCCAGGCCGTAGCGGCCGCTGGTGAAGGCGGGGCCGGCTACCACCAGGTCCGGCTCGACCGTGCGCACCAGGCGGACGATCTCGCCGGCCAGTCCGGACGCCACGTCGTCACCGCACCAAACGGTCGCCACCACCTCGTGGTCCGGCGCCAGCAGCTCGGCCAGGCGCCGCCCGGGCCCGGCGGCACCCTCGATCAACCCCGGCCCGGCGCCCGCCTCCTCCTCCCCGCCGACGCCGGCGAAGAACTGGTTTATGTAGTGGACGATCCTGGCCATGGCGCCATCCTCCCGCAGTCGTGGCGGCTGAGCAAACAGGCGGTGGTCACTCAGCCCGCCCGGGCGGTCAGGTGACCCCACCCGAGTGGGTTGAGGGCGCAGTACACGACGGCTGTGGGCACTTCGAAAGCGGCCGTGGCCGGCGAGTTGGCCAGCGTGAACTGGTCACCGCCGTATGCTTTCTCCACCTCCGGCAGCTGCAGGCGATGGTCGTAGTTGCCGGTGCTGACCATCGCCGTGGCCCGCTCCGGTGCGACCACCACGGACGGACCGGTGCCGTCGGCTCCTGCCATCTCGCCGAAGAGGCCCACGGGCTGGATGCCGAGATCCGAAAGGGCGTCCATCTTCAAGGCCACGTCGGCGTCGGCGTTGCCGCCCCCCTCCTTGGTGACGATGGCGGCGTCGAAGCCGGCGGCGGCGCACACCCGGGCGGCGAACGCAGAAACCATCTCCTTGGACCCCTGGTCGACGGGCTCGGGGGAGATGACCACGCCTGCGAACTCGAGGTCGCGGCCGTGCCGGCGGCGCAGCTCGGCGACCACCGGGTGGTTCTGGTGCATGAAGGTCGGGTTCTTGAGTGCGGGGTGGCCGAACTGGCCGCTCACCACGGCGCCGTCGTCGAGCTCACCGGGGTCGAGGAGGGTCGGCAGGGCGGCGCCGAAGCTGCGCCCGTAGACGAAGACGTCCTTGAACAGGCCCTGTGTCTGCAGGTTGGTGACGGCGCCGACACGGGGCAGCGAGCTGCCCGCGGTGCGCGGCGACGGTGGAGGAAATTCCTCGACGGCGTCGGGTTCAGCGCCGAGGGAGGCTTCGGCCAGGGCGGCGGCCAGGCGCAGAGACGAGCGGCGAAGCGCACCCTCAACCTGTTCCCAGCTCGCTCCTGGAGCGGGGACGAACTCGATCACCAGGTTGTGCGCCGCCCCGAGCGGCGACAGCGACGCCGCCGGGCCGCTGAGGTCGACCAGCGCCTCCTGGGCCCGGGGCAGGTAACCGGCGGTGACCACGATGACGCCGCGCAGCACGTGGGTCTCGCCGCTTCCCTGCAGGCGCGCCTGGCCCACGAAGCCCGGGAAGATGCCGCCCCCACCCGGGCCCTTGGTGCGCGGCTCGACGGCGTCGAGGACCTTGACGATCCGGGCGCTCTGGTTGGGCGAGACCCAAGAGAGCCGTGTCTCCGCCAGCGCCGGGTCGGCCAGCACACCCCTGGCTTCGTCGGCGGACACCGTCAGGACCCCGTCGGCGAAATCGGTCCGCTCCCCGAAGCCGACTTCGCGGACCTGGTGCACAAGCCGGATGAGCGCCACGATCACATACTGCCAGGATCGGGCCCTGAGTACGCTCTGACCGTGGCCGGGCGTCGGAGATGAGAGTCGTTTGGCGCGCCGCCGTCGGCGACATCGAGTCGGCGTTGGCCCGTCGACGGCTCAACCGGGCGCCCCAGCCCTCGTGGCCCGTCCCTTTCCCTGACCGCCCCGTCGGTGTTGACACCAGGCCGGAGATTCGTCACATCGTGGTGTTGATGATGGAGAACCACTCCTACGACAACTATCTCGGGATGTTGGATCGTGGGGAAGGCCTTCCGAGGGACAACTCCGGCAATCCGACAGCGACGAACCTGACCGGTCGAGGGCACGCCGTTATCTCCCATCGGTTGCCCTCGACGAAGCAGTACCCGCTGGTCCCGAGCCAGGCCTGGGATGCCAGCCAGGAGCAGTGGTCCGATGGTCGGAACGACGGATTTGTACGGAGCGCCGAGGCCCAGCATCAGCCGGTCGACCCCGGCACGGCCATGGGGTACTGGACCGAGGAGGACCTGCCCTTCTACTGCGCGTTGGCTCGCACCTTCCCCCTTGCCGACAGGTGGTTCTCCTCCTGTCTCGGGCCGACCTTCCCTAACCGACGGTTCCTGGTCGCCGGCACCGCTCACGGGCTGACCAGCGACAAGCTGAGCCTGATCTGGGTGTACGACGAGCACGGCGGCTATTACGACCACGTGCCCCCGCCGGAAGCCCCCGAGCCGGATAACTGCCCCCCCGAAGGCGGTGGCCCGTGGGCTTACGACCGCTACGGTTTCCGGGTTCCGGCGGTAATCGTGGCGCCCTACGCCCGGGCCGGCTATGTGTCGCACCAGGTCCACGACCACACGTCGATACTGAAGCTCATCGAGACGAAATGGAACCTCCCCCCGCTCACCCGACGCGACGCGCTGGCCGACGACCTCCTCGACTCGCTCGACTTTTCGGGCCCACCCGCCTTCGCCCAACCGCCGGATCTGCCGCCCCCAGCACGGAGTACCCAGGTATGACCCCGATCGTCGTGGTCGACGAGGGCACGTCCCTGGCCTTCTCGTTCGAGGACATGCTGCGCTACAGCGGTCCCGGCAGCCCGGCGGGTGTCGCCCTCGCCTACATGGCGATGCGCTGTGCGTTTCCACTGCTGGGCCCTCGTGGAGCCCTCGAGCGCAGAAAGATCACCACCGAGACCCCCTTCCGCGGTCCGGGGGCGCGAGACGGCTTCGAACTGGTCACCCGAGGCCCGACGGAGGGTCGCTACGTTGCCGATTCGGCCTTCGAAAGGCCTGAACGGGGCACCCTGGCGGCCTTCGTATTCAAGTTGTGCTACGGCGACCGGGCGGCGACCTTGATGGTCAGGGAGGGGGTCGTCACCGACGAGTTCGTCTTCCTGGCCCGCCAGGAGGACCGGAGCCCCGAAGACGAGGCTCGCCTCACCGAGCTGAAACGGGAGCACGCCGACCGGCTGCTGGCCAGCGCCCCCGCCGAGGTCTTTGACGTCGAGTCGCACGCTCCGCACGAGTAGCGCACGGCCGTCCCATCCGGGGGTGCGAGGGTGGGTGGATTGGCGCCGGCGACAGGGGGGCGGGTCACGCCGGCGACAGGAGGGCGGGTCACGCCGGCGGAGGGCGGGTCACGCCGGCGACAGGGACCGGCGCCGCATCTCCAAGAAGCGGCGTTCGGCGCCGTTGTCCACGAGGGCGAGGGCGGCGTCGTAGGCGTCCAACGCCGCCGCAGCGCGGCCGAGGCGACGGAGCAGGTCCGCCCTCGTGGCGTGGAACAAATGGTAGTTGGCGATGTCGAGGGCTTCGACGGCAGCCAAGCCCGCCGCCGCCCCGTGGACCTCCGCCACCGCCACCGCCCGGTTGAGGGCCACTACCGGCGTCGGCGACAGGGCCAGCAGCTGGTCGTAGAGAGCGAGTATCTGCGACCAGTCGGTGCCGGCCGCGGACTGCGCGTCGGTGTGAACGGCGTTGATGGCGGCCTGGATCTGATAGGGGCCGGGCTGGTCGCGGCGGATGCAGGCGGCGACCAGGTCGTGGCCCTCGGCGATCAGCGCCGCGTCCCACAGCGACCGGTCCTGGTCGGGGAGCACGACGAGCGAACCATCGGTCCCGCTGCGCGCACCACGGCGCGCCTCGGTCAGCAACTCCAGCGCGAGGAGGCCGTGGACCTCGGGCTCGTCGGGCATCAACTCGGCGAGCAGCCGGGCCAGGCGGATAGCCTCCGCGCTCAGGTCGGCCCGTACCAGGTCGTCGCCGCTGGTTGCCGTGTAGCCCTCGTTGAAGATCAGGTAGACGACGCCGAGCACAGGGCCGAGGCGATCGGGAAGCTCGGCGTCGCCGGGGACGCGGTAGGGGATGCCGGCGGCTCGGATCTTGCGCTTGGCCCGCACGAGTCGCTGCGCCATCGTCGCCTCGGGAACGAGGAAAGCCCTGGCGATTTCGGCGGTCTCCAGGCCGCCGAGCAGGCGCAGGGTCAACGCCACCTGGGCGCCGGTGGCCAGAGACGGGTGGCAACACGTGAAGATCATGCGGAGGCGGTCATCGGTCACGGGTCCCACTTCCGGGGGCTCGTCGTGGTGGTGGAGCAGGACGGCCTGGGCGTGGCGGTCATGGCGCGGCGCCTCCCGCCGGAGCCGGTCGATGGCGCGGTTGCGGGCGGTGGTGACGATCCAACCACCGGGGTTGGGTGGCACGCCGGCGTCGGGCCAGCGCCGGAGAGCCACCACGAAGGCCTCCTGGACCGCCTCCTCGGCGAGGTCGATGTCACCGAAGAGGCGGACCAGGGTGGCCACGGTCCGGCCGAACTCGCGCCGAAACGTCGCCTCGACGGTCGCCGTGCCGGTGGCTGCCACTGGGCGCCTAGCCCTCGGGCTGCTCCTGGAAGGGTCGCACCTCGACCGGTGCCTTGCAGGCGGCGGCACCCTTGGCCGCCAAGGCCAGGGCGGCGTCGAGGTCGGGTGCGTTGATGATCCAGAACCCCCCCAGCTGCTCCTTGGTCTCGGCGAAGGGGCCGTCGGTGGTCGTCACCTCGCCGTCGTTGACCCTCACCACCGTGGCGGTGTCGGCGGGGTGAAGCCCGCCGGCGAACACCCACGCCCCCGACGCCTGGAGCTCGGCGTTGAACACGTCGACGTCCTTGAACGTCTGCTCCATCAACTCAGGGGAGGGGGTCTCGCCCTCGATGCTGTGAACGGCCATCAGGTACTGTGTCATTGAAGTCTCCTCTCACTGGAGGCCCGGCACCGTACCGGGGCCCTCACCCTGTCCACGAGCGACGACCGCCCGTATCGACACCGCAGACCATTTTTTTTCTGCGATCGGGGGCGACCCCGGCCAGTCGCCCGCCGGCCGTTACCCTGGAGCAATCATGGCCACCCAGCGAACCAGCTTCTCCAAGATGCAGCGAGCCCGTGACAAGCAGGCTAAGGCGGCTGCGAAGCGGGACCGCCGCCTCGAACGGGGAACCGATCCCAAGGACGAGACGGAGCCCCTGGCGCCGGTCGAGGGTGTGGCCGACGACGTGTCCACCGAGGAGCTGCTGCGACTCGTGGAGCAGGCCCACCAGCAGTTCGACTCCGGTCTGATCGACTTCGAGACCTTCGAGGAGCGCAAGGGCGCCCTGCTCAGCCGGCTCACCGTCGACTGACGTCAAATATCGCGCACCGCGTGGCGTGAGACGCGCGCACGGGGGGAGGGCGGCGGCTTGGCACATCCCGGCTGAAGCCAAATGCAGGGTTTCGCGCGGGGGCGGTCTCCGTAGTGCATGGAATTGCCCGGAAAGCGTGCGATTCGCTACATTTCGAAACCTGCGCCGCGCGAAACCCTGCATTTACACGGTCACTGTGGACCGAGGCCGCTGCCCGGCGCTGAGAGGTGGGCGCGCAGCTCGTCGATGAAGGCCACGGCGGCACGGGGCAGGGCGCGGTCGCGCCGGGAGGCCACCCCGATGGTCCGTACCAGCACCGCGTCTCGAAAGCGAACGGCGCGCAGCGCGCCCCGGCCGGCCCCCGCGTCGGATGTGGGCGGGAGGCCGGAGCAGCTCACCGCAGAGGCGGGGACCACGGCGGCGCCCAGGCCGGCGGCGGTCACGGCGAGGACGCCGTCCATCTCCAGGCCCTCGACGGCAAAGGTGGGCTCGAATCCGGCCTGGCGGCAGGCTCCCAGGGTCACCTCCCGAAGGTCGTAGCCGTCGCGGAACATCACCAGCGGCAGGTCGCGCAGGTCACCGATGCTCACCGACTCCCGCCCCGCCAGGCGATGACCGGGGTGGACGGCGAGCACCAGTTCCTCGTCGATCAGCGCGGTCGTGGAGACCCATGACTGCTTGACGGGCAGGATGACGAGGGCCACGTCGAGTTGACCTTGTTCGAGGCGGTCCATCAGGTCCCGCGACCCGGCCTCGTGGAGGGCTAGCTCGATCGTCGGGTGCCGGCGGTGGAACGCGGCCAGCGCCCCGGGGAGCACGTTGGTGGTCAGGCTCGGCGTGGCCCCGAGCGCCAGACGCCCACGCCGCAAGCCGGCCAGGTCCCTGACCGCCTCCCTCCCCGCCTCGCAGTCCGCCAGGACCTGGCGGGCCCACGGCACGAACGCCTCGCCGGCCGCGGTCAGGATCACCTCGCCGCGGGTGCGGTGGAACATGGGGGCTCCGAGCTCTCGCTCGAGGGCCTGCACCGCGGTGCTCACCGACGGCTGGGCGACATGCAGGGCGGCCGCGGCGCGGGTGAAGCGTCGCTGATCGGCCACCTCGACGACGTAGCGAAGCTGGTGAAGCTGCACGCTCCATAGGCTACGACTATTGTTGTGAGAGTAGGTCTTCCCTTTCCCTTTCGTCCTTCAGGGTTTACGGTGAGAGCGCCGCGCTACGAGGACAGGGGACATGGCCACTCCGCTCGCACCACAAGCTCCGCCCGTGCCGCCGCCTGCCGGCGCCCGGGCCCGGATCCCCGCCAGGACGCTGCGGACCGACCGCTGGTGGGTCAACCCGGCCGTGTCCGCCGGCGTGCTCGTCGCCTTCATCGCCTACTCGACGTGGGCCGCGTTCCAGCACGCCGACTACTTCTACAAGCCGTACATCTCGCCGTTCTATTCGCCGTGCCTGGCGACGACGTGCATGAGCGCCCGGGCCGGCTCGGCGATTACCCACGCCCCCACCGTCGGGATCGTCGGCCCCTGGTGGGCCATCTCCCCCGCCATCATCGTGCTCATCGTGCCCCTCGGCTTCCGCCTCACCTGCTACTACTACCGCAAGGCCTACTACCGCTCGTTCTGGCAGTCACCGCCAGCGTGCGCGGTGGGCGAACCGCACAAGCGCTACAGCGGTGAGACCAGGTTTCCCCTGATCGTGCAGAACGTCCACCGGTACTTCTTCTACCTGGGTCTCGTCTTCAACGCCATACTCACCTACGACGCGGTGGTGTCGTTCCGCAACCACAACGACCAGTGGGGCCACGCCGGCTTCGGGACCCTGATGCTGGTCGTCAACGCCGTGCTGCTGTGGCTGTACTCGATGTCGTGCCACTCCTGCCGCCACATCGTGGGGGGTCGCCTCAAGCACTTCTCGCGCCATCCCGTCCGCTTCAAGTTCTGGTGCCTGGTCACCAAGCTCAACACCAAGCACATGCAGTTCGCGTGGGCCAGCCTGGTCTTCGTGG
The DNA here is from genome assembly GCA_035552775.1 of Acidimicrobiales bacterium. Taxonomy (GTDB): domain Bacteria; phylum Actinomycetota; class Acidimicrobiia; order Acidimicrobiales; family Palsa-688; genus DASZKW01. Next base: position 7,146 of record DASZKW010000079.1, on the reverse strand, counting down.
GGCTCACCGACCTGTACGTACGTCTCGTCGCCAGCGGCACGATCATCGACCCGAGGTTCTTCTGATGAGCGACGCGGCCCCCGCGCCGGGCGCGGCCGGCGCCTCGGCGGCCCATGACGGCTTCGAGCGCCAGCGCTACGACGTGGTGGTCATCGGCGCCGGCGGGTCAGGGCTGCGCGCCGCCATCGCCGCCCACGAGAGCGGGGCGCGCACCGCGGTGATCTGCAAGAGCCTGCTCGGCAAGGCCCATACAGTGATGGCCGAGGGCGGCATCGCCGCCGCCATGGGCAACGCCTACCCGGAGGACAACTGGAAGGTCCACTTCCGCGACACCATGCGCGGGGGCAAGCTCCTCAACCACTGGCGCATGGCCGAGCTGCACGCCAAGGAGGCGCCCGAGCGGGTATGGGAGCTCGAGCAGTGGGGGGCGCTGTTCGACAGGACACCCGAGGGCCTGATCAGCCAGCGCGACTTCGGCGGCCACCGCTACGCCCGCTTGGCCCACGTCGGCGACCGCACCGGCCTGGAGATGATCCGCACCCTCCAGCAGCGCGCGGTGAGCCTGGGGATCGACGTGTTCATGGAGTGCACGGTCACCGACCTGCTCCGAGAGCGAGGCTCGCCGAGCGACCCGACCAGCAGAGAGCGAGGCTCGCGCGACCCGACCAGCAGGGAGCGAGGCTCGCCGAGCGACCCGACCAGCAGGGAGCGAGGCTCGCCGAGCGACCCGACCAGCAGAGAGCGAGGCTCGCCGAGCGACCCGGGCGACCCGAGCGACCCGGCTGGCGCCGGCGGCCGGATCGCCGGGGCGTTCGCCTACTGGCGCGAGTCGGGTCGCTTCGTGGTGTTCGAGGCGCCCGCCGTCATCCTGGCCACGGGGGGCATCGGCAAGTCGTGGCGGGTCACGTCGAACTCGTGGGAGTACACCGGCGACGGCCACGCTCTGGCCCTGCGCGCCGGGGCGACCCTGGTCAACATGGAGTTCGTCCAGTTCCACCCCACAGGGATGGTGTGGCCCCCCTCGGTGTGGGGCATCCTGGTCACCGAGTCGGTTCGCGGCGACGGGGGGGTGCTGCGCAACTCCGAGGGCCGGCGGTTCATGTTCGACTACATCCCCGAGTTCTTCAAGGCGGAGACCGCCGACAGCGAGGACGAGGCCGACCGCTGGTACACCGACAAGCGCAACAACCGCCGGCCTCCCGAGCTGCTGCCCCGCGACGAGGTGGCCAGGGCCATCAACACCGAGATCAAGGAGGGGCGGGGCACGCCCCACGGTGGCGTCTTCCTCGACATCGCGTCGCGCCGCAACGCCGAGTACATCCAGAAGCGCCTGCCGTCGATGTACCACCAGTTCAAGGAGCTCGCCGACGTCGACATCACGGCCGAGCCGATGGAGATCGGCCCCACCTGCCACTACGTGATGGGCGGGGTGGAGGTGGACCCCGACACGGCCGCGTCGCGGGTCACCGGCCTGTACGCGGCGGGCGAGGTGGCGGGAGGGATGCACGGCTCCAACCGCCTCGGCGGCAACTCCCTCAGCGACCTGCTGGTGTTCGGCAAGAGGGCGGGGGAGGCGGCAGCCGCCTACGCGAACGCCCTTGCCGGCGGGCGCCCCGGGGTGTCACGGCCGATGGTTTCCGATGCCGACGTGGCCGCGGCGGCCGCTGCCGCGCTGGCCCCGTTCAAGGGCGGCACGGCCGGCGGGGCGGGTGCCGGCGGGTCGGCGGCTAGCGGGTCGGCGGCTAGCGGGTCGGCGGCGGCCGGGTCGGGTGCGGGCGGGGAGAATCCTTACGCTCTGCAGCTCGCGCTGCAGGAGGTGATGCAGGAACTGGTCGGCATCGTCCGTACCGAGAGCGAGATCGAGAGGGCACTCACCGAGATCGCCGCCGTGAAGGCGCGCATGGCCGACATGACGGTCGAGGGCCACCGCCAGTACAACCCCGGCTGGCACCTGTCGCTGGACCTGCCCAACATGGTCCTGGTCTCCGAGGCGGTGGCGCGCGCCGCCCTGGAGCGCCAGGAGAGCCGGGGCGGCCACACCCGTGACGACTTCCCGATGGCCGACGATTTCTGGTCCAAGCTCAACGTCATAGTGGCTTTCGAGGACGGCAAGGTGACCGTCCGCCGCCAGGCCCTGCCCGTCCCCCCGCCGGAGCTGGCCGAGCTGCTGGAGGAACAGCATTGACCTACGACCTCGCGATGCGGATCTGGCGGGGCGACGCCTCCGGCGGGACGCTGGTGGATTACACAACGCCGGTGGAGGAGGGCGAGGTCGTGCTTGATGCCGTCCACCACGTGCAGGCCCACCAGGCCGGCGACATGGCGGTGAGGTGGAACTGCAAGGCCGGCAAGTGCGGCTCGTGCTCGGCCGAGATCAACGGTCGGCCCCGGCTCATGTGTCTGGCCCGGCTGTCGACATTCCCTCCCGGCGAGCCCATCACCGTCACGCCGCTGCGTACCTTCCCGGTGATCAGGGACCTGGTGACCGACGTGTCGTGGAACTATCGCAAGGCCGAGCAGGTCCCCGCCTTCACGCCGAGCGCCGAGCAGCCCACGGCGCCGTTCAGGATGGCCCAGGTCGACGTCGAGCGCTCCCAGGAGTTCCGCAAGTGCATCGAGTGCTGGCTGTGCCAGAACACTTGCCACGTGGTCCGGGACCACGAGGAGAACAAGGCGGCGTTTTCGGGGCCACGCTTTTTCATCCGCTACGCGGAGCTCGACATGCACCCCAACGACGACCTGGACCGCAAGCAGTCCGTCCAGGAGGAGCGGGGCCTAGGGCTATGCAACATCACGAAGTGCTGTACCGAGGTGTGCCCGGAAAACATCAAGATCACCGACAATGCGATCATTCCCATGAAGGAGCGGGTGGTCGACGTCAAGTACGACCCGGTGCGGTACTTCCGCCGGCGCCGCAAGGGGCGTGCCCTGTCGGCGTGACCCCACGGCCGGCGTGGCGGCGGGAAGGTCGGGAGGCGGGCGGCCGGCGGCCGGCGTGGTTGACCAGCGTGGGCATTGAGGTTTTGGGTGGCCGGGCTGGTGGGCATAGATGCGCCAAGGTCGACTCATCCGCTGTGTGCCTGGCGGGCACACAGCGGTGGGTCTGCCAGCGCCCTCGGGCCGGGCACAGCTTCAGTTGTCGGGCTGGCCGTTGGGTCCGCTCAGGTTCCGGGGCGCCGCTCGGCTGCTCGCCCCGGTCGAGCCGGCGCCCCGGACTCTTCGCCTTTGGTGGGCCCCGGTCGGCGAACCGGGCGTCGCCCGAGAGCGCCAGCCCATACTGGCGTGCGGAGAACGACGTTCGCACCGACAGCGCCGCCACCGCCCTGCGGTTGTCAGCCCGGTTCCACGGCGAGGCGGCCCCGCGAGACGGTGACCGCGTGGCCGGCGATGGCCACCCGGTCTCCGAGCACCCTCACCCGCAGGCGCCCACCACGGGGGGATACCTGGGCGGCCATGAGATCCTGTCTGCCCGTGCGCGCCGCCCAATGCGGGCCGGCTACGCACTGCGCGGAGCCGGTGACGGGGTCCTCGGGGATCCCCGCGTTGGGGGCGAAGAACCGTAACACGTAGTCCACGCCCTCGCTGTCTCCGGGCGCCGTCACCACCAAGCCCTGGTAGCCGAGTCGGGCGATGCCGGCCAGGTCGGGTCGCAGGTCGCGGACGGCGCCGGCCGACCCCAGCTCCACCAGCGCCTTGGTGTCTGCTCGGTCACGGCGTTCGCCGGCCGCCCCGCCAGCCTCCACCCCGGCGTATGCGACGTCGGTGGCGAACAACCCCGAGAGCTCAGCCACGCCGCCCCGCTCCAGGGCGGTGGGGGGCAGGGCCGGGAAGTCGAGCTCGATCAGGGCGCCGTCGGCGCGGGCAGAGAGGCGGCCGCTGAGGGTCTCGAACGCGATCGCCTCCTTCGGGGCGACCACGCCCTCCTCCCACATGACGTGGGCGGTGGCGACGGTGGCGTGCCCGCAAAGCGGCACCTCGACCGCAGGCGTGAACCAGCGCAGCCGCCACGCCTCGGCTTCTGGCCAGCAGAAAGCGGTCTCGGCCAGGTTCATCTCGGCTGCCATGGCGGCCATCCAGGGCTCGGAAGGAGCCGACTCCGGCAGGCAAACGGCGGCGGGGTTCCCGGTGAAGGGCCGATCGGTGAAGGCGTCGACGTGGAACAGCGGCGGGAGGCTCACGCCCACCGTGCTACCCGATGGGCCGGCGGGCGGCCATAGGGTTTCCCTCCGTGACAGTGTCGGCTGGGGAAGGGATGGGGAAAGGGCCCCGCCGCGCGCCCGTCAGGTGACGCGGGGGGTGAACATCCGCCGGCTGCTTGGCTCGTGTCTGGCGACGGCCGCCCTGGTCAGCGGGGCGGCGGCCGTGGTGGCGTCATGCGGGGGCAGCCCCTCGTCGGCGGGGGCGGTGGTGGGCCGGCCGGCGCCCGCCTGGTCGGGGGCAACCATCGACGGGTCGCACCTCAGCTCCGGCCAGGAACGGGGGCACTGGCTGGTGCTCAACTTCTTCGCCACCTGGTGCGTCCCCTGCCGGCGTGAGACCCCTCAGCTTGTCCGCTTCGTGGCCCATCCCCCCGATGTCGCGGGGTCGGTGCACGTGGTAGGCGTGCTCTACAACGACTCATCCGGCGCTGCTCGCAGCTTCGAACGTGATCACGGGATGACATGGCCCATCGTGGAGGACGCCAACGACGACATCACCTCCGCCTACGGGGTCGCCGGGTTGCCCCAGTCGCTGGTCATCGCTCCCGACGGCAAGCTTGTCGCCCGCCTGTTCGGGGGGGTGACCGTTGCCACTCTCGACGCCGCCGTCGGGGCCTCGTAGCCCAGCTACACCTGCGTCGGCCCCGGGTGCATCGACGTCGCCGTGCCCAGGTACACCGATGGCGCCCCAAGGGGCGCCATCGGCGGAGCGGCCGAGCGGCGGATCTCGGACACGCTCTTCCTGGAGTAGGTGGCGGGTTCCCACTCCAGAGCACATAACATATACCGTTCTCGCACGGAGGCACATTCAGAGTGCCGCCATCCCGCCAAACGGGCAGGAAGTGTGTCCTTTCGGTCAGTTTCGGTGGATTTGATCATCGTGTCCTGGGCCATACTGCGGGATGCGTGATCCGCTGGCGGCCACCGAGGTCACCGATCGCCTCGCTCGACAGCTCCGGTTCTGCCTGGAGATCGACAAGGTCAAGCACATCCGGCGGCGAAACCCCCTGACCGACGGCAGCCGCCCAGAGGACGACGCCGAGCACATGTGGCACCTGGCGGTGATGGCGCTCGTGCTGGCCGAGTACGCCGCCGAGCCGGTCGACGTGGCCCGGGTCGTCGCCATGCTCCTCCTCCACGACGTGGTGGAGATCGACGCGGGCGACGCCTTCATCTACGACACCGCGGCCCGGGCCGCCGCGGTGGACAAGGAGTTGGCCGCCGCCGACCGGATCTTCGGGCTCCTCCCGAAGGCCCAGGAGGAGTGGGCCCGGGGCGTGTGGGACGAGTTCGAGGCCAAGGCGACACCCGAGGCTCGCTTCGCCGGCGCCCTGGACCGCCTCCAGCCGATGCTGCAAAATGCCTCAGCCGATGGCGGCGGCTGGGCGGTCCACGGGATCACCGCCGACCGGGTACTCGCCGTTAACTCTGTCATCGACACCGGCGCCCCCGAGTTGTGGGCACTGGCCCAGCAGATCGTAGCCGGAGCCGTGGCCGACGGCGTGTTGCGGTCTGGACCCGAGGACTAGTGTCCGTGGCGGTACTGCGAGCGTAGTTCAGAGGTAGAACATCAGCTTCCCAAGCTGAGAACGCGGGTTCGATTCCCGTCGCTCGCTCTTGGAAAAGTGCTGGTCAGGGGCTTTTTTGGCGGCTCGGGGCGTACATTGGGAACCGCCCATCGCGCGTCCATCGCGCGGAGGGTCTATGGTCCGCGCGATGGGGTTGACCGGCGCAGGGTGACGAGGGCCATGGAGGTCGAACCGGGACCGCCGGTGGCGACCTAGGCCTTAGCCGCCCTTCCGGAGAACCAGGGGCCGGAATGGTGGCGCCTTACCGCCGGTACGCCTCGGTGTGCGAGTCGAACCTTCGGAGAGGGGACTCGCAGTCGGGCGGGTCAACCATCGTCCGCTGACCATCCTCCGCTGACGAACGGTGTCCCGGCCTGAGCCCTTCAGGTCCTTCGGCACCATGGCGGGCGGCGTGCCAGGATAACCATGCGATGAGCTTGCTGCAGCCGGTCCTCGAGACACCTCGCATCGAGAGTCTGCGGGTCCGCAACTATCGCGTCCTGCATGACCTGGAGCTGAAGAAGTTGACCCCTCTGTCCGTGCTCCTCGGCCCCAATGGCAGTGGCAAGTCGACTCTGTTCGACGTCTTCGCCTTTCTCTCGGAGTGCTTCACCGTCGGCCTTCGGAGGGCATGGGATAGGAGAAACCGCTTCAAGGAGATGCGAAGTCGAGCGAGGATGGCCCGATCGTCATCGAGCTGAAGTACCGGGAGCATCCGAGCACGCCGCCGATCACCTATCACCTGGCCATCGCGGAGTCGTCTCGGGGGCCGATAGTGGTCGACGAGTGGTTGCGTTGGGGGCGGGGCGGGCGGCCCTTCAACTTCCTGGAGTTCAGGAACGGGGAGGGCAACGTCATCTCCGGGGAGCTTCCCGAGATCGACGACGAGCGCCGGTCCGAGGCGTTGGAGTCACCCGATCTGCTCGCCGTCAATACCCTCGGCCAGTTCGCCGGCCACCCCCGAGTCAGTGCGCTCCGCCGCTTCATCAGCGGCTGGTACCTGTCGTATCTCAGTGCCGACCACACCCGAGGCGTCCCGGAGTCAGGGCCACAGGAACGGCTCTCGCAGACCGGAGACAACCTAGCGAACGTCCTCCAGTACCTCAGGCAACAGCACCCCGAACGCTTGACAGCCATCTTGGAGATCCTCGCCAGACGCATCCCGAGTCTGGAGCGAGTCGACGCCGACCTGTTGGCGGACGGTCGTCTCCTGCTTCGGATCAAGGATGCCCCGTTCGTCGAGCCGATACTTGCCAAGTTCGCCTCTGACGGCACGTTGAAGATGCTCGCTTACCTGCTGGTCCTCCATGACCCTGACCCGGCACCGTTGGTCGGCATCGAGGAGCCGGAGAACCAGCTCAGTTGAGTCCCAGGGAGTG
>DASZKW010000078.1:0-21364 GCA_035552775.1 Acidimicrobiales bacterium | reverse complement strand
GCGTCGACGCAGATGACGTTGACCAGGCCGGTCTCGTCCTCCAGGCTGAGGAACACCACTCCTTGGGCCGTCGCCGGCCGCTGGCGGTGGGTTACGACGCCGCCGACGTTCACGTGGCATCCCCCTGGCAACGACGCCAGGTGTGCCGCGCTGACCACCCCGGCGGCGTCGAGCTCGGCCCGGACGTACTCCACCGGGTGGCTGTCCGTGGAAACCCCCGTCGCCCACAGGTCGGTCCGGTTGACCTCTACCGGGGCCATGCCCGGCAGGTCCGGGGGCTCCGCCCCGCTGACCAACCCCGGCAACCGGGCCGCCCCGGCGCGCGCCACCGGCCCCGCCGTCCACAGCGCCTCCCGCCTGCTGAGGCCGAAGCACCCGAAAGCTCCAGCGGTGGCCAGCGCCTCGGCCTGCACCGAGGAAATCCCCGTTCGCCGCACCACGTCCTCCACCCCGGCGAACGCCCCGCTCTCGGTGCGCGCCGCCTCGATGCGCGCCGCCATGTCGTCACCGACGTGGCGGACATAGGACAGCCCGAGCCGCACCGCCGGCCCGCCGGCCCCTGACCCGCCGGCCCCTGACCCGCTGGGCTCGAGGACCGCGTTGGCCCGGCTGGCGTTGATGTCGGGGCGGCGCACCTCCACGCCGTGGCGGCGGGCGTCGGCGACGAGGGTCTGTGGCGACCAGAAACCCATGGGCTGGCCGTCGAGGAGGCCGGCGAGGAACGCGGCGGGGTAGTGGTACTTGAGCCACGCCGACGAATAGACCAGGTAGGCGAAGCTCACCGAATGGCTCTCGGGGAAGCCAAAGTTGGCGAATGCCACCAGCTTCTCCCAGATCCGGTCGGCCACCTCACCGCCGATGCCGCGCTCGGCCATCCCCTCGTACAGCCGGGACCGCAGCTGCTCCATCTTCTCGACGCTGCGCTTGGATCCCATGGCCTGGCGCAACCGGTCGGCCTCGCCGGCGGAGAAACCGGCCACGTCGATGGCCATCTGCATGAGCTGCTCCTGGAAGAGGGGCACGCCGAGGGTCTTGGCCAGGCTGCGCTCGAGCAGGGGATGGAGGTAGGTGACGGGCTCGTCGCCGTTGCGCCGGCGGATGTAGGGGTGGACGGAGCCCCCCTGGATGGGCCCCGGGCGGATGAGGGCCACCTCCACCACCAGGTCGTAGAAGCGGCGGGGGCGCAGCCGGGGCAACGTGGCCATCTGGGCCCGGCTCTCCACCTGGAAAACCCCGACCGAGTCGGCCCGGCACAGCATCTCGTACACCGCGGGGTCCTGGGGCAGGATGGCCAGGTCGATGTCGACGCCGTGGAACGCCCGGACGTGATCGACGGTGGCGTGGATCACCGTCAGCATCCCGAGGCCGAGCAGGTCGAACTTGACCAACCCGGTGGCTGCGCAGTCGTCCTTGTCCCACTGCAACACGCTGCGATCGGCCATGCGCGCCCACTCCACCGGGCAGACCTCCGTCACGGGTCGGTCGCAGATGACCATGCCCCCCGAGTGGATGCCGAGATGGCGGGGAAAATGCTGCACCTCGGAGGCGAGCGCCATCACCGCGGCAGGCACGTCGTGGTCGTCAGTTGCCCGACCGGAGGTCTGTAATGGCCCCCACGCGTCAATCTGCTTCGACCAGGCGTCGAGCTGGCCGGGGGCGGCGCCGAGGGCTTTGCCCATGTCCCGCACCGCAGAACGGGGGCGGTAGGTGATGACGTTGGCCACCTGGGCGGCGCGGTCACGCCCGTAGCGCCGGTACACGTACTGGATGGCCTCCTCCCGCCGGCCGCTCTCGATGTCCACGTCGATGTCGGGGGGACCGTCTCGCTCGGGGGACAAGAAACGCTCGAAGAGCAGTCCCAGCTCGACCGCATCGGCGTTGGTGACACCCAGGGCGTAACACACCGCCGAGTTGGCCGCCGATCCGCGCCCCTGGCAGTAGATGTCGGCCTCGCGGCAGAAACGCACGATGTCGTCCACCACGAGGAAGTAGCCGGCGAATCCCAGGCTGTCGATCATCGCCAGCTCGTAGTCGATCTGGACATAGGCCCGGGGATGTCGGGGAGCCTCACGCGGCCCGTAGCGCCGGGCGGCGCCCTCCTCGGTCAACCGCCGGAGCCAGGACATCTCGTCATGGCCGGGCGGGCAGGGAAAAGGCGGCAGCCGGGGTGCCACCAGGTGCAGGTCGAACGCCGCGTCCCGCCCGAGCGCCGCCGCCCTCTCCACCACGCCCGGGTAACGGGCGAAGCGGCGGGCCTGCTCGGTCCCGCTGCGCAGGTGCGACGCCCCGGCGGGGGGCAGCCAGCCGTCGATGTCGTCGAGGCTGCGCCGGGCGCGCACCGCGGCCAGAGCAGCGGCCAGGCGGCGCCGGGCGGGGACGTGGTAGTGGGCGTTGTTGGTGGCCACCACCTCGGCGCCGGCCCGGTCGGCCAGCCCGACGAGGGCGTCGTTGCGGGCCGAGTCGAGGGGATCGCCGTGGTCCCACAGCTCGACGGCCACGTTGGACCGGCCGAAGGCCCGCTGCAGGCGCGCCAACTCGGCGGCTGCAGCGGCGGGTCCGGCGCCGAGGAGGGCCCGGCACACCGCCCCCTTGCGGCACCCGGTGAGCACGATCCAGTGGTCGGCGCCGGCCACCACCGCGGCGGCGGGCGCGGCGCCAGTGAAGGCCGCCACCGGGTTGTCGACTCCGGCTGCGACCGCCCCCAGGTCCGGAGCGGATCCCGCCCCCAAGGCGGCGAGGGTGTCGAGGTCGAGGGTGGGTTTGCCCTTTTCCCCGCCCCTCAGGTGGGCGACGGAGATGGCCCGGCACAAACGGGCGTAGCCGACGGGATCCCGGGCCAGGACGACCACGTGGGTGCCCTCGGGGTCGGCCGCTCCCACCTGGGGACGGGCCAGATCGAGGGTCAGCTCGGCGCCGAAGACGGTGGGCAGACCTATGGCTGCGGCCGCTTCGGCGAATCGGACCACGCCGTACATCCCGTCGTGATCGGTAAGGGCCAGCGCCTTCAAACCGAGGCGCACCGCCTCCTCCACCAGTTCCTCGGGGTGGGAAGCGCCGTCCAAGAAGCTGAAGTTGGAATGACAATGCAGCTCCGCGTAGGCGACAGCGCCCCCGGCGGCCTGCTGGGCGGCGAGGTCAGTCGGTGCGGTGTAGACGGATCGCTTACGGGACCACGCCGGACTGTCACCACCGTCGCCGGCGTGTGCCGGGCGCCCCGACAGCCGGGCTTCGAGCTCGGGCCAAGGGACCGGTGGGTTTCTCCAGCCCATGGTCCCCAATCTATCGAACGTGTGTTCGATGATCAACGGCGGCGGAAAAAATCCCCATTGTTGTGGCGCGCGGTGGGTATAAGGCTGGCGAATATTGGCGGAAGGAAGTCCGGATGACTATCGCTCAGCCTCGCGGTCGGCCCGGTAGCCGGCCCAACGAGGAACACGCAGCGCTGTCGTTTGAAATTTCAAGCTACGAGAACGGTCACGACGCGCTGGTCGAGGTCAGCGGCGACCTGGACTCGTTCACGAGCCCCCGGCTGCGAGAGGTCCTGAACACCGCCCTGAGGGATCGACCCAACCGGGTATTCGTGGGCCTGACCGACGTGCCCTTCGTGGACTCGACGGCTCTGTCGGTGCTGGCCGAGTGCCACTACCGGGCCCGGTCGCAGGGGTGTGAGCTCGTCCTGTGCTCCCCGACGCAGACCGTCCGCCGGGTCCTCGACCTGACACGGCTGAGCGACAGGCTCCCGGTCCAAGGCTGAGCATCTGGCGGCCAGGCCCCTGGGCGCCCAGAGTTTCGTCGGCTGCGCCCGAGGGGAAGCAACGGTGGTGCCTGGCCCAACTGCGCGCCCCGGGGGATGCCAGAGGTGAGCGGCCCACGGGCCGGCGCCGGCGCCCCCAGGCGTCGCCCACAGGACCTGCCGCTGGCGCGACGGGCCGGCGGTTGGGTGATCTGGTGGGTCTTGCTCATGTCGCTGTGGCTCCTGTTCACCGATACCCTCTCGCTCGCCGAACTGCTGGCGGGAGCAGGCGCCTCGGCCATCTCGGCCACGCTCGCCGAGGTGGTGCAGCACCAGACCGACACCCACTTCCGGATGCGGATCGAGTGGTTGGTGCCGGCGCTGCGACTCCCCGTCGAAGTGGTCCACGACACCGCCATCGTGTTTGGTGCCCTGTGGGCCTTCGTCGCCCGCGGGAAGCTACCCGACAGCGGCTTTCACGAAGTGCCCAAGCAATGGGGCGGCGAGAGCGCCGAGGGCGTCACCCGCCGTGCCCTGACCGTCGTCGGGACCTCCGCCGCGCCCAACAGCCTCGTCCTCGGCATCGACCGCGACAGGCAGGTGATGGTCGTGCACCACCTCGTCCCCCCGCCGGCAGGGACCGCTGAATGAACGCGTTCGTCGTCGCCGCCATCGCTCTCCTGGTCGGGGTCATTCCCTGCGCTGTCGTCGCCTGGCGGGGCCAGATGATCGAGGCCGTGGTCGCCTACGAGGCCATCACCGATCTGATGGTGATGGCGCTGATCCTGTTATGCGAGGGTTTCGGGCGCTCCGGTGAGTTCGAGCTGGCGGTGATCCTGGCCATCTTGATGACCGGGGGCGGCCTGGTGTTCGTCCGCACCCTGGAGCGCTGGCTGTAATGGTCAAGGAGGTCGTCGTGGACCTGCTCCTGGGCCTTGCCGTGGTGGTGGCACTGGCCTCGTGCCTCGGGGTCCTGGTCATGCCGGACGTGTACCGCAAGCTGCATTTCCTGACCCCCATCGGCATGGTGGCGCCGGTGCTCGTCGCCCTCGCCGTCATGGTGCAGAAGGGCTACTACGAGGACACCACCGAGACATGGCTGGCGGTGCTGTTCGTGGTGATGGGCGCGCCCGTGCTCGGCCACGCCACCGCCCGGGCGGCGAGGATCCGCGAGCTCGGCGACTGGCGACCGGGGCGACGGGGAGACGGCCCGGTGGACCGGTGAGCGCTCTGCAAGCAGCTGTCCTGGTACTCGTCGCCGGGGGCGCCACCGCGGTGGTCCTGACCCGCAACCCGACCCGTCAGGTGGTCCTCCTCAGTGCGTACGGCATCACGCTCGCGCTGCTGTTCACGGCTTTCCAGGCCCCCGATGTCGCCCTCTCCGAGCTCACCGTCGGCACGGTGATCCTGCCCATCCTCCTGCTCGTGGCTTTGGCCAAGGTGCGAAGGAAAGAAGAGTGACGCCGGGCCTGCGCCGCTGGACCTTCCTGGTCGCGGGCGGGGGGCTGGGTGCGCTGCTGGTGTGGGGTTTCGTGGGGTTGCCCGGTTTCGGCCATTACCCCGGCCCGTACGGCGACCTCCTCAACTCCGTGGCGGTGGGCCAGCGCCACGCCACCGACGTGGTTACCGCCATCAACTTCGACTATCGAGGGTTCGACACCCTGGGTGAGGAGTTCATCCTTTTCACTGCCGCCACCGGCGTGTCGATAGTCCTACGCGAGCTTCGCCGCGAGAGGGAGCGCACGGCGGTGGACGAGGCCGCCGGCCGAGAGGCACCCGCGACGAGTGACGCAGTACGCATGGCGTGCCTGGTGCTCGTCGGCCCCACGATGCTCGTGGGGTGGAACGTCGTGTCGCACGGCCAGGTGAACCCGGGGGGAGGATTCCAGGGCGGCGCCATCATGGCCACGGCGTTCGTCCTCGTGTACCTGTCGGGCGAGTTCATCGCCCTCAAGCGCCTGAGCCCCGTGCACCTCACCGACGCCGTCGAGGCCATCGGGGCCGGTAGCTTCGCCGCCCTCGGCGTGGCCGCCCTGGCTCTCGGCTTTCCCTACCTGGACAACATCCTCCCCCTCGGGACCAGCGCGGGCACCGTCGACTCGTCGGGAACCATCGCTCTCATCAGCTTCTTCGTCGGTATCGAGGTCACCGCCGCCTTCGTGCTGATCGTGGGCGAGCTTCTCGAACAGACCCTGCTCGTGCGCGGGGACCGTTGATGCACGTCTTCCCCTTTGTCGTGGTGGCGTGGATCATCCTCGTCGGGCTGTACGGCATCGTCACCAGCCGCCACCTGGTGCACCTGATCGTCTGTCTCGCCGTGGTGCAATCCGCCACATACGTCCTGCTGCTCGGCGTGGGCTACGTCAGCCGCGGCGCGGCCCCCTACTTCTCCGACATCGCCCTCCACAGCCGTGCAGTGGACCCGGTCGTGCAGGCGTTGACGCTCACCGACGTCGTCGTCGAGGCCGCCGTCAGCGCCCTCCTGCTGGCCATCGCCGTGCAGACCCACAAGCGCTTCGGGACCCTGGACCCCGACGAGCTCAAAGAGCTCCAGGGCTGACGCCGTCGCCTGATGTCGCCACTGCTGCCCCTCGTCGTCGTCGTCCCCCTCCTGGGGGCGGCCGGCGTCTCCGCTTTGAACCCGTTGTTCCGCCGCCGCAGGCTCCTCGACGCGGTCGCCATCGCCGTCGCCGTCGCGGTGACGGCGATGGCCGTCGTGATCATGGTGGACGCCGGGGGCACCCAACGGGTCTACTGGTTCGGCGGGTGGACACCGGTGCACGGCGTGGCCATCGGCATCGACTTCGCCGTGGGTTCCCTCAACGCCGGCCTGGCGGCCATGACCGCCCTGCTCGTCACCGCTTCCATGATCTTCTCGTGGCGCTACTTCGAGCAGGTCGCCACCTACTTCCACGCCCTCATGCTGGTGTTCCTGGCCGGGATGATGGGGTTCTGCTTGACCGGCGACCTGTTCAACCTGTTCGTGTTCTTCGAGCTCATGGGGGTGGCGGCCTACGCCCTCACCGCCTACCGACCCGAGGAACGCGGTCCCCTGCAGGGCGCAATCAACTTCGCCATCACCAACAGCGTCGGGGCCTACCTATCCCTGGCCGGCATCGCCGTGGTCTACGGCCGCACCGGTGCGCTGAACATGGCCCAGATCGGGCGGACGCTCGCCGGCCACCGGCCCGACGGCCTGGTGGTCGTGGCGTTCGTCCTCGTGCTCATCGGGCTGCTCGCCAAGGCGTCGATAGTCCCGTTCCACTTCTGGCTGGCCGACGCGCACGCCGTCGCCCCCACGCCGGTGTGCGTCTTGTTCTCGGGGGTGATGGTCGAGCTCGGCCTGTACGGGGTGGCGCGCGTGTACTGGTCGGTGTTCGGCGACGTCCTCGGACATCGCGGCGCCATAACCGCCGTGCTGCTCAGCCTCGGGACGCTCACCGCGGTGGTGGGGGCGCTGTTCTGCTTCCGCCAGCGGCACTTGAAGCGACTGCTCGCCTTTTCCACCATCAGCCACGCCGGCATGTTCCTCATCGGCATCGCCTTGCTCACGCCGCTCGGCTTGACCGGTTCGGCCATCTACGTCGTCGGCCACGGCTTGGTGAAGGGCGCCCTGTTCCTCTGTGTCGGCGTCGTCCTCCACAGGCTCGGCTCGGTCAACGAGACCCTGCTCCACGGCCGGGGGCGACCGTTGCGCCTGACCGGGGTGGTCTTCGTGCTCGCCGCCCTGGGACTGGCCGACCTGCCCCCGTTTGCCACCTTCCTCGGAAAGGGGGACATCGAGGCCAGCGCGTACTCCCACGGCATGGCGTGGGTGACAGCCGTGCTCATCGTCACCTCGATCGTCGTCGGCGGAGCCGTGCTCCGCGTTGCGGGGGGCGTGTTCTTCGGACTCGGCGACCCCCCACCCGAGGATCCCCGGATGGGCCGGGCGGCCGACGAGGAGACCTCCGAGACCGGCGCCGACAAGGGGCGCACGCCGCTCACGATGATCGTGCCGGCTGCGGTGCTCGTCGTGATCGCCTTCGCCGTCGGGTTCGTCCCCAACCTCGGTTCGGTCGTGCAGGCCGGCGCCGTGCGCTTCCAGGACCAGGCCGGTTACGACGCCGCGGTGCTGACCGGAGCCCGCGTCACGCGCCCCGTCGCCCTACGCGCTGGCGAACCGACCGGCATCACCGTCACCGACGTGGCCACTGGCGCGGGCTCGGCGGCCGGCGCGGTGGTGCTGGCCCTGGGGGCCTTGTACCGCAGGCGCATCCCCGGGCTGCGCCGAGCTCGACAGCCGGGTACGGGCGTCGGAGAGCTCATGGCACGCCTCCAGAGCGGGGTGGTGAGCGACTACGTCACCTGGATGGTCGTCGGCGCCGCCTGCGTGGGCGGGGCGTGGGCGTTGTCGATCCGCTGAGACTCGAGACGATCGCCGGGCAGTTCAGGTCTGGCGGATCGGGTTTGGCGGATCGGGTTTGGCGGATCGGGGATCCCAGCTCAGATGGAGAGGCCCTTGCGGCTGGTCTGCTTGTCCTTCTTGTCCCGACGTTTTTCCTTGAGCGACTTGCCGACCTTCTTGGTGCTCGGCTTCTGAGGTGACTTGTCCGGCATGGCACGACCCCCTTGGTTGGGGCACCACCATACACTTGGCGGCTCGAATCAACGGCCCCTCGAATCCGGCGTCGCGAGCCGGAGCCCGCTCAGAACGAAACTTCGGCGCGCCGGGCGGCGAGGCGTGAAGCGGTCGGCCATTTGACGTCCGTTGCCCAGCCGAAACGCTCGAAGATGCGGATGACACGAGCCGACGAGTCGAGCTGATGACGGTCGACGCCGTGACGGGCCAGCATGGGTGCGGCGTGATGGGCGTTGTGCCAGGACTCGCCCATGCTCAGGATGCACAGGAGGGCCACATTGGCGCTGCGGTCCCTGGTACGGAAGGGGCGGCGCCCGAACATGTGGGTGATGGAGTTGGTGCTCCACGTGACGTGGTGCAGGACCAGCATGCGGACCAGGCCCGCCCACAGGAACGTCACCAAGCCACCGCGAAAGCTGCCGGTAACGGCGAGGCCCAAGGCGAAGGGCAGGGCCAGCGACACGACCGACCACAGCAGCGCAGTCTTGGAGATCCACGCCAGGTCTCGATCGGCGAGCAACTCGGGGATCCACCGTTCAGGTTCGGAGGGGTTGGACTGGAACAACCATCCGACGTGGGCGTGGCACAGGCCCCTGAGCTGGGCCCGAAAGCCCGAGCCGTACTCCCAGGGCGAGTGGGGGTCTCCCATTCGATCGGCGTAGGCATGGTGGCGCCGGTGCTGGGCGACCCAGGTGAACACCGAACCCTCCACTCCCATGGTTCCCGCGATGGCGAGGGCCACCTTGAGGGGGCGCTTGGCTCGGAAGCCACTGTGGGTCAGGTATCGGTGGAAGCCGACCGTCAGCCCGTGGCCGGTGATGGCGTAGAGCACCACGGCGAGCACCAGGTCGAACCAGCCGATGCCGTGTTGCCAAAACCTGAGCACGGCGTAGACCAAGGCCATCAGGGGGAGGACGACAAGGGCCGCAGCGCTGGCTAGCTGCACCCGCGTGACCTCGTCGGATTCGTCGGGTTCACCCCTCCGCGGCGTGACGTCGGGATCGGCGTATGCAACTGCCATGCTCAACTCCAGTCCGCACCGTGGTCGCAGATGCGCTTGCCGGGGACCAGAGCCGGGGGCCGGAGCTCAGAAGCCCACACAAATAGGAAAGGGCAACGCCCTTGGAGACGAGCATACCCTCCCAGCGGGGGTTGTGCCTGGGTACACGAGCACGCTCGGCGATCCTTTACCCATCCTTTACTCGCTCGGGGAGTGGCATCCTCGAGCTGGTCGAACGTGGCATGGGGCGGGATGGGCGGTACGTCGGGATCGCAGCGCACGTCGAGCACCGTCGGGCGTCCGGCACCGAGGGCGTGGTCCCAGGCATCGCCGATCTTGTCGGCGTGGCCCCAAGCTGCAAGGAGCCCGTCGATCCCGTCCCCCGGGTAGGCGAACACCACCTCGACGTCCCACTCCCGGAGCCGGTCGAGGACCACGTCGGCTACCAGTGCTGCCATTTGCTCCCACCTCGTCCCTGGCGTTTGGTCAGCGCCATGTCGTCCGTCGGAAAATGGACCACATGACCCCAAGAAGCCATGCCCCGAGGGTTGTCGCCGGCAAACATGAGAAGACGTCGATAGCTTGAGCCATGTCCCGAAGCCACCTCCCGGAGACCCCGTCCTCCGGACGCCGCCGTGTCGTCCTGCCCATCGTGCGAGGGGCCTGGGGTCTCGCCCTGGTTGCCGTACCCGGCCGGCTCATAACCAGATTCGGGGGAGAATCCACGGGGCGCAGCCGGGGCGTGGCCCGGGTGCTCGGCGCCCGCCATCTCCTGCAGGCGGCGGTAGAAGCCCGTGGCGCCGAGCGGCAGGCACGGGGGCGGAGCATCCTCGGCCGCTCCGTCGACCTGTCCCACGCCGGCACCGCTGTCGCGTTGGCGGCGACGGATCGCCGTTGGCGGCGCCTGGCTGTTGTCGACGCCGTCATCGCCACCGGTTTCGCGGCGGCGCGCTAAGACTCAGGCGGTGGCCACGTGGATCACCCGCTTCGACGTCACCGGCTCCATCGGCCTGAGGGTGGCGGTCAAGGACCTGATCGACATGACCGGCGTGCCCACCACCGCCGGCAGCCGGGCCGTGGCCGAAAGGGCCCAACCGGCCCGAGCCGATGCCGCCTGCCTGGCCGGTCTGCGTGCTGCGGAGAAGGGGAAAGTGGCGACCGCGGTTGGCAAGGCCAACCTCCACGAGCTCGCCCTCGGGGTGACCGGCGTCAACGGGTGGTTCGGCACGCCGGTCAATCCCCTCGACCCCCGTCGGGTCCCGGGCGGGTCTTCTAGCGGCTCGGCGGTCGCGGTGGCCAGTGGGGAGGCCGACGTCGCGATCGGCAGCGATACCGGTGGATCGGTGCGCATCCCCGCCGCCTGCTGTGGGGTCGTCGGCCTCAAGACCACCTGGGGGCGGGTGCCCCTCGACGGGGTGTGGCCGCTGGCTCCGAGCCTCGACACGGTCGGTCCCCTGGCCCGGGACATCGGCGGCGTGGTGGCGGGGATGGCCCTGCTCGAACCCGGCTTCGCGCCCGCCCGGTCGGTCCCCCAGACCGTCGGACGCCTGCGGGTGGGGGCGTCGCCGGCCGTAGAAGCCGCCGTCGACGCCGCCCTCGCGGCCGCCGGCCTCGACGTCGTCGAGATCGACGTGCCCGGGTGGCGGGCAGCGGCGCACGCCGCGGTCACCCGCCTGGGAGCCGAGGCGTGGCGCGCCGACGGGTATCTGCTCGCCGGCGGTCACCTCGGCGCCGACGTAGCCCGCCGCCTCGAAGGCGCCTCGTGGGTGACCGGCGCCCAACTGGACGCCGCCGGCGCAGTCGCCGCGGCCTGGGAGGTCGAGCTCGGCCGCTTGTGGCGCCGGGTGGAGGTGTTGGCCCTACCCACCCTGACGGACATCCCCCCGCTGCTCGGCGACGCAGAAGCGATGATGACCTTGCGGGCCACGCTGCCCGTCAATCTTGCTGGCGTCCCTGCCCTGTCGCTGCCGGTGCCGGCCCAGCCCCTGCCGGCGTCGGTGCAGTTGGTGGGACCGACCGGGGCGGAGGAGGTCCTCGTCGCCTTGGGGGCAACGATCGAGGCAGCGGTGTCCAAGTAGAGTCTCCGACTCGTGGGGCCGCCGACGACCGAACCCTTGGCGCCGGCCCTTCCCGTCGTCCGGCCCCGGTGGTGGACCGAGGCCATGGTCATCGCTGGCCTGCTCTGGGTGTATGACGCGGTGAGCAACCTGGCGTCGTTGCAACGGGTCGCGGCGGTCGACCACGCCCGCAGCGCATGGGGACTCGAACGCCACCTCCACGTGGACCTCGAATACTGGTTGAACCACTGGCTGGCCGGCCACCACCTCCTCGGCCTGTGGGTTTCGGACTACTACGACAACGCCCACTTCGTCGTCACCCTCGGCGTGGTCGGATGGCTGTGGTGGCGCCATCCCTCGCAGTACCGGCCGCTGCGAACGTCCCTCGTGATGGTCAACCTGTGCTCCTTCGTCATCTACTGGCTCTACCCCATGGCTCCTCCCCGCCTGGTACCGGGCGGCCACATCGTCGACGTGGTGGCCACGACCCATGCGTTCGGCTCCTGGCACGCCGGCACCCTGGCGAGCGTGGGCAACGCCAACGAGCTCGGCGCCATGCCGTCGGTTCACATCGCCTGGGCTCTGTGGTCGGCCTGGGCCGTGTGGCTGGTCTTTCGTGACCGCAGGGGAGCGACGCTCGTGTTCGCCTATCCGGTCGTCACCGCCGTGGCCGTCGTGGCCACGGGCAACCATTTCGTCGTCGACGTGGTTGCCGGCGCCTTGGTGATGGTGGTGGCCACCGTGGCCGCCGACCGGATCCATCTGAACCGGGATCCCGCTCAGAGGGCCGCTCGGGCCGAGGATCCCGCTCAGAGGGCCGCTCGGGCCCGGGGGACGCTGGCGCCGGCCGCAGGCGGTGGGCTCAATCGTAGGTCGCTTCCACCCACCAACGACCGCCCTCCCGGGCCACCAGGTGGGTCATCCCCCCGGCCAGCCCGAGCTGGAAGCGAGCTCGCCGACGCCCCCGTTGCTCCCACCACTGCTCCTCAACCGGCCAGGGCCCAGCCCACGAGCTGATCTCCAACCACGGCCCACCCGCCACCGACAAGGACACCGGCACTCCGCTCGCCACCCCCCGCCCGGTCACCTCGAGCGGCGCCCCGCCGGCATCGAGCACCTCGGCAGGAATCGGCGTGGGATGGACCGCCGCCGGCGCCGGTCCGGGCAGCCGTCCCGGCCACGGGGCCCGGTCGGGCCCAGACGCGCGGGGCGGGAGCATCCCGGAGTGACCTGCGCCGGTTTGGCGTGCGCCTTTAGCGGTCTCGGCTCGGCGTGTGCCTTGACCTCCAGCGCCGGCCGGGCGCGGATCCTTGGATCGAGGTGGCTGGCGAGGGTCACCCCAAGGGACCAGTCGCACCTGGGACCGGGGGTCACGTCCCCCGCCGAGTACCGCGGTGACCACCGCCTCGGGGCCGAGCAGACCCTGGAGCCGGGCCAGGCTGCGAGCCACACGCTCGTCGCAGACCGCCGAGCCTCCCCACAACCCGAGTTGGCGCCCGTGGTCGGGAGCGACCTCCTCGGGGACCAGGCGCAGCAGGGTGATCCCCGCCGTGGTGTGCCCCGAACCCAACCAGCCATCCAGCTGCCAACGCACCCTTTCGGCGATGGCCGCGGCGGTGAGCGCCCCATCGTGGCGCCAACGCCGGACCAGGTTCTCACCGTGCTCGGTGGAAGCCTCGATCGCCACCCGGGTGCACGCCAGGCCCCGCTCGCCGAGGCGGGCGTGCAACTCGTCGGCCAACGCCTTGCCGACGAACGCCACGGTGTCCACCCGCTCAGCGGGAGGATCCAGCTCGGTCTCCACCGCCAGATTCGGGGGTGGCGTACGGAGGGCGAGGGGATGGGAGTCGAGTCCCCGGGACAGGCGGTGGGCCAGCGCCCCATCGGGGCCGAAACGAGCCAGCACCGCCGGGGCCGGGAGGGCGGCCAGGTCGCCCAGGGTGCGCAACCCGAGGCGTTCGAGCAGGTCGGCCAGGTCAGGGCGCTCGAGGGTGGCGACCGGCCACGGGGCCAGGAACGCCCGGCTCCCCCGTGGCGCCACCACCCGGACCGGATCACCGGCTCCATCGGCTTCACCGGCCGCCAGGTGTGCGCCCGTCCCACGGGCCGCCAGGTGTGCGGCCAGGCGCCCGTCGGCGACCCCGACACGGCACCCGCCTAGACCGGCGACCGCGTCGACGGCGGCCACCACCCGCGTCCCCAACGCTTGATCCCCCCCGAAGTAGCGGGACGGTCCCCGCGTGGCCAATGCCACCACACCCGGCCGCACCACCTCGACCCCGGGAGTGAATGCCTCTACCGCCGCCACCACCGGCTCCCACGCCCGGGCATCCCGGCCCGGGTCCGCCGCCACCACTTCGACGTCGGGACAGCGGCCCTGGGCCTCCCGGCGCCGCAGACCCACCCCGATCCCCTCGGCCCGGGCGCCCGGGGATGCCGCTATCACCCGGTTGGCGCTCACCACCACCACGGGCTCCGACGGTGGTCTCCCCGTGGCCACCACCGGCCAGTCGGCCACCTCGGCCACGAGCACCCGCACAGCCGTCACCACTCACCCCACCCGTCCGACCCAGGCCAAGCCGGGCTCTGAGGAGGCAAAGCGCTCCTCAGCCTCGACCCTCGGACGGCCGGCTTGATCGTCGAAGGGCGCCACCGCCCCGGTTGGCCCAGGTAGCCACACACGCGCCCGGCGTTCCCGGGTGGCCGCCCCCCGGCCGGTGGCCACCACCTCGACCAGCCTCGCCTGGAGATGACCGTGGCCGGTCCCCAGGCCCGACCAGGCGGCGGTGTGCACCGACAGGCGCACGTCTGCTCCCTCGGGCCAACCAGCCCCGAGGATCACCGCCACCGACCCTCGTTCCCGGGCCCTGGCTGCGAGGCGGCGGGCGTCCGCGGCAGCGAGACGCGCCGGGGGGCGGACCACCACCGCGTCCATGCTGTCGAGCAGGGTGGCCACCACGGTGGACCATTGGGCACCCGGATGGGCGACGAGCGCCAGTCGCTCCAACTTGAGCCCCATCTGGGAAGCAGCAACCAAGCCGATCTCGGGGACGCCGACCACCGCGCACCACGATCCCCTCTGCGACGTCCCACTCACCAAGGCGAGGGCGAGGGTGGTGGCGCCGGGCGCGCCGGCGGAAACCACCACCACCGTACTCCCCCGGCGCAGGCCGCCCCCGGACAGGAGGGGCGCCAGGGGACCCACGACCTCGAGACGGCGTTCGCCGGCCAACGCCCCGGGCAAGTCCGTCGCCATCGCCGTGTTCCCCACCACCTTGCCCGCCCGGACCTTACCCTCCGATGGCGCAGCGACCTGTCGATCCACTCCCTGGATTATATACGAACATATGTTCGATACTATTTCTCAGTCCCACGACCCTCCTATGCTCGACGGGTGAGTCGGCTGGCACTGGTGCCCCTGCTCATCTGGATCTACCTGCTGGTCGGCCACGGTCGCTTCTGGCGCACCGACGTCCGCCTCCCCCACGCCGACCCCCCGAGCGCCTGGCCCTCCGTGGCGGTCGTCGTTCCCGCCCGCGACGAGGGCGGCATCCTGGCCCAGACGCTGCCCACCCTGCTCGCCCAGGACTACCCCGGCGCGGCTCACCTGTTCCTTGTCGACGACCGCAGCACCGACGGGACCGCCGAGCTGGCCACGACCCTGGCCGCCGCTGAGACCCCAGGCTCCCCCTCACAGGGCCGCCCGGGCCCGGGCTCCCGCTCACAGGGCCGCTCGGGTCCGGGGCTCACCATCGTGGCCGGCGCCGAGCGCCCCCCGGGCTGGGCAGGCAAGCTCTGGGCGGTTGAACAGGGCGTGCGGGCCGCGACCGCTGCTCGGGCGGCCACAGGTGGGGGGGCACCAGCGGGGCCGGCCACCGCGGCCGCTCCTTTCCCCACCCCCGCCTACCTGCTGCTCACCGACGCGGACATCGCCCATCCCCCGGACTCGCTGCGCCGCCTCGTGGCCTGGGCGGAGGCGGCGGACCTCGACGAGGTGTCGCTGATGGCCCGCCTGCGCACGGTGACCGGCTGGGAACGCCTCCTAATCCCCGCGTTCGTGTACTTCTTCGCCGAGCTGTACCCGTTCCGGCGGGTCAACCGGCCCGCCCGCCGCACCGCGGCCGCGGCCGGTGGCTGCGTCCTCGTGCGTGCCTCGGCCCTCGAGCGCGCCGGTGGTGTCTCAGCCGTGCGCGGCGCGGTCATAGACGACGTTGCGCTGGCCCGGTCGCTCAAGGCCAGCGGCGCCACCATCTGGCTTGGCCTGGCCGACGACGTGTGCAGTGTCCGGCCCTATCCCGGCCTCGGCGACCTTTGGGACATGGTGGCGCGCAGCGCGTTCACCCAACTGCGCTACTCGACGCTGCTTCTGGCGGGCACCGTCGTCGGCTTGGCCGTCACCTTCCTCGGCGCACCCGCCGCCCTCGTCGCCGGCATCGTCACCGGCGACGCGCCGGCGGCCCTTGCCGGCGCCGGCGCGTGGCTGGTCATGGCCGCCACCTACGTGCCCATGATCCGTTACTACCGGCTGCCGGCGTGGCGGGCGCTCACCCTCCCCGCCGTCGCCTGCCTCTACGCGGCCATGACCGTGACGTCAGCGGTGCGCCACTGGCGGGGAGGAGTCACCTGGAAGGGCCGCAGCTACTCAAGCCGGCGGAGAACCAAGGGAGCCCCAGTTCCTTAGTTAGAACGGGTCGGCGGTCATGCCCACGACCGGGCGGTTGAGGTGCCTGTCGCCCATGGAGCCGAGGAAGGTAGCGTCGCCGAAGGTGAAGATCCCCCCATCGGTCGCGACGATCCAGTAGCCGCCCCCGTCAGGTGTTGGCGCCATACCCACGGCGGGGGCGTTGAGGTGCTTGTCGCCCATGGAGCCGTAGAAGCCGGCGTCGCCGAAGGTGAAGATCCCCCCGTCGGACGCGACGAGCCAGTAGCCGCCGCCGTCGGCTGTTGACGCCATGCCCACCACGGGGCGGTTCAAATGCTTGTCGCCCATGGAGCCGTAGAAGCCGGCGTCACCGAAGTTGAACACCCCACCATCGGACGCGACGAGCCAGTAGCCGGCGCCGTCAGGCGTCGACGCAATACCCACCACCGGACGGTTGAGATGCTTGGCGCCCATCGAGCCGAAAAAGCCGGCGTCACCGAAGTTGAACACCCCACCGTCGGAGGCGACCAGGGTGTAGCCGCCAGTCGAAGGGGTCACCTCGTCCACGGTCAAGGTGAAGTCCTGGGTGGCCGGGCTGCCAGCTCCGGTGGCGGTGAACACCAGCGGGTAGTCGCCGCCTGTGCCCGGTGCCGGGGTGCCCGACAGCACGCCGTTGGTGAACGTGACCCCCGCGGGCAGAGCACCGGATTCGGTGATCGTCGGTGGTGGCGTGCCGGTGGCGGTCACCGTGAAGCTACCCGGGGCGCCGACGGTGAAGGTGGCAGCGGGGGCGCTGGTGATCGCCGGGGCGGCTCCCACCAGGGCCAGGTTGTACTGGCCGGCGGCGCCGATGGCGGCGATGACCGTCCCGGCGGGCATGACCACCGCTACCGGGGTGAGGCTGGGAGGGAGGCCGTAGCCCGTGCCTTGGCCCAGCTCCCCGTCGGAGTTGTCCCCCCAGGCCAGCACGGTGCCGGTCGAGGTGAGGACCATGTTGTCCCCGATGAACGATCCCGTCGAGATGGCGGTGATGGCGGGCAGGGAGAGCGCGACGGGGGTGGCGCTTCCGTTGGTGTCACCGTTGCCCAGGCCCGGAGAGCTGCCGTGTCCGTTGAGGTAGCCCCACGACAGGACCTGGCCCGTGGAGGTCAGCGCCAGGCTTCCGTAGGTTCCAGCCGAGACGGCAGCGACCGTGTCACCGGCGGGGATCGCCGCCGTGGTGGGTAGGAGGACATCAGCGCCGCTGGTGCCGTCGCCAAGCTGGCCCTGGCCGTTGTCACCCCAACCGAGCACCGCCCCGGTGGAGGTGACGGCCAAGGCGAAGTTCCCCTGACCGGCCGATACCGAGGTGACACCAGACAGGTTGCCATTGGCGCAGCCACCCACCGCACACACGAAGACCGGCGACTTCGCGGGATTGGAGCCGCTGGTGCCGTTGCCGATCTGGCCGTGGTTGTTGCCCCCCCACGACAGGACCGCCCCGGTCGACGTGACGGCCAGGCCGTTGGCGCCACCGGCCGAGATTGCGGTGACAGTGGTCCCTGCAGGCAGCGAGACCGCCACCGGGGTCGTGACCCCAAAGAAGGTGGCGGTCCCGTTGCCGACCTGCCCCTGGTTGTCGGATCCCCAGGCCACCAGTTGGCCAGTCGAGGTCAGGGCAAGAGCCCAGCCGCTTCCCGCCGAGATGGCGGTGATCCCCGACAGCTTGCCGTTGGCGCAGCCACCGACCGCGCACACCTCTACGGGAACGGCGGCGCTGGCGTGCGCCCCACGGGTCCCGATGCCCAGCTCGCCGCTGGCGTTGAAGCCCCAAGCGTACACATGGCCGTCAGCGGTCAAGGCGTAGCCGCTGCTCTGCCCTGCCGCGATCTGCACCGCCGTGACGCCGGCGGGCAGCGACACGGGGTTGGGAGCGTCCAGGCGGGACGTGTTCGGTGGGGTGAGACCGTTGCCCAGCTGGTCGGCGGAGTTCAGACCCCAGGACACGACCGAGCCGGGGGCGAAAGGCGGCCCCTCCTTGATGTTGATCTCGAAACTAGAAGTGTTGGTCTGCTGCGGGTTGCCCGAGTCGGCAACCTGGACCTGGAAGTCGAACGTGCCGGCAAAGGTTGGCGTGCCGGAGATGACCCCGGTGTTCGGATCCAACGTGAGCCCAGACGGAACGATGCCGAAGCCATCGACCATCGAGAAGGTGAACGGAGGCGTGCCCCCGGTGACCGTCAAAGTCTGGGAGTAGGCGGCGCCCACGGTGCCGCCCGGCAGGGTGGGAGGGCTGGTGATGATCAGTTGGGGCGGGCCGACGGTCAGGGACAGGTCCATGGTGGCGGTCTGGGCCGGCGATCCCGAGTCGGTCACCTGCACCGTGAACGTAGAGGTGGCCTCGACGGTCGGGGTGCCCGAGATGGTCCCGTCGGGTGTAAGGGTGATCCCGACTGGCAGCGGGTTCGAGCCGGGAGCCAATGCCCAGGTGTCGGCCCCGGTGCCGCCGCTGGCGGTCAAGGAGGTGAAGTAGGAGCTGTTGACGTTGGCGTCGGGTAGCGGGCTGGTGGTGGTGATAACCAGCGGTGGCACGGTGACGGTGAGCGAGAAAGCTTGGGTGGCGGTCAGCGCCGGGGTGCTCGAGTCGGCGACCTGGGCGGTGAAGGTGGAGGTGCCGACGGTGGTGGGGGTGCCGGTGATGGTCCCGTCGGAGTTGAGCGTGAGCCCGTCGGGCAGGGGGCCCGAGCCGGTGACCAGCGTCCATGTGTAGGGCGGGACCGCGCCGGTGGCGGCCAGGGCCTGGGAATAGGCGTTGCCTACCTGGGCGCCGGGCAGGGGGCTCGTGGTGGTGATGGTCAGCGGCCCGCCAACGGTCAGAGTCAGCGCCGAGGTGGCGGTCTGGGGGGTCGGTGTGGACGAGTCGGTGGCCTCCACGGTGAAGCTGGCGGTGCTCGCGGCGGTGGGCGTGCCGGAGATCACCCCGGCCGATGACAGGGTGAGCCCGTCGGGGAGGGGCCCGGAGCCGGCCGCGAGCCCCCAGGTGTAGGGGCCGGTGCCGCCGGTGGCTGCCAGGGTCTGGGAGTAGGGGTGGCCGATGACGGCGCCGGGTAGGGCGCCGGTGTTGACCACGGCCAGGGGGGTCGGGGCGGTCGGGTTGAGCAGGGTAATGAAGTTGACACCGCCCAGTCCGGTGTTGGACCCGGCGATGTTGATGTAGGGCGTGGGATCACCGGTGGTGGTGTACTGGGACGGGGCGTAGCCGGTGACCGAGTTGTTGGCGTTGTTGGCCACGAACAGGTTCCCCGACGAGTCGAACACCATCCCGGTCGGGTCGCGGAGCCCGGTAGCCGCCCCTGACAGGGTGACGGTGGGGGCGGTGTTGTCGGGGCTGGCCAGGCTGGAGGAGCCCAGGGGTAGGGGGAACTCGAGGATCTTGCCGCTGCTGTCGGACACGAACAGCACCCCAGCGTTCACTGCCACCGAGTTGGGGCCTGTGATGGCGGTGTTGGAACCGCCCAGCACGGCGATCGGGGCCACGTTGCCGTTGGCGCCGGGGGCGTACTCGGTCACGTTGGCGCCGTTGGTCACGAAGATGTCCCCGGTGGCGTCGACGGTGATCCCGAACGAGTTGTTGATTCCGGTATTGGCCCCGGCGATGGTGGCGATGGGCGCGGTGGTGTTCAGCCCCGCTGCCAAGGGCAGGGCGTAGACGGTGACGGTGTTGTTGCTGTTGACAACGTAGAGGTGGGTGCCGGTGGCGTCGATGGCGATGCCTTGGGGTTGTTGATGTTGGTAGTCCCGCCTTGCAGGATCGACACTGGCGTGGCGTTGCCGGTGGCGCCGGGGGCGAACTCGAACACGCCGGCGTCACCGGTGATCTTGAAGCTGGCGAAGAAGATGTCGCCTGAGGGGTCGACGGCGACGCCGTTGACGGCGCCCAAGTGGGTGTTGGACCCGGCGATCGTGTTGGACGGGGCGACGTTGCCGGTGACCCCGTCGGGGTACTCGGTCAACGACGACGACCCCGCCACCGAGTTACCCACGACCAGGGTGGGGACGGTCACGGGGGCGACGGCGGGGTTGACGGTGAGGCTGAGTGCGGTGGTGGCGGTGCCCGCCGGGGTGGCCGAGTCGGTCGCGGTCACACTGAAGGTGAACGTGCCCGTGACGGTCGGGGTGCCCGAGATCACCCCTGCGGCTGACAGGGCGAGCTCGGCGGGCAGCGTCGAGCCCGACGCCATTGCCCACGTGTAAGGCGACGTGCCTGCTGTCGCGGCGAGGGTGTCGGAGTACACGGCGTTCTGGGTGGCTGCGGGCAGGGGGCTGGTGGTGGTGACCGACACCGGTGTGGCCGGGTTGACGGTGAGCGACAGGGCGGTGGTGGCGGTGCCTGCCGGGGTGGCCGAGTCGGTGGCCGTGACAGAGAAGGTGGTGGTGCCCGATCCGGTCGGGGTGCCCGAGATGACCCCGGCGCTCGACAGGGCGAGGCCGGCGGGAAGCGCCGAGCCTGACGCCAGAGCCCATGTGTACGGCGAAGTGCCGCCTGTGGCGGAGAGGGTGTCGGAGTAGGCGGCGTTCTGTGTGGCGGCGGGCAAGGGGCTGGTGGTGGTGACCGACACCGGTGTGCCGGCCAGGGTGGCACCGCACACGCTTTGGCCGAAGATCAGATCGCCCTGGGCGCCGTTGGCGCCGGCGTTTAGGTATTCGTGGGCGGCGTTGACAGTCAACGACCCGTCGGGATTGACGGTTTGCTCGTTGAAAACGTACTTGTACGTTTTACCGGTGTCAGGGTTGATGGCGCTGACCGTGAAATTGGGCGTCGGGTTGGCAGGCACCGGTATAGGCGTGAGGAGGACGCCGCTGGAGTTCTCGTTCGCCAACTGGCCCCCGGCGACCGCGGCGGACCCGGTCGGGGTCGTCCCGTTGGCCGTGCACGTGCTGGCGACGCTGGTGGCGGTGAACGGCCCGGCATAGACCTGCCCGACCGTGCAGCCGTTGGAGACGGCGGTGGCGCAGCCGGCGACCGACGACGACGACGTCACGGCCACGGGCCCCGGGACACCCTGGGTGGACACGTTGATCGGACCAGAGTCGAGGATCTGGGCGGGGCCGTACACCACGGTCGCCGACGGGACAGTGGCGGTGAGCGGCGTGGCCGACCCGGCTGCGGGGAGAGTGACGACCGGGTTCGGGCACGGGGTGACCGACGGAGACCCGCACGTGGTCGCAGTACCACCGAACAGTCCGATACTGGAGTAGTAGCCGTAGGCGCTGCCGACCACCGCTGTCGTGGTGGCGCTCGCCGGCCCCGCCGACGCAATTGCGCCGACTG
>DASZKW010000077.1:0-2023 GCA_035552775.1 Acidimicrobiales bacterium | reverse complement strand
GATCCCGAACTCGAGATGAGGCCCGGTGGAGATACCGACGATCCCGCAACCCACCTCGGCGATGGGCTGGCCAGCGCGCACGGCGGCGCCGACGGGAACCAGGTCCGGTGCGGCGTGGCCGTAGTACACATAGCGCCCGGCTAGCGGGCCGTCGCGAAGCAACACCACCGGCGCGTACGGACCGAAGCCGGCC
The DNA here is from genome assembly GCA_035552775.1 of Acidimicrobiales bacterium. Lineage (GTDB taxonomy): Bacteria > Actinomycetota > Acidimicrobiia > Acidimicrobiales > Palsa-688 > DASZKW01. The sequence goes on along the minus strand of DASZKW010000077.1, from coordinate 1,830 downwards.
AGTCCCTCTTGCACAACGACGCCGTCGGCCACGGCCACCTCGGGCGCCGCTGCCCCGCATGCTCCGCCCTTGGTCGAGATGTCCACCCCCTGGTCCTCGCTCCAGGCCGACGGAGAACTGGCCGTGGCGGCCGGGGCGATGGGAAAGACGAAGTCGCCTCCCGAGGACGGCTGGTCGCACACCCCTCCGCCCACCACGCTGAGCGGTGTACCGGGGTGCATTGCTTCTATCTGCACCAGTCCGGCGCCGGCGAAGCCGAGCGACTGTGCGGTCTGCCACCACAGGTCGATGACCCGAGGGCGACCGTCGATCGGTCCGCCGCCCCTGCCGACGTCAAGCTTCTCGGCGACAACCGACCGGCCCCGGTAGGTGATGCGCAGCTCGGTGTGAGGCGCCAGATGTCCGAGGGCTGCGAAGTCGAGGTCAGCGAGAGGGGCCTGCGGGTTGGACGACAGCTCGGCATAGGCCATGTGCCCGTCGAGGGAGCCGTAGGCGCCGTGGTCCGATTGCGTGGTCGGGTCACCGGGCCCTCCGTACTGCGTGGCTCCCGCGGTGATGCCTCCGCCAGCCGGCAAAGTGGCGGTGCCGCCGCAGGTGCTGCCGGCGGCCACTCGACCGGCGGCCTCGACCAGGCCGCCCACGAGGACCACGACAGCCCCGAAGGGGACGAGCACGATAGTCACCATGAAGCCGTTGAGGCGGTGTTCGGTCACTGCGGCCCCACGAAGCTCCACCGGCCGCTCACCTGGCGCGCGGTGACGAGCAACGGTGCTCGACCGGGCAGACCAGCGTCGACCAGGAAGGTAAAGGCGTCCGGGCTGGCGGCGACCAGCTCCACCTGCCCGGGCTCCACCGGCTGCGCGGTCATTGCCTCGACCGCGGCCACGACGACGTCCACGGCGGCGGCGGGAGCGGGCACGCCGGTGTGTGTCCCGGCCAGTGCAATCCCCACCAACGCCGGCCCCGAAGGGGGCGGGATCGAGACGGCCGGTGGCGGCGCGGGCCCAGGGGCCGCTGCCCGGTACGACTGACGGGTTCGGTGATGAGCGCCACTCGCGCCCACAACCACGATCAGCACCACGGCCAGGCCCAGCATGACGACCGCCCTCATCGTCGCCCCGTCATGCGCTGGTCGGTGTCGGTGAGCTCGAGGACCTCGGGCGGCATCATGTGTCTGACCAGGGCGACGTCCCGGGCCCCGACGTGCCAGAGGGCGCGACCCTTGGCCAGCCCGGGCAGGAGCTCGGCCTCCCGAGAGGTGAGGCCCAGTTGCGACCGGGTGAGCTCCACGGCGGCGTCGGGCTGGGACATGACAACTCTGGTGGCGGTGTCGGCCACGAGAGCCTCGGATACCCGCGCGGCCTCGCTCCCGGCGTGGCCGATGGTGTCGAAGTCGCCGAGGGTGTGAGTGATGAGCACCACCGCCGCCCCCAGGCTGCGGGCCAGCTTCATCGTCGAGCGAACCCAGGTGGCCACGCCCCGGTCGGCCAACACCCGCCAGACCTCGTCGAGCACCAGGTAACGCTGGGGACCGGCGCTGGCCAGCAGCTCGGCGAGCCAGGCTCCAGCCGCCACCATGGTGGGAGCCAGGGCGGCCGGCGACTCGTAGATGGGCGACAGGTCGATGACCACGCCCGGGCCGCGCCAGTCGATGGAGAAGGTGCTCTGTCCGTCGAACATCCCGGCCAAGTCACCGGCGATGAGACGACGCAGCTCGAGGGCGACCTCACGCACGGCCAGTCCCAACTTGGCCGGCGTGGTGCGAAGGCCCTTGGCCATCGATGGCGACGGACTCAGCAGCAGATCGACCACATGCGCCAGCACCGGTCG
>DASZKW010000076.1:0-11340 GCA_035552775.1 Acidimicrobiales bacterium | reverse complement strand
GCTGTGGCCTATCGGTGGCTTGCTGACACTCGGAAGGTAACAGTGCTCGCCGTTTACCCCTCTGACCAGGCAGTTTGTCCGTGCCCCCGGCAGGATTCGAACCTGCGCACCCGGCTCCGGAGGCCGGTGCTCTATCCAGGTGGAATACCAGCTCAATGCACATGGGATAGCTCCGATGGTATGCTCCTCCCCTGGCCCTCCCCCGAACACTCCCGCTCACCGGGCGTCCGCTCGCCGCCGTGGCCGTGCTGCACGTCCAGCGTCGCTCGGGCGGTCGGCACAAGAAGCCGTACATCGCCCGATGGAAGATCGACGGCCGAGCGTTCAGCCGTTCCTACCGCACCAAGGGTGAGGCCGAGCGGGTCCGGTCTGCCCTGTTGGTGGCGGTCCAGTCCGGCGAGCCCTTCGACGAGGCAACGGGTGAGCCCGTGTCCTGGCAGCCACTCCCCAACGAGGTCCAGGCGCACGAGTGGGCCCGGCACTGGCTTGCCGAGCAGTGGCCGGAGTGGGCGCCGCGTACCAGGGTCTCGGCCGTCGAGGCGCTCAGCAGGCTGGTGCCCCTGCTCGTCGTGCCCACGGCGCCACCGCCCCCGCCCTCCCTCCGGGCGCACCTGATCTCCTCGCTGCCGCCGGCGGGGAGCGCAGTCGACGAGCAGGCGGAGGCGTGGATGGGGCGGTGGTGCCTCCAGCTCGGCCAGCTGTCCCGACCGGTCCTCGCCGTGGTCGACCGTCGCCTGGTCCTCCGCGATGACGGCGACCCCCTCGGTCCGGCGACCGCCGGGCGCTTCCGCAAGGTGTCGCGAGCCTGCATACGACGCGCCGTCGAGCTCGGCGTCTTGGACGTCGATCCGTGGCCGCCGCCTCCGAGAGGTCGGGCCAAGCGCAAGGCCACCCGCCTCAAGCGGGCGGTTCCGATCCGCAGCCTCCCCGACCCGCCCACGATGGCGGCGGTCATCGACGCCATCGCCAGCCACCAGCCGGCCAGCCAGACCTACCGGGTGATGACAGCGGTGGCCTACTACGCCGGCCTCCGGCCCTCGGAGGTCGTGATGCTCCGAGCTGCTGCGCTGGACCTCCCAGACGTCGGATGGGGGCGCATTCACGTTAGCGAGGCAGACGTCGCCTTCGACCAAGCCGGCGAGCCGAAGACCGGACCCCGCTCTGTGCCGATCCCCCGCCAACTCGTCGACATGCTTCGGGCCTGGGTCGACGAACACGGCTTCTCCGGCGAGGACCGCCTTTTCCGCACCCGCACCGGGCGTCGCCCCACGGCGTCCAACTGGTCCCGGGCACTCCAGCGTGCCGTGCGGCAGACGGGCTGCCCGCCGCTGCGGCTCTACGACTGCCGGCACGCCGCCGCCACGACTTGGCTCCGGGCCGGCGTCCCGCTCGGCGACGTGGCCAAGCGCATGGGCCACAGCGTCGAGACCCTCGTCTCCACCTATGTGGGTGCTCTCGTCGGCGACGAAGCCTTCGCCAACGATCGCATCGACGCCGCTCTGGTAGGAGCAACTCGGGAAGGTGGCCGATCCTGACCAGGTCGAGTCACAGTTCGGGGTGGGCACGATGTGGATCAGAGGGCGCAGCGATCTCGGCGCCGATCATCGAACCGAGTAGCTCCACGCCGCGCTCCGCCCCGTCGATCGCCAGCCACGTCCCCCGACTGCCTGCAAGGGTCCGCAGCATCGGCTCCAGATAGAAGCGATCCCGCCCGGTGAGCTGTTGGCGGACGCGGTCCGACCGCTCGATCAACGCGGCGAGCGTGGCGAAGTCGTGGAGATGGCGCTCCCGGCCCCGGTCCCCGGGCACCTGGAAGGCGGCAGCCTTGGAGACGAGGGCGCCGAGCAGGTTGGGCCGGCGGACGTCTCCTGACACCTCATCGACCCGGACGGAGACGACCTCGGCGCGTCGAAGCGCCTGCTGCGCGCCGGGGGAGCCGAGCGTCGTCCCGCCGCCCGCGCCCCGTCGCTGGGAGGCCCTCGGCCCGTAGTGGAGGGGATCAAGATGTCGATGCTTGCGTGGTCACGTACCCAGCGGTGCTGGTGCCCCTCAGGGCTGGTCCCATCCGGGGCAAAGCCCCGAGCGGAGAGCGCCTCGGTGAACTCCCGCAGGATCGTCGGTCGCGCTCGAACGTCCAGGGCCACGTCGCCATCATTCGTTGGCCGGTTGGCGGTCGAGCCGCGCTCCTGGCACAGCAAGTGCACCATCTGCCCCCCGACGACACACCATCCGGCCGGCAAGTTCAGCCGACACCTCCAGCAGGGCGCGCCAGGCTTCGCGCTGCCGGGAGGAGAGCGCTGTCAGGGTCACCGTCATGGGCGCACTCCGCGGAGGAGGCCCACGACGGCGCGGTCTTCGCGGGGGGAGTCGTGGTCGGCGAGGTCGGCGATCACCGCGCCGAGGGGTGCGGGGGAGGGCATGCGGCGGTCGGTGACGTGCAGCCACACGTTGTGCCGCCCTGCTGTGGAGAGGAGGTGGTCGGAGGTGACGCCGGCGAGGTCGTCGACGTGCACGTAGCCTTCGACGTCGCCGCCGGCGGACAGGCCGGCCCGGTCGTCACTCACCCCGGAGGGGACGATGCGGGGATCGGCAAGCAGCCCCTCGACGTCACCGGGCGCGATGGCGAGGCGTGCCAGTTCGGCCCGGCGGGGCAGCCAGGACCGCAGCAGCGAGGCCGGATCGGGGGCGGCGAGCAGCGTCCGCTGCTTGGTTCGCAGGCGTGACAGCTCGGGCTGGGTGACCGTGCCGAGCGGGTCGTCGGAGAGCAACCAGATGAGCTCCCAGGCGACCCGGGCTGACATGGGTCGGGACCGTGGCCTCGACGCCGGTATGGCGGTCTCCTCGATGAGCCAGCGGCCGGACACGCGGCGACCGGGGAGGCGCCCGGATGCCACCAGCGCCCGGGCTCGGCGCTCGGACACGCCGAGCCGCTGAGCCAGGTCAACCACGCCGATCTCCATAGCAGAAGTATACCGGGATCGGAATAGATGTGCTTAGGCAGCTCGTAGCCCTCACGATGACCGGCGACCGGGATCGGCGGACAGCGGGCGACGCGACGCACGGAGCCAGCCTTCGATGTCCTCAGGGTCGAAGCGCACCCTCCCCCCGACCTTGATGTAGGGGACCCGTCGCTCGGCGATGAGGCGGCGGACGTGGCGGATGGTGGTGCAGAGCCGATCGGCGAGCTGGTCGATGGTGAGCAGCGGGGGCGGGTTGTCGATGGTGGCCATGGGCCCTCCTCGGTCGCAGTTCTCACCCCTTGGCGGACCCACTGTCCAACCTATGGCCCCCACGCAAAATCCTTCATCGCCATTCCTGACCACTACTGTCCAAAGCTGGCCCATCACCAGATATCCCGCTTACAGCCTCGCTTTCTGCTGGTACAACCCCATGGAGGCCGAACACGTTTTCAACGCCGGCCGGCGTTGAGGACCGGCCGGGAGGAGGTGGCGGGGAGCGGTGGCGTGGATGCGGATGATGGGAGCCGAGTCGGTCGCCTACCACCGCTCCACCGTGCTCGGCCGGGCGGACGACCATCCCGGCCAGGCGCTGGCCTACTACGCGTCCCGGGGGGAGACGCCGATGCGCTGGGGCGGTTCGGGAGCCACGGCGTTGGGTCTGGACGGCGAGGTCACCCCAGAGGCGTATGAGGCGGTGTTCGGCCCGGGCGGGGCTCGCCATCCCGGGACCGGGGGCCGGTTGGCTTGCACCCGTCGTCCGGGCATGGAGCTGGTGATCTCGGCGCACAAGAGCGTGGCCGAGCTGGGGGTTATCGGCCGGGCGGAGGACATGCACCAGATCATGGACGCCGAGCGCGACGCCACCCTCGACTACCTGGACCGAGTGGTCGGCCAGGTGGGCGGCCGGCGGGGCCGGGCGGGCACACCGACGGCGACCTCGGGGCTGGCGTACGCCCACACCCGTCACGCCACCTCGCGGGCCGGTGATCCCTGCCCGCATGATCACGTGTTGATCGCCAACGTGATCGAGATGCTCGACGCCCTCGGCGGGTGGAAGGCGGCGGACACCACCCTGTGGCGGGAGCATCTGCACGCAGCGACGATGGTGGGCCGGGTGGCGGCCGCCCGCCAGGCCATGGAGCTGGGCTACGGGATCGAGCCCGACCGAGGGCCCTCGGGCAAACTGCGGCACTGGCGGGTGGCCGGGGTGCCCGACGAGGTGTGCCAGGTGCACTCCAAGCGGGCGGCGGAGATCGACGCCGAGTGCAAGCGGCGCGGCCAGGACTCGCACCGGGCCCGTGGGGTGGCGGCCCGCGCCACCCGGGCGGCCAAGGACCACCAGGGCGAGGGCGAGCTGCTGGGCCGCTGGCGGGCCGAGCTGGCGGCGGTGGATTGGCCGGTCGAGCGCCTAGCCGCCTCCATCGGCCAGGCCGCCGCCCGACGCCGGCCAGTGCCCCGCCTCCGTCTCCAGGACCTGCGCCGGCTGGTCGCCACGGTCACCGATGGGGGCGGGGAGCTGGCTCGGCGCAAGGTGTTCTCCCGCCGGCAGGTAATCGTGGAGCTTGCTCCCCTCCTGTTCGGCCAGCGCCCGGCCATGGTGGAGGCGATAGCCGACCGGGTCCTGGCCGACCCCGACGTGATCCCCCTGGTCGGGGTGACCGGCGCCCGGGAACGGGTGCATGCCCTGGCCTCGACCCTGGCCACCGAGTCCGCCATCGCCGCCGGCATCGACCGGCAAGTCACCCGGCAGGATGGTCCAGCCGCACCCACGGAGACGGTCGAGGCGGCCATCGCCGACGCCGAGGCCTCCCTCGGCGGCTCCCTGTCCGCAGAGCAGCGATCCGCCGCACTAGCGATCGCCACGTCCGGGCGGGGCGGGGAGATCGTGGTCGGGGTGGCCGGGGCGGGCAAGACGACCATGCTGGCCGTGGTGGCGTCCGCCTTCGAATCCTCCGGGCACCGGGTGGTCGGCACCGCCACGTCCGGGCAGGCGGCCCGGACCCTGGGCGCCGAGGCCCGCATTGGCGAGTCCCGCACCCTGGCCAGCCTGACCTGGCGCCTCGACCACCACCGCCTCGCCCTGGACGAGCGCACCGTGATCATCTTGGACGAGGCTGGCAGCACCGACGACACCTCACTGCTCCGCCTCACCGCCCACGTGGAAGCAGCCGGGGCGAAGCTGGTCCTCGTGGGCGACGACCACCAGCTCGGCCCCGTCGGCCCAGGCGGCGCCCTGGCCGCCCTCATCGGCCGCCACCCCGACGCTCTGCACCGCCTCACGCAGAACCGCCGCCAGGCCGACCCTGACGAGCGGACCGCGCTGGGCGAGCTGCGGGACCGCGACGTGAGCGAGGCGCTGGCCTGGTACCGGAGGGCGGGGCGCATCCACACCGAGGACCGAGCAGACGCCGTCCAGGCGGCGGTGGACGCCTGGGCGACCGACACCGCCGGCGGGGCGGCGGTCGGCCTATATGCGTGGCGGCGGGCCAACGTGGCCGAGCTCAACGTCCGAGCCCGGTTCTGGATGGCTGACTCCGGGCGCCTGTCGGGTCCCGAGCTGGTCTGTCCGGGCGGTACCGCCTACCGGGCCGGCGATCACGTGGTCGCTCTCGCCCCCGATCTGGACCGGTCGCTGGTCACCTCCCAGCGGGCCGTCGTCGTGGCCGTCGATCCTGCCGTCGGCGCGCTTACCCTCCGGACGACCGACGGGCGCCAGGTCCGCCTCGCCGGTGAAGACGCCGGCGCCGACCGGCTCGGCTACGGTTACGCCACCACCGTCCACCGGGCCCAGGGCGAGACCGTCGACCGGGCGCACCTCTTCGCCGACGGCGGAGGCCGCGAACTGGCCTATGTGGCCATGAGCCGAGCCCGCCAGACCACCCATGTCTGGACCGTGGCCGACGACCCCGACCAAGCGTGCGAGGACCTGCGCCGAGACTGGGGGAGCCGGCGCACCCCGGTGTGGGTGTCGGACACGGGCCTGCCTGCCGCATCCGATACCGGTCCCCACCTGGCGGAAGGTGACAGGGCCCGCGTGGTGGCGCTCATCTACGCCCGGGAGGCCCTGGCCGGCAACGCCGCCACCCAAGTCGCCTCGCCGCCTCGCTGCGCCGAGCTGGCCGACGCCCAGGCCGCCTTGGACCGGGCACGCCAGGACCGCACGGACCTGGACACCGGCACGGGCGTCTACGTCGGCACCGACGCCGGGCGGGCCGTCGCCGACATGGCCCAGGCCCGCCAGGCGCTGTCCGCCGCCCGCTGGACCGCTGCCCATGGCGGCAGCCGGCGTGACCGTCGTGACGCTGCCAAACAGGTCAGCGCCCTGCAAGCAGACGGCACCGATGCCGGTCAGCGCTGGGAAATAGATGTCAAGCCCGAGGCCGCCCGCCTCGACGGTCAGATCGAGCGCCTCGAATCAACGGCCGAGCAGCTCTCGGCCCGAGACCAGCGTCGCAGCCTGGCAGCTCAGGCCGTCATCGAGGCCGGCTTCGAACACCAACGCCACGCCAGGCAACTGGCCCGGCGTCTCGACACCCACCGCAACCATCTCGACCGCCTCGGCGCCCCCAACCGGGCCACGGCCCTCCACCATCCCGGCCCGAGCACCGCACCCAACCTCATCCACGAACACCCCGAGATCGAAGCAGGGCCAGACATCTGAGGCTGGAGGGGCATGGGCCGAGGAAGCTCCCCGACAGCCAGCCCACGGCCACACGCCGGTCGGCTGGCAGGCCAACGCGGCTGTCGAAGAGGGCACCCGTGCGGGCACTCCCGCCGGGCGGCCTGCGGGACACCCCGTAAGGCTTCTGGTCAGCGGAGTGCTCGAGTGCCCGGTCAGCGTTCCTCAACTGCGACACGGGACGGACCGGGTGGGGCAGCCCCGATGACCGAGCGAGGAACGAGTGCAGCAGGCTGGCCCGGCGCATCGCCTCCTGACCGCTGGCGCCGCCGATGGTCGGTGCCCAGCCAGCCGAGCCAGAGAGGTTGCCGCCGCGGCATTCGAGCGTTATGATCTGATTGGGGAGGACCACGCTGGCTCGTCGAGCCGGACAGGAGTTGGTCGAGCCCAGTCTCATCGACGCGTGACGGAGGGGGGCCAGGTGCAACAGCTGCGGGGGCGGTGCCTCGATCAGGCGGGTGCGGAGACCCAGCGGGCCCGGCCGGCTGCCCGAACGCCGCAGTCGGTGCGCACCGTGATGGCGTCGGCGCCGGGCGGCGTCGCCACGGGCCGCTTCGAGTCGTTGCTCGGCCTTCAGCGGCTGGCCGGCAACGCAGCCGTGGCCTCCATGATCGGCGGCAGGGCGCCGGCGACGGAGAGCGGGGCCGGGGTTCGTGACGCTGGTGGGCTCGTGGGCCAAGCCCGCCTGCTGGTCGGCCAGGTGGACGACCCTCACGAGCGAGAGGCGGATCGGGTCGCCGGCCAGGTGGTGTCCGCCCTGCGGGCGGCGCCGGCCGGAGAGCCGACGACCGTCGAGACCGGGCGGGGCGGAGGCGGACCGGCGCTCCGTCGACGAGCGACTCCGGTGGCGGGGCGGGGCGGCACGCCGCTGGAGGCCGGCACCGACGCGGCCATCCGGCAGGCGCGCGGCGGGGGTGCGGTCCTCGGTGCCCCCACCCGAGCGAGCTTCGAAGCCGCCTTCGGCGGCGCCGACCTCTCCGGCGTCCGGGTGCACTCGGGGCCGGCCGCCACCGAGCTGAACGAGCGGGTCCACGCCACCGCCTTCACCGTCGGCCACGACATCTTCTTCCGCGACGCCCTCCCCGACACGACGACGGCGACCGGTCAGGAGCTGATGGCCCACGAGCTGACCCACACCATCCAGCAGGGCCCGGCCGGTCAGACCGGCGGGCTCCGCGTGCAACGCCACGCCTCCGACGAGCACTTGGCCCTCGGCGAGGTCCCGCCTGACAAGCTGGAGGGGCTCGCCAACGCCAGGGAGCTGTACGCCAACCTGAAGCAGCAGCGCGGCGGGGCTTTCACCCTCGACGACCGCAAGGATCCGGGCGGGGTCATCCGCGACGCCATCCACCTCCTCCAGGTCGAGCGAGATCGCCTCCGCCGCTGGCAGTCCCAGATGCCGCAGACGACGGGCGTGGACGCCGCGTCAGGCGTGCGGATCGTCAAGGTCGACAGCCACCAGGGTGGGTCCGCCATCGGCACATACGGGGAGCTAAACACCCTGCCGGACTACTTCGGCAACACCACCGACCTGCGCTCCATCTCGGCCGAGCACATGACGGAGGTCCTGCAGACGCTGCGCCAAGAGTACTACGACTGGCTCGGGAAGTTCCTGCTCGAGCTGACCGAGCGGGACTACGTGATCAAAGAGGTCGAGGTCACCAAGGTCGACAGCGACGGCGACACCTACACGGTCAAGGAGCGCCAGGAGTTCTACCGGGGCGAACCGCTGCAGCCCGAGGACAAGACGGCCCAGGCCCAGCAGCACGGAGCCGACCAGTACAACCGCCAGGACCGGCTCAACCACCAGGAATTCGCCGGCTCGCAGACCGGCTTCGCCCTCGCCGACCTGGGCCGGCCCAAGGCCGCCCTCGGCTCGTACTTCGGCGGCATGAAGGGAGCGAGCGTCCCGGTCGATGTGGACGCCGGCATGGCGGCCCGCAAGACTGGCGGCGCCTGGGGGTCCCTGGCCCGCAACGCTTGCCACTTCGCCCCGTTCAGCTGGGACTCGTGGCGGACCTACCACCTGAAGGCCCTCGGCCTGGCCACCGAGGCCCACACCCTGCGCCAGGAGGCCGAGGCGCTGAAGGCGAAGGCCAACACCGCCAGCGAGGACGACCAGCCGGGGATGCTCAAGGCGGCCGACGACAAGGAGAAGCTGGCAGCAGAGAAGGAGAACGAAGCCTTCGTCGAGAACGGCTTTGGCGACCACTACCTGCAGGACTCGTTCGCAGCCGGGCACCTGATGAACAAGACCCTGGTCATGCAGTGGTGGACCGAGTTCATGAAGGACAACTGGAAGGTGCTGGGGGCGTCGGGCAACGAGGCGACCCGCAACCTCACCATGTCGGCCACTGCGCAGCCCGGCCTCGGCGGATCGCAGCTGTACGGCCAGGGCGGTGCCAGGGGCAGGACCAACGACCCCCAGGCGGTGGCGAACATCGGCGAGGGGGGCGGCCGGGCGGCGATGTTCGCCGCGTCCGGATTGCAGGTCCCGTCGTCGTTAACCGCTCCGGGGATCACGCCGCTGCTGCAGGCCTGGATCACCAACCCCCGACCGGTGCCGGTGCCCACCGAGGAGGGCGACAACCCCGAAGCGGCCCACGAGCAAGCCCTCCAGGTGGCCGACCTGGCCCGGATCTCCGGGCTCTCCGCCCAGGACACCCAGACCTCGCTCACCCAGCTCGTCGGGGCCGGGCTGGTCACCACCACCACGTCGTCGCGGCTCTTCGGCGGCAAGACCACCTACCGGCTGAACCTGGCCCCGACGATCAGGGCCAAGCTCCTCGACGCCGAGAAGAACAACCAACCCGTGCAGCCGGGCCAGGCGGCAAACCCGGTCCAGACCATGCTGATGGGCAACTACGAGGAGTGGCTCTACTCCTCCACCGTCCAGATGGGCTCCAAGATCCTCCACGACTACTTCTGCAAGAACGGGCTCATGGTGCGCGATGACGAGCACGATGACCTCTACAAGATATACGGCGACTATGCCCTCCTCGATGCCCAGTCGGCCAAGGGCGTAAAGTTCGCCGCCGGCACCTCCCGGGCGTCGCAGGACGACATCGCCGGCCGGGTGGCGGGGGGGACTAACTACCAGGCCCGCACCGACGAGATCTGGCGCCGGTTGCCGAAGCGCGCCGTCACGCCGAGCACCATCACCGTCCCCGGGTGGTTCGGCGAGAACCAGATCCAGGTACCGGCACCCGACGCCGGCAAGGAGCTGCCGCTCGACCAGTGGCTCACCAGGCTCAAGCCGTCTCTGATGGCGCTGTTCGCCTCCTTGCCGTGGGCCGACGCCCGCAACTCGGTCGCCTCCCGGACGGCGCTGGCCAAGACCCCGACCAACGCCGGGACGCTGCTGCCCCACGAGGGCGAGCTGTTCTGACCAAAGGAGCGTCGTCCGATCAGGCCGGGACCGGCTCGCCGGGCAAGGCCCATTTCAGCCGCCGCTACCGGTTCTGACCTCGGCTGGCGTCAGGCGCTCCCGAACGACTGGGCGCCTGGACCGAAGGGGTAGACGGTGCCGATGACACCAAACGAGGTAGTAGCCGCCGCTGGCCGGGCGTGGGCGACAGGTCGACGATCGGGCTGACGAGCGGGTTGCCGCCGAGCGACCCATAGAACAGCGCGTCGCCGAATGTGAAGACACCGCCGTCCGACGCCACCAGCCAGTAGCCGTTCCAGCCGCTGGTGGAGGCCATCCCGATCACCGGCTTGTTGAGCCGCTTGCCACCCTCGGACCCGAAGAAGCCGTCGAGGGCGGACGTGAGACCCTCTCCCTCCCCCGCCACCAGCGCCAGTAGCCGTTCCCGCCCGGAGCCACGGCCATGCAGACACGGGCGCCACCAACTGGAGGCCGCCCATCGGGGCGTGGTACCCAACTTTGAAGCTGAACAGGCCGCCGTCCTTGGCGACCGGCCAGTAACTGCTGCCGTCTGGCGACCGGGCAAGGCCGTCCGAAGCGGTCGGTCAGATTCAGAGCCAGGCAACCTCTTGTTCCTCCCCCGCTCCTCCCCCAAAGACCGGCAAATGGGGGTCAGGAGCGGTCCGAGCCGGTGAAACCACCGAAGCCCTGACCGGGGAGTTTTCGCTGCTCAGGGCCTGCTTCGGGCTGGTGCCCCCGGCAGGATTCGAACCTGCGCGCCCGGCTCCGGAGGCCGGTGCTCTATCCCCTGAGCTACGAGGGCCCTTGTCCTGCGGGGCAGCTGGCCTGGGCTGCCAGGCCGTCACCTTAGCCGGGGGCCCGGGCGGATTCCCGTTCGGGGCGCAGTCCGGGGTCGGGCCCAGCGCCGCCGGGGATGTTGTCCGCGGCGCGGTCGGGGCTGGGGGCCGCTGGGAGGCGGTCCGGGCCAGGGGATGCGGTCGTGGCCGATGGAATGAACCGAACGTGTCGATGCTCTCAGCGTTGTGAACCGATAGTTGCGTCTGGTGGCGCGTTCGGTGCCCAACCGGGTTCGTCCCGGCACGAACGGTTCACGTCGGAGTCAAGGCGAGGGGCCCCGACGCTGACGCCGGCGGCCCCGGCTCACGCCGGCGCCACGGCGGAACCCAGCCGGTCGTCTCCGATGCGTCGCCTACATTGGGTGCGTGATCCAGCGGTCGACGGCGAGGCGGGTCCTGGTGATCGACGACGACGCGGTCATCGTCCAGCTGCTGCGCGTCAACTTCGAGATGGACGACTACGAGGTGGCCACCGCC
>DASZKW010000075.1:0-3986 GCA_035552775.1 Acidimicrobiales bacterium | reverse complement strand
AGCCACACCCCCACCCCCAGCCCCAGCCCCAGCCCCACCCCCACCCCCAGCCACACCCCCAGCCCCAACCACACCCCCAGCCACGCCCCCAGCCCCAGCACGGGGCGCCGGCTCGCGGGGGGGCGCCGGCCGGGTACGGGGTGAAATCCGGGCGAGGACGCTCACCCCCGACGACGCCTTGGTGGAATACCTCGAGGAGCACGGGATGAGGCGGATCTCCAAGCGCCTTAGGGCGTCGGGAACCCTCGATGTGGTGGCCACCGCGGTGCCGGGGATCAAGGACATCCTCGTCCTGGGCAAGGTCAAGCAGCTCGAGCGGCTGAGCGCCGCCCGTCGGGAAGGGACCGCCGACCTGATCGTCGTCGACGCGCCGGCAGCGGGCCATGCCGTGCAGTTTCTTGCCAGTGCCAAAGGGCTGCTCGACGCTGTCGGCATGGGTCCCATCCGCCACCAGGCGGCCGATGTGGTCGAGCTGCTAGAGGATCCGGCACGCTGCCAGGTCGTTCTCGTCACCCTGCCCGAGGAGACACCCGTCAACGAAATGGTGGAAACGGGGTTCCGGCTGGAGGACGAGGCCGGCGTGCAGCTGGCACCGGTCGTCGTGAACGGCTTGTACCCGACCTTGGAGCTGGACGAGGACCCGGCGGCCGTGGCCGAGGCGGCCGGCGTCCGCCTGACGAGAGAGGAAATCGAGGGCTTACGACGGGCGGCAACGTTTCGCCGGCGCCGCCAGGAGCTGCAGGCCGAGCAGGTGCGGCGCCTGGCCGAGGCCCTGCCGCTACCCCAGTTGCACCTTCCGTACCTGTTCACCACCGAGTTCGGTCCCGGCGAGGTTGGCGCCTTGGCCCAGGCACTCGCCGAGGCCGTCGGCGCCCTGGCGCCCGCCACCCTCCCGTGACCGAACCCGCCCCCGACCGGGCCACCCCCGCCCACGCCCCGGCCGCCACCCCCGCCCCCGCCGCCGGCAACGCCGGCTCGGCACGGCTGGGCGAGCTACTGGCCGAGCGCCGGATCCTCATATGCGCCGGCTCGGGGGGCGTGGGCAAGACCACGACCGCCGCCGCCCTCGCCCTCCACGCCGCCATGCGGGGCAGCCGGGCGTGCGTGGTGACGATCGACCCGGCTCGTCGCCTGGCTGACGCCCTCGGGCTCGCCGAGCTGACCAACGACCCGCACCTCGTCGACGGTGACTGGCCGGGGGAACTGTGGGCTTTGATGCTCGACACCAAGACGACCTTCGACCAGGTGGTGGCAGCAAACGCCCCCACCCCCGAGCAGGCCGAGGCCATCTACACGAACCGCTTCTACCGAAACATCTCGGCCGCCCTGTCCGGAACCCAGGAGTACATGGCGATGGAGAAGCTGCACGAGCTGCACTCGGAAGGACGCTTCGACCTCATAGTGGTCGACACCCCGCCCACCAGGCGTGCCCTGGACTTCCTCGACGCCCCCAGGCGCCTGACGCGCCTGCTCGACAACCGCATTTTCCGCCTTCTGATGCGCCCGACCCGTGCCGGGCTTCGGGCCGTGAACGTGGCCACCCAGGTATTCCTGCGAACGGTGAGCAAGGTGGTCGGCGGCGAGGTGGTCGGCGACGCGGTTCGCTTCTTCGAGGCGTTCGAGGGCATGGAACAAGGCTTTCGCGACAGGGCCCAGGTCGTCCTCGGCCTCCTTTCCCAGCCGCTGACGGGGTGGATCCTCGTGACGACCCCCCGCCGCGACGCCATCGACGAGGCACTCTTCTTCGCCCGCCGCCTGCACGAGTCGTCCATCGGAATCGACTCGCTTGTCGTCAATCGGATCCATCCCCGCTTCGGTCCCATCCCGACCACGACCGCCGGCGCGCCCCCTGCGCTCGCCGCCCTGGTCGCCAACCTGGTCGAGCTCGACAACGTGGCCAGCCGGGAGGAGGGCTACGTCGACGCCCTCGCCGTCCGCGTGCCCGAGGCGCCGGTGGTGCGGGTGCCCCACCTCGACAGCGACGTCCACGACCTCGAGGGCCTGCGCGCCATCGGAGCCCACATGCTCGGCGCGCCCTGAAGACGAGGAGGGGAAAGGGCGGCCCGGCGCCGGCGCGATCCCGTGCTGCCCGTTAGCCGTTAGCGGCCTACTCCTCGCCCTTCTCCTTGTCGAGCGCCTCAACAGCATCCAGGACCGTCTCGCTGACGGTGACGATGCGGTCGAAGCCGGTCGTGCGCAGGAGGCGGACCAGCGTGGGCCGGTTGCACGCCACCCCCACCTCTCCGCCGAGCTCGCGGACACGGCGGATGCCGCCGATTAGCGCGCCGAGGCCGGCGGAGTCGACGAAGGGGACATCTGACATGTCGATGATCAGGCGCGGGCTCGAAGCCATCTCCGCCAGCGCCTGGCGGAATTGGCTCACCGTGAACGCGTCGAGCTCACCGACCGGACGGCAGATGGTGGCGTTGCCCTCCGGCGTCTGGTCCCGCTGGATGTCGAGCAACGCTTCCTCCCTGGCTCCGCCACTCGGCGCAGTAGCCAGGATGGTAGCGAGCGGCGGAGGTCACGTCGACGGTACCCTTCGCCCTGTGCCCGAGTACCTGATCGCAACGGACGCCGCCGGCGTCTTCGACGACTTCCGTTCTGTGCTCGCCGGCCCCGGCTCGACGGTCCGATGGGTCAAATCGGGACCGGACGTGGTCACCGCCCTCAAGGCGCGCCCGGCGGACCTGGCGATCATCGACCTTCAGATCGGCAGCATGGGGGGCATCGCCGTGTACCTCGACCTGCGCATGGAGGGCGAGGCCGGGCGGGTGCAGCCGCTTCCCGCCCTCGTGGTGCTCGACCGGCGGGCCGACGTGTTCATCGCCCGGCGCGCCAGCGTGGAGGGGTGGATCATCAAGCCGCTCGACCCGATCCGTATCCGGCGGGCGACCAGCGCGCTGCTAAACGGCGAGACATGGTACGACACCAGCTACCTGCCCGATCCGGTGGCCGTACCCGTGCCGTCGGGTAGCATCCCCGAAACCGGGAAGTAGCGCAGCTTGGTTAGCGCGCAGCGTTCGGGACGCTGAGGCCGCGGGTTCGAATCCCGCCTTCCCGACCATAGACTCCCTGGCCAGAGGCCTGTTTTGTTGTCCACAGGCTGCGGATCTCCGAAGCTCTGACCGTCGTCGGCGGGCGGACCGAGATCGGCCCGACCAAGACCTATGCCCGGCGCAGCGTCGGTATCCCAAGGTCGCTTTGCACAGAGTTGAGCGCCTACCTGGCGACACGGGTTACCAAGCTCGGACGACCGCTGGACCCGGACGAGTACCTGTTCACCGCGCCCCGCGGCGGCCCATTGCGCCGCGATCTCCTCTTCAAACGGTTCGTGCGACCCGCCATCGAGGCGACCAACCTCCCCCCGGGCCTGCGCCTTCATGACCTTCGACATTCTTATACCGCTCTCCTGATCGAGCTCGGAGCCCATCCGAAGGCCATCCAGGAGCGACTCGGTCACAGCTCGATCACGGTGACGATGGACGTCTACGGCCACCTGTTCCCCGCCCTCAACGAAGCGCTCACTGACCGGCTCGACGACGTCTTCCGGGCGGCACGGACCCACACGACCATCCCCACCCCGGGCGCTGTCGTTGTCCTCCACGAGGCCGACCGCTCGTGAAGGACCCTTCCTCTGGCATCATGGAGCCGTGGCCAGACGACCCACCACGGTCGAGCTCGATGAAGACCTCTTGAATGCAGCGCGCACAGAGGCGGCTCAAACAGGCCGTTCGGAAAGCGAGGTAATCGAAGCCGCGCTGCGAGGCCATTTCGACCAGCGACGGCCAAGCGTCGTGGATCAGGTGTGGTCACGGAATGCCGGTGACCCCTTGGCTGAAGACGAGGGACTCGCTCTCGCCTACGAAGAGTTGAAGGCGATGCGGGAGGAGCGGGCGGAGGCCGACCGGGGTACCTCGTAGGTGGCCAGGGTCGTCGTCGACCCGGCCGTCTTCGTCTCCGCCTTCATCTCTCCGCTTGGCAAC
>DASZKW010000074.1:0-9137 GCA_035552775.1 Acidimicrobiales bacterium | reverse complement strand
ATCAACGAACCGGCGCCGGGCCTTCGCAAGAGTCAGATCACCGAGTACATCGAGGCCTACAGGGGTCCCGGCGTGCAGCACATCGCCCTGGCCACCCCCGACATCGTCACGTCGGTGGCCGCGCTCGCCGGGCGGGGGGTTCGCTTCTTGGACATGCCGGCGACCTACTACAGCGACGCCAGGGTCCGCTGCGGCTCGTTCGACGTGGCGTGGGACGACTTGGAGCGCTTCGGCATCGAGATCGACTCCGACAGCGGCGGCTACCTCCTGCAGATCTTCACCGAGACGGTCACCGACCGGCCCACGCTCTTCCTGGAGATGATCCAGCGGGAGGGGGCGTCCGGGTTCGGGGACGGCAACTTCAAGGCCCTGTTCGAGGCCATCGAGCGCGAGCAGGCCCGCCGGGGCAACCTGTAGCCCGTGGACGCCACCGTCGCATGACAGGTCGAGGTTTCGGCCTCGACAACCTGCCCTACGGGGTCGACTCCGCCGGCCACGTGGTCGTGGCCCTCGGCGACGAGGTGGTCGACCTGGCCGTGCTGGACGGCCTGGACGTGGAACGCCAGGTGTGGTCGTCGGGGTCCCTCAATGCGTTCCTCGCCCTCGGACCCGACGCGTGGGCCCGCACCCGGGCGCAGTTGCAGGAGGGCCTGGCGCCCGACCAGCCCACCGGGCGCGGACCGCTCTCCCGCAGGCGGGACAAGCCAGGAGCGGTGCGCCCCCGCCACAGCGTCGAACTGGTGCTGCCCTGGGAAGTGGCGGACTACGTCGACTTCTACTCCTCCGAGCACCACGCGGCCAACATGGGCCGCCTGCTGCGACCGGAACATCCGCAGCTGCCGCCGGCGTGGCGCCACCTGCCCATCGGCTACCACGGCCGGGCGGGCACCGTCGTGGTGAGCGGCACCGCCATCATCCGGCCCTGTGGCTTCGTCGCCGGCAACAACGCCCCCGCCTCGGGCACGGCTGGCGCCTCGGGACCGGCCGGCGCCTCGGGACCGGCCGGCGCCTCAGGACCGGCTGGCGCCTCAGGACCGGCTGGCGCCGAGCACGGGCGCACCCTGGCCCCGACGCGCCGGCTCGACTTGGAGATGGAGGTCGGCTTCGTGGTCGGTGCCGGCTCGACAGCGGGTACTCCGGTGGCCGCCGGGCGCGCCGGCGAGCATGTCTTCGGCGCGGTGGTCGTCAACGACTGGAGCGCGCGGGACATCCAGGCGTTCGAGTACCAGCCCCTCGGGCCCTTCCTCGGCAAGTCATTTGCAACGTCGGTGTCGCCGTGGGTGGTGCCCCTCGCCGCCCTGGCCCCCTATGCCGTCGCCGGGCCGGCCCAGGACCCCCCGCCCGCCCCCCACCTCGTCGCCGCCGAGCCCCGCAACTTCGACATCCGCCTCGAGCTGAGCGTCAACGGGCGTGTCCTGTCACGCGTCAGCGCCGCCGGGCTGTACTGGTCGATGGCCCAGCAGGTCGCCCACCTGACGAGCAACGGGGCGTCGCTGCGCACCGGTGACCTGCTCGCCACCGGGACCATCTCGGGGCCCGAGCGGGGGACACGGCCCGACAACGTCGGATCCCTGATGGAGATGGGCGGCGGCGAGGAGCGGTGGCTGGCCGACGGCGACACGGTGTCGATCCGGGCGTGGTGCGGGCCCCGGGATGGCGGCGTGAGCTTCGGGGAGGTGACCGGTACCATCCTGGCGGCACGGCCAAGGGAGGCGCGTTGACCTATTACCGGCAGGTGGGGGACGTCCCCCGCAAGCGCCACAGCCTGCACCGCGACGCCGACGGGGCCCGTCTGGCGGAGGAGTTGATGGGTGTTGAGGGCTTCGGCGGCGCCTCGTCCCTTCTCTATCACCGCGCCTCGCCGAGCGCGATCACCGCGGTCGAGCAGGTAGACGTCGCCCTTTCCCCTCTGACTCCCAACCACCCGCTGACTCCGTGGCACCTACGGGCCGGCGAGCTGGCCCCCGGCGGTGACCTGGTGACCGGGCGCAGGGTGCTGGCCGCCAACGGCGACGTCGCCATCGCCTGGGCCGCCGCCACCGCCAGCTCGGGCCTGTACCGCAACGCCGCCGGCGACGAACTCGTGTACGTGCAGGCGGGGCGGGCGGTGCTGGAGTCGGTCTTCGGGCGCCTCGAGGTCGGCGCCGGGGACTACGTCGCCATCCCCGCCTCCACCACCCACCGCTGGCGGGTCGAAGGCCGGGTCGACGCCCTGATCCTCGAGGCCGCCGGCCACATCGGGATCCCCGCCCGGTACCGCACGGCGACGGGCCAGCTGCGGGAGGGGGCGCCGTTTTGCGAGCGGGACCTGCGGGCGCCGGCCGGGCCCCTCGTCGTCGACGACGCCGGCCCCGTGCCCGTGCTGGTGCGCACCCGTTCCGGGTGGAGCCGCCACTGCCACGCCACCCACCCCTTCGACGTGGTGGCCTGGGACGGCTGCTGCTACCCCTTCGCCTTGTCCATCGCCGACTTCGAGCCCATCGTCGGCCGCGTCCACCAGCCGCCGCCGGTGCACCAGACCTTCGCCGGGCCCGGCTTCGTGGTGTGCAGTTTCGTGCCCCGCCCCTTCGACTTCGGTCCCGGCGCCATCAAGGTGCCGTACCACCACGCCAACGTCGACTCCGACGAGGTGCTGTTCTACTCGGCCGGGGACTTCATGTCCCGCAAGGGGGCCGGGATAGGTGTCGGGTCGCTTACTTTGCACCCGGCTGGGTTTGTTCACGGCCCCCAGCCGGGCAGCGTGGAGGCGTCGATGGACGTCGAGCGAACCGAGGAGACGGCGGTGATGATCGACACGTTCTCACCCCTAGAACTCAGCGACGCTGCTAGGTCGGTGGCCGACCCCGGCTACTTGGGGAGTTGGGCGCACTACCCGTCTTGATTCGGACGGACTCGGGGTACGCGAGGACGGGCCCTGCCTAGGGTTTCGAGCCCAAGCTGTGCACCTTTTGACCCGGCCACCCCGTTGGCTAGTTGCCCGTCCCAAGGTGAAACCCCAGCCGCTCGGCGGTGCCGGCAAAGTCAAGATCGAGATCCTGCTTCGTGCGCCGCATGAGCAGGCCATCGGCGGCCAGGCGTTCCAACAGGTGGGAATCGGCCCTCGTCAACCGCAGCAACAATCCATGGGTGGCCTGGTCGATCACCTGATGGTCGGCCAGCGGCTCGGTCACGTTCTCGCGTTCGAGGGCCGGTACCGCCTCCACCCCCACGACCGCGCAGATCCGCGCCAAGAAGGCGTCGGAGCGCTGGCTCCACTCGACGACACGAAGCGAGCGCCGTAGACGGTGGTAGCTGCCCGATACGACCGCCCAGCGGCGCAGGCATGCTGCTCGCCGAGCGGTCGACGTCGTCCGGTCGACCAGGAGTTGGCGGCTGATGGCGTTGCTCACCGCGGGCCACACCGCGGGCGAGCGAAGGAACTCGCCGAGCGGTCGGTCGGCACGGGCCACTAGATCTGATCCCCACGCCCCCCACCGGGGCCGCTCGTGGGCGGGTTCCGTCTGCCAGTAGCGGTAAAGGCTGAGGACGCGCGAACGGGGTTCGCGCACCTGCACGGCAAGCGCGGCGCAGCCCGCAGCCATCAACGACGGCGCGGCATAATGCCCGATGACGAGCCGGTGCGCCCCCACGACTTCGGCCAGGCGGCCGGATTCCACGATGGTGGCCTTGTTGGGCTCCGGTACTGCCTGGCCGAGGTCGTCGGTACCGAAGTGGACCCGGTCGTAGTAGTAAGGCCCGGCGTAGCAGCCAGGGAGCTGGGCCAGCGCCGAGCGCATCGCCGACCCACCGCTTTTGGGTACGTGCACCACTCCCAGGCATGGCGTCACGTCGTGGGCCCGTGCATACAGGACACAACCTCGCCTGGTAAAGAGTTCATGCAGATCACCGGTCACGATAGCAACTCCGTTCCGAGATCTGTCTCACCCGTCACTGCCGACGGGAACGGGTTTTCGGAGCCACCGGTTGCCGGGCCGGCGGTGACGGTCCTACGCGGCTCGCCGTGGGAGCGGTGCTGGCGTCTTCGCCACCGCCGCGGGGCCATGCCGACCGCGGGGCCATGCCGACCGTAGGGCCATCGAGACGGACTCCGACCACGTGCACACCGAGCAGCCGTCACCGTGTACACTCGGTCTGTGGAAGTCGGGATTAAAGAACTACGCGGCCGACTGAGCGACTACCTGGCCCGCGTTCGAGAAGGTAACGAGGTCGTCGTAACCGACCGGGGTGCGGCCGTAGCCCGAATTATCCCGATCACAGGTGGCCGAGCCTTGGACCGGGCCATAGCGGAAGGTCTGGTTTCGCCAGCATCGGGGAGGGCTCGGAGAAGACCGGATCAACTCGTGCAGAGCCGAGGCCGCGTCAGCGACCTCGTTGGTGAGCAGCGCCGTTGATTGTTTACTTCGACACGTCGGCGGTCCTGCCGATCGTGTTCGAGGAGCCATCGAGCGCGGTCGCCTCCCGGTTGTGGGATGAGGCGGACCGGGTGGTGTCGTCGCGTCTGGTCTATGTGGAAGGTCGGGCGGCGCTCGCCATGGCACGCCGCCTGGCCAGGCTCGATGAACGCCAACTGCGGACCGCGGTGGACGGCTTCGAGGCGCTCCACGAGCAACTTGACCTGGTCGAGATCACGCAGAGCCTCGTCGGAGAGGCCGGCGCGCTGGCAGAGCAGTTCGGGCTCCGCGGCTATGACGCTATCCACTTGGCGTCAGCCCGCCTCGTCAACGATCCCGAGGTAGTGCTCGCAGCGGGCGATCAAAGCCTCCTCGGCGCCGCCAAGGCGGCAGGCATGGCCACGGCCGACTTGAACGTCCGATCTTGACCTCGAGGGGAGGTGCTGGTGGACAAGTCGTGTGGCGCGACCACCCAGACGCGCCGGTCACCGGGCGGACAACATCTGTCTGGCTGGCCATGATCGGCGCCGCCTCGCGCTGGGTCCCGGTTGCGCCGCATGGGCGCCTACCGGGGTGACCACATGAGCGCAATGGCGCTGCAGGCGGAGCCGTGCAGTCGAAAACCCATTGGCTATCATGCGGATGCGGATGCGGCTGACATTGCGGACTCGGCGGTCTCGGGAGTCGGCAAGCGTTTCCGGCGCCGGTGGCTACCTGGAGTACTACATCATGAATGACGCAGGCAACGCGGCCTCCGACTATGAGCGGCTCGTCGTAAGAACCTCGACGAAGGACGTGTTCTACACGGCGACGCATTACGGAGACCAGGGGTCTCCGCCGTTCACCCACTACCGTCCCGGTCGTGAACTAGCACATCTTCAACGTCATAGCTCAGGGCGACGTGGATCAGCTCGAAGAGGGGCTGCGGAACGGCTATGTGGCCCTGTGCTCCCTAACGATGACGAAGGTGACCGGGTGGCCTTTCTGTGGGAGCGCGCCGACGTGCTCGTAGGCGCAGACCTCCGATCGTTCCTGTCAGCATTCGAGATCATGACCACGATCGGACGGGGGCATACGAGCAGGAGCTCGAAGTGCTCGCGTTCTATCTCGGCGACGGCCGTGGCTACCCTTCAATGTCGGGTCTCAGGGCCGATGACCAATCGAGTTGATCACACCTGCGCCGCTGCTACCCACGCATACAAACCGCGGTTGAGCTTCCTAATCGGGCGTTTCCGCCGACAGGTCGGCCGGTGGGCTCGGCGTCGTCCCCCAGCGAAGTCGAGTGGTCATGGTAGTGGCGTTCGGGCGGCAAAGTGGACCGACGGACGCGGCGTCGTTGCCGTCGGTGAACGTCTTATCCTGAACGAACGTGCGCCTATCGCCGCTCCGCCCGTCCGGCCCTCGGCCCGCGACCGCGGGACCGACCGGTGACGGAGCGGGCGGGCGGGGTGCAAGGAGCACTCGGGCGGGGCGGTCGCTGCTGGTGTTGACCGTGCTGTTCGGAGTCGGCGCGGTGGCGTCGGCCATGGCAGCCGTCTTCGCGGTCGGCGACACCAGGGTGGGTGCGAACGTGGTGGCCAGCCCCGACGATGCCTGGCAGCTGGTCTCGGCTCGCAACTCGCCGACGGTGACGCGCAACCCGACCCGTCCCTCCGAGGTGGTGGTGGTCGACAGGGTCGACCGGCCCGGGTTTTCCGCGGAGGTGAACTGGAGCGGCGATGGTGGCCGGACGTGGCGGCACCGCTCCCTGCCGCTTCCGGTTGGGCGGGACCGGCCTTACGCCCCCGACGCCGTGTTCGCCCGTGACGGCACGCTGTTTTTCAGTTATCTCAACCTGGAGGGGACCGGCAACGACCCCCAGACGCTGTGGCTGGCCAAGTCGGGCGATGGTGGCGCCACGCTGTCGGCGCCTGTGGAGGTGGCCGATGGTCTGGTCTTCCAGCCTCGGTTGGCGGTCGGCGCCGACCGGACCGTGTATCTGACGTGGTTGCAGGGCAGCGAGGTCGGCGACTTGAGCCTGCTCGGGGCGCCGGCGCCGGTTGTGGAGGTCCGCTCCACCGATGGGGGGGCGACGTTCTCGGCGCCCGTGCGGGTGAGCGACGCCAGCCGGCGCCTTGTGGGCGCCCCCAGCGCGGTCGTCGGCTCGGACGGCTCGTTGTTCGTGCTCTACGAGGACTTCAACGGCGACGTCCGGGACTTCGAGAACCTCGACGGACCGGTGTGGGATTCACCGTTCGCGCTAGTCCCCACCACAGGTACTGGGGGAAGACGTGACTGGGTCCTATGACCAGCAGCGTCCACACCAGGCCCACGTTGGAGGGGTTGAACAGGTGGCGGCCGGCGGGGCGGATAAGGTGCTTGGTGGCCAGGGCAAAGCACACGGCCAGCACGAAAAGCCGATGCCGTGCAGGCTCCACCAGTCCCCGTGGCGGGTCCCCGACGCCCGCAGGAGCAACGCCACGCTGTTGCCGGTCAGGATGCCGCTCGCCGGCCACACCAACACCTGCTGGGCCCGCAAGATCACGGCGGCCTCCACCACCGCCCCCAACGCGACCGACACAAGGATCTGGGCGATCGACACCTTGAAGCCGAGCAGTGTCTGGCCCAACACCTGGATGGTGACGATGACCGCCGACAGCTTGAGGCGAGGGTCGCCCCTGGTCGGCAGGACCACCGGGATCGTCCGCCCGACGACGATCAACGCGGGCCCGGGCGCGGCTGCCGGAGTGGTCACGGCGGCGTGCGCGCTCACGGGGCGGGGGTGAGCGTCGCCGCCGCGTAGACGCTGTGGAGTCGGTCGCACCACAGCACCACCGAGCGGTACCCGGCCGGGTCCAGCCCGGGCACGGCGAAGTTCAACGAGCCGGCGGTCACGTCGAGGAACGAGACATGGGCGGACGGGGCGGCGCTGTAGCCGCCGGTGGAGCGGGGGGCGGCCACGGTGCTCAAGCGGACCTCCAAGTCGGTGTTCGGGGTGACATAGAAACCGGCCAGGCGCACGGCGTAGCCGCGGTCCGCGAGCCGGTAGAGAGTCACGGTGCCGGTGCCGACCTGGTCGACGTCATAGAACGACCCGGTCGATACCGGCGCCGCACCCGGCGCGGTCATCGCCGGCAGGGCAGCCTCGTCGAGGGGCACGTCGACCTGCTGGTCGACACGGATCTGCCAGGACCCGCTGGCGGCGACCCCGACACTGGTGGTCCCCTCGGTGGTGGCGTAGCCGACACCTGTCCCCGGGCACGCGGCGTCGACGACACGATGCGCCCGGCCCGGCACGGAGACCGCCAGACGGCCGGTCCGACACGTCCACGTCGCCCGCCACTGCAAGGCGTTGCCGGCGATCGCCAAGCCCGGCACCGTCATCGACCCCGCCCCGCGCAAGGTGCGCACGCCCTGCCACCACGGCACCGATCGCAACACCGACGTGACCGGTGGCGCCGGGGTGGGCCGCCCGGCGTCACGGCTCGACGCCACCGGGGCGGGGGGGGCGACCGCGGAGCCCAGCAGGCGGTCGCGCACACCCCACGGGTCGGCGCCGAACACGGCGCTCGCTGTCAGCACCACCACTCCCAGCACCGCCGCCGGGCGCCACGTGCGGGTAGGCGTTGGCGCCCCGGCGCCCGCTGTCATGACTGCATCCGCATCTGCCACCTCAGTTCCGATGGTAACGGCGCCCGTCGCTGCGTCAGGCGCGGTTACCATGGGCCGGCGTGAGTGTGCGCCCGGGGGACGGCGATGCATACATCGACCTGCCGTCGCCCGAGACCATGGCCGCAGCCCGGCCGCACGGCCACCCCTACGACTTCGGCTTCACGACCGCGATGGGCCGGCTGCTGGCGGCCCACCCGCGCATCGCCCCGGCGTTCCAGGCCCTGTTCGCGGCGATCATGTTCGAACCCGGCGCCCTCGACCGCCCCGAGCGCGAGATGGTCGCCGCGGTGGCCGCGTCGGCGCAGACGTGCTTTTACTGAACGACCTCTCACGCAGAGTTTCTGCGTGCCGAGGGGGGCGACGACGACACAGCCGCAGCCATCGAGCACGGGCACTGGTCCGACGCCCCCCTGTCGGCCCGAGGTCGCGCACTGTGCGCTATCGCCGAGAAGCTGAGCGCCGACCCCCGTGCGGTCGGCGCAGGTGACTGGGCGTCGCTGCGCGAAGTCGGACTCGACGACGAAGGATGCCTCGAGGTGGCCCACATCGTCGGCATCTTCAACCACCTGACGCGCCTGGCCGACGGCTTCGGGCTGCAGGTCGACCCGGCCACCCTGGCGGCGGCATCGGGCGGACCAACTCTCCGCCGGCGCCAGCCCGATACCCGACCTTGACCAGCTAGCCCGAACCAACGCTCCCTAAGCGCCAGCCAAGCTAAACTTGGGAAAAAGCCACCGGATACGGCGGGAGACGATGGGCATGCAAGGACGGGTCGGGGCGGGCTTTGCTGCCGTGGTGGTTTTGGTGATGGCGTTTACCGCCCCAGCGGCGGGGGCGACGACGGGTGGGCCATCTTCAGGCGGGACGGCGATCGTGCGCCTCGCCGGAGTGCAGCCCCCATCGCCGGCGCAGTACGGCGCCCGGGTCGAGGGAGCTGCACCCGCCAGCACCGAGGCGCGCCTCGCCCTGTACCTGAATTCACCGAAGCAGGCTCAGCTGGCGTCCTTGGCCAAGGCCGTGTCGACCCCCGGGAGCGCCGCCTACCACGACTTCTGGACCGTCGCCCAGTTCCGCGCCGCCTTCGCCCCGCCGGCT